>CAMYKZ010000028.1 GCA_947259045.1 uncultured Afifella sp.
CCGCATCTCGTCCATGTATGAGTGGCGGTTATAGATCGCGGCAACGCCGGAAATCGTGCCGCTCTTATGGTTGAGAAGCCGCTCCGTGACATGAATCGGCGTGCCGATTTGCGCCATTCGGGTGGCAAAGGTTCTGCGCAAATCGTGCAGCGTCCAGGGTGCTATGTCGAGCTCGTTGTCGAGCCGACGTTTAGATTTACTCCAGCCGCTGAAACTGGAACCGAAGACATAGGTGTCGCTCGCGGGCTGAGCGTCGAGGAGCGCCCGCATTCGTGCGCCGACTGGAATGATGTGCGTCTCATCATTTTTGGTCTCGGTGAAGGTGATGGTATCGTCAATCTGATCCCATCGCAGACTGCTAATCTCGGTGCGCCGTTGCCCGGTCAACAAAAGCGCACGGGCGATTTGGCCGAACGGGTAGTCGTCAGTCGCGGCCCAGAGGGCAGCAATCTCGTCATCGTCGAGCACCCGCTCGCAAGCCTTCGATTTATTGGGAATGCGTGCTCCGAAAATCGGGTTCCGTTCGCAAAGCTCATTTCGAACTCCCCAGTTGAAAAACGCTCGGATGGTTACAAAGGCGAAATTCTGCGCTTCTGGTGTGCGGCGCAATAGCGTGATGACCCCCATTACGTCGCCCCGTGTGACCTCGGTTAGCGGCTTATTAAATGTGAAAAGGCTGAGGTATCGGACATAGGCTTCATAGGTCGATCCGCGTAGGCGGATGCGGCAATCTTCAAGATAGAGCCGTTTGGCCTGCTCAAAACCTAATGCCGGCCGGCGCGATGATGAGACGTTTAAGGCGCTCCTGTCCGCCAAGAGCTTTTTGGCCTCCCTGCGCGCTTCCGCTAGGCTCATGTCCGGATATCGACCAATCGTCCGCATCCGACGGCTGCGCCCAAGCATCACGATGAAGGATCGAGGATCGAGTGCCAGTATGACCGCACCTCACACCGAAGTTCGGCAGGGCGTCGTCGAAATAGGCACGCTGCCCTTTTTCGGGCGGTTTAAGCTTCCGAATCTGGAGGTCGGTGAGTCTCAAGTCACATCCAAGTCACAACGAAGTCACACAAATCACGAGCGTAACAGGGTGTATCTATGTTCAGTTATGTCAAGCCTATAACGAAATAAGCTTTCAATTTCAACAATTTAGTTATTCTATGAGAATCTATGAGAATGTCTGAAAAATAATTCGTAATGATGGGGTCACTGGTTCGAATCCGGTATGCGGCACCAGTTTTTCAATCCCCTATTAGCTTTCAGAATATCTCTTGGTTGCTGGTAAGCCGTGCACGGCGATGCGAGTACAACCGGCACCGCTAGCTCGGATCAGCAACACGCAATCTGCGTTTTGATGAAAAACACCAGCGCACAACGAAACCGAAGCCAATCGCAATGAGAGCAAAGAACAGGCCGGCCGGCATATCTCCCGAGCGGATAGCGTAGAATGCTGCCGAACCGTTCCCTAACATGAGAACGAGCAACACCATACCGACAACACGATAGAGTATTTTGCCGCCGATGCGGTCGAGTTTTCCGTCAGCAGGCACCGGCGGGCGCATTAGGTGCCTCGGGCTGATCTGCTTGCCGGGGAATTGACGCTTCCCACGAATGCCTGACCACCGCCGTTCACATGCACATGCTGCACAGTCGACTTCCGCTCGCTACCGATGCGGTAGCGGTTCAGCGCCGGTGGCCGGATCACCCGAATATTCCGTCACCCTGCTCGTCGATGATCTGCTTGGCCTTGGTGATGGAATGGCGCGCCGCTTCTTCCTGGCTGCCGTGGGTATCGGCGCGGATGAACTTGTGTTCCTTCAACTCTTCACCGATCTGCTTTGAAATCAGCCCGGCGGTGTTGTACTGGCCGCCATTGGCGTGCGGAACCGGGATAATGGTATAACCCTTGTAGCTTTCCGCTTCGCCGGCCGGGCTTGCGCCATTGCCGCTGCCAGCGCCGGTCAGCCGCCGCATCAGGCCGGAGAGAAATGACGCCATGATCGTAGACCTTTCCTTCTGCCGTCAGGCTAACACAGTCCGCGGACCTTTAAAAATTTCCCGTTGAACCTTTCGGCCTCGGACTTTATCACCGGGTAACTCTTGCCGGCTAGTATGCGCTCGCGCAATACGGCCGCTATCCGGCAGGCGTGGCTGATAATATTGGTCGATCAGGAGAGATGAATGCTGAATGCGGTGCGCGATTTTCTGAAAAAGATCAGTTCCGACAAGGGACCGGTGCAAAAGTTCGACGACAATGATGCGCGTCTGGCGATGGCCGCCCTGCTTGCCCACATGATGGCGATCGACGGTGAGGTCGAAGACGCGGAACGGGCGAAACTGCGCGAGGTTCTGGCAAGCGAATACAACATCGCCGGCGGCGATCTCGACACGCTGATCGACGAGGCGATCCGCGCCGACAGCGAGGCGGTCGATCTCTATGGTTTTACCAGCGTGCTGAAACGCGGCATGGAAACCGAACAGCGGCTGCGCGTCGTGGAACATTTGTGGGAAATGGTCTACGCCGATGGCCAAGTGCATGAATTTGAGGACAATCTTGTCTGGCGCATCGCCGAACTGCTCGGCGTGGAGAGCCGCGACCGGATTGCCAAGCGCTCGGAAGTTGCGGCGCGAACCGAAAACTGAGATGCAAACCGGGTAAAAGGCAAGACTGGTCCGATGGCGAAATTGTTGAAAGCACGAACTGCGGAACCACCCAAGGGGCGGATCCTGATCGTGCTGCATCAGGAACAGTCAACGGCCGGCAAACTCGGACAGATGCTGATGGCCAAGGGCTACGAGCTCGACAAGCGCAAGCCGAGATTCGGCGACACGCTGCCGGAAACGATGGACGACCATGCCGGCGCGGTGATTTTCGGCGGTCCGATGAGCGCCAACGATCCGGAGGATTTCGTGCGCCAGGAGATCGACTGGATATCGGTGCCGCTGAAAGAGGGCGCGCCGTTTCTCGGCGTCTGTCTCGGCGCCCAGATGATGGTCAAACAGCTTGGCGGCAAAGTCTGCGAACATCCCGACGGCTGCGCCGAGATCGGCTTTTATCCGCTGCACCCGACGGAGGCCGGCAAAAAACTGATCCATTGGCCGCAAACGGTCTATCAGTGGCACCGGGAGGGTTTCGACCTGCCGGCCGGCACCGAACTTCTGGCCTGTGGCGACATGTTCGACAATCAGGCCTTCATGGCCGGCAAGGCATCGATCGCGCTGCAGTTCCATTCTGAAATGACTTACGCCATGGCCCATCGCTGGACGGTGCACGGGGCAAAACGGTTTGTCCTGCCCGGTGCGCAGTCACGGCCGGACCATATGGGCAACTGGTTCCGTTACGACCCGCCGATCCGCGCCTGGCTTGACCGGTTTCTCGATGTCTGGCTGGCGCTCGATGGCCGCAAATCGTCGCGACACGAAAAAAAGGCCGGCAAAACCGGTCAGGTTGCCGCTTAGAGCGTTCAGGAAAACAATTCGTCTTCAAGCCATTCGATCACATCGTCGATGTGGGCGGCGGTGGCAACGTCAGGCAGGTCCGGCCGTGAAATCAGGATCACCGGCAGGCCGAGCCGGCGCGCCGCCTCGATCTTGGCCGACGCCCTGCCGCCGGAATCCTTTGAAACGACCCAGCCGATATCGTGCTCGCGCAACAAAGCGACTTCCGCCTCCGGCTCCCTCGCCGGATGGCCGAGGATCACCTCGCCGCGCGGCATGGTTTCGCCCGGCGTCGGCGCCTCGATCATCCGCACCAGACACCAGAGATCGCTGCGCTCGGCAAACAGGCGGATTTCGCGCCGTCCGGCCGCCAGGAACACACGAGCGTTTTCCGGCAGGTTTTCAACCGCGGTCTGCATGTCGGGCACGTCGATGAACCAGTCGCCGGGCAGGCGTTCAAACGGCGGACGCACCAGCTTGATCAGCGGAACGCCGGCTGTTTCCGCGGCTTCCGCCGCATTTGCGGCAATCGTCGCGGCAAACGGGTGGGTGGCGTCGATCAGGACGTCATATTCTTCATTCATCAGATTGGCCGCCAGCCCGTCGGCGCCGCCAAACCCGCCGCGGCGCACCTGACCTGCGACCGGCGCCGGCATGCGCGTCAGCCCTGCCATCGAAGTCACCGTCGCCAGCCGGTCGTCGCCGGCAAGCCGGGCCGCCAGTTCGCCGGCTTCCGCAGTGCCGCCAAGGATCATCACTTTAGCCATCCGCAGTCTCCGTTAATATGCCGCCCTGGCGGTCGACGACCATGATATCGACATTAACCGGCGCGCCGCGCAGGGTGGCGACCGCCGTCTCGGCCGCCCGTTGTGCAATCGGCCGGACGAGATCGAGATCGGCCGCACTGGCCAGCGCCAGCGCTTCGGCTGCGGTGTTGGCCTTCCTGATGGCCTGGGCCAGATGGTCGTCGCCGCCCAATTTGAGGGCGATGCTGGCCAGATAACCGAGATCGACTTCCGACCGGCTGGAATGCAGATCCAGCGCGCCCTGGGCAAGCTTGCTGATCTTGGCGAAACCGCCGGCGATGGTGAGCCTGGGCAGCGGATGCCTGGCGAGGTATTTCAGCAGCCCGCCGGCAAAATCGCCCATGTCGAGCAGCGCGATCTCCGGCAGATCGTAACGCGCCTGCACGGCCTTTTCCGACATGTTTCCGGTCGAGCCCGCGACATGGGTCAGGCCGGTGGCGCGGGCGACATCGATGCCGCGATGGATGGAATGAATCCAGGCGGCGCAGGAAAACGGCACGACGATGCCGGTCGTGCCGAGGATGGAAATGCCGCCGACAATGCCGAGCCGCGGGTTCCAGGTTTTCTCCGCAAGCTTCTTGCCGCCGGCAACCGCAATCTCGATCTCCGCATCGGACGGCACGTCCAATAGCTGCGAAACTTCCCGGATCGCCGCCTGCATCATCTCGCGCGGCACCGGGTTGATCGCCGGTTCGCCGGGCGGGATCGGCAGTCCCGCCTTGGTGACGGTGCCGACGCCGGCGCCGGCCCGAAAGGTGACGCCGGCCCCGGCCTTGCCACGGCGCACAAGAGCGGAAATCTCCGCCCCGTGGGTGACGTCGGGATCGTCGCCGGCATCCTTGATCACCGCCGCCTGGGCCCAGTCCTCGCCCTGATCGGTGCGCGCCAGCGCGAAGGCCGGTTTTTCGCCGCGCGGAAGACGGATGGTGACGGGATCGGGAAAGCCGCCGCCGTTCAAGGCATGCCACGCTGCCTTGGCGGCGGCAGTGGCGCAGGCGCCCGTGGTCCAGCCGCGTTTCAGGGGGCCATCCGGTTTGCGGATATTGGTCATGTCCCTGTATAGCTCGGAGCTTCGCGCAATGGCACTTTTAAGTGCGACCAAATGGCGGTAAAAATACGAATGTCCGGTCGTAAACCAGAAACGTCGATGCTGCAGGGCCTGCCGGCCTTCGAACCCGGCTGGGTCTGGCTGGTCGGCGCCGGCCCGGGCGATCCGGGCCTGTTGACGCTGCATGCCGTCAATGCGCTCGCCCAGGCCGATGTGGTGATCTATGACGCGCTGGTCGACAAGCGCATTCTTGAATTTGTCCGGCCCGGCGCCCTGATTGAATATGCCGGCAAGCGCGGCGGCAAACCGTCGCCGCAACAGCGCGACATTTCCCTCAAGCTGGTATCGCTGGCGGAAAGCGGCAAGCGGGTTTGCCGGCTGAAGGGCGGCGATCCGTTTGTCTTCGGTCGCGGCGGCGAGGAAGCCCTGACGCTGGTGGAGGCTGGCATCCCGTTCCGCATCGTGCCGGGCATTTCCGCCGGCATCGGCGGGCTGGCCTATGCCGGCATTCCGGTCACCCACCGCGATGTCAATCATTCCGTCACATTCCTCACCGGCCACGACCAGACCGGCCTGACGCCCTCGTCAATCGACTGGGAGGGCGTCGCCCGTGGCGCGCCGGTGATCGTCATGTATATGGCGATCAAACATCTGGCGGCGATCTCAGAGGCGCTGATTGCCGCCGGCCGCTCCGCCGACGAACCGGTGGCGGTGGTCAGCGACGCAACCACCGGCGAACAACGGGTGCTGGAGACAAGTCTCGGGCAGGCGCCGGGCGATGTGATAACCGAAGGGATTGAGCCGCCTGCGATAATTGTCGTCGGCGAGACGGTGCGCCTGCGCGCAGGTCTTGACTGGCTCGGCGCGATGGAAGGCCGCATCCTGCAACGCGATCCGCTCGGACTTCGCGGGTCCGCGGAGACCGAACAGAGCGCGTGAGCGGGCAATGAGCGTCAATGAAATTATCGCGGGCGAACCGGGGGCCGCACTCAGGGGTGCACGGGGCCTGCTCATCGCCGCAACTTCCAGCCATTGCGGCAAAACACTTGTCACGACCGGGTTGATCGCAGCGCTCAGGCGGCGCGGGCTCAGTATTGCAGCCGCCAAATGCGGGCCCGATTATATCGATCCGAAATTCCTCCAGGCGGCCAGCGGACGGACTGCGGTCAACCTCGATCCCTGGGCGATGGGCAATGCACGGCTGCAGGCCCTCACCGAAAGCCAGGCGGCCGGCGCGGACATGCTGATCGTCGAAGGCGTGATGGGGCTTTACGATGGCGGCACGGGCGGCGCCGGCTCGACGGCGTCACTGGCCAAAGCGCTCGGCCTGCCGGTTCTGCTGATTGTCGACGGCCAGGGCACCGCCCAGACCGCCGCTGCCGTGGCAGACGGGCTAGCGCGGCAGGCCGACGGGTTTGAGATCATCGGCGCCATCGTCAATCGCTGCGGTTCGGAGCGCCATGCCGCTTTGCTGCGCGAGGGCTTTGAACGTGTCGATGTGCCCCTGCTCGGCACTGTCGCCCGCAGCAGCGAAATCAGCGTGCCGTCGCGCCATCTCGGCCTTGTGCAGGCCGCCGAACATGGCGGGCTGGACGGCCTTGTGGAGCAGGCGGCGGCCCTGGTGGAAACCGGGATCGACCTTGACCGGCTAACCGCGCTGGCCGCGCCGTTGGGCCGCAGCGCCTCTTCCGCGCCGTGCCCGGCGGCAGAATTGCAAGCCGCGCCGCTTGCCCCGCCGGGGCAGACAATCGCCGTGGCGCAGGATATCGCGTTTGCTTTTGCCTATCCGCACATGCTGCAGGGCTGGCACGCCGCGGGTGCTGCGATCTCGACATTTTCGCCGCTTGCCGACGAAGCGCCCGACCGGCAGGCCGACTGCATCTTCCTGCCCGGCGGTTACCCGGAACTGCATGCCGGGCAACTGGCCGCGGCAGCGACCTTTCGTGCCGGAATGCTTGCAGCGTCAGAGCGCGGCGCGGCGCTCTACGGCGAGTGCGGCGGTTACATGGCGCTGGGTGATGCCATCATCGATGCCGATGGCGAAAACCACGCGATGCTCGGCCTGCTGCCGCTGACGACAAGCTTCGCGAAACGTAAACTGCATCTGGGCTACCGCAATCTGGCGCCGATGGCCGGCGCCCTGTGGCAGATGCCGCTCAGGGCGCATGAATTCCACTATGCGACAATTATCAGCGAAGGCGACGCCGACCGGCTGTTTGGGGCGAGCAGCGCGGACGGCGAAGCGATCGGCGCAATCGGCCTGCGCCGCGGCCGGGTGATGGGTTCGTTTGCGCATGTGATCGAAAGCGCTGCGACAGGGATTTGATACCACGCGACGCGGAAGTCGAATTGTTCTTTGAGAAAGACAATCGCAAGAGAGGAGCGCGTCAGAATCGCCGGGAATCCGGCTTTTGCCTATCCTGAGGCGTCAACATAACTCAGGGCCGTTTACGCCGGCCCCACCCCGTCGCTTCGCGCCGACCCTCCCCGCAAGTGGGAGGGTAAAATGCGTTCCACGATCATATGTCAATGAGCGAAAATCCCGGTTACCGGGGTTCAACATTTTGCGGCCAGGGAACGGCAGGCCCCGTCCCTCCCCCTTGCAGGGAGGGTAGCCTAAGCGAAGCGGAGGTCGGGTGGGGTCTTGGAGCCATCGACAGACCCCGGGCCGGCAAAAGGCGTTGCTGCTCAACATGATCAATATATTCAGGCACTGAACCGACCCCGGCCGTCTTCGCCTCGGCAGCAACCGTTGAGTTTACCGACATGAAAAGAAGTGCCGCGGCAATCAGGGTCTGAACGATTAGCATCGGTTTTTGCCTCTAGCCCGGTTCCGATAAACTCCTGAACCGCGCCACCAGCCCGATGGTCGACGAATCCAGCGCCTCCGCATCCGCGCCGTCGCGCACCACCGGCAAAAGCCGGCTGGCCAGCGCCTTGCCCAGTTCGACGCCCCACTGGTCGAAACTGTTGATGTCCCAGATCACGCCCTGGACGAACACCCGGTGTTCGTAAAGCGCGATCAGCATGCCCAGCGTCGCCGGGTCGAGGCAGCGGTAGATCAGCGTGTTGGTCGGCCGGTTGCCGGGGAATGTCTTGTGCGGCGCAAGCGCATCGATATCGGCCGGCTCCAGTCCCGCTGCCGCCAGTTCCGCGCGCACTTCGTCTTCGGTCTTGCCGAAGGCCAGCGCCTCGGTCTGGGCGAAACAGTTGGCGGCAAGCTTGGCATGGTGGTCGGCCAGCTGTTCGCGCGGTTCGGCGGCAATCAGGAAATCGCACGGCACGATGTCGGTGCCCTGATGCAGCAGCTGGAAAAACGCATGCTGGCCGTTGGTGCCAGGTTCGCCCCAGACCACCGGGCCGGTCTGATAATCGACAGGCTCTCCGGCAAGCGTCACCCGCTTGCCGTTGCTTTCCATGTCGAGCTGCTGCAGATGCGCGGCAAAGCGGCTGAGGCGCTGGTCGTAGGGCATCACGCCATGGCTGGTCAGCCCGAGAACATTGCGGTTCCAGACCCCGATCGCGGCCATCAGAACCGGCATGTTTTCTGCCCAGGGCGCGGTGCGGAAATGTTCGTCCATCCGGTGCGCGCCGTCCAGGAAGGCAAGAAAATTGTCGAAGCCGATGGAGATCGCCAGCGGCAGGCCGATTGCCGACCAGACCGAATAACGGCCACCGACCCAGTCCCAGAACCCGAAGGCGCGGGCAGTGTCGATGCCGAAGGCGCTGACGGCCTCCAGATTGGTGGAGAGCGCCGCAAAATGCGCGCCGACGGCATCTTCGCCCAGCGTATCGGCGACCCAGGCCCGGGCCGAACCGGCATTGGTCATGGTTTCCGATGTGGTGAAGGTCTTGGAGGCGATCAGGAACAGGGTTTTTGCCGGATCCAGTTCCGCCAGCGTGTCTGAGAGATGCGCGCCGTCGACATTGGAGACAAAAAGCACTTTCGGGCCATCGCCGCGATAAGGCGTCAGCGCCGCAACTGCCATCGCCGGGCCGAGATCTGAGCCGCCGATGCCGATATTTACTACATGGCTGAAGCGGTCGCCCTTCACGCCGGTCAGCCGGCCGCGGCGCACATCCTCGGCAAACCGGCCCATGCCCTCCAGCACGCCATTGACCGCCGGCATGACATCCTCGCCGTCGACGATCACCGGCCGGTTGGAGCGGTTGCGCAGCGCGGTGTGCAGAACCTCCCGGCCTTCGGTGGAATTGATTGTCTGGCCGGAGAACATGGCCTCGCGCCGCTCGTCGAGATCGGCCGCCGTGCACAGGGCAACCAGCCGGCTGATGGTTTCGCGGCTGATGCGGTTCTTGGAATAATCAAGCGTCAGATCGCCGAGGTCGAGATGGAAACTGTCAAACCGGGCCGGATCGGCGGCAAAATGTTCACGCAAGTGCATGCCGGCGACGTCTTCGGCGTGGGCCCGCAATTCATTGAGGGCAACCCTGGCAGCCGGTTTCATGTCGCAGCTCCCTTTTTCAGCGCCGCTGCAGTGCGGGCGAGATCTTCAATCCGCGCCCAGTCGCCTGATTTGACCGCATCGGCGGGCGCGACCCAGGATCCGCCGACGCAGATCACGTTGGGCAGCGAAAGGTAGGAGCCGGCATTGTCCGGCGAGACTCCGCCGGTCGGGCAGAAGCGGATGCCGGCAAGCGGCGAGGACAGAGATTTCAGATAGGGCACGCCGCCGGCCTGTTCGGCGGGAAAGAATTTCTGTAAGCCGTAGCCGCGTTCCAGCAGCGTCATGGCTTCGCCGGCGGTGGCGGCGCCGGGCAAAAGCGGCACGCTGCAATCGTCGGCGGCATCAAGCAACGCCGGGCTGCCGCCGGGCGAGACCATGAAGGCTGCGCCGATCGTTTCGGCCTGTTTCATCTGGCCGGCGTTCAGCACGGTGCCGAGCCCGGTGATTGCCCCTTCGACCTGATCGATGATCGCTTTGGTCGCCTCCAGTGCAGCTTCCGTGCGCAGCGTGATCTCCAGCACCTTCAAACCGCCGGCGACGAGCGCCCGGGCGAGCGGCACCGCAGTGGCGACGTCGTCGATGATCAGAACCGGTATGACGGCTACGCTCTGCAGCACCGGTTCGAGTGCAATGTTTGATCTGGTCATCTGTCTGGCCCTGCGTTCAAAGATCTGCGGAAAACACGCTGGCGCCGGTCTCTGCCGTGCCGGCGAACTGGCGGAAGGCGTGAAACATTTCCCGCCCCATGCCGAACTGATTGCCGGAGAGATCAGCTTCGACCGGCGTCCGGGCCGCCCATTCATCCGCATCGACCCGACATTCCAGCAATCCGCCGGCCGCATCGAGGCGGATCATGTCGCCGTCGCGGATCAGCGCGATCGGCCCGCCGCTTGCAGCCTCCGGCGTGACATGGATAGCGGCCGGCACCTTGCCGGATGCCCCCGACATGCGCCCGTCGGTCAGCAATGCGACCTTGAATCCGCGGTCCTGCAACACGCCGAGCAGCGGCGTCAATTTGTGCAGTTCAGGCATGCCGTTGGCCTTCGGCCCCTGGAAGCGGACGACCGCGACCAGATCGCGCTCCATCTCGCCGGCCTTGAAGGCGGCCATGAAATCGTCCTGGGAATGGAAGATCATCGCCGGCGCCTCGACACACTGCCGCTCAGGCTTGACGGCGGATATCTTGATGACGGCACGGCCGAGATTGCCGTCCAGAACTTTCAGGCCGCCGTTGGCCTGGAACGGATCGGCGGCGGTGCGCAGCACGCTGCGGTCCTGGCTTTCCGTTGCAGCATCGTTCCAGATCACCTGGCCGTCCGCATCCAGTCCGGCTTCCTTGCGATAGCCGTCCATGCCGGTGCCCCAGACGGTTCTGACGTCCTCGTGCAGCAATCCGGCATCGAGCAAGGCGCCGATCAAGGTTCCCATGCCACCGGCGGCCTGGAAATGGTTCACATCGGCAACACCGTTGGGATAAATCCGCGTCAGCAGCGGGATCAGGTCGGACAGATCGGCGAAATCGTCCCAGCTGATCTGGATACCGGCGGCCCGCGCCATGGCAATCAGATGGATCGTGTGGTTGGTCGAGCCGCCGGTTGCATGCAGGCCGATCATGCCGTTGACCACGGCCTTCTCGTCGATCACTTCGCCGGCCGGCGTATATTCGTTGCCGAGCGCCGTAATGGCGAGCGCCCGTTTTGTCGCCTCTCTGGTCAGGCCGTCGCGCAGCGGCGTGTTCGGGTTGACGAACGACGCGCCGGGCAGATGCAGCCCCATGATCTCCATCAGCATCTGGTTGGAATTCGCCGTGCCGTAGAATGTGCAGGTGCCCGGCCCGTGATAGCTCTTCGATTCCGCCTCCAGCAGCGCGTCGCGGCCGACCTTGCCTTCGGCAAAGAGCTGGCGGATACGGGCTTTCTCGTCGTTCGGCAGGCCCGACGGCATCGGCCCGGCCGGCACGAAGATCGCCGGCAGATGACCGAATGTCAGCGCGGCGATCAGCAGGCCGGGGACGATCTTGTCGCAGACACCAAGATAGACCGCGGCGTCGAACATATTGTGCGACAGGCCGACGCCGGCCGCCATGGCGATGACATCGCGCGAAAACAGCGACAGTTCCATGCCCGGCTGGCCCTGGGTCACGCCGTCGCACATGGCCGGAACGCCGCCGGCAACCTGGGCGACGCCGCCGGCCGCTTCTGCCGCCTGTTTGATCAGTTGCGGGAAACGTTCGAAAGGCTGATGGGCGGAAAGCATGTCATTGTAGGACGTGATGATGCCCAGATTGGGCACCACATCGCCGGCCAGCGCCTGTTTGTCGCCGATACTGCAGGCGGCAAAACCATGCGCGAGGTTGCCGCAGGACAGGGTACCGCGGTGGGGACCTGCATCCCTGGCCGCCTTCAGCCGGTCCAGATAGGCCTGCCGGGTTTTGGCGGAGCGGGTTCGGATGCGATCGGTAACAGCTTCGATCTCAGACCGGGCTTTCATTCATGTCTCCTTCGGGCCGTGCGGGCGGCCCTTTCCAAGGCATCAGGGTGCAAAATAGATGGCAAGATCGCTTCGGTCCTGATGCAGTATTGCGCGCACCGGCATGTCATCGACGCTGCCGGGCGTCATCGCCTGTTCCAGGACAGCCGATTTTTCCGCGCCTTCAATATGCAGATAAAGCGCACGCGCCTGCAAGAGCATCTTGCGGGTCAAAGTGATACGCGGTTCGCCGGCGCCGGGCGCTCGCATGGCAACCACCGGGCTGCCATCCTCGGCAAGCGCTGCCGCCAGATTATCACCGGCCGGGAAAAACGACGCCGTGTGGCCGTCATTGCCCATGCCGAGTATGACGGCGTCAAACGGCAGCGGCATCGCCGCGAGGGCAGATGCGGCCGACCCAAGACCCGCGTCGGGGGTTTCATCGCCTGTATAAAGCGGCACGAAATCGGCGGCCGCAGCCTGGTTCTGCAGGAGACGGGTTTTGACAAGCGCCGCATTGGAACGGCTGTCTGTTTCCGGCACCCAGCGTTCGTCGACAAGCGTGACACTGACCTTGTCCCATTGAACCGGCTGGTCAGACAGCACGCCGAAAAACCGTTTCGGGGTCGAGCCGCCGGAAACGGCCAGTGATGCCTTGCCGCGCAGGCGGATGGCTCTGACGAGATCGGCCGCAACGGCCTCAGCCAGCGCGGCTGCAAGATCCTCGGAACCGGTAAAATCGTGACGCTCGATCAAACCGTATCCTCATGCCAGGTGCGGCCATCGCGCTCAATCAGCGCAATCGAAGCCGACGGGCCCCAGGTTCCGGCGGTATAGGCGCTCGGCGCTTTCGCCGCCCGTTTCCACGCATCAAGGATCGGGTCCGTCCATATCCACGCAGCCTCAACCTCATCGCGGCGCATGAACAGGGTCTGGTTGCCGCGGATGACATCCAGCAAAAGCCGTTCGTAGGCATCCGGGTTGCGCGCGTCGAACGTCTCGGAAAAGCTCATGTCGAGCGGTACATATTTCAACTGCATGCCGCCCGGCCCCGGATCCTTGATCATGATCCATTGCTTGACGCCTTCATCGGGCTGCAGGCGCATCACAAGCCGGTTGGCATGCACCGTGCCCGACCCTTTCGGAAAGATCGAATGGGGGATCGGCTTGAAGGTGATGACAATCTCGGAAATCCGGTCGGCCAGCCGCTTGCCTGTTCGCAGATAAAACGGCACGCCGGCCCAGCGCCAGTTGGCGATTTCGGCCTTCAGAGCGACAAAGGTTTCCGTGTTGCTCGTCTCATTGCCAAGTTCGTCAATATAGGACTTGACCGCGTCACCGCCGGAGGCGCCGGCCTTGTACTGGCCGCGGACCGTGACCTGATCGACATTGTCCTCCGTGATCGGCTTCAGCGCCTTCAAAACCTTGAGTTTTTCATCGCGAACAGAATCGGCGTCCAGCGAATCCGGCGGCTCCATGGCGACAAGGCACAAAAGCTGCAGAATGTGGTTCTGCACCATGTCCCGCATCGCCCCGGCCGTGTCGTAATAACCGCCGCGGGTGCCGACACCCAGCGATTCGGCAACGGTTATCTGCACATGGTCGATATGAGCGGAATTCCACAACGGTTCAAAGAGAACATTGCCGAAGCGCAGCGCCATCAGGTTCTGCACCGTTTCCTTGCCGAGATAATGGTCGATGCGGAAGATCTGCCGTTCAGAAAACACCTCGCCGATCGCGTCATTGAGCGCGCAAGCCGATTCCAGGTCCTTGCCGATCGGTTTTTCAACCACCAGCCGGGTCTGCGGCGTAACGAGGCCATGGGCGCCGATGCGGCCGCAGATTTCGCCGAACAGATCCGGACCGACGGCGAGGTAAAACGCGCGCACCTTGTCGGCGCCCGATTGCAGCACATTTGCCAGGTCAGACCAGCCCTTGTCGCTGACGGCGTCGACCTCGACATAGGAAACAATTTCCAGGAACGGATCGATCTGGGCGTCGTCGCGGTGGGCCTCCGGCAGATAGCGGTCCAGCGCCTCGCGCGCCGCGGCGCTGAATTCGTCGTCGCTCATGGCGCGTCGCGATACGGCGATTATTCTGCAGCCGGCGGGGATCTGGCCGTCGCAGAAACGATGGAACAGGGCCGGCAGCAATTTCCGGCGTGCAAGATCGCCGGTGCCTCCGAATACGACATAATCGAACGGCTCTACGGGGATGACGCGGTAGGTCATTCATATCTCCGGCAGCAGGTGCGGCGAATGCCGGTCGTGTATCCGCATATTTGCCCGCATCCGTCAAGTGATGCCGGATGCATGGCTGCGTCGCAGCTCCGGCATGAGCCGGTTCGGGAACGCGACAGTCAGTTGAAGGCCAGTTGAACCTTCATGGCGCGGCTGCGGTCATTGGCGGTCTCAAAGGCCTGAACCGCATCGGCAAACGGCAGCACATCGGAGATCAGCGGGCTCAGATCGACCCGCCGGCTTGATATCAGTTGCGCGGCAAAGGCAAATTCCTCATGGAAGCGGAACGAACCGACAATGCGGACTTCCTTGGCGACGATCAGATTGAGCGGGAGTTCGGTGTCGCCGCTCAGGCCAAGCTGAACGAAGGTGCCGCCCGGCCGGATCGCATTCAGGGCGCCGGCAATCGCATGCACATTGCCTGAGGCCTCAAGAACCACGTCGAACGTGCCTTTGTCAGCGGCGAATGCCGCCATCTCCTCTGGGTGTCTGGCCACATTAATGGCCTGGTCGGCACCGAGAATATCGGCATATTTCAGCGGCGCGTCGACAATATCGGTGACCGTGATGTGCCCGGCGCCATGCAACCGGCTTGCAACAATGCACAATGCGCCGATCGGACCGCAACCGGTGATCAGAACACGCTTACCGGACAGCGAGCCGGCCTGGCGCACCCCATGCAGGGTGACGGCAAACGGTTCCGCCATCGCCGCTTCCCGGATCGAGACATCGGAGGATACCGGGACGCATTGGGCTTCGTCGGCGACAAGCCTTTCGCGAAACGCTCCCTGGATATGCGGCATCGGCATGGCGCTGCCGTAAAAGCGCATGTTGAGACAATGATTGAACATGGCCCGGAGGCAATATTTGCAATGACCGCAGGGGCGGCTCGGGTTGACGGCAACCTGGTCGCCGATCCTGAGGCCGCTGACGTTGGCGCCGAGTTCGCGTACCGTGCCGGCAACTTCGTGGCCGAGGATCATCGGCTCGCGCAGCCGGATGGCGCCAATGCAACCATGATTGTAATAATGCAGATCGGAACCGCATATTCCGCCGGAGCCAAGCTCGACCAGCACCTGCCCTTCGCCCGGCGCGTCCTCCGGCACGTCATCAATGCGAAGATCGCCGGCGGCGTGGATAACAATGGCTCTCATCGGGTTCGTCCTTTTGATGTCTGAACGGCGTGCGCAAGCGTTGCGCTGTCGATGCTATACCCCTATCACAGCAAAAACCCGCGATAAAACGTCAAACCTCGCAACGGCTTGTCCAGGAATGGAAATGAAATGTCCCTGACTCTCTTCAACCTTGAAGGCCGCCGGGCCCTGATCACAGGATCAAGCCAGGGCATCGGCTATGCGCTTGCCCGCGGACTGGCGGCGGTCGGTGCGGAAATTGTTCTCAACGGGCGCAATGCAGAGCGCCTTGGCGCGGCCGCCGAAAGGCTCGGCAGTGAAGGCGCGGCGGTTCACCAGGCGTCGTTCGATGTCACCGATCCCGATGCGGTGTCCGCCGGCGTCGACCGGGTGGAGACTGATATCGGGGCGATTGACATCCTGATCAACAATGCCGGAATGCAGTTCCGCACCCCGTTGCACGAATATCCGTATGACAAATGGCGGGAACTGATGCGCACGAATATCGACAGCGCATTTCTGGTCGGTCAGGCGGTTGCGCGGCACATGATTGAGCGCAAATGCGGCAAGATCATCAATATCTGCTCGGTTCAGAGCGAACTTGGCAGGCCCGGCATAGCGCCTTATGCAGCCACAAAGGGCGCGCTGAAGATGCTGACCAAGGGCATGTCGATTGATTGGGCCGGATATGGCATTCAGGTCAATGCGATCGGGCCGGGTTATTTCAAGACCGAACTGAACAAGGCACTGGTCGAGAACGCAGAATTTTCCGCCTGGCTTGAAGGGCGCACGCCGGCCGGCCGATGGGGTGATGTGGAAGAGCTGGCAGGGGCGGCCATCTTCCTGTCGTCGGATGCTTCGAGCTTCGTCAACGGCCATATATTGTATGTTGACGGCGGCATCACAGCATCGCTCTAGGCCCGGAATTAAAGCAAGAAAACCGCTTACGGTTCATTTTCTATTATCAGGTTTGGTTTAGCATTCCCTCAGATACTCTGCTGGGGGAGTGAGACCATGATGAAATTTCGATTAATCAGCGCACTCGCGCTGACGCTGGCGATAACTTCGCCGGCCATATCAGGCGATCTGCGCATCGTCGGAACCGGCGACGGAATGGAACAATTGCGGGCGCTTGGATCCGCCTATACGGCGGACAATCCGGACACCTTGGTGATTGTGCCGCCAAGCATCGGCTCCGGCGGCGGCATTGCTGCGGTCGGCGCAAACAAGGAACTGCTGGGGCGGATCGCAAGACCGCTGACTGAGAAGGAAAAAGAGCTCGGTCTGAATGAAGTGCCGATTTTCAAACTGCCGACGGCGATCTACGTCCACAAGTCGGCGGGTATTTCCGGTCTCACATACGATCAGCTTGCCGACATTTTCGCCGGAAAAATCGTCAATTGGAAAGTTGTCGGCGGCGCCGATCTGCGGATCAAGATTGTCCGGCGTGAAGAGGAAGACAGTACGCTCCTGGTCCTGCGCGACACAATGCCGGGCTGGCGTGACCTTCAGATTACGTCGAAATCCAAAATGGCAATGACGACACAGGAATCGTTCGAATCGGTCCGTCAGGTCAACGGTGCTGTCGGGTTTGGGCCGTTCAGCAGATTTCTCGGCCCCGATGTTGTCATTCTCAAGCTCGATGGCAAATCGCCAACGGATCCGGACTATCCCAGTTCCAATACGATTTCATATATCTACAAAACCGACACTGTGACGAGGGAAGCCCTTTCCGTCGTGGAGTATGCCGGCAGCAACAAGGCAAAGGCGTTTCTCAACCGTATCGGCGGCGTGCCCGTCGCCGAATAGGACATAACGTTGAAGAGCTTTTCCACCTTAGGAGCGCGGCTTGTCATCACGGTTTTGCTGATTGCGACGATGGCGTTTACGGCGTTTGTCAGCCTGACCATTTTCAGGCTTGACGAAGGCCTTTCGCGCCAGTCGTCGCAACTGAGCGATCTGGCCGAAGCCAAGCTGATCCAGACGCTGGACGGCGCGGCCGGTCTGGGGGCTCTGCGGCTGGACCTGCTGTTTACCAGTGTCGACCGCCAGCTGGGCGTTATTGCCCAGCGGACAGACGTGGTCAGCGCAATTACAACCGGCAATGTGGTTGCCATTACCGAAACTTTGCGGCGCGGCAAAGCCAGCACCGACATTGACGGGTTGATTGTCATTGATCCGGATCTCAACGTTCTCGGCGCCGAGTTCGGTAACATCGATCTGCTTGCTTCCGATGCTGCGCTCAAGCAGACAACGTTGCGGCCGGATATCAACATGATCATGGCGGAGAACGATCCTTTGCAGCCACAGGGCTTCATACGGGTCGTGAAACTCGATGCGACGCTGGCTTTGGCGCTTGGCGAAAAAGAAGCCGCAAGCATGGTTCTGGTTGCGGTTCAGCCGGTTTTCGATGATTTCGGCGATGTCTTTGCTGCGGTCATCGGCCACCGTGTGTTGCGGATGAGCGAACCGGCAATCGTCAAATTTGCCAAAATCGAAGGCGTGGAGCTTCTTGTGCTCGACGGGCCGAATGTCATTTCGTCGTCGATCGTACAGGCGAACGTACCGCCGATTACAATCGATATCGCCGACGGTGCCGATCTGGCGGAAACCAGCGACGGCAAATTTCACGCCCGTTGCGTCGGTCTGTTCGTTCGCTGGCGCATGTGCGCGCTTGCACCGGTCTCGGAACTGCAATCCCTGCGCGGCGAACTGGTTCGGATCAGTGAGCGTGAGGGGCAGGCGCTCGGGCTGTGGCTTGTCATTGTCGCCGTCGTATCGCTTCTTGTTTGTGGAATTGCCGCCTTCGTCGCTGCGCGTTACCTCGCCGGACCGATGTCGCAGATTGCCGGAGCGCTCCGCGCCGTGGCCCGGGGTGACTGGAAAGTCGAAGTGTCCGGGGCCGACCGCAATGACGAAGTCGGCGACATTGCCCGGGCGGTGACGACATTGCAGTCGTCGATGCAGGAACGCGACCGGCTGAAAGTCGACGTGGCGATCGCCGAAAGTTCGAACCAGAGGCGCGAAAGCCTTGAAGACGCCATCAAGCGGTTTGACCGTTCAATGCGGTCCGTGCTGCTCAGCGTGACAGACGGCGTGGAAACGATGGACGAGACGGCCCGGACGCTGGCCAGGATTTCGGTCGTGGCGGAGGGTGAAGCGGATGAAGCCGCCTTTGTCTCCGAGAATACGGTTTCGAGCGTCTCGGCGGTCCGCAGCGCAACAAAGAAGCTCAACTCGACGATCTTCGATATGGCCAGGCTCCTGCAGGATATGGCCAAGACGGCGATGGATGGCAGCCTCTCTGCAAAGACCGCCACCAGTCAGGCCGGTGAACTGGTCGCAGCAAGCACCGATCTGGACAAGCTCGTTGAGATGACCGAACAGATTCTCCAGCGCGCAAGCTTTCTGGCGATCAATGCAACCTTTCAGGCAACCCAGAACGAGCAGGCGCCGCAATCAGAATATGGCGACGTGGCCCGCGAGGTCGAAACGCTGACCCATCAGATTGCCCGGGCCAATGAGGAGCTCAGCGCCCGGGCTCATAAAATCCAGTCCGCGACGGAAACGGCAGCCGGCACGATGACAAAAACATCCGACACGCTCAGCGGGCTTGTTGAACGGACAAAAGCGATCGTCGGCGCCATTGAGCAGCAGCGCAGGGTGACAAGCGAGATCGACGACAATATGTCGATGGCGGAAACCGGCAGCAACAATGTTTCTTCAAGTGTCCAGCGTCTGAAAACAACGGTCGGCGAGGCGCGCAACACGTCCATGCAAGTGGTTACAAAAGCTGTCGACATGGCCGATGAAGCCCGCCGCCTCGACACGACAGTCAAGACATTTCTCAGAGAAGTTGGCAGCTAGGAAAAGACCCTAGACCCTGTCGCGAATTTCGTCCGTCACAATGGTTCAGCATCAACGGAAAATACCCTAGACGGGCTTGTAACTATCCGGCGCCGATGTCCAGCCGTTCAGACGGATGTTGCCGGACAATCTTGCAAACAGGCCGGGCGTTTCTCCGCTCGGCAGAAACGGATCGGTGTAGCAGCGGACATTCGCGGCGCGAGCCCGGCTCTCCACTTCAGTGACGACACCCGGCCCGCCGGCAACATAGACGGTATCGTGAATGCCCAGGGTCGGCAGATAGTGGAACGGACGCCCGTTGACGTCGTCAGAACCCTGATTCTGGCCGCAGGTCGTAATAATGTCGCTGACGCCGTGATCGCGCAGCCAATGCAGCGCGTTCGACATGTACAGGTTGGCGCCGTCGCGGGCACCGGCAATCACCACAATGTCACGTTTGCCGTGATCGATGCAGGCCGCGCGGGCGAGCGACCATATCGGCGCCCAGCCGGTGCCGGCGGAGACCAGAACCAGAATTCCGTTTTCCTGCGGCGGCCTGAGAAAGGCGTTGCCGAACGGCCCGCGGATCCGCACCTTGTGGCCGGGCCTGATACGGCTGCCAAACCGGCTTGAAACGACACCGTCGCTGTAGCGCCTGATATGGAAGACAAGAACGCCTGGATCCAGATCGCCGCTCATATAGGCAGTCGGGCTGTAATCCCTGGCCGGAAAGCCGCTGAATCGGACGCTGACATATTGTCCGGGCAGATAATCAAGCGGGCGGCCCAGTGCGACAGAAACTTCCAGAATGTCCGGTGACAATTCTTTGATTTCCTTGACAATGCCTGTCCGCCTGGAGGGAACCGGCACGTCCTCAAAAGTGATCGATGCAGGTCCGGATACGGTTGCCTGACACGCCAGAACGGTCTTTCCCTCAGCAGTGCCCTGATCGTCGACGGCGCCGTCGACCAACGTCACCCGGCACGTGCTGCACTGACCGGAACAGCAATCGTGGGGGATCAGAATGCGGCCCCCAAGACCGGCATCGATCAGCGTCTCGCCAATGCGGGCTGCTATCGGCTTGCCGTTAATCGTTATGACCGGGTTTGTCATCCGCTTGGCTTCCGATCTACTGGTCAAAATGACAGGCGCACAGGCCGTGCATGCCGCGTATGGCGGATCTGCGTGTGATCAAAGACGGAGACCCACATGTAAAGCGGCTCGCCGTCGGCAAAACTGACATCGTATTTGCTGTCGGACTGCAATTTGCGTTTGGTTTCGAGCGTCCAGTAGCCATTGTCCCAATGTGCTCCTCCCGTCACATCGGCGCGGTCACCTTCAAATTTCCCGGTGATCAGCAGGCCTGGAATAACCGTTCCCAGCGGGATCAGGGCATCAGCCTCGGCCGAATAGGGGATGGAATCGGCTTCCGTCAGCCACCACCTGGCGCCTTCTGCCAGGTTTTCGTCGGGGTCGAGAACATAAGGGCCCATGGCGGCTTGCGTGGCCGCCATGTCTTTCGGCAACCTCGGGACGGTGACCGGGCCGTCATAACCGTCCGGGCCGGTCTTGTAGTTGGTTTCATAGGCCGGCGTACCCGGGTCGGACACATAGCCCGCTTTGTATCGGCTCTTGCCCTGCCAATGGGCGTCGTTTGCCTCAAGCGGCGGGCCGAACATCATATCGTCAAGCATGCCCTGAAGGCCGCCGCGCGTGGATTTCCACTGCCACATATCAATGTAGCTGCCGTCATCGGTATAATGCAGGCCGCGGCCATGGATCGATTTCGGCTTGTCATCCAGGGGCTTGGCGCCGAGATGGGTGCTGTCGCCGGCACCGAACGCCCAGGAATGCGAGAAGGCCACCGAAAACTTGTCTTCATAAAACGTATTGACGTCGGAAACGTTGCCGAAATCCTGCATCACGTGCCAGCCGTCTTCCTTCTTGATCAGAGGCATGCGCCGGATCGAACGGGAAGGGTCGGTCCAGCGGAAGGCGAAATAGATGTTGTCAGCGTCACGGACAGCCCGCACTTCGACGTCCGACGTGCCGCTGCCGCCAAGATTCTCGCCCTGCTGCGTCTTGATGGTGACCGGCCGGGCACTGGCCCAGATCGTTTCGTCGAGCTTGCCGTCGAGAGCCGGAGGGTTTGCGACCGACGAAACCAGAAGCGTATCGCGGGTCGCCCAGTCCATTGCCGCGACGGCTGCTGTCGCGGCAACCGCAATCAACAGCGCGATCAGAAGCGGTTTTCGCCTCGCCGTGCGGTTTTCGACAAGCTGTGCCGGCCGGAAAATCCGCAGCAATTGATCGATACCGCCATAATTGAAATGGGAAATGACATGCCCGACGATATAGGCGATGACCAAAAACGCCGCGATGGTATGAACACGGACAACAAGGCCGCCAAAACCGACATAGAGCAGCACACCGGTCACCGTCATGATGCTGACGAGCGCGTAAAGCGCCCAGTGCAAAAAAACGTTGACGGCAGCCCATTTGAGCCGAGCGGCGGCCGGCATCGTCAGAACGACGAGCCGTTTTGGCGCAGACCGTCTGGTCAGTCCGCTGCGGCGGACATAGACGAGATAAGCACTTGAGGCAAAAAACAGCACGAGGCCGGCGATGAAATGGACCGTCCAGATTTCGCCATCGGGCAATATCGGTGACAGGAACCGCGATATCGGCGCGTGCAACGCATCGGAAGCAATGCGCAGGCCAGTTGCGATGCACACGAACATGGCAACTGCGCTGGTCCAGTGGATCGCCACCGTGCCAATGTCGCTCCGGGACGCTCGCTTCGCCGCTGAACGACCTCGATCGGCGGTGCGCTTTGGCGCATTCGCACTTGTTACATCTACCACCAGAGGCCTCCTGACCGGCAGCTACACATCGAAAACTAAAGGGAAATATTGCCCCTATCCCCGCATGCAGATCAGGGTTAACGCAATGGCTGAATAGGTAAACAGACTTTTAAGATTTATGGTTAACGCGCGTTAACGACAAAGCCCGGCAAAATCCGGAATTCGTAGCGGCATCATGCGTTTTCGCGACAATCCGCCGCGGTTAACCGGTGCCGGAGTGCTTGTCCAGAATTGTCGCCTGCGGCCGGATCTGACGGGGATGAAACATTTTCAATTCCTGGAGTGCACTTTGCGGCAGCGCCGGACTGAACAGGAACCCTTGCAGGGCGATAAAATCCAGCCCCTGGAAAAACTCGAACTGCTGCTCGCTCTCGATGCCCTCCACGGTCATGTGGATGTCCAGTTCCTTGGCCAGCACGATCATCGACCGTACGATCGCGTTGGCGCGGCGGTGGTCGGGGATATCCGCGGTCAGAACCTTGTCGATCTTGATGCGGTCGAAGTTGAGCTTCCTCAGATTGTTGATCGACGTATAACCGGTGCCGAAGTCATCCATTGCGATCTGGATACCCAGTGAGCGCAGCCTTGAAAACATACTCGACGTGCGGGCAAAGTCCCGGATGAGAGCGTCTTCGGTGACCTCGATTTCCAGCCGCTTGGGATCGAAATCATTCTCGCGCAGGATCAGCCGGACCTGATCGATCAGGGCGCTGTTGATCTGTGGCGGCGAAACATTGACGGCGAACCGCATATCTTCCGGCCAGTCGCGGGCGGTCTCAATGGCAGATCTGAGAATGACGTCGGTCAGGAACGGAACCTGCCCCTGCTCTTCGGCGATCTTGACGAACTCCTGCGGCGGTATATTGCCGAATTCCGGATGATGCCAACGGCAAAGAACTTCAAATCCTTCAAGGCGGCCATCCAGCGCACGGACCGTTGGTTGAAAGAACGGTTTTATTTCCGACGTTTCGATCGCCTTGGCCAGGCAGTCGGCAAGCGCTCTCCTGCGGTTCTGCTCATCGCTCAGCCGGCGTGAAAAATGCTGATAACGGCCGCGGCCGTTCGCTTTCGCCTCATAGAGCGCCAGATCGGCATTGACGAGCAGATCCTCTGCCGTCCTGGCATCGTCGGGAAATACGGCAATCCCGATCGAAGCGCCGACATTCAGCCGCCGGCCATAAAATTCGATCGGTTCATTCAGCAGCCGGCGCAATTGCTGGCCAATCAGACGGGCTTCGAGCGTGTCGGGGAATGTTTCGCAGACAATGACAAATTCATCGCCGCCAAAACGTGTAACGATATAATCGGCGGGCAGCTCCGCGACCAGCATGTCGGCGACCCGGCGCAGAAGCTGGTCGCCGGCCGAATGGCCCAGCGTGTCGTTGATCTCCTTGAAATTGTCCAGGTCAATCCAGATCACGCCGCATCTGCGGTTTTCCATCTGCGCGCTTTCGATGGCCGCGTCCAGGCTCTGTTTCATGACCTCGCGATTGGCAAGCCTGGTCAGGGCGTCGTGATGGGCCAGAAACCGGATACGTTCCTGCGAAGCCTTGCGGTCGCGGATGTCGCGTATCTCCAGAAGCCTCTGGGTCGCGCCATATTGCTCGATCGCCCGTGCAGCGATCTCAACTGCAATCGGTTCAGCGCCGGGCAGCTGGATTTCCGTTTCCAGCAAGACCGGTTCGCCGAGCATCAGTTGATTGACAGCCTCCTGATCGGCAATCAGTTCGTTGATCAGAAGGCCTTCCAGCTCTTCGGCCTCCGTCATCAGCAGCCGCGACAGGCTTTTGTTAGCCAGGGTGATCTGCAGTCCGCGGCAGACAACAATGCTCTCATCAAGCACATCAAGCAGCTTCTCAAGCCGTCTGACCTTGCCGGCTGCGGCAGATGCGCGCCGGAACAGCACGATCAGGCCGAGCCCGAGACCGACGACAAGCAGCTGGGTGACAATGACCAGACTGACGAAAATCCAGGTTGGAATCATGACGCGCCCGGTCTGTGCCGGGGACCTGGAACCGAATGTCCGCACACAAAGCGTGGCAGTATAGGGTTGCGCCGGACCGCCGCCGCGGTTCGCGCTGCCGGTCGGGCACAGCAGGACTGCTCCCATCTGGGCGTCATGGTAAGTCTCCAATCGCTCCACCGGAGGCGGAGATTCTTTACCATATTCAATGAGGGTGAATTTTGCGTAAAATCCCCTTCGCTTTTCTCGCCAGCGCTGCCGGTGCGAATATCGGGGTTGCCGGTTTGACGCGCTGTCCGCATCCGGCCGTTCGGCTGGTCATATATGTCTGAATTACCGTATCGGAGTGCCGCATGATCGAAACCGTCAAAGCCCTCTGGTCCGGTTCAATGGAACTGCCGATCGCCTTTTGGCGTTATGCCGTCATCTGGGGGCTGATCATCAATATCGTCACCAGCATCGGAACCCTTGTCACGGTGCTGGCCGGTGCTCCCGCCTGGCTGCTGGTGCCGGTACACCTGCTGCCGACACCTTATAACCTGCTGGTTGTTGTCGGCGTCTGGCGTAGCGCGGAGTTTTATCAGGGTGATAGAAAATGGGCACAACTGGCGCGTTTGGTGACATTGGTCGGCATGGCAATCCTGACCACGACCTGAACCCGTCACAATGGCCGCGTCGGCATGAGCCGCAGAAACCGTTTTTCAGAATCCGCCGATCAGAACCGCTTTTCAGGATCCGTTTGTCAGAATCCGGCCAGTTCTCCGAGCAGGCTCGCCGCCACGGCGATCTTGGCGGTAGAGGCACGCCCGTCCAGCATGGCTTCGATCTTGTTGACGGTGCCGGCCACCTGGGCCGTGCGAGCCTCTTCCCATGCGGCAAGATCGACCTTGCCCTTGTTTGCCGCCAGCACCCTTTCCGTCAGCCTGCGCTGGGCGGAGGCCAGCGTATCCCGGGCCTTTTCCACTGCCAGGCGATCGTAATAATCGGTCGCCTCGACCTGCTTGGCAAGAACATCGATGCGGCCGAAGGCAAACCGGTCCGTGACGCCGTAATAGGCAGCGGCTGCATCGGCCAGCTTGCGTTTGGTGCGGTCGGCAACGAGCACGATATCGGCCCCGCGCGCCAGTGTCTGAAGCCGCGCCACATCCCGGGCGAGATCGGCCGGCACTTTCGCGGTCTTGAACCGGCTCTGCTTTTCCCGGATCCGGTTGGAGATGAATTTGGGCAGGACACCATCGAGAATCTTGTCGAGGCTGGCGAAACTGTCGCGGTAATGATCGACCGCCTTTGCCAGCCCGCCGCTCAGATCAGCCAGGCGCAGATACCAGACCAGGCTCTGGCACAGCGCATCCTGCACCGCCTGATAGAGCTCCAGCTGAACATCGCCTGAAATCCTGTTGTCGAGCGCGTCGATACGACCGTTCAGAGCCTGCAGGCCGAGACTGTCGCGCACGGCTGCAAATGCCCGTGCAATCTGCGCCGGACTGGCGGTCACCCGTTCGGCCGTGTCGACAAGCACCGTCGGGCCGCCGCGATTGACCAGAGAATTGGCAAGTTGGGTGGCGATGATCTCCCGCCGCAGCCGGTGGCCGGCAATGTCACCGGCGAATTTTTTCTGCATCCCGGCCGGGAAGTAACGCACCAGTTCGCGTTCCAGATAGGGATCGTCGGGAACCGTGCTTGCGATCAGGTCGTCAAACAGAACAATCTTGGCATAAGCCAGCAGCACCCCGAGTTCCGGCCGGGTCAGCGGTTCGCCCGCTGCCTGCCGCTCCGCAAGAACCAGATCGTCCGGTAATGTCTCCACGGCCCGGTCAAGCCGGTCGCGGGCCTCCAGATCCGCCATCAGCCTGGCCTGATTGGACAGGTGGCTCATGCCGCGCCGTTCTTCCAGCGACAGCGCCAGCGTCTGCTGGTAATTGTTGCGCAAGACCAGCTCGGCCACCTCGTCGGTCATTTCCCTGAGCAGCTTGTCGCGCGCCGGCATGGCAAGCTTGCCACTGCGCAGCGCCGGCGACAGGGCGATCTTGATATTGACTTCGACATCAGAGGAATTGACGCCGGCGGAATTGTCGATCGCGTCGGAATTGCAGCGCCCGCCATGTTTGCTGAATTCGATCCGCGCCCGCTGGGTCATGCCCAGATTGGCGCCCTCGCCGATCACCTTTGCGCCGACCTGCGGCGCAGTGACCCTGATGGCATCATTGGCCTTGTCGCCGGCATCGGCATCGCTTTCCTCGGTGGCGCGGACATAGGTTCCGATACCGCCGAACCACAGCAGATCGACCTGCATTTTCAGGATCGCATTGAGCACCTCATTGGGTCGGGCTTCGCTCTTGTTGATCTGCAGCAGCTTTTTCAGCTCCGGCGACAGCGGTACGGATTTGTCGTGCCGGGAGAAAATGCCACCGCCCTTGGAGATCAGTTTCCGGTCGTACTCCTGCCAGCTCGACCGGTCCATATCGAACAGCCGCTTGCGCTCCACCCAGCTCTTCGCCGGATCGGGATCCGGGTCGAGAAATATATCGCGGTGGTCAAACGCGGCGACAAGTTTTATCGCCTTCGACAGCAGCATGCCGTTGCCGAACACATCACCCGACATGTCGCCGCAGCCGGCAACGGTGAACGGTTCCGTCTGGATGTCGCGGTCCATTTCACGGAAATGCCGTTTGACCGCTTCCCAGCCGCCCCGTGCGGTAATGCCCATGACCTTGTGATCATAACCGGCCGATCCGCCGGATGCGAAAGCGTCTCCGAGCCAGAAGCCGCGGCCTTCGGATACGCCATTGGCGGTGTCGGAGAAGGTCGCCGTTCCCTTGTCGGCGGCGACCACCAGATAGGGATCGTCGCCGTCATGGCGGACAACATTGACCGGCGGCACGACCTTGTCGCCGTCCAGATCGTCCGTCACCGACAACAGCCTGTCGATGAACTGGATATAGGCCTGGCGGCCGGCCTCAAATATTTCTTCGCGGCTGCCGCCGGCCGGCAGCTTCTTGGGATAGAATCCGCCTTTGGAACCGACCGGAACGATCACCGCGTTCTTGACCTGCTGCGCCTTCGCCAGACCGAGCACCTCGACGCGGAAATCCTGCGGCCGGTCGGACCAGCGCAAACCACCGCGGGCCACCGGCCCGAACCGCATGTGAACGCCGTCAACGTCCGGAGAATGGACGAAAATTTCGCGGAACGGCCTTGGTTTGGCAATGAACGGCAATTCGGTCGGGATGATCTTGAATGTGATTGCAAGCGGCGGGATGCCATCCTCGTCGCGGGTGAAAAAATCCGTCCGCTGGGTGGCGGCGATCACCTGCAGGAAGCTTCGCAGGATGGTATCGTCGTCCAGGCTGGTCAGATCGTTGAGCAATTGTTCTGTCGTGCGCTTTGCCTGGGCCAGAGCTTTGTCGCGGCCTTTCAGATCAGGCTCGAAGCGCGTCAGGAAAAGGTCGGCGAGGCTTCGTGCGATCCCCGGGTGGCGGCCGAGCGTGTTCCAGATATAGTCGGGCGAATAGGGCACCTGAGCCTGACGCAGATAGCGCCCGATGGCACGCAGCAGGGCCGCTTCGCGCCAGCTCAAGCCGGCTTTCAGAACGAGAGCGTTATAACCGTCATTTTCCGCCAGGCCGTCCCAGACCGCCATCACGGTTTCCCGGAGCCGGTCGCCCGACCGGTCCAGATCGACGGGGTCGGCGCCTTCCGTCTGCAAGGTCATGTCATGGATAAAGACCCGGGCGTTGTCGAGCGGATTGAGCCGGTAGGTTCGCTCATTGATGACCTGAAAGCCGATATTCTCCAACAGCGGCACACGCTGCGACAGGGGAATCGGCGAGGCGCGGTGATGGAACCGCAGGTTCAGACGATTTTCCACGCCGTCCTGGCCACTATAGAAATGCGCGGCGATGGCATCGCCCGACAGAAGGTCTTCGCTGGTTTCTATGTCCCGCACCGCATCCTCGGCAGTGAACGCCGACGTATAGTCGCTGCCGAAAGCACCGCGCCATGAGGCCAGAAGCGCCGGCGCACGGCTGTCGGCGACCGCCGATGTGATGGCGTCGGCCAAGCCGTCTTCCCAAGTCCGGGTGATCGACCGGACAAGCGCCTCGGCATCGGCCTGGTCCGGATCCTCGATGCCGGCATGGTCGCGGCCAATGACAAAATGCACCCGGGCCAGCCCGCCTTCCGGGAACGAGGGAAAATAAGCCGACACATGGCCGCCATACATTTCGGCCAGCGCCACGCCGACGCGCTCGCGGATCTCCGAGGAATAGCGGTCCCGCGGCACGAAGACGAGGATCGACACGAAGCGGTCAAACCGGTCGCGCCGCGCCAGGACCCGCACCCGCGGCCGGTCGTGCAACTGCAGGATTGCAAGCGCATTGTCGAAGAGGGTTTCCTCATCGGCCTGGAACAGTTCGGTACGCGGATAGCCTTCCAGAATGTTGAGCAGCGCCTTGCCGGAATGACTGCCGGCGTCAAAGCCTGCCCGGTGGACAATATGGTCCACCTTGCGGCGGATAAAGGGAATGCGCTGGACGGAACGGGTAAAGGCCGATGACGTAAACAGGCCGACAAGCCGCAATTCACCGCAGACCTTGCTGTCTTCGCCGAACAGCTTGATGCCGACGTAATCCATGTAATCGCGCCGGTGGACGCGGGATTTCACATTCGCCTTGGTAATGATCAGCGGATCCGGGCTGAGCAGGAAATCGCGGATCTCCGGTGTGATCGTCACCAGTTCGTTGCCGCGCCGCAGCACCTTGACATCGGGATTGCTCAGTATGCCGAGCCCCTTGCCCTGGCTGTCTTCCAGCGTACCTTCCGCCAGGTCGCTGTAATAGGATTCACGCATGCCGAGAAAGGTGAAATTATTGTCTTCCAGCCATTCCAGAAAGGCGATGGTTTCGGCTGCGGCGCCGCCGGACACTTCCGGCGGGCTTTCGCGCAGATCCCAGATCGCCTTGGCCAGCCGTTCGCGCATCGCCCGCCAGTCCTCGGTGACGAGATGAATATCGTCAATCAGACTTTTCAGGCCGGCGATCAGTGCTTCCCGGTCGTCCTTGTCCCGGATCTGCGGCACATGCACCTGGATATAGGATTCGCGGGCATGATCGGATTGCCGGCCTGGCCTTGCGACGGCAAAATGCGTCAGCTGCCCCGCTTTGTCCCGATCGACTTCGAAGACGGGGTGTATCACCAGCCGGCTCCTGTGGCCCTGGCCGAGGATTTCGCCGAGCAGGGAATCCAGCAGAAACGGCCTGTTGGTGTTGAGCAGATGGATGACAGTAATCATCCGGCCGGCGGCATCCGGTTCGGCGAGGTCGGTCAACTCGACATGCGGCTTGTCGCCCTTACGCCGGGCGATGATTCCGTAGGCCAGTTTCGCGATGGCGCTCAATGTTGTCGCCGGATAGGAAACGAGGTCCTCACCTGCCGCACCCTCATACAGCGCATCGGCGAAACTGATGATCATCACATCGGTTTTTTCCGCGGCCAGGGTTTTTCGGATCTGAGCAATCCGTTTCTTCTTTTCCGTGTCGAAACGGTTGGCCATGGTCGTCTCCCCATCACGGTTCGCCTCGCCGGGCAAACGCTTTTGCAAAGGATTACGCATGCAGACCGCCGACGCAAGCAAAGACTCAGGGACAGAGGGTTGAGTGAAATATTTCAGGTGAGATGGTGCCGCCGGTCTCGGGTTTCGCTGCCGAAAGATCTTTTCTTTAATTAACAATTATGTTAAATAAATGATGCCAACCAACGGGAGATTTTCAAATGTCACTGCAGATCATCGGCATTCCGCAATCATCCTTCGTCCGGGTCGTCCGCATGGTGGCGCATGAAAAGGGCGTCGACTACGAACTGATGCCGGCCATGCCGCATTCCGACGAAGTCAACGCCATTCATCCGCTCGGAAAGGTTCCGGTGATGCGCCACGATCATGTCGAACTGGCCGAGTCGGAGGTGATTTCGCGCTATATCGACGATACGTTCGACGGCCCGGCGCTGATGCCGGCCGATCCTCTTGCTGCCGCCAAAGTCGATCAGTGGATCTCGATCATCACAACGGCCATCGATCTCACCATGATCCGCCACTATGTGCTGGAATATCTGTTCAACAAGGATGAGGACGGCAATGTCGTGCGCAATCGGATCGACGACAGCGTGGAAAAGATGCCGGCCCAGTTTGCCGCACTTAACAAGGCCGTGGCGCCGGGTTACCTCGGCAGCGATGCGTTCACCGTGGCCGACTGCTTCATCGCGCCGATCCTGGCCTATGTCAGCATGTTTCCAGAAGGCCAGGCGCAGCTGGAAAGTTCAACGGCGCTGAAGGACTATTTTGCCAGGATTTCAGAGCGCGACAGCTTCAAGGTCACGGAGCCGCCTCCGCCGCCATCCTGACCGGGTCTACGGTCCGGGCGAATTCGTTTGCACCGGCTCGGCCGGGCGCGGGCTTTGTCTGGTGAAACCGGCGCTGCGGCCGGCAATCAGCCAATAGACAAATCCGCCGACCACGCCGGCCGCCGCCAGCATTTTCATGTCGGCCTGCAGTTCCGGGAAAATGTCTTCGATCGGCAGAACGGAACCGGACAGGCCGAGCAGCCCGCCGGCGGCAAGATAGATAAAGATCGAGCGCCAGCGGAACAGTTCCGCCAGCAGGATGAAGACAAAGGCCGGCACCGCGACGAAGACGGCGACGGCAATGCCGGCAACGCCGCCGGCGACGACGAACAGGCCGTCATTGTCAAAGGCAGCCTGATGGGCGAAGGCGCGCCAGCCGTCCGGCCCGCCGGCGAGCGCCAGCACCAGAGCCGCGCCGGCCGCAGCGCAGGCGACGATGAAGCCGAACGGCAGAACCAGCAGGATACGGAAGATCGCGGTCATGAAATTGTTGTTCCGGGAAAGGCATGTTTCCAGAACGTATGCCCGGCAACAAGGCCGCCGGCAAGGGCGGCGGTCATCGGAAAATCCCGGAAACATCCGCCATCGGCGGAAAAGCCTGCTTCCAGAATATATGGCCGGCAACGAAGCCGCCGACCAGGCTCAAGACGATCGAAATATTTGCAAGGAACCCTTCCCGACCGGAGTGCGATACCGCGAAAAAATAGCTCAGTGTGAACCACCAGATGGCCATTGAAGACCCTGTTGCAATGGCCAGAACAATCTGTCGCGACCGGCCCGGATATTTTCGCCCGAGCTTCAGTGCCAGAACAGGCAGGAAGAAAAACACCACAATGATCACGGTGCAATAGACGACCCAGACGACGAGGGTGAACGGAATGAACGGTCCTGATTGCCGCGGGCCTTCCATGGTGACAATGATCAGGGCCATGATGGCCCAGGCAACGAAACCGCCGCTATAGACACCGAATATGAACCCCTGCACGGGTCTGGCAATCCGCGACCGCGCGGCCGCCGCGGCATTTCTGTCGCGCTGAGAGGCTGACACGCTCATGGGGCGGTTCATGGGGGAATCTCCTGGTTAAATCGCAAAGGCCCAGATGGGCATTTTGAACGCGAGGCCCCGACCAGGGAGTGGCGGTATGATAATCGATAGCCGGATTTCCGGCAAGCGGGCCGCTGACATTCGCCGGATCCGGCTATTGGATGTTCTGCAACGGCTTCACCGCCCGCCGCCAGAACAGATGACCGGCAAACGCACCACCGGCGAGGCTTGAAACCACCGAAAGAACGTCAAGCGCTGCAATCCGCTCCGCAATTCCGTCCGACAAAGCGAAGAACAGGTTGACGCTGACCAGCGCGATCAGGGCCCCGGCAACCGGGCAAAGGACACGGTAGCCGAGGCCGGCAGTGCGAAACAGATTGTGCACGCCAATTGCCAGCGGCGCGCCGATCAGCGCCATCATGCAGATCGGAATCAGGGCAATGAAATAGGAACTGATGGCGATCAGGATCATCACCACCACATCGTTGAAGGTCACCTGGGCCATGTCTGCGCCATCGGCTGCGACACTGCCGGCAAGATAGATGCTGTGGCCGACAAGGCCGCCGCCGAGTGCACTGAGGCCATAGGACAGAACCGGGTTCAGGAGCCTGACCGGCGGTAGCGTCTTTTCGGATCTGGTGGCCATCATGTCCGCGCAAACATGCCCCGGCGCAACGGGAAGATCAAATTCAGCTTGCGGCAGCAAAAGTCGGACGGACCGAAATCCGCCAGAAGACATAACCTGCCACAGCGCCGCCGCAGCCCAATGCCGGGATCGTCACAAGCCAGACCGGAAAACTGTTCCAGGACGTCGACAGGATGATCAGCCAGACGCCGATCAGCAGCGTCAGCGCCAGAGCGAGTATAATGTAGGAAGCTGCAGAAGTGCGGCTTGCCGGCGGGATCCAGCGGGTCGTCGCAAAGGCGAGCGGCGCGCCGATGACGCCAAAGGCGATCGGCAGTCCAACGCCGTAAACCGCGATCGTCATTATCGGAACATTACCGGGGCCTGAAAAATTCGCCGAAGGGTCGCTCAGCCCGGACGCCATTGCATAAACAAAGCCTAGCAGACATGCGGTGACCAATCCGCCGCCGGCAACGGCGATCGCATAGCCGGTCAGCGGCTTGCGGAACTCATGCCGCGCTGGCATCGGCGCTGTCCCGGTCGCGCTTCTTCATCCGCTGCGAGGCCGATTTGAGCTGGCCGCAGGCGGCGAAGATGTCACGGCCGCGCGGCGTGCGGATCGGCGAGGCGTAGCCGGCCCGGTTGACCACATCGGCAAAGGTCTCGATCTGCTCCCAGTCGGAACATTCGTGGCCGCTGCCGGGCCACGGATTGAACGGGATCAGGTTGATCTTGGCCGGAATGCCTTTCAAGAGCCGCACCAGTTCGCGCGCCTCGGCAAGCGAATCGTTGATGCCCTTCAGCATGACATATTCAAACGTGATGCGCTTGGCGTTCGACAGGCCGGGATAGGCGCGGCAGGCATCGAGCAGTTCGGCAATCGGCCATTTGCGGTTGATCGGCACAAGCTCGTTGCGCAGATCGTCGCGCACAGCATGCATGGAAATCGCCAGCATGACGCCGATTTCGTCGCCGGTGCGGTAGATGTTGGGCACATGTCCGGAGGTCGACAAAGTGATCCGCCGCTTCGACAGGCTGAGCCCGTCGCCGTCGGAGGCGATCAGCAGCGCTTCCTTGACATTGTCGAAATTATACAGCGGCTCGCCCATGCCCATCATGACGATGTTGGAGATCAGCCGCCCGTCTTTCGGTACGATCGCGCCCTGCGGGGTATGGGCATCGGGAAAATCGCCCAGCCGTTCGCGCGCCAGCAGGATCTGCGCCAGAATCTCTTCCGATGTCAGGTTGCGCACCATGCGCTGGGTGCCGGTATGGCAGAAGGTGCAGGTCAGGGTGCAGCCGACCTGGCTGGAAACGCAAAGCGTGCCGCGGCCTTCTTCGGGAATATAGACGGTTTCGATATCCACCGGACGGCCGGCGCCGCGGGCAGGAAACCGCAACAGCCATTTGCGCGTGCCGTCGACTGAGACCTGCTCTTCGACAATGTCCGGCCGGGTCAGCGCAAACCGGTTTGCCAGATCCTCGCGCAGTGCCTTCGACATGTTGGTCATCTGGGAAAAATCGGTGACGCCGCGGACATAGAGCCAGTGCCAGATCTGCGACGCGCGCATGCGAGCCTGCTTTTCCGGCACGCCGGCGTCGGCAAGTGTGGCCTGCAACCGCTCGCGGCCAAGGCCGATCAGCGACGGCTTTTCCGGCTCGCCCATACCCTGCGGACGGATACCCGCATCCAGATCGATCAGTGTTGCTGTCTCGCTCATGGAAGGCATATAAGGACTTTCGCGCCGCATTGAAACAGCCAAGCACGCGGCGGCGCCGATATTGCCTTGCGGCGGTCAGCGCCTTATTTTCGTCGGTCTGTCATATTTATTGAGCAGGACAGCAACCCATCAGGGAGATTTGTAATGAACGAGCACACACCGATCCGCCGCAAAACGGCAAAGGATTTTCCCCAGGAGCTTCTCGATCTCTACGATTATTACGCCCATGGCAAGATCAGCAAACGCGAGTTTTTGGAAGGCGCGGCCAAGTTCACGATCGCCGGCGTCACGGCGGCGGCCTTGCTGAACGAGCTTTCGCCCGATTATGCCCTGGCCCAACAGGTGGCGCCCGACGATGCAAGCATCGAAACAAGCCGCATCACCTATCCCTCGCCGAACGGCCATGGCGAGGTCAACGCCTATCTGGTGCGCCCGGCCGGCAGCACCGGCAAGCTGCCGGGCGTGCTTGTGATCCATGAAAACCGCGGGCTGAATCCCTACATCGAAGATGTGGCGCGGCGCATGGGCAAAGCCGGTTTCATGGCGCTTGCCCCCGACGGCCTGACGTCAGTGGGCGGTTATCCGGGATCCGACGACGAGGGCCGCGATTTGCAGCGCACCGTCGACCGGGAAAAGCTGCTGAACGATTTTTTTGCCGGCTTTGAATATCTCAAGGACAGGGACGACAGTACCGGCAAGGTCGGCGCGGTCGGTTTCTGTTACGGCGGCGGCGTGGTCAACGCCATCGCGGTCGCCTATCCGGAACTGGCCGCCGGCGTACCGTTCTACGGCCGCCAGCCCGCAGCCGAAGACGCCGCCGCAATCGAAGCGCCGTTGCTGCTGCAATATGGCGAGCTTGACGAGCGGATCAATGAGGGCTGGCCGGCCTTCGAGGCGGCGCTGAAAGCCGCCGGCAAGACCTATACGGCGCATATCTATCCCGGCGCCAATCACGGGTTCCACAACGATACGACGCCGCGCTACGACGCCGAAGCGGCGAAACTGGCCGAAGAACGGACAATTGCGTTCTTCAAGCAGCATCTGAGCTGACAGGATAAAAGGCGGGGCAGAGGTGCCCCGCCAATCTGATCCCTAAAGCGCTTCCGCGTCGGTTTCGCCGGTGCGGATGCGCATGGCTGACAGCAGATCGAGCACGAAGATCTTGCCGTCGCCGATCTTGCCGGTCTGCGCCGTCTCGCGGATCGTCTCCACCGCCTGATCGGCGGCCTCCGAGGCCAGCGCCAGTTCAAGCTTCAGCTTGGGCACATAATGGATCACGTATTCCGCGCCGCGATAGATCTCGGTATGGCCTTTCTGGCGGCCATAACCGCGCACCTCCGTCACCGTCATGCCATGAACGCCGATATCGGTCAGCGCGTCACGGACAGCGTCCAGTCGGTGCGGCTGGATGATGGCGATGATCAGTTTCATGTCGTACCCCTTGCGGCTCTCTCAGGCCGGCTCTCTCCGGCCGGCTCTCTCTGGCCGGCTTTCCAATGGCCGGTCATCCATCAGATATTGTAGCCGGTTTCGCCATGGGCTGCCGTGTCGAGCCCTTGCATTTCCGCATCTTCGTCGATGCGCAGGCCGGTAATGGCGCCAGTGACCTTGACGATAACGAAGGTTGCAACCAGTGACCAGACCAGCACGGCGCCGACGCCGGTCAACTGGCTGACAAACTGGCCGCCGGCGCTGACGCCCTCCGCCAGTCCGGCGCCACCGAACGCGGTGGTCGCAAGAAACGCCGTCAGCAATGTGCCGGTGGCGCCGCCGACACCGTGGACCGCCAGAACGTCGAGCGAATCGTCGATCAGAAAGCGGCGTTTGACCAGATCTACGGCAAAATAGCAGATGAAGCCGCCGGCCAGTCCCAGAATGACGCCCCCGGCAGGCCCGACATAGCCGGATGCCGGCGTGATTGTCGCCAAACCGGCGATCGTGCCGGTGACGATACCGACGACGCTGGGTTTGCCGAATTTAACCCATTCAATGGTGAGCCAGACCAGTGAGGCGGTTGCAGCCGAGAGATGGGTCACCAGCATCGCCATGCCGGCATCTGCGCCGGAAGACAATGCGCTGCCGGCGTTGAAGCCGAACCAGCCGACCCATAGCATCGAGGCCCCGACCATCACCATCCAGGGCGCATGCGGCGGATGAACCTGGTCTGGGAAACCGCGCCGGCTTCCGAGCATCCAGGCAATCAGGCCCGCCGATGCACCGGCGGTGACGTGGACGACGATACCGCCGGCAAAATCCATCACGCCGCGTTCGGCAAGCCAGCCGCCGCCCCACACCCAGTGCGCCACCGGCGCATAGACGATGAGCAGCCATAACGCGGAGATCAGCAGCACCGCGCCGAATTTGATGCGCTCCACATAAGCGCCGACCATCAGCGCCGGCGTGATGATGGCAAACGTCATCTGGAACATGACAAAAACGGTTTCCGGGAGGCCGGTGCCGTCGTAAAGCGTTTCGCGGCCGATCCCGGCCAGAAACATCTTGCCCAGCCCCCCGGTCAACGCGCCTTCGCCGCCAAAGGCGATCGAATAGCCGACGGCAAACCAGAGGACCGATGCGCCACAGGCGATCGCCATGCAATGCATCAGCACGGAAAGGATGTTCTTGGCCTGAACCAGTCCGGCGTAAAACAGCGCCAGGCCCGGCAGAGTCATGAACAGGACAAGGACTGTGGAGGTCAGGATCCAGGCAGTATCGGCAGCGTTCATTGTCTTCTCTTCCCCTCAAAAGATGACGGCTGATTGTGCGTTTGTTTGACGAAATTTGCGCCAATCTGCCTGTTATCGCAGCGCTGGCAAGATGCCGTATCCGCATTCGCCTAATATTTTTGCAGTTTGATGATTCTTCAGCCAGATTTCGCCTGTTTATCAGGCATTCGAAGTTGATCCTGGGGATATTGACCCATATCAACAGCCCGGCGGCGATCGGGTGCTAGGCAGAATCCGGTCAAGTTCCGGAGGACATATGCGCCGTTTGTTGCCTGCAATTCTATTCGCCGTACCGGTCCTGCTGTCAGCGGCGCCGCCTGGTTCTGATCATGCGCGCGTCTTCGCCGCAAGCGTCCAGGGACAGGCGGCGGAAGGTCGCAAGATCGCCGTGCGCTGGTGCGCCTCCTGCCATCAGGTCAGTGACGATCAGGCGGTCGTCGACGCGCAGGCCCCGGCGTTTGCGTCGATTGCCGGTAGATATACCGGTGAAGACGGATCAGCAGCGCTGGAGACATTCCTTGCCGACCCCCATCCGGTGATGCCGGACATGAACCTGACCCGCCGCGAGATCAGCGATCTGGTCGCCTTCATAAACAGTCTTGCGGAGTGACCGACTGAGCAGTCCGCCGCTCTCGCCGCCTACAGCGGTGCACAGCGGGTGGTCTCGACGTCGGCATTGTCCAGTCCGGCCAGCGCCTGCATGTCGACGCTGCTGTTGCCTGCAGCCTTCATCTGAACGAACAACAGCCGGGCGGCGCCGGGCGGAAAATGCCGGCCCTGCAGCACGCCGCGCTGGGATGCATCGATCACCCGGGAATAGATCCTGAGGTGGTCAAGCGCCTGGCTTGAACCGGCCCGCGCCGTCGCATCGCGCAACGGACCGGGCTCGATGGTGCCGGCATGCACGTCCCGGGTCGCTTCGACCAGATCGCGGAATGCCGTGCCGAATGCGGCCCGGTCGGCATCGGAGCAGGACCGGTCAAGCGCGGCGAACGCCCTGTCGGCGGCGGCAAGATAATCGGCAAAGGTTCTGGTTCTTGCGCTTTCCGGCGGCGTCTTAAGGCTTGTGGCCGGGTCGCGGAGTTTGAGGATGATCTGATTGTGCCCGATCGTCGCCGATGCGTTCTGGCCGATGAAGATCATCGCGAATCCGGCGGCAAACAAAAGTATCGCAAGTGCAAATGTACGCATGGTCCTGACCCCTTAAATCCCGTCAGCCCAATATATTTACAAATGCTTAACTGCCACGGCGAAACTTTAATCATCGTTAACAGGTTCCGTTAACGCGGCGGCGTCGATCAATTTCGGCAAATGTCGGATTCCCGCCGGCGCGACGGGGCTGCAATCTGATGCAGAAATGCTATGATAGCCCATTCCGGCCATCGGCCGGCTCAAACTCATCAGGGGAGGAATAGATTATGACATTGAAGATTGGCGACATGGCTCCCGATTTTACCGCCGAGACAACAGAGGGCGAGATCAGTTTCCATGACTGGATCGGCGACAGCTGGTGCATCCTGTTTTCCCATCCGAAGGATTTCACACCGGTCTGCACGACGGAACTGGGTACCATGGCGCGGATGAAACCGGAGTTTGAAAAGCGCAATTGCAAGCTTGTCGGGCTCAGCGTCGATCCGGTGGAAAACCACAAGGAATGGGCCAAGGACATTGAAGAGGTGACCGGCACCGCGCCGAACTATCCGATGATCGGTGACGGTACACTTGCCGTGGCAAAGGCCTATGGCATGCTGCCGGCGGACGAGGCAGGCACGTCGGAGGGCCGCACACCGGCCAACAATGCCACTGTGCGGACCGTTTTCATGATCGCGCCTGACAAGACGATCAAGCTGATTCTGGCCTATCCGATGACCACCGGGCGGAATTTCGATGAAATCCTGCGGGTGCTGGATTCGCTGCAGCTGACGGCGAAACACAAAGTGTCGACGCCGGCCAACTGGAATCAGGGCGATGATGTGATCATCCTGCCGGCGGTCACCGAGGAAGAGGCTAAAGAACGGTTCCCGGGCGGCTGGAAGACCGTCAAACCCTATCTGCGGGTGGTCAGGCAGCCGGGGACCTGAACCGGCCTCCGGCCTGCCGGATCAGATTGCGGAATAAATCACGGAGGGTCGCCAAGTGGCCATCACAGGCGGTTGCCAGTGCGGGGCCGTGCGCTACCGGGCCGAACGGCTCGGCCGCGCCTCGATTTGCCATTGCCGGATGTGCCAGAAGGCATTCGGCAGTTTCTTCGGTCCTCTGGTGTCGGCGGAAGAGGTCGTCTGGACACGGGGCGAACGCTCAATATTCCACAGTTCCAACCGGAACTGGCGCGGTTTCTGTTCAAACTGCGGCACGCCGCTGACATATGAGTTCGAGGGCGGTCTGGAGCTTGCCGTTGGCTCCCTCGACCATCCGGAAACAGCACCGCCGACGGTCCAGGTCAACCTGGCCGACAGGTGCGGCTTCATCGACGGTCTGTTCGATCTGCCGGGCGTCGAACCGATGCAGGCGGGCGATGATGAAAACTGGAATGCCGGCGTGATATCCAACCAGCATCCCGATCATGATACGGATGATTGATCGTCTTGTTTGGTATTCTGACGGCTTGCGTTCCCGCGCCGGCTGTCGCAAATGATGTCGGTTCATTCGCGACTGAAGATCGAGCCATGACAAATCACCTGTTTGACGCCCTGTTTGCCGCCCGCCTTGCCGATGACCGGCCGTTTCTTCATCTGCCGGGTGGCAATACGCTCTCCTACCGCCAGTTTCTCGATCGCTCGGCGCAACTGGCCCGCGTGCTGGTCGATGCGGGTGTGGCGCCCGGCGACCGGGTTGCCGTGCAGGTTGCCAAATCACCCGAAGCGCTTGCGCTTTATGTCGCAACTGTGCGGGCCGGCGCGGTTTTCCTGCCTCTCAACACGGCCTATATGCCAGCGGAAGTGGGCTATTTCGTCGGCGATGCAAAACCGAAGCTTGTGGTCTGCGACAGTGCAGCCGCAGCCGATCTTGAGCCGATTGCAGCCGACGCCGGTGCCCGGCTGATGACGCTCGACGCGAACAGTTCCGGCACGCTCAGCCAGGCGGCAGATGGCAAGAGCAGCGAATTCGACGCTGTTGCCCGCAATGGCGACGATCTGGGCGCAATCCTCTATACCTCCGGCACGACGGGGCGCTCCAAGGGGGCGATGCTGAGCCATGACAATCTTCTCTCCAATGCACTGACACTGGTCGAATCCTGGCGCTTCAGCGAAGACGATGTTCTGTTGCACGCGCTGCCGATCTTCCACACCCACGGCCTGTTCGTCGCCACCAACGTGATCGCCGCCACCAGCGGTTCGATGATCTTCCTGCCGGGCTTCAAGGCTGACGCCGTGATTGAGGCCCTGCCGCGGGCAACAACCATGATGGGCGTGCCGACCTTCTACACAAGGCTGCTGGCCGATCCGCGTTTCACCCGCGAGCTGGTTGCGCATATAAGGCTGTTCGTTTCCGGAAGCGCACCGCTGCTGGCCGATACCCATGTGGAATTCGAGGCCCGCACCGGACACCGGATTCTGGAACGCTACGGGATGACGGAAACCAACATGAACACGTCCAACCCGTATGACGGCGAGCGGCGGGCTGGAACGGTCGGATTTGCCCTGCCGGGCGTCTCTGTCCGGGTGACCGATCCCGACAGCGGTAACGAACTGCCGGCCGGTGAAATCGGCGTGCTGGAAATCAAGGGCCCAAACGTTTTCAAGGGCTATTGGCAGATGCCGGAAAAGACCGCCGCGGAATTCCGCGAAGACGGCTATTTCATCTCCGGCGATCTCGGGCTCATTGATGCCGAGGGCTACATCTCCATCGTCGGCCGCGGCAAGGACCTGATCATTTCCGGTGGCTATAATATCTACCCCAAAGAGGTGGAACTGGCGATCGACGAGGTTGCAGGCGTGGTTGAATCGGCTGTCATCGGCGTGCCCCATCCCGATTTCGGCGAAGGGGTTGTTGCCGTCGTGGTGCGTGACGGCGATGTCGATGAGGACACGATCATGCAACAACTGGCCGGCGCGATGGCCCGTTTCAAGCAGCCGAAGAAAATCATCTTCGTCGATGAACTGCCGCGCAATACGATGGGCAAGGTGCAGAAGAACATCCTGCGCGAAACCTATCAGGAGCAATTGACGCAGGCCGCCTGAGCCGGCGGTTTCTAACGATTATTCACGGACGGCGCGGCTCAGCCGGCCGGTGGCATTCTGTTCCGGCTGATCGGATTATCTCTTTGCAGCGGGTCATGATATTTCATCTCTCAGCGAACTGCCGATTGCCACGATGGCATCGATGAGGACCTGCAGGTCGCTGATCCGGGTCCTGTGATTGGTGATGTTGACGCGAATCGCCAGGAGCCCGTTCAGGCGCGTCGTTGAGGGCGCGGCAATGCCGCGTTCCTGCAGCTCGACGACGATCCGTTCATTCATGGTGTCCAGCACGGCATTGTCGAGGATGGGATCGAAATACCGGAAGCAGACAATATTCAATCCGACCGGGGCGAGACGCTGCAGCCGGCCATCCTGGTCCAGACGAGCAGCCAGCCATTCCGCCTGGCGGCAATTGTCGCCGATTTTCTCACCCAGCCGGCGAATGCCGTGTTCTTTCAGGGTGAACCAGACTTTCAGCGCGCGAAACCCACGCGACAATTCGGGTCCGAGATCACAGAACCAGGGTTGCCCGGCAGCCAGGCCGCGTTCCGCGCCGGCAAGATAATCCTGCTTCGCACCGAATGCGGCGCGATGCGCATCGCCGTCGCGGATCAGCACCATCCCGGCGTCATATGGGACATGCAGCCATTTGTGGAAATCGAAGGCGATCGAATCGGCAAGTTCGATGCCGTCGACCTTGTGCCGGTCAGCGTCGCTGAGAATGGCAAGTGCGCCAAACGCGCCGTCAACATGCAGCCAGAGACGTTCGTCCGATGCGATCCCGGCAATCTCGTTCAGCGGATCGACGGCTCCCGTATTGACCGTGCCGGCGGTGGCGATGATGCAGAACGGCTTCAGCCCGGCAGCGCGATCGCCGGCAATCTGCCGGGCCAGCGCGCCGGTATCCATCCGGCCGGCCTGATCGACGGCGATCCTGCGCAGCGCCTTGCGGCCGAGGCCGAGAATTTCCATCGCCTTGTCGGCGGAGCCGTGCGCTTCGCCCGACGTGTAGACGGTCATTTTTGCAGATGCCGCAGCAATTCCGTGTTCGCGAACATCGACGCCAGCCTTTGCATTGCGCGCAACTGTCAGTGCAATCAATGTCGCCATCGATGTTCCCGAGACCAGCAGGCCGCTGGCCGTACCGGGAAAGCGGAATATGTCCTGGAACCATCTGACAACCTGCCGTTCGACATAAATTGCGGCATGTTCTCGTCCGCCGCAATTGGCGTTGATCGCCGCAGCCATCATTTCGGCAATGATGCCGCCCGGCGTGCCGGTGCCATGCACCCAGCCGAAAAACCGCGGATGGGTGTTGCCGGTCGAGCCTTGACGGGATCGGCGACCGGTTGCCAGACCGGCCGGTCACGGACGTTTCGTTGATGATCGAAGGCCTGATCGAGCATGTTATGCGCCAGTTCGCGCAGATTGTCCCAATCATCGGGATCGAGCGAACGGTCGATTCCGGCAGGTTCGCCCAAGCCAACAGGCTCGTCCTTGCTGATATGTGCGGGCGGCGGTTTTGTCATAACAATCCCATGATTGTTCCGATTCTCGCCTGATCAGATCAAAAAGCCGTAAATCAAATCGCAATAAGACTGAAATTCGGGCATTTTATATTGTTAACGCGATCGTGTGCTTGCTGTAGGCGTGACATTCGCTACCTGATATACCGATTGTGCCGAAAGAGCACTTGGGGGAACCGTTTTGACTGTTCAGAATGTTCTCGGCGCTCACGGCCGGGATGCCGGCGGCGGCGCGTTCAGAAATTCGATTCTGCTGTCGTGGTGTCTTTACGACTGGGCGAACTCAGCATTCCCCGCCGTCGTGTCGACTTTTGTTTTTTCGGTCTATTTTACGCAACATGTCGCCCAGACAGCGGTTTCCGGGTCTGTTCAGTGGAGTTATGCGGTCACCGCAGCCGGGCTTTTGATCGCCGTTCTCAGTCCGTTTTTCGGAGCCATTGCCGACCAGACCGGAAGGCGCAAGACCTGGCTGATCGTCTTCACGATGATCTGCATCGTGGCGTGCAGCCTCTTGTGGTTTGTCAGACCGATTGCCGATCACGCCGCCTGGGCACTTGTGCTTTATGCCGTTGCCGCGACGGCTTTCGGCCTGGCGATGGTGTTTTACGACAGCATGCTGACCAGCCTGGCGCCGACCGGTTATGTTGGCCGGCTTTCCGGTTTCGGCTGGGCCCTTGGTTATTTTGGCGGGCTTGCCTGCCTTCTGATCGTTCTTTTTGCGCTGGTCGATCCGAAAACCGCGTTGATTGAATTTGACCGGTCGAGAGGCGAACATTTCCGTGCTGCAACATTGTTTGTTGCGCTCTGGTATCTGGTCTTCGCCATGCCCCTGTTCCTGTCGCAAGTGGACGGGCAGCAGCGGTCAAAACCCGCCTCTGAATCTGTCCGGTCCGGATTACGCAATCTTTTTACGACCATCCGGTCGTTGCCGGAGCAACCGGTCCTGGCGCGATTCCTGCTGGCGCATCTGTTCGCCACCAACGGCATCACGACATTGATCCTGTTCGGCGGCGTCTATGCCGCCGGTACATTCGGATTTGAGATCTCCGAAATTCTGCTGTTTGCCATCACGCTATACGTTCTCGCCGGTTTTGGAGCCGCCGCGTTCGGATGGCTGGACGACAAGATCGGCCCGAAAGCCGTGATCATGATCTCGCTCGGCGCCATCCTGGTACTGACCGCCGGCCTGGTATTGGCGGGCAGCAAGTTGCAGTTCTGGATTTTCGGGGCCACGCTCGGCGTCTTTATCGGCCCGGCCCAGGCCGCCAGCCGGTCGATGATGGCGCGGCTGACGCCGCCGCCGCTGGCTGCGGAAATGTTTGGCCTCTATTCGCTGGCCGGAAAGATCACGGTCTTTGCCGGGCCGCTTATGTTTGGACTGCTGACGAACATGATGGCATCGCAGCGGGCCGGATTTGCCGTGATTCTGCTGTTTCTCGCGATTGGGCTGATGATCCTGAAACGGGTGCAGGATCCGACCCGGCCGGACGCCGGATAACCTGGGTCAGGCCGGATTGGCAGCGCGAAAGTTTTTTCCGAAGCTGGTATCGAATTCATCCGTTGCGATCTTGCCGAGATCGTTGGGATGAATGAATTCATCGCGGAACCAGGGATATTTGACAGGGTCGAATATATCACGAAGCCAGGCGACGACGGTTGCGACCCGCTTCACATTCTTCGACGATGGGTGATATGTCAGCCAGATGTCCATGGAATTTGAAATGCCGACATCCACCGGCAAAACGTTGGCCCCCAGAACACCTGCGTAAGTCGGCAACCCACCGATTCCAGCGCCCTTCTCGATTGCAAACAACAGGGCACTGCTGCCATTTGTACGAATTCCGACAATATTCTCAACAGATGACAGATCAAGCAGCTTCGCCCAAATCCCATCGTCAATCTGCGGACTGACCTGGTCTACAAGCCGGTGTTCTTTCAGTTCGTCCTTGGTTTTCGGCAATCCGTAAATGCTTTGATATTCCGCAGAGGCAAACGGGTAGGCATGCAGCCGGCCGAGCCGTGTAACAATCAGTTCCGGATTTTCCGGACGGGTAAACTGGACTGCGATATCAGCCTCGTGTCGCAGCACGTCGACACTTTCCATAGCCACACGCAGATCAATTGTCAGCCTGGGAAAGGCGCGCTGGAATTCAACAAGACGTGGCATGACCCAATAGGTTCCAAGACCTTCCATCGCCGCGACCCGAACGATTCCGGACTGGTTCGTCGCCATACCGTCAAGATCACGGACGAAATCAACGAACGTTGATTCCATCCGCTTTGCCGCATTGGCTGCAATGGTTCCAGCGGCAGTGGGCTGGGAACCGTTTGGAAATACTTTGAACAGCTTCTCGCCAATCAGTTCCTCTACGCCGCGAATTCGCCGTGTCACCGTTGCAATGTCTTTTCCAAGATGGCGTGCGGCCTTGCGGTAGCTGCCATGCTCGGCAGCTGCGAGAACAACCTTCAGATCATCCCAGCTCAGCCGGGAAATCAGTGTGGCCAAATCACGGTGATGCATTTTTGCAGCGCTCCGATGAGAAAAAATGGTCTCGTACAGCAGAATTCTTGGCGGTAAATTCGCTTTAATCTAGCAAAAACAAGCCGCTGGTCAAAACTTTTTGATCGATTTGAGTAAAAAAGGTGTTGCGAATATGCAGCGAAAAGACTTTGACCACCTGCCTTTATCGGACCATGTCACGATTCGCCCGATCACAGCCCCGGAAATTCCAACGGTTGCGGAATTTGCCAAACGGCACCTTCCCAGCCTGCAGCTGGATGATTTGTCGAAAATCGAGCAGATCGTTGAAAGTGACGCGAACGCGATCCAGCTCTTTGAAGCAAATGGCAAGCTTCTCGGCCTCTATGCCATGCTTTTCCTGAACCCAACCGGGATCAATGCCCTGATCGACAGCCGATTTGACGGTTCATATCCAGCCCGCGAATTCATTGTCAGCGACACCGAAATCCCGGCTGCCATCTATACCTGGTTTGTCGCCTGCCCGGGACGCGCAGTCACCGGATTCGGCAATGTTGCGAAATTTCTTCAAAGCGACCGGTTTGCGAAAGCGGATCTCTATGCACGGCCTGCATCGCCCGCCGGTCAGCGGCTGATGCTGGGTATCGGCTATCGCCCGGTCACAGCCGATCCCGATGGTCTGCACAAATATACGCGGATCTGCAACCGAACACCCGAAATTCAACAAGCGGCATAGGGGGAATACAATGACTGACCCGATATACGATTCCTACGACGCCAATCTGGCGCGCTCCGACACCAAGCGGTACGGTATCAAAGTTGCCCGAAGCCTGTCGGACATGATGAAAATCGTGGCGATCCGATCCGCTGTTTTCATCAGCGAACAGGATTGCCCCTATGACGAGGAATTCGACGGCAACGATTTCTGTTCGACCCACCTGATCGGCTATGTGGGCAACGAACCGGTCGCCTGTCTGCGGGCAAGGTTTTTTGCCGATTTCGCAAAACTGGAGCGGCTTGCAGTCCGGCACGATTACCGCCGTTCGCGGATGTCGTTCAAGCTGGTCAAGGCCGGCATCGAACTCGCCCGGGTCAAGGGATACAAACAGATTTACGGCCATGCCCAGGATCGGCTTGTCAGCTTCTGGTCGACATTTGGCGCACGGCCGATGGAAGGCCGCGAAACACCGCTGGTTTTCTCCGATTTTTCCTACACCGAAATGCTTTTGGAGGCGGACCCGCATCCGGACGCCATTACCCTAGAGAGCGATCCTTATCTGCTGATCCGGCCTGAGGGAAAGTGGCATGAAACAGGCGTGCTCGAACAATCTGCCAACCGTGATGTGACGTCGCCGCTTCGGTCCGTCAGCACCAGGCAGTAGGGATCGATCATGACTGTCATCCAGTTTCCGAAAAAATGTGCCAGGTCATCCGGTGGGGGCCTGCTTGCGGTGTTTGCTCATTCTCTGCCGGAACTGGTGGGGTCCGACGGCGACTTCGATGGGGAATGGCTGGCGAAATGCATCCTCAACACCACAAAAGCGCTGTTTGCCGTCAGGCGGCTCCGATTGCCGATTGCCCATTTGGTCCTGACGCCGGACGACCAGCCGCACCGGGAAACTGCACTTTCCGTTCCCGGCCTGAAGGCGCGGCCGTCGGAAGCGGTATTTTTCTACGATTATCCCTCAGTTTTCAGCGGCCCGCTGTTTAGTGATTATCTGCAGGAATGCGGCATTTCCGGTTTGGCGCTTTTCGGCTTTACCGCCAACGATGTCGGCCTGGTATCGGCCATTGAGGCAAAGCAGCGCGATTGCGAACTGATCGTTTTGCGCGATTGTTCGCCGCTGCTTTCGATCGATGACTGCACCGTTGAAAAATCGGATGCAGCAATATTCGGCACAATCGCGCAGTTTTCATCTGTGATGACGCTGCCGGACTTCATTGAGAAAACCGCCGGCAAGGGCGGGCTTTCGCCGGCGATCTTTCCGCCGGTGGAATCCCTTATCGACGGAGAAACCCTGAGATTTTTGAACACACATAATGTGGCAGGCCAATTTGGACACATTGCCGGTTCCGGTCTGCCGAACAAAGCGAGAGAGATGGAACTTGGCGTGATTGAACACTGAAAACGATGCCTGCATCACATGATACAGGCGCGATGCGGACGAGGACCATGGCCGGATTTATGAGCACTCAGGGCGGCGCCGATCTTAACCGCTATATGCGGATCGCGATGGATCAGAGCACTGAAAGGAACGTCAGACTTGCCGCTGAAGCCCTGGCCAGCGCGATTTTAAACGGGACACCTGAGCAACAGGTCCGCAGCGAAGCAATGGAGATCCTCCTGGAAGAGGATGAGGAACAGGCAATCGAGGCGCTGAACAAGGTGTTTGGCGGGCCGACCAGACAGAACTGATTTTACGCAAGTTGCGCGGGGGTTGAAAGCGCAGTCTGCGTGGGAAGCGGAGAGTGACTGGGACCAGCAAAAAGGAAACCGATATGAACGCCAGTTACAGAATTGAAGATAATGCCTATGAGCGGATTGCCATTAATCTCGCTGAATTGATGGGTCAGGTAAATGAAGATATCGAATGCGATCTTCATCACTTGCTTACTGCCGCCTACCGGGCTGCCTATCAAAAAGCGACGGAAGAGGCCCGGCGGGACTAGGCGCAGGACAAGAATGACAAGAATAATACTGGAAGTAGAATGAACCTGGATAATTTTCCGATCGGCAATGCCTATGAACGGCTTGCGATCAACCTCTCCGAACTGATCTATGACCTGGATGACGAGCAGGATCCGATGCTCCGCGAGTTGTTGATCAAGGCCTACCGGCTGGCCTATCTGAAGGCCGTTTCCGACAATGTCGAGGAGCCGCTCGCCATGGCTGGCTGACGGATCGTTCCGAAACCCGGGATGCGGCCCGTGATTCGCGGCCGTATCCCGGAATGGTGCAAACGCGTTTCGCCACTCCTGTAAGCCAGATATTACCACGAATGGATCGCGCCGGTTAATCCGGCGTGGCCGGAAGCAGCACCAGGACCGGTGATCGTGCGAACGGCTGATCGAACGGCGCGCGGAGCCGACTGTCGCCCTGCCTGGCCCAGGGACTGCGCCGGGCCGCTCAGTCGACCGGCGCCATCGGTCGGGAAGATATCATCGCTTTCCATACCCGGTTAATTCGTGCAGGAACGACGCAACAGCGTTAAAGCGGGCGTTGGGCTGAACGTGCCGGCATGGAAGACATTACGGGAGACAGGCCATGGAACTGACAGGGCAACAGACCATCAATGCGTCGCGCGAGACCGTCTATGCAGCGCTGAACGATCCTGAGATCCTGAAACAGTGCATTCCCGGCTGCGAGGAGCTCAACAAGACATCCGACACCCAGATGGATGCAACGGTTTCCATCAAGGTCGGTCCGGTGAAAGCGAAATTCAAAGGCGAGGTCGAATTGTCGAACCTCAACCCGCCGGAAGGTTATACGATTACCGGCGAGGGCAAGGGCGGCGCTGCGGGCTTCGCCAAGGGCGGCGCCGATGTCAAGCTGAGCGAACAGGACGGAAAGACGGTGCTGGACTATTCGGTCAAGGCCGATGTCGGCGGCAAGCTGGCCCAGCTTGGCGGCCGGCTGATCGACAGTACGGCAAAAAAGCTGTCAGGCGAGTTTTTCCGGAAATTCGGGGAAATTGTCGGCCAGGACGACGGCGCTGACATCGAGACGGCTGATGTTCAGGCGCCTGCGGAGGCGGCCGCTCCGGCAATGACCGCGCCGGTTTCCGAAACTGCTCCGAAACCGGCGGAATCCGCGAACACTTTCAGGAACGTTGCATTGGTGATCGTCGCCATCTGCGTGTTTTATGTTGTTTTTATTGCCGGTTCGGTTTGACCGGGTCAATACCGGTCCGGCGGTGATGATTGACGATCATGCTTACGATCAGCGGTTTTCTTCGACCCGGATATTCCGGTTGACCCATTCCATCGGATCTTCGCCGAACATCCGCGTGGCTTCGACAAAAGCCTGGTCGAAGGTGTCGAAATCATCGTCGATGATCGTGTCCTGTTCGGTCAAAATAATGTAGGTCATGATGCTCTCCTGTGGTCCTGAATGACGTTGCGTTATTCATGAGACGCGTGAGAGCAAAAATAGGTTCAATGCTTTTGAACTGCATCGATCTCGCTTATGGTTTCACCGGGAGGAAACAAACATGCTGACTGTCGAGCAGATCGCATTTTATCACGACAACGGCTATCTGATTGTCGAGGATGCCATCGATCCTGGTCCGTTGGCGGAAATGCAGGCCGCAACGCGTGAGTTCATCGAGCAATCGCGTGCCGTATCGCGAAGCGACGACGTTTATGACCTCGACGACGGACACAGCGCCGACAATCCGCGGCTGACACGAATCAAGCTGCCGCATATGCAGCATCCGGTCTTCGACCAGGTGATGCGGTCCAAGCGGCTGTTGTCGATCCTGCAGCCGGTTCTGGGTCCGGATATCCGCCTTCACACGAGCAAGCTGAATACCAAGGCGCCGGGCGGCGGTGCGGCGGTGGAATGGCATCAGGACTGGGCGTTTTACCCGCACACCAACGACGATATGCTGGCCGTCGGCATCATGCTCGCCGATGTGGACGAGGCAAACGGCCCGCTGATGGTTATCCCCGGCAGCCACAGGGGGCCGGTCCTCAGCCATTTTTCCAACGGCGTGTTTTGCGGCGCGGTCGATCCGGACGATCCGGACTTCGATCTCGCAAAGGCTGTGACCCTGACCGGCAAGGCCGGCTCGCTCAGCCTGCATCATGTGCGCATTCTGCATGGCTCTGCGCCGAACCGGTCGGATCGGCCGCGGATGCTTCTGTTCTACGAATGCGGCGCCGCCGACGCATGGCCGATCAACGGCATTGCCGGCGGTTATACCGGCCTTTCGCAAGCAGATCTGTGGAACAAGATGCAGAACCAGATCCTCTGCGGGAGCCAGCTCTCGGCAGCACGGATGGAAAAGGTGCCGGTGACATTGCCGGTTCCGCCGGCGCCCGATTCAACCTCGATCTTCAAGGTCCAGGCCAGCGGCGGCGCGAAAAGCGCCTTCGCCCGCGAGAGCGAAAAGGCCTGAACCGGGACATGACACGCAATCCCGATCCGGGACTTCAGGAAACAGGAGGGCAAGATGCTCGATATGCCAAAAACATTTGTCCGGCTGGACGCAGCCGACAACGTCGTCACCGCAATCCGCACGCTGGGCACGGGTGACCTGGTGGAGGGTGTGGCGGCGCTCGACGAGATTGCAGCCGGGCACAAGATCGCAACGGCGCCGGTGGCAGAGGGCGAACCGCTGATCAAATACGCTCAGATTATCGGATACGCATCGCAGCCGATCGAGCCGGGCCAGCATGTCCATGTGCACAATGTCGCGTTCCGCAATACCGATCACGATTACGAGTTTTCCACCAATGTGCTGCCGGTCGATCACGTGCCGGAAGCGGAACGTGCTTCGTTCATGGGTTTCCGCCGCAAAAGCGGCAAGGTCGGAACGCGCAATTTCATCGCCGTGCTGACCTCGGTCAATTGTTCGGCTACTGCAGCGCGGATGATTGCCGCCGCATTCGGGCCGGAACAATTGGCAAAATATCCCAATGTCGACGGCGTTGCCGCCTTTGTGCACGGCACCGGCTGCGGACTGGCCGATTCCGGTGACGGATTCGCCGCCCTGCAGCGGGTTCTGTGGGGTTACGCGAAACATCCCAATTTCGCCGGCGTCGTGCTCGTCGGGCTTGGTTGCGAGGTCAATCAGATCGATTTCCTGCTCGAGGCCTACCAGTTGGAACGCGGGCCGCTGTTTCAGACCATGAACATCCAGGATACCGGCGGCCTGACTTCGACGATCGCCAAGGGCGTTGAAATCGTTCAGGGCATGCTGGCGCACGCCAACGAGGCGGTGCGCGAACCCTGCCCGGCATCGGAACTGATGGTGGCGCTGCAATGCGGCGGCTCGGATGCCTGGTCCGGCGTGACAGCCAACCCGGCGCTCGGCTTTGCGGCCGATCTTCTGGTGCGCCACGGCGGTACGGCGGTGCTGGCGGAAACGCCGGAGATCTACGGCGCAGAACATCTCCTGGCGCGGCGCGCAGTCGACGAGAAAGTCGGCCGCAAGTTGGTTGATCTGATCCTGTGGTGGGAGGATTATGTCGGCCGCAACAAGGGTTCGATGGATAACAATCCCTCGCCCGGCAACAAACGCGGCGGCCTGACGACAATTCTGGAAAAATCGCTCGGGGCATCCGCCAAGGGCGGAACGACACCGCTTGCCGGCGTTTACAAATACGCCGAACCGGTGAGCGCAAAGGGCTTCGTGTTCATGGACAGTCCGGGTTACGATCCGGCTTCCGTGACAGGGCAGATTGCCAGTGGCTGCAATGTTGTCACCTTTACGACGGGCCGGGGCTCGGCATTCGGGTCAAAACCGGCGCCGACGATCAAACTGGCAACCAATACCGTCATGTATGAACGGTTGAAATCCGACATGGACATCAATGCCGGCACCATTGTCAGCGACGGTGCGGCACTTGAAGATGTCGGCGAGGCAATATTCCAGACGATCCTGCGTGTTGCATCAGGTGAGAAAACGTTATCGGAATCTCAAGGACTAGGGGATTACGAATTCGTACCGTGGCAAATCGGTGCAACGATGTAAGGAGACAATCATTGAGCCCTCCAGTCAGAATAGCCGTTGTCGGCGCAGGATTGATCGGCCGCCGCCATGCGGAGATGGTCGACCGCGAAGACGGATGCACGCTGGGTGCGATTATTGAGCCGGATGGCGCGGCCGCGGCTGCGGCCGTTGCGGAAACCGGCGCGCAGGTGTTTCCCGACATCACCGATATTGACGATGGTTCGATCAATGCCGCCATCATCGCGACACCGAACGACACCCACCTGAAAATCGCCAGCGCCTGTGCAAAACGGGGCTTTGCGATCCTGGTCGAAAAGCCGATTGCCCATACCGAGGAAGCGGCACGGGAAATCATCGATGTGTGCGCCAAATCCGATGTTCCGCTGCTGGTGGGCCATCATCGCCGCTATCACAGCGTCGTTTCCGAAACCAAGGCGCTGCTGGACAGTGGCCGGCTTGGCGATCTGGCGGCGGTTTCGGCAATGTGGGCAACCCGCAAACCGGATGACTATTTTATTGAAGACTGGCGCAAACTGCCGGGCGGCGGGCCAGTAATGATCAACCTGATCCACGACGTCGATCTGCTGCGCCACTTGTGCGGTGAAATCGTCAGCGTTTCGGCCCTGACAAGTTCCAAATCCCGCCGCATGGATGTCGAGGACAGCTCTGCCATTTCGATCCGGTTTTCTAACGGCGCATTGTGCAGCATCATGATGAGCGACGCGGTTCTGACACCCTGGTCCTGGGAGGCTGCGACCGGCGAAAACCCGAACATCGCCCGCACAGGCGAGCCGGTTTACCGCTTCATGGGCACAAAGGGCGCGCTGGAATTTCCGAATTTGCGGATCTGGCAGGCGGTCGGCGGTGTCGAGGGCGACTGGTCGACGCTGCTTGAGACGGAAGATCTTGAACATCGCACCACCATACCGCTGAAGGCGCAGCTGGCGCATTTTGTCAAGGTGGCGCGGCGTGAAGAGGATCCTCTGGTCACCGGCGCCGACGGGCTGAAAAGCCTGGTGGCGACCCAGGCTATTCTGCGGGCAGCCCTGACCGGGCAGCAGGTCGATCTGATCTGAACATTTAGATAGAATTCGATCCGATTATTCCGTCCGGCGGTGAACGGCGTCGGGCCGGTTCGCAAGCCCGTCGATCAGATCCAGGCCGAGGCCCGGCCCCTCCGGCGGCGTGATCATGCCGTCGGCAATCAGAGGCAGGCTGTCGACGACTTCCGTGTACCAGCCGGTATAAAGCGCCCGGACGCTTTCCTGGATCAGCGCATTGGGCGCATTCAGCGACAGATGGCAGGAGGCGGCAAACACCACCGGGCCGGTACAATCGTGCGGCGCGACAGGCAGGCCCCAGGCCTCCGCCATGCCGGCGATCGCCTTGGCTTCGCTGAGACCGCCGCACCAGCCCACATCCAGCATGATGATGTCGGCGGCATATTGCGCCATCAGATCGCGGAACTGGTGGCGGGTCGCCAGGGTTTCCGATGCCGTCACATTCATCGGCACCCGGCGGCGCAGGTCGGCAAGGGCGGCGACGCCGTTCATCTGGATCGGATCCTCAATCCAGTAGACGTCAAACGGCGCAACCGCCCGGGCAATTTCGACGGCGGCCGGCAATGACCAGAGCGAGTGCATTTCCAGCATGATCTGCATGCGGTCGCCGACGGCTTCGCGGATCTTGCGGAACGGCTCGCATCCCTCGCGCATCTGAGCCGGCGTGATCGCCATGCCGTTCGACGCCTCGGCATAGGGATCGAACGGCCAGATCTTCATGGCTGTAATGTTCTGATCAAGCAGGCTTTCAGCCAGCTGTCCGGCATCGCTCAGAAACGCTTCGAGGTCTTCATAGGGGCCTTCGTCGGCGCCCCTTTCGGCCGGAAGTCCCCAGTTTCCGGTGTTCTGACCGGAGGTATTGCGCATGTAACGGTATCCGGCGCAGGTGTTGTAGGTGCGGATCGTCTCCCGGCACCGGCCGCCGAGGAGCCGCCAGACCGGTTGTCCGGTGCGCTTGCCCCAGAGATCCCACATGGCAATATCGATGGCGGAATTGCCGCGCACTTCCGAGCCGGCCGCCTGATGGCCGACATAGGGCCTGAGCAGCGGCCGGACCGCGTCGACGCCGACGGCGTCGCGGCCAAGCAGTTTCGGCGCTGCGGTCTGGTGGATATAGGCCTCAACTTCAGCTGCGCCGCGATAGGTTTCGCCCAGACCGCGAATGCCGCCGTCATCCTCGACAATCACCCAGGTCAGGTTGGGAAATTCTGCAAGCCGCAATGTCTCGATGGCTTTGATGGTCACGTCATGTCCTCCGGGTCGGCCGAGGCATGATCGGCAATGCCGGCGGCGCGAACAAGAGCAGACATCGATAACCGCCCGGAATCATCCGGACGGCGATATTCAGATCATGAAACCGAAGCCGGCTCAGTTACACTCGGTGGTGATCTTGTTGGTGGCGGCTGTCACGCCCGACAATGAATAATTATAGGTCGTCTGGTTGCCGCGGCGCGATGTGCCCGACACCGTCATCTTGCTGCCGGCGCGCATGGCGGAAACCAGTTCCGGCTCCTCGGCAGGATTGAGGATCCAGGCGCTGTCATTCTGGGTGAACATGGTGAATTGCCGGCCGTCAATATCGACGACAACCGTCGAATTGTCCTGGAATGCATATCCGACCACGAAATTGGCTTCATTCGTCACACCCTCGGCGGGGCTTTTGCGGATGAAAAAGGATACATCGCCATGATTCAGCGAATTGGGCTGCTGCACCGCCGGTTTGGCATGGACGTAACAGACCTTGCCTTTCTTGCCGTCGTAGCTCCAGGCCGTCCAGTTCTTGAACTGGCCCAGCGACGTCGGTGTCTGTGCAAATGCGGTCGTTCCGGCTGCAATCAGCATCGCAGCCGCGAACAGGGATCGTGTCATCATATTTGTATTACGCATGATTTGTGTCTCAACTCGTCTCATCTGGGGACGCGGTTCAATCATCGGTCTTCAGCATTCCGTTATTATGGTTACCAAACCGTGAACGAAAGGCAAAGAACCGGAGTTCTGAAGATCATTTTTTCTTTTTCGGATTGCTGTTTCAAAATGAAATCAAGGCAAAAATGGGGCGGCATTCCAGTCTCGGTAAACTTTGCTGCGGAACCGTCACGATTCCGGTTCGTGATCTTCAAGCGCGCGTTTGGCGGCTTCGCGGTGTATCGGCTTGATCGCAGCACTTGCGGCGGCCAGCGCTGCCGTCAGAACGGAGGCGTCGTCGATGAAACCGAGACTGAAGATGAAATCGGGGATCAAATCGATCGGCATGACGAAATATGCCAGCGCACCCATCAGTGTCATCCGCGCCGCCCTCGGCGTCTGCGGGTCAAGCATGGCGTAATAGGCAGCGACAACATCTTCCATGAAGGGTATCGCCACCAGCGCCTTCTTCACCGTCGGCCAGAAGCGCTTGATAATCCGCCGGCGCTTCTTTTCAGCACCGTCAGAATCGCCGGAAAAGTCTTCCGGGCCAAGGATTTCGATATCGGGTTCGGTTTTCTTCATGTCGCTCCTTTTCATCTGATATGGGAGCAATTGCAGCCTTTCGCAAGCCTTTCCGGTCGGCTAAGAGGTTGGTGAAACCTGAAAATCGTACCCTGGAGTACCCGATGGAACTGAATTCATCCCTGTCCGCGATCGTCACCGGCGGCGCATCCGGCCTTGGCGAAGCGACCGCCCGCCGGCTGGCGTCAGACGGCGTCAAGGTCAGCCTCTTCGACATGAATGAAGACCGCGGCGCCACCGTGGCGGCAGACATCGGCGGCCGGTTCTTCCAGGTCGACGTCACCGACGAGGCCAGCGTCGACGCCGGTCTGGCGGCGGCGCGCGAAGCCCATGGGGCAGAACGCATCCTGGTCAATTGCGCCGGCATCGTGCTCGGCCGCAAGACGATCTCCACCGACCGCGACAGCGGCGAATTGCGCGGGCACGACCTGAAAAGTTTCAGAAAAGTCATCGAGGTCAATCTGATCGGTTCCTATAACATGATCACCAAATCGGCGCTCGGCATGGCGGCCTGCGATCCGATCGACGATCAGGGCAGCCGCGGGGTCATGGTCTGCACGTCTTCGGTGGCCGGCACCGACGGCCAGATCGGCCAGGCGGCCTATGCTGCATCGAAGGGCGGCATTCTCGGCCTGACCCTGCCGGTGGCGCGCGATCTGGCGCAATACGGCATCCGCGTCGTCTCGATTCAGCCAGGCATCTTCGAGACGCCGATGTTCGATTCCATGCCGGAGCAGGTCAAGGAATCGCTCGCCGCCGGCGTGCCGTTCCCCAGCCGCCTCGGCCGGGCCGACGAATATGCCGATCTGGTGCGCTATATCTGCCAGAGCGATTACATCAACGGCGAAGCCATCCGGCTTGACGGCGCGATCCGGCTGGCGCCGCGCTGATGGACGTGTTGCGCCCTGTTTCACTTGTGCTGCTTCTGGCCTTGAACGGACAGGCTTTAGCGCAGGAAACCGGCTGCATCGATGGTGAAATCACCGCCAAACTGCCGCCGCCCGGGTTCTTCGACGGCGATTATGCGCTGATCGGCCGAGCGCCCGACGGCGGAGCGGCCTATCACGGCCGGGCGCGCATCGAAACCGACGGATGCGCGATGACGCTTCGCCGCCGCATTGTCGACCGCGAAAGGGTTGCGACCGGTGGCTGGAAACTGCTCGACCATCCGCAGGGCGCTGCTGTGCTTGAATTTCGCGAGGCGGAAGACGGCACAATTCTCAACTGTCTTTTCGATGCCGATCTGGGGAATTATCCCCGCCTCACCTGCATGCGCACGGCGATCGGCGTTGCTCACAGCGAGCCCGGACTTGAGGCCTTGTTTCCGACAGCATCGTGGCCGGATACGGCGCCAGGCAAACGGTACGACTGAACCCGCTCACACAAACAAAACCGCCGCGCCCGCCGCAACCAGCCCGCACCGCAACCAAACCGCTTTCGGCGCAATGACGCCGAACGATACCAGCGCAAGCCCGATGCCGACCTTCAGCGCCGCCAGCAGCGCCAGGCCGGGCGTTGCGGCAAGCTTGATCAGCGCCGGATTGGCGATCATGCCAAGCGGGATCAGGTAAAGCCCGAGGCCGAGCGCCATCGCCGACAGCGCGACCTTGAGCCAGTTTTCACCGACCATGCCGGCGGCAATGAAAACTGCGCCGCAGACCGGCGGGGTGATGGTCGACAGAAGCGCAAACCAGAATACGAACAGATGCGCCTGCAGAGGTTCCAGCCCCAGTTCGATCAGCGCCGGGCCGGCAACGGAAACGCAGATGACGTAGGCCGCCGTTGTCGGCACTTCCATGCCGAGGATCAGGCAGGCCAACGCCGTCAAAAGCAAAGCAGGCCAGAGCAGGCCGCCGGAACCGGACAGGATCAGCGAGGTGATCTTGACGCCAAGGCCGGTTATGCCAAGCACGCCGATAATGATGGAAGCGCAAAGGATGATGGCGGCGATGGTGGCGATCTGCCGTCCTGCGCTGACCGCAGCCTGTTCCAGACGTTTCCCTGTGCGCGAGAGATCAAACGTCAGCCGGCCGTCGAGCACCAGCAGCAATGAAGCGGCAAGGATCGCCAGGCTGGCGGCATATTGCGGCGTGAAGCCGGCGGCAAACATGCCCCAGATCAGCACACAAAACGGCACGAGGAAGAACCCTGATGTAATCAGTACGGCGCGGGCGCCCGGCTGTTCGTCCGCCGGCAGGCCCTGCAGCGAATGACGCAGGGCGAAAGCGTCGATGCCGACCCAGACGGCGGCAAAATAGAGCAGAGCCGGCAGAAACGCCGCCGCCATGATGCCGGTATAGGGCACGCCGGTCAGTTCCACCATGACGAAGGCGCCGGCGCCCATCAGCGGCGGCATGATCTGGCCGCCCGACGAGGCGACTGCCTCGACCGCGCCGGCCAGCGCCCTGGGATAACCGAGCCGGGTCATCGCCGGCAGGGTGATTGCCCCGGTGGAGGCGACATTGGCCGATGCGGAACCGGAAATGGAGCCGAACAGGGCCGATGAGATGACGGAAACCTTGGCCGCACCGCCTTTCAGCCGGCCGGCGGCGGCTGCTGCGACATTCATGAATCCCTGGCCCGCCTCGCCGGCATTCAGCACGGCGCCGAAAATGACGAAAACCGCAACGATGCTGACGGAAACACCGGTCAGGCTTCCCCAGAGACCGCCTTCTGCGATGGTCAATGTGCCGAGAAAACTTTCCAGCGGCACGCCGGCAAAACCGAATTCGCCCGGCACATGCTGGCCCCACAGACCGTAGACCAGCATGATCAGCGCCACCAGCGGCAGCGGCCAGCCGATAGCGCGGCGCGCCATCTCAAGCACAATGACAAGCAGCGCAACGGAGACTGCGATCTGAAACGGGCCGAACAGCGTGCCATACTGGTCGCCGAGCGCGTCCTGGTTCCAGACAATCCACAATGTGCAGGCCAGGCCGAGCGCCGTCAGCACCGCGCCGGACCATTGCTGCAGAGGGGTTTTCGCCAGATAGATCAACGCCCACGGCAGCGCCAGCGCCATATGCAGCGGCCGGCTGACCAGATTGGGAACCAGCCCGGAAAAGATCAGCCAGAGATGAAAGGCGATGGAGGCTGCGCCAAGCGCCGGCCAGAGGAAGCGGCCCATCAGGGTCGGCGCGCCGGAGGCGGCCCGGACGGCATTTGCATCATCCGGGCCGCGCTCCCGATCAGCGCTGGGCGTCAGTGATGGCAAAACCCGCTTCGTCGTAATATTTCAGCGCGCCGGGATGGATCTTGCCGGTAATGTTGGCCATCAGCCCCTGGTCGACACCGTTCCACCACGCAGCACCCTCACCCATCTTCGCTTTTTGCGCCCAGTAGGTCTTGGTCAGCTGATAGGCGGTTTCGTCATCCATGTTCGTGGTCGAATAGGCGACGACCGGCAGCGAGGTCGTGTTGATCGGCTGGTCCTGTCCGGCATAGGTGCCGGCCGGGATGACCAGCTTGGTGCGCTTGGTCTGGGCAATCTGGTCATCGGAAAGCGACAGGACGGACACGCCGGTACCGGCGGCAGCTTCGATGACATTCGGCGCCGGCCAGGAGCCGGCCGTGACAAAACCGTCGATCTGGCCGTTTTTCAGCGCCGCAACGGCATTGGAAAGTTCCACGTCGGCCAGCGTCACCTTGCCTTCAAGGCCGAACAGTTTGAGATATTTCTCGCCTTCGGTCGCGCCGAAAGAGCCCTTGCCAACGAGGATCGTCTTGCCTTCCAGGTCGGCAAAGCCGTTGACGCCGCTCTTGGCGCTGAGCACGAAATGCATGGTCAGCGAGGGAATCGGAAACAAAGCCCTTATATCGTCGAATTTCGGATTGCCCTTGTCCTTGAACATCGCCTTGCCGCCCTGGGCAAGGCTGACCAGAACCGGCGGCGTGGTGAAGACATAATTGCCCGGCCGCACGGCGGCTTCCATGACGTTCTGCACCGAGCCCTGGCTCTCCTCCACGGTGACGATGACATAGCCGGACGAGCCGGCCTTCATGGCTTCGGCAATCTGTACAGCCATCTGGTAGTAGGACGAGGTGGATTTTGCCGATTTGTAGGTCACGCGGGTTTCGGCTGCCGCAAAGGTCATTGCGGCGGCCAGCATTGTGCCTGCCAGCAGGAACCTTGCGGGCCCAAGGGAATTCAGTAATTTCATGGTTTTCCTCCGGAATATTGTCTGCCGTATCCGGCAGGGAACTGTCGGCAGGCAACAAACTGCATTTTGCCTGCAGACGCAATCATACGAACGTTCCCTCGTTCGACTCTGAAATCTTCAGGACGATAAAGACGGCCACGCCTGTGCTGACCAGCAAGATGCTCGACAATGCCGCCGCCGTGCCGAACTCGCCGTCAAGAACCGACAGATAGATCCTGACCGGCATCGTCACGGTGCCGCCGACATACAAGACGATCGACGACGAAAGTTCATTGATCGCGGTGACGAACGACATCATCGCCCCGGCCACGACACCCGGCATCATCAGCGGCAGGGTGACGCGGACGAAGGCGGAGCCGGGAGAGCAGCCGAGGTTGACCGCCGCTTCTTCCATACTGCCTTTGATCTGCTTGAGAATTGCAGCGCTTGAGCGGACCGAATAGGGCAGCCGGCGAATGAATATGACCAGCACGATGATCGTGCCGGTTCCCACCAGTTCGAGCGGCGGCCCGTTGAACGATACGACAAAGCTCAGTCCGAGAACGATTCCGGGAACGACATAGGGGATCATCAGCAGCGAATCGAGCGGCCCTGTCGCGATGCCGGGCCGGCGGGCAAGCACGTATCCGATCAGCGTGCCCAGGACGACGATCATCGCGACGGCCGCCAGCGAAAATGTAAAGCTGTTGATGATCGCATCGGGTACTTCGCGGATGATACGGCGGTAGCTGTCCAATCCGAAACCCGGCTGGAAAACCGGTCCGCTTGTATTGCGGAACGAATTGTAGATCACCACGATCGACGGCAGCGAACTCAGAAACACGATCAGATAACAAATGCCGTGCACCAGTAGCGACCTTGTTCCGCTGATCGGCCGCACTTCGGGCCGCCGGATAAGCGCGCTGCCATATTCGCGGCGGGCGATGAACCTGCGTTGCAGGGCGACTACCAGCAATGAGATCGTGATCAGGATGATGCTGACTGTCGATGCGAGACCTGGATTGCCGCCAAGTTCGCTGGTGAAGAGATTATAGGCCATTGTCGCAAGAACGCGAAAACCCCGGCCAATGATGGACGGGGTACCGAAATCGGCAAGCGAAAGCACAAAGGCCAGCAGCGCTCCGGCGCTCACCGCCGGCAGTACCAGCGGCAGTGTAATGCGGCGAAAACGCTGCCAGGGCGTACTGCCCAGATTGTCGGCTGCTTCCTCAAGCGAAACGTTCACCGTTTTCAACGCGCCTGCGGTCAGAAGAAACACGAACGGATAGAATTTGAGGGTGAAGACCAGCAGGATCCCGGTCACGCCGTATATGCTCGGCACGTCGATGCCGATCGTCGCCAGCCAGGTGCGCAGCCAGCCGTTCGACCCGAGCATGGTGATCCAGGCATAAGCGCCGATAAACGGCGGCGAAACCAGCGCGAGAATTGCCAGCGTGGTGATTGCCGACCGGCCGGCAATGGCATAGCGGGTGGTGAAATAGGCCAACGGAACGCCGAGCAGAACCGCCCCGATCATGCCGCCGAAACCAAGCATGACGCTGTTGTACAATGCTGTGCGATAGTAGCGATGGCCGAAAATCCGGGCGTAATTCTGCAGCGTAAACGCGCCGGTTTCATTGTCGATGAAACTTGCCAGAAAAATATTATAGAGCGGATAGACGAGCAGAACGGCAATCACGGCAAACGAAAATACCGTCACGCCGGTCCACAGATCGAAGGACCAGGACCGCCGCGGCACCAAGGTAACGCCGGACACGCCTAGATCCGCTTTTCGGTTTTGCCGTCGAAGAACAACAGGCTTTCGACCGGCAATGCCAGGGTGACCGGCGCGCCGGCGGCGGCAACCAGCGCCTCTGTCGGCCGCGTGACATGAACGGCCAGACCGATATCATTCGACGTGCGCACGAAATATTCCGCTTCCCGGCCGGTGAATGTGACGGTCTCGATCGTTGCGTCGAACCTGAGTTCGCTTGATTGCCGTCGGTCGCCGGCCGGGTGACCGCCATCCCCGACAATGAGCACGTCCTCGGGCCGGATCGCCGCGACGGCGGAGCCGTCGGCAACGCCTTCAAGACGGACTTGCATGTCCGCAGCTCCGTTTGCGTCCGGCAAGGCGGATCCGCCCGTCACGCCTTCCGGCAGCCGGTCCATGAAGTTCATGTTGCCGACGAAGGACGCCACAAACCGGGTCTCCGGCTGTTTATAGACCTGCCAGGGCGTGCCGACCTGTTCGATCCTGCCCTGGTTCATGATGCAGATGCGGTCCGATACGACCAGGGCCTCTTCCTGATCGTGAGTGACATAGATCGTCGTTATGCCGAGCCCGTGCTGAATGTCGCGAATATCCTCGCGCAATTCGATCCGCAGCTTGGCGTCAAGATTGGACAAGGGTTCGTCCATCAGCAGAACCTGCGGCCGAATCACCATCGCCCGGGCGAGCCCGACCCGCTGCTGCTGGCCGCCACTCAGTTCATGCGGCATTCGGCTTTCATGATCAGACAGGTGGACGGTCTGCAGGGCGCTGGCGACGCGGTCCTTGATATCGGCGCGCGCCACCTGGCGGTTCCTGAGTCCGAATGCGACATTATCGGCAACGCTCATGTGCGGGAAAATCGCATAGTCCTGGAAAACCATCCCGGTATCGCGCCGGTGCGGCGGCAGGCGGTCTATCGATGAACCGCCGACCAGCACCTCGCCGTCATTCTGCCTGATGAAGCCGGCAATCGTGCGCAGCAATGTCGTCTTGCCGCATCCGCTGGGGCCGAGCAACGTGAAGAATTCGCCTGCCTCGACTGCAATACTGACCTCCTGCAGCGCCGTGACAGTGTCATAACGCTTGCTGATGCCCCGCAATTCTACGAATGCCATTGGCCACCGCGGTCTTCAGGAGGGCTCAAACGGACGCAGCGTGTCACCGCGCGCCGCTCGTCACTGGTTCATCAGCAGATCCTGCCATTTCTTGCGAAAGGCATCCTTGTTGCCCGCCGACCAGGAAAAGTCATACGGAACGACCTTGAACGACGAGATCGGCGGCAGGTCACCGCTCGCTGCCACATCGGTGCGGATCGGCCGGCGTCCCATCTCCTGGACGAGAAACTCCTGTGTCGATTTTGACAACGCCCAGTCGATGAACTTTTTCCCGTTATCCGGGTTTGGTCCGCCCTTGACGAGCGCAATGCCGTCAGGAGCCGCGACTGTGCCGTCTTCGGGATAGACGATTTCAACCGGACCGCCGCCGGCGACATATTTGTAGGCGTTATCCTCAAGCGTTATGCCCACGACGGCTTCGCCGTCATTGACAAACCGCGGCACTGCGCTCGAGCTGCCGGACAGAACGAAATTCTCCAACATCGGTTTGTAAACGTCCCAGCCCGTGTCGCCGTAAATCGTCAGCACGGTGGCGAGCTGCATGTAGGACGAGCCCGATTTGTCGGCGCGCGCCGAGGAGATCCGGCCCTTCAGGTCGGCCCGGCCAAGATCTTTCCAGGTCCGCGGATATTCCGCGGCCGCAAGTTTGTCCTTGTTGACGATGAAGACGTTGACGATCGCCGTATAGGGCAGCCAGTTGGTGCCGACATTAAACACCGGATCAATCATCTCGGCATCGGACGGCTTGTAGGCTTCCAGCAGGTCTGCTTGAGCTTCCAGTTGCTCGCCGCCGATACTCCAGATAACATCGGCGCGCGGATTGTCCTTCTCCGCCAGAACCCGGTTGATAATGTCGCCGGACCCGGCCTTGACCACTTCCGCCTTGATGCCTGTTTCCGCCTCGAAGCGCGGCACCATCGCACTGATAATCGCGTCATTGTGGGCCGAATAAAGGATCACTTTCTCCTGCGCGGACGCGCCGGTCAGCGGCATCGCCGTCAAACCGAAAGCCATAATGAGTGTGTTGAGAACCGTCCCTGTGCGTCGCATATTCTTCCCTCCCGATGGTTCCCGGCGGCACAAACGCACCGCCAGGTCGCCTGGCACCAGATTGTTTTTCTGATATTCCGCCACGATAGTAGGCACAACCGGATCGCAACATCAAGGCGCTGCGGAACCGGGCATTTATCGTCCGACTGACCGGCCCGGACCAGGCCGTTAGCCGACAAGCGGCGAAGGATAGGTCCGGTTCCTGACCAGTCCGGCCAGGGCATCCGCAACCCGTTTCCGGTCGCCCGGATAGGTGATCCCGAGCCATCCGGCGCCGCCGGTAAGAACATCGACACAGGCGGCGCGGCTGTCGATCATCGTCTGTATGGCGGCGCCGATCTGGAACTCGGCACCATCGGAACGGCCGGAATTGCGGAAACGGTCGAATGCTGCATCGAGAAGCGGGAAGACATCCGGGGTGAAACCCCAGATATTCATTGAAACCGGTTCGTCGCCGCGGAAAGTGCTGTCGTCTTCCGCACCGGCAGGGCGCCCGGATATAATTCCGTCGTTTTCCTGCAAATGATGATATTCGAGCAGATATTTCAATTGCGAATTGCCGTCGGCGCGACAGACCGCCCGCGACACGCCGCCGGTCGGCGAAAGCGTATCGCGCAGGCAATAGCTGATCATTGCGAAAGCAGAAGAATTCCGGCCGGACGATGCTCTCAAATGTGGGGCGAGACGGTCGAAAGCCGCCCTGCCGTAAAAGTCGTCGGCATTGATCATTGCGAACGGGCGTTTGATTGCCGGTGCTGCGCAAAGCAGGGCATGTCCGGTGCCCCGGGGTCTGGTTCGCTGCGATTGCGCCGCGACGTCGCCTCGCCAATCCAATCCCTCCTGGAAGACATATTCGACAGCCAGGGCGGGCGGGAACGCGGCGGCCTGATGGTCCCGGAACGCCGCTTCATGCTCCCGTCGGACGACAAACACGATCCGCGAAAACCCGGCCTGGACGGCGTCGTGGATGGCATAGTCCGTCAGGCGCTCGCCGGCAGGCCCCACCGGCTCAAGCGCCTTCGGCGCCCCGTACCGGGTCGATAATCCCGCGGCGAGGATGACGAGATCGAGGTTCAAGGGAACATCCGTATGCGGTTGCAGGCGCGCCTGGCGGCGTCAACCGCCGCTCACCTTGATATCCGGTCGGCGACGCCGAGACCAGCCGAATGTCGGCGGGTTCAGTTTCCCGGCTCCGCCGATCCGGTTTCGAGATGTTTGCAGATCCAGCGATTGACCGGAGCCAGAGCGGTCATCAGGCCGCTCAGATAGCCAACCGCATTGCTGGTGAACAACCGCTTGTCGTGTCCTTTGGCTTCATGGGTGCGGGCGACGATGCCCTTGCGGCGCAGCCATTCGGCAGATGCGGCATCGGCGTTATAACCGCGCGGGATGCGGGCGAATTCCGGCTCGTTGAGGATGCAGCCAACAGATTTCGCACGCGCGGCGGCTTTCTCAAGTTCCGTCCGTTTTGCCTTGTCCATGACGGCGCTGCGGTACCGCTCCATGGCATCTTTCTCAAACGCCCAGTGCCCGGCGCCATAGCCAAAATGATCGTCGGCGAAGACCAGATGGATACCGGCGGAACGGTTGGGATGGTCGCCGGTCCAGAACACCAGATGGATGCGGGTCTGGTAGGGCGTCTTGTCGTTTGAAAACCGCGTGTCGCGATGAATGCGGCGCAACGAGCCGTTCAGCCTGGCTTCCGCCCTGTGCGGGGGATCGAGCGTTTCGGTAACAGGTGCCAGCGCTTCAATCAGCGCCAGCGCCGGCGCAATGTAATATTGCTCGTAATCGGACCGGTGTTCGGCAAACCAGTCCCTGTCATTGTTGATCTTCAGATCTTTCAGGAACGTCAGGGTCTTTCTGGGAAATCCGTTGAAAGACATGACATCTCCTATTTGGCCGGCAGGTTCCCGGCAAAATCGGCGGCCCGCCCGATCCAGGTTTCGAGATCGGCATCCATTGCCGCTTCAGGTTCGACCCAGACAAGTCCGCCCATCTTCCGGCCGCTGAAATCCACCGGGCTGACGCCGGGACGCGACAACGCATCCGCCTCGGCGTCCTTGCCGACCCGGAACATATACCGCCCGGTGCTGCTGACGCCGCACAGCATGTTGCCGTTGATCAGGAAACAGAGCCCGCCGAACATTTTGCGTTCATCGATGCCCGATCGCTCGTCGAGCTTGCGTTCATCGATGCCCGATCGCTCGTCGAGCGCATTGCGCATCAGTTCGGCAAGTCCCTCATCATAGGCCATGACATATTCTCCCGTTCAGGCGATCATACCGGATGCGCCTGTCATCAGCGATATGCCAAGTGCCGCCATCACCAAAGCCGTCAGACCGGCGCCGGCGCCACGAAAGGCGTTGCCGCCATAACCGAACATGAAAGCGGCATGCAGCAGCCGGGCAGAAACCAGCACGCCGCCGCAAGCCCATAACAGCCAGGCCGGCACACCGCTCAGTTCAACAAGCGCCATGGCGATGATGATGATCGGCACATATTCGATAAAGTTGCCGTGCGCCCGGATGATCCGGTGCATTTCCATGTCGTCACCGTCTCCGAAGTCAATGTCTCGCCTGGCCCGGTTGAACCCGACTATGGCCGACAGGGCAACCTGAACGATGAGCAGGATGCCGGCGAACAATGATGTAATGACAAGCACGATGTCTCTCCTCCCATGTCGGCCGGAGCAGCGTTGTCGAAAACGCGGCTCCGGCCTTTTTTGATTCAGCCTTGCTGGTTTTCATAGGTGATCAGCGCGATCGAAGCGCCGAACGGGTCCTTGATGGTCGCCATGCGTCCGACGCCCGGAAAATCCGCCGGTTCGCTGACGGCTTCCGCGCCGCTGTCAAGCGCCTTTCCAAAGCGTGCGTCGACATCGTCGACGGTGATGTAGATCATCCAGGCGCCGGCCGGCATCGGCATCGGCATGAAGCCGCCGACCGGGGCATCGCCCACAGTGATCGCGGAATAAGATGAGCCGTCCTGCATCGGCATGTCGTTGACCTGCCAGTCGAGTACGTTCTCGTAGAATTTCCGCGCCGCTGCCGGGTCGCCGCCATGATGCTGGATCCAGCTCGGTGCACCGTGGGTCTGCATTGCACTTGTTGACATGTCGTCCTCCTGTTTTGCCAATTACAGAACAAGGACGAACGGGATCGGGGGTTTCCGACTCGGCAGCGGAAAAAAATCAGACTTCTGAAAGATCGGCGATTTTTGCCCGGATATGCGCCGCTTCCGCGTCGGTCGGGCCAAGCTCCAGTGCCTGCCCGTAAGCGGCCCGCGCCGCGACGGCCTGTTCCGTATCGGCCAGAAGGGCTGCGCGGGTGGTATGGAAATAGAGATAATTGCCAAGTTCGCCGGCAAGATTATCCAGCAATGCCAGCGCCGCCTGCGGGCCGGCAACATTGGAAAGCGCGACGGCGCGGTTCAGGGTCACAACCGGCGACGGCTGCACGGCCTCAAGCGCCTGATAGAGCTTTTCGATCTCCGCCCAGTCGGTCTCGTCAGCAGTTTCAGCTTTGCCATGAACCGCGGCGATTGCCGCCTGGATCTGGTAGGTGCCGGGTCTGCCCCGGCGCAGAGCCTTTTCAACAAGCACACGGCCTTCGGCAATCTGCTGGCGGTCCCAAAGGGTCCGATCCTGCCGGTCAAGCGGCACAAGGTGTCCGTCGGCGCCAATGCGCGCCTTGCGGCGGGAATGCTGGATCAGGCAGAGCGCCAGAAGCCCCATCAGTTCCGGCTGGGAGGGAAACAGCGACAGCAGCAACCGCGCCAGCCGGATGGCTTCGTCGCACAGTTCGGTACGGATATGGACCGGACCGCCGCCGGCGGAATAACCTTCATTGAACATCAGATAGACCATCAGCGCGACCGCGTTGAGACGATCGGCGCGCTGTTGCAGCGATGGCGGGTCGAGATCTGCGGCAATGGCCGCGGCTTTCTTCTTTGCCCTGGTGATGCGCTGTTCCATGGCTTTGGGCGCAATCAGCAGCGCCTTGGCGATCTGCGGCGCGGAGAACCCGCCGACCACCTTCAACGCCAGCGCAAGCTGGTCGCTGACTGCCAGATCGGGCTGGCAGCACATGAACAATAATCTCAGAACATCGTCGCGCAATTCGTTCATGTCGATCTGGTTGGCAAGGTCCATTTCCGCGTCTCCTGCCGGAAGGTCATCGGCTGCCGCTTGCGCGACATAATCGCGATGGCGGCGGTCCTTTCGGATCCGGTCAAGAGCGGCGTTGCGTCCGGTTGATATCAGCCAGGCCGTCGGGTCGCGCGGCAGGCCCTTTTCGCGCCAGTTGACCAGCGCCCGCGCGGCGGCGTCCTGGAACGCATCTTCGGCAAGGTCGAGATCACGGAAATGCCGTGTCAGCGCGGCAAGCGCTCTGGGGCGTGCATTAGCCAGATGGGCAGCCAGATGCGCCGCGGGCCGGTCTGCCTGATCGGCCCGATCAGCCATCCTGCTCCGCTTGTTCACGTTCCCGGTCCAGATGGGTCCAGCCGGCGGGGCGGATCTCATAGGTGCCGGTCTCCTGCGGCAGCAGCTTTGCGGCTTCGACGGCCTCATCGATGGTTTCACATTCGATCATGTAAAATCCGAGCAGTTGCTCCTTGGTTTCCGCGAACGGGCCATCGGTGACCAGGATGGCATCACCCTGGCTGCGCAGCGTGACAGCGGAGCCGGTCCCCATCAGCTTGGCGAACGGCCCGAGCATGTCCCGCCCCGCCAGTTCCCGCTGCATGGCGCCGTGTTTTGCCAGAACCGCCTGATAGTCGTCGGGCGGCAGTTGCTCGATGACACCTTCCTCGGCATAAATCAGGATCGTATAGAGCATGGTTTCTCTCCTCATCATCGATTGTTCCGTAACAAGGACGAACAGGGAAGCGGAAATCCGACAGGATTGCCGGAAACATTATCCGGGTTCCAAATCAGCCGATAAACAGGCCGGCCGGTCAGGCATGAATTCACAACCGTCAGCAACGACAGAATCACCGCCCATCCCGGCGCGCCAGAAGAATGGAATTTTTATACCCTTCCGGCATGTTGAGGCCTGCTATTTCCGAAGTGTCGAAAAATTGCAGTTTTTTGTGTTCGTGACTGACGCGGGCCTCTTTCGCTGAATCGGCAGTTTCCAACAGATAGGTGATGATGACGATATCGAGATTGTTCAGGCGATAGACCCAATTGTCGACCGGTCGAACAATCCCGGCATTGATATTCAGTTCCTCCTTCAACTCCCTGACGATGCACTCCGCGATGTCTTCACCGGCCTCGAGTTTGCCACCGGGAAGTTCCCATTCGTCCCGCTCATTCAATAGAAGCGGATAAGTGCCGCCAAGCGTCAGAACCGCTTTGACGGAAACAGGGAACCTGGTTGCGCGGTGATCAGACATTGTGTGGACCCTTTTCAAGGATTGCCGGCCTTCAGCAGACGATGCCCGAAATATCCTTGCTGAAAAAGACACGGTTGAACCCGTCTTCCCTTCGGCGTTCGGTTTCGCGGTATCCGAGGCGCGGATAAAGATCGAGATTCTCCGTCATCTTCTCATTGGTATAGAGTTCCACCCTTTCGAAACCCTGCGCGCGGGCGGTATCCTCGCAAAAGCCGATCAGTTTTCGGCCGACCCCCATGCCCTGGAACCGCACCGATACGGCGACGTTTTCCAGATGCAGATGATCGCCCCTGGGGTAGAAGACGATGAAGCCTCGGACCTGAGCGTCCATGCCGCCTTCATCGGCGCCGGTTCCCTGCCGATGCGCGCGACATATTGTTGATAGGCATCTGCGGCGCATTGCTGAACCGCGCCGAGATCGTCAGGCCGCGCCCGGCGGATGGTCATTGCGGCGTCTCCGCGGGCGCTGCAGACCGGTCCATCCGGCTGATGAAACCGGCAACAAGGCGGTTGACCTCATCGGGATTTTCCCAGGCGGGAAATCCGCCGGCGTTCGGTATTGTGGCCTGAACCGCATTCGGCATGAGGCCGGCAATCGTCCTGGCGGCTGCGATGAAATCCGGATGATCGGTAACGCCGTTGTAAACAAGCGCCGGCGCAGTGAGTTCGGCAAGCAATGTTTCGATACCGGTCACGGCGGCAGGTCTCGCACTGTCGGTCCAGGGCCGGCCGCCAAAGTCCTGCACGATCCGGCGATGTTCTTCCGCCCGGCAGCTTTGCGGATTGGCGCGCATATGATCGAACCAGCAGCCCTCCTGCCACCATTCCGTCAGCGCGGCGGCAAGCCCGTCGCGTTCGACCGCGGCTTTCGCCCGGCTGATGTTTTCCAGGACAACGGGCGGATTGGCGCCGGGGATCAGCGGGCTTTCGAGAACCAGCGAGCGGAACAGGCCCGGATTGTTTGCCGCCAGCAGCAGGCCGATCGTCGCGCCGGTGTGGGTTCCCCAATAATGGATATCTTCCACAGCGTGCCCGGCAAGCGTACGCTCGACATGGTCAGCGAACTCCACATGGCCGAACGGACCGCCGATCGCAGATGCCAGGCCGTGACCGGGCAGGTCGACGAGCAGGATACGGTAATCCGCCTGAAACGCTTCGACCTGGCTGGAAAAGACACGGTGATCCTGGGACAGGCCATGCACCATGACGATCCAGGGCTTCAACGCTGTGCCTCTGTTCACCAGTAACTGTGATGTCATGACGCTCCCTTCAGCGGGAGGCTACAGGACGATTGGCGAAATTGCAGCCGTTTTGACGGCGGGTTCCGCACCGTGAACCGTCCGGCAAGGGCGGCATGACAATGCGCGCCGGCCGGTTTCGTTTTTGCCGCTCAAGCGGTCAGGAATCCAGCGCGTCCGCTTCGTTTGCGGTTTCGCCCGAGATCAGCTTTTTCAGATCGTCAATATCCTGTGCGCGCTCCTGCTCGCGCCGGATCAGATCGCGGACATAGTCGCTTGAATTGCTGTAACGTCCGTCTGCCATCTGGCTTTCGACCCACTTCTTCATCGGGGCCGGCAGGGAAACATTCATCGTCGCCATGGTCTTTCCTTTACGCAGGGTTACATCAGTCATGACAAATATTGGCAAAGATTGTCAGGATTTTGGCATCAAATGGGCATCTTTGGAGTCATCGGGCCTCAATTATCAACTCACGGGTGTCGAATGTTGCTGCAAACTCGAATAGATCTTCGAGATTGCAGCAATGATCGACATGGATGGGTTAGATGCCGATAAGCGACTTCGATGCTTCGCCGTTTCGCTGGGATATTGCGCGGCGCGAGCAGCTTGGCCGGCTTGTCGATGGCGAGATTGCGCCGGTTTACGAAAGATTTGTCGATGACCTGATGACCTGCGCAGCCCGTATCGTTGCGCTCTCCGCAGACAGCGATATCGTATTTGTCGGGCGGTCGCCGGAACATCTGTACGATTATCTGTCCGGTATCTTCCGCGATATGCCGGATTTTATCCGTTTGCAGCTGCTTCACTACTCCAATCGCTGGGTGCCGCCTGACAGGCTGATCGCCATGTTGTCCCGCAGGTG
>CAMYKZ010000029.1 GCA_947259045.1 uncultured Afifella sp.
CGGCGAAGGCGGCCGGACGCTGATGACCGGCGCCTATGACGCCAAGGGACGCGATCCGGATTTTCTCAAGGTCAACGATGTGCAGGTGGATTTCCGCATCGCCGGCCGCCTGTTTTCAAAGCCGGCCATATTGCATGCCGTCAACGGCGTGAGTTTCGACCTCAAACCCGGCGAAACACTTGGCATTGTCGGCGAGAGCGGCAGCGGCAAGTCGACCTTGGCGCGCGCCATCCTGCAACTCATCCCGCCGACATCGGGAACGGTGAGCTGGCTCGGTGCGCCGCTGAATGCTCTCGACCGGGAGGCGATGAAACAGAAACGCCGCGACCTGCAGATCGTCTTTCAGGACCCGATGGCAAGCCTCAATCCGTCGATGACAATCGGCGATTCCGTCATGGAGCCGCTGAAAATCTTCCGAGGCGACCTGTCCAGGGCTGACATGAAGGCGGAGGTGGCGCAGATGCTGGAACGGGTCGGTCTCGACCAGGCGATGATCAACCGTTACCCGCATGAACTGTCCGGCGGTCAGAACCAGCGCGTCGGCATTGCCCGCGCCACCATGCTCAGGCCAAGGCTGATCATCTGCGACGAGGCGGTTTCGGCACTCGACGTCTCCATCCAGGCGCAGATCATGGCGCTTTTGATGGATCTGCAGACCGAATTCGACCTGTCCTTCATCTTCATCTCGCACGATCTCTCGGTGGTGCGGGAAATTTCACACCGCATTCTGGTGCTCTATCTGGGCAATGTGGTCGAACTGGCCGACCGCGACCAATTGTTCGCCGATCCGCAGCACCCTTACACCAAACAGCTGATATCGGCCGTACCGATCCCGGACCCGAAGGTGGAACGCGAGCGGCAGCGGATCAAACTGAAGGACTTGCCGCCGGCGCTTGAAGGTCAGTCGCGGCTGCGCTTCCTGCCATCGCGGATCGGGACCGATGCGGCCTATCTGCCGAAACTTGAAGAGCGGTCACCCGGCCATTTTGTTGCCGAGCACGATGCAATCGAAACCCTGCTGGCGGAATAGCCGGAAGATGCAAATGCCATCTTGAGCGATCTTTATGAGGATCTGACGCAATGCAAGACCGGGATCACAAAATAATGCCGAATCTGAAAAACGTGATTTGACGTTACACCGGAATGACACCAGTATTATGGTGTCCAAGTGAAAGGAGGTCTATGAAAATGACCCCTCCTGAAAGTTTATCGCCAGCTTTGTAAGCGGCTGACTGCTCACAAACTGGCGTAATCAAAACAAAATTCGACGACTGTAACTGCGTTACAGAGCAACACTGTGTCTGTTATGATGATTTGGTCGATTGGAAAAATGGATTGAACGGCCAATTACGGAGATTTGTTGATCGACGCGGTATGAACAATAGTAATTGGAACAATGTGGTCTCTTTTGTAAGGATCCAAAACACACCGGATCCGTTTTTGGTGGGAGATTCGCTCAGTATCCAACTCAGGTTCGGCCCTGTGGCGGGAAATCGTTACAGGGCCGATGCCATTTGCTCCCAATTTGAAATCCCCGCTTGATCCGGCGCCCTGCAGGCGACGATACCCTTGTACGCCCGCGCTCTCATTCCGGTTTCCATTTGATTGAACATCCAAGCGGCGGCTTTGGCTGAAACGGAAGAGCGATATTTTCCGAGACGGCGGTCATCGCTTCCAGCAGTTCGCGGCGTGCGCCCTGCGGCAATGGGCCGGTCCGGCCTTCATCAAGGCGGCCGTGATAAACCAGCTTCCGGTCGCGATCGAATCCGAAGAATTCCGGCGTGCAGGCTGCATTGAACGCGCGGGCCACGGATTGATCGTCGTCGAGCAGATATGGAAAACCGAAACGATGATCTTTTGCGAACTGCTTCATGTTCTCAAATGAATCGGCTGGATAAGCCTCCGCGTCGTTGGAACAGATCGCCGCAAAGCCGATCCCGGCCGCTGCCAACGCTTCGGCATCGGCCACCATCCGGTCAATGACCGCTTTGACATAGGGACAATGGTTGCAGATGAAGGCGATCACCGTACCGTTTATGCCGTCGATCTGTGTCCGGTTGAACATCCGGCCGCTGGTCGCCGGCAACTCGAATTCCGGCGCCGCCATTCCGAGTACGACCGGTGCGTTGCTGATTGCCATGCCATTCTCCTTCGATGAACGGGCTCCTTCGATGAACGGGCTTTCCCTGTAAAACCCTGGAAGATTCCCTGTTGCTGACACACTTGTTGCAAATCGATCCGGAATTCGCCACAAAAATTCGCCACAAATAATCATGAGAACAAAGTCTGAACACCCTCGTACAATGAGGCCAGACGTGGCAAAGTCTAAAAGTGATTCGCAGTCAAGCGGGAGCCCCATGGACCGGTCCGACGATCTATTTGCAAGTTTTGATGACAGCGCCGATGCTGCAGAAGGCGAAGCTCCGGCTGCGCCCGGCAAACGGCGTGCAAAACCGGCCCGGACCGCCAGCGCTGGTGACGATTATTCGGCCAAGGATATTCAGGTTCTTGAAGGTCTGGAGGCGATACGCATGCGTCCGGGCATGTATATCGGCGGCACCGACGAGCGGGCGCTGCACCATCTGTTTGCCGAGGTCATCGACAATTCCATGGATGAGGCCGTCGCCGGCCACGCCACGCGCATCGAGGTCAGTCTCGATGCGGAGGGCTATCTGTCCGTTACCGATAACGGTCGTGGCATTCCGGTGGAAAATCACCCGCAGTTCCCGGACAAGTCGACACTGGAAGTCATTATGACGATGCCCCATTCGGGCGGCAAATTCGGCTCCAAGGCCTATGAGACATCCGGCGGCCTGAACGGCGTCGGCATTTCGGTCGTCAACGCGCTTTCGGAATTCGTCGAGATCGAGGTTGCGCGCGACCGCAGGCTGTTTCGCCAGAACTATTCCCGGGGCATCCCGCAGACCGGCGTTGAACAATTGGGCGAGGTCCAGAACCGCCGCGGCACAAGGGTCCGCTTCAAGCCGGATGCTCAGATTTTCAAGGGCGGCACGGATTTCGACCCGGACCGGCTGTTCCGGATGGCGCGCTCCAAGGCCTATCTGTTCGGCGGCGTCGAGATCCGCTGGTCCTGTGCGCCGGAACTGCTGAATGAGAAAAGCGAAGCTCTGGCGGATGCCAGATTCCATTTCCCGGGCGGTCTGAAGGATTATATCGGTGAACTGCTTGCCGGCCAGACGCTGGTCGGTCAGGAGATCTTCTCCGGCAAGAGCGAACGCAAGGTCGGTCACGGCTCGGTTGAATGGGCCATAGCCTGGTTTGCCGGCGACGGCTTCGTCCGCTCCTATTGCAACACCGTGCCGACACCCGAGGGCGGCACCCACGAAGCCGGCATGCGCACCGCGCTGCTGCGCGGTTTCAAGAATTATGCCGACCTTGTCGGCAACAAACGTGCTTCCATCGTCACGTCAGACGATATTCTGACCTCTTGCGGGGGCATGCTTTCCGTCTTTATCCGCGAACCGGAATTTGTCGGTCAGACAAAGGACCGGCTCGCGACGACTGAAGCCGCGCGAATAGTCGAAAGCGCTGTGCGTGATTCTTTCGACCATTGGCTTGCGGCTTCACCCAATCAGGCAGGGCAATTGCTTGAATGGGTGATCGACCGGGCAGAAGAGCGGCTGAAGCGGCGCAAGGAGAAAGAGATCTCCCGCAAAAGCGCGACGCGGAAACTGCGCCTGCCTGGAAAGCTCACCGACTGCAGCGCCGCCAACCGCGACGATACGGAGCTGTTCATTGTTGAGGGCGATTCTGCCGGCGGATCGGCGAAACAGGCGCGAGACCGGAAGATCCAGGCCATCCTGCCGTTGCGCGGCAAGATCCTCAATGTCGCCAATGCCGGGCGCGACAAGATCGCAGCCAATCAGCAGATCGCCGATCTGACGCAGGCGCTCGGCTGCGGCACCGGTAGCCGTTACCGCGATGACGATCTGCGGTATGGCAAGGTCATTATCATGACCGATGCGGACGTCGACGGCGCCCATATCGCCTCGTTGCTGATAACCTTCTTCTTCCGTGAAATGCCGGAACTGATTCGCAACGGGCACCTCTACATGGCCGTACCGCCATTGTTCCGGCTCGCCCAGGGCGGCAAGGTACTCTATGCCCGCGACGATGCGCACCGCGATGAATTGCTTGAAACGGAATTCAGCGGGCGGGGCAAGGTTGAAATCAGCCGGTTCAAGGGGCTCGGCGAAATGCTTGCCAGCCAATTGAAAGAAACAACGATGATTCCGTCCAAACGCACATTGCTGAAAGTCAATATCATCGATAATGAAACCGGCCAGACCGCAGATTCGGTGACCCGCCTGATGGGCAACAAACCGGAAGCGCGCTTCAGTTTTATTCAGGAACGCGCTGCCTTTGCCGAAGGCAATTTACTCGATATCTGAACTCGACAGGTTTTCCGCCTTTAAATGATTGAATGTTGCCACTATCTAAATGGATGTGATGGAAAATTGTTGCTTAAATCATACGACGGCAACCTTTGGATTCACCGCGTTTGTGATTAACCCTTGCCGAAACCGGTATTTTGGTCCACTAACGCCCCAGCCAGCAGCCTTTTCCGGCTAATCGAGCCGATGGCGATTGCTAAATCCAACACGATTTGAAGCCCACGCTGATGTTTTTCCGGCGGGGCAAAAAAGAACTCAATGAGCTTTGATACACTAGGACTAAGCGACAAGGTCGTATCTGCCGTAAAAGCATGCGGATATACAGACCCCACCCCCATTCAGGCCGAAGCGATTCCGCATGTGCTGCAGCGCCGGGACGTTTTGGGACTGGCCCAGACCGGGACAGGCAAGACCGCCTCTTTCACCCTTCCCATGCTCACACTGCTGGAAAAAGGTCGCGCCCGGGCGCGAATGCCCCGCACGCTGATCCTGGAGCCGACGCGCGAGCTTGCCGCCCAGGTTGAAGACAATTTCGTCAAATACGGCGTCAATCACAAGCTGACCGTCGCCCTTTTGATCGGCGGCGTTTCGTTTGAAGAACAAGGCAAGAAGATTACCCGCGGCGCGGATGTTCTGATTGCTACACCCGGCCGTCTGCTGGATCATGTGGAGCGTGGCCGGCTGCTTCTGACCGGCGTCGAAATCGTTGTCATCGACGAGGCCGACCGGATGCTCGACATGGGTTTCATTCCGGATATCGAGCGGATTATCAAACTGATTCCGTTCACCCGCCAGACACTGCTGTTTTCGGCGACGATGCCCCCGGAGATCAGTTCGCTGGCCGACCGTTTCCTGCAAAACCCGACGCGGGTGGAAGTCTCAAAGCCCGCGTCCGTCGTTGACACCGTCAATCAGAGCCTGGTGTCGTCCGGCAGCAAACCGCATGAAAAGCGCGCCGTTCTGCGCGACCGGATCTACGCTGCAGAAAATCTCACCAATGCGATCATCTTCTGCAACCGCAAGCGCGATATCGCGACTCTGGCGCGATCGCTTGAGAAACACGGGCATTCCGTTGGCGCATTGCATGGCGATATGGACCAGCATTCACGCCTGAAGACTCTTGCCGGCTTCCGCGATAACGAAATCACATTGCTGGTGGCCAGTGACGTCGCAGCCCGCGGCCTCGACATACCGACCGTCAGCCACGTCTTCAATTTCGACGTGCCGAGCCACGCGGAAGATTACGTACACAGGATTGGCCGTACCGGACGCGCCGGCCGCTCCGGCGAGGCCATTACCATCGCCACATCCGCAGACCGCAAATATCTGGCCGCCATCGAAAAACTGATCGGCACGCAGATCCCGCAGGTGGGCGACGCCCGCCATGCGCAGACTGACGACGCCGACGCGAACGCTCGCAAGCCGCGCCGTGGCCGTGGACGCAAGGAGAAGACAGCAGTCGAGGCGGCGCCGGAAACCACCGAGGCAAGTTCGGTCGCACGTCAAGATACCCGCTCGGACGACACGGCCGCCGGCGAAGAACGCGCGGCGCGTGAGCCGCAAAAGCGCGAACGGAAACCGCGCGAGCCCAAGGGCCGCAATGCGAAATCTTCCGAGCAGGATCGCAAGCCCAAGCGCGAGCGCAACAATTCCAGAGACAACGAACCGGTTGGTTTCGGCGACCAGATCCCGGCGTTTCTGCTCCGGCCGGTCCGTATTGCCAAGGAAGCTGAATCCGCGGAAAATTGATTTCAGCCTCTGCGCTTCAGGAATTCTTTCCCCGCAGAGCCGCCGAATAAGCCCGCTCGGCCCAGACTTTCATCGCATCGGGATCATCGATCGCCTCTTCCGGCGTCGTCCAATAGGACATCTGAACCGGCTTGGCTTTGCCCTGATAGACAAAGGGCCGCGCGCCCGCGGCTTCAAACAGCGGGATCGTTTGCTCATCGACTTTCAGATAGACAATGCCGTCGGCTACGAGTGCGAACATCAGACCATCATGATAGACACCGAGGCCGCCGAACATCCGCTTTGGTGTCACCGGACCAAACGGGTCAAACAGATCGATCAGATATTCTGGGTCCATATGAGGGCTCTCTGCGGGCAAGATTTCAATCCGCCAGCGTCAGCCCCATCTGCCAGAAATCCGCTTCCAGACGGGTTGCCTGTCGGAATATCTTCACAATGTGCGGAAAACGGTTTTCAGTCAAACTGCGGGCGGCAAGATCGTCCAACGTTTGCCGCGCCGCAGCGGCCACGTCCTGATAGTCCCGCCCTGCATATTCACCAATCCAGACACGATAGGGATTGTTCTCATCAAGCGCACCGGGCCGGGCCGCAAGACCGGCGGCAATTTCGGCATACCCGATGACACACGGCGCCAGCGCGACGTGCAGATCAAGCAGATCGCCGCGCAGCCCGGTCTCCAGCACGAAACGCGTATAGGCCAGGGTCGCGCGCGCTTCCGGCGTACTCTCCAGCGCCTCCGGCGTAAGCCCCCATTGCGCGCAGAGAGAAACATGCAGGTCCATTTCAACATCGAGGATTGCTTTCAAACCGCCATGGGCGGCACGCATGTCCTGCAGCGATGTGCCCTTGTAGATCGCCAGCGCATAGGCACGGGCGAAATGGACCAAAAAGAGGTAATCCTGAACGAGATAATGACGGAAGGCTGCCTCCGGCAAGGTACCGTCCGCCATCTGTTCGACAAAGGCATGGCCGGTATAAAGCGTCCATTGCTGCGACGCAGCCGCAGACAACCGGTCAAAGAGCATGCCTGGCGTTTTCACGGATAGGTTCAGTCCTGCGAACGCGCCTGCAGCGCCGCCAGATCAGCTTTTTTCAGTTCAACGGATTCGCCGCAGCCGCAGGCCGATGTCTGGTTGGGATTCTTGAAAACAAAGCCGGTGCGCAATTTGCTCACCTCATAGTCCATTTCGGTGCCCAGCAGGAAAAGCGTCGCCGCCGGATCGACAAAAACACTGGCGCCATCCAGGTCGACCCTGTCATCGGATCCTTTTGGTTCCGTCACCAGATCGACCGTATATTCCATGCCGGCGCATCCGCCCTTCTTGATCCCGACGCGGATACCTTCGGCGGGCTGTTCCGCATTGGCAATGATATCGCGCACGCGCTCGGCGGCGGCGTTGGTCACGGACAAAACCTGAAAACTTCCTAAGGCCATCATGCGATCCTAACGGGTCATTCTTACCAATTCATATCGTGTTCAAGCAAACTGATTGCAATCACCACCAGCCGATCGCCACTTTGGCCTCATCCGACATCCGGTCCGGCGACCAGGGCGGATCAAACACCATATTCGCCGTCGCACCTGAGACACCGGGCACGGAAGCCACGGCATTTTCCACCCAGATCGGCATTTCGCCGGCAACGGGACAACCCGGCGCCGTCAGCGTCATGTCGATATTGACGTGGCGGTTATCGTCGATATCGACCTTGTAGATCAGACCGATCTCATAGATGTCGGCCGGAATCTCCGGATCGTAAACCGTCTTCAGCGCCGAGACGATATCGCCGCTCAAACGCTCCAGTTCTTCCGGCGGGATGGTGATTGCCTCAATCGTCGCAGCATTGGGCTGCGGCTCTTCGGCTATTTGATCCTGTGCATCCATCATCGCAATCCTCGTGAATTCGTCACGTAAAGAAAGAGTGGGCCTTATTCAGCGCTTCTGCAAGGGCATCGATCTCCGCGCGGGTATTGTACATGCCAAAAGAGGCGCGGCAGGTTGAGGTAACGCCATAACGCGAAAGCAGTGGCTGGGCGCAATGGGTCCCTGCCCTGACAGCAATCCCTTCCCGGTCGATAATCATCGAAATGTCGTGCGCATGGATGCCCTCGATCTCGAATGAAAAAATCGCGCCTTTGCCGGGCGCCGTGCCGAATATCTTCAGTGAATTGATCGCCGAAAGCCGTTCCTGTGCATAGGCGGCCAGATCAGCTTCGTGGTCGGCGATCGCCTGCCGGCCTATCTGCTGCATATAGGTCAAAGCGGCCCCCAGGCCAATTGCCTGGGCAATCGGCGGTGTTCCGGCCTCGAAACGATGCGGCGGGTCATTGTAGGTAACGTTGTCCTCTGTCACGTCGAGGATCATTTCGCCGCCGCCCATATAGGGCGGCATGGCTTCAAGATGCTCCGGTTTCGCCCACAGAACGCCGATACCGGACGGACCATAGGTTTTGTGGCCGGTAAACACATAGAAGTCGCAACCGAGATCCTGGACGTCGATCGGCATGTGAACGGCAGACTGGCTGCCGTCGACCAGCACCGGTATGCCGCGCTCATGGGCGATGCGGCAGATATCGCGGATCGGCACCACAGTGCCGGTGACATTCGACATATGGGTGATGGCGACCATTTTCGTGCGTTCCGTCAACGCATCGGCGAATGTCTGCGGGTTGAAACTGCCATCGTCTTCAATGCCGACCCAGACCAGTTTCGCGCCGCTCTTTTCGCGGTGGAAGTGCCACGGCACAATGTTGGAATGGTGCTCCATGATGGACAGCACGATCTCATCGCCCTCGCCGATCCGCATGCCGCCGAACGATTGTGCCACGAGATTGATGGCTTCGGTCGATGAGCGGGTGAAAATCACCTGATCGACCGATGGCGCATTCAAAAACGCCCGCACGATTTCACGCGCTTCTTCATAGGCCTCAGTCGCCGCATTGGACAGATAATGCAGGCCGCGGTGGACGTTGGCATATTCGTTTGAATAGGTTTCGCTGATCTTGTCGATCACCGCACGCGGTTTTTGAGCCGATGCGCCATTGTCCAGATAGACTAGCGGCTTGCCATAGACTGTGCGCGACAGAATCGGGAAATCCGCCCGGATCGCTTCGACATCGTAGGCGCTTCGCACATTTGCAACATGTTCCATCAGTTCAACCCGCTTTCCGGTCCAACAATCAACCGCGTCATTCGACTTCCGGAGCCATGCCAAGCCATTTGCGCGTTCGCGCCTCCAGCACCTGCTCGATCGCCTCGTCGCCAATTTCCTCGACCGCCTCAGCCACGAACGCCTGCACCAGAAGCTGTTCAGCCTCCGCCTCTCCTATGCCGCGCGAGCGCAGGAAAAACAGCATGTCCTCGTCGATCTGGCCGCAAGTTGCGCCGTGCGCGCAAATGACATCGTCTGCGAAGATCTCAAGTTCAGGCTTGTTGTCGAACTCCCCGCCTTCGTCCAGCAGCAGAGCCTGGCTCATCATCTGGCCGTCGGTGCGCTGGGCGTCCGGACGGACAATGATCTTGCCCTGGAAAATCGCCCGGGCTTCATCATCGATGACCGATTTGAAATATTCCCGGCTGTCGCAGTCGGGTACGGCATGATCCACCACCAGCGTGAAATCGGCATGATCGCTGCCGCGGACCAGGGTTACGCCGCGAATGCCGGACCTGGAATGCGGTGCTGCAAAGGTCAGCCGCATTTCGTTGCGCGTCAATGCCGGCCCGGCTGTGTAGGTGAACGGATCAAACACCGCGTTTCCGTCGATGCGCGGGATCGTCAGACCCAGATGGGCCGTTGCACTGCCTTCTTCCACGAGTTTGATCCAGCGGACATGGGCACCGTCAGAGACATGGATCTGCGAAACAGTATTGGTGTGATAGGCAAGATCGTCGGGACCGTGATAGGTCTCAAACACGGTCGCACTGACACCGGCGTCCACCGAAACAAGGTTGCGCATCGTCTGCAGGCCGGCCGTCTCGCCGACAAACAGATGCGCAATATGGATCGGCTTTTCGATATCCTGCTTGATATTGATTACCGCGCCGTCGGCCATAAAGGCGCTGTTGAGAGCGAATATCGGCGCCTCCGCCGGATCGATCGTATCGAAACGGTCGAAGATCGCCCCGCCATCGGCAAGAAAACGTCCCAGCGATGCAAAATCCACCTGATCGGCGATTTCCGACATATCCGACAGCGAGGGAACAAAATGCCCGTTGACGAAGACAATCCGGCTGCCGGCCAGGTCTGCCAGCGGATCATCTTCCTCAAACGCTACGCGTGCCGCGTCCAGGTTTCCGGGGGCTGCCGGCGGAGGGACATCCTTCAGCAGGTTTCGCAGATCGGTATATTTCCATTCCTCGACCCGACGGTGGGGCAGGCCCGCATCCCGGAAAACCTCAAATGCCGATGCCCGCAAATCGTACATCGGATCATTGTCCGGCACGGCGGCAAAGTGACCGAAGAGCGCCTTTTCGGCTGCCGTCTCGATGCGTTTGGCTTCAGCCGACATATCAGGCCGCCTCCCCGACATAATCCGCATAGCCTTTTTCTTCCAGTTCAAGCGCCAGCTCCTTGCCGCCGGAGCGGACAATCCGGCCGGCTGAGAGAATGTGGACATAGTCGGGCACGATATGATTGAGCAGGCGCTGATAGTGTGTGATCACCAGAAATGACCGCTCTTCGCCGCGCAGTGCATTGACGCCGTCGGCAACGACTTTCAGGGCATCGATATCCAGACCGGAATCGGTCTCGTCCATGACCGCAAGCGTTGGCTTCAAAAGCGCCATTTGCAGGATTTCGTTGCGTTTTTTCTCGCCGCCGGAAAATCCGACATTCAGCGGACGCTTCAGCATATCAATTGAAATTTTAAGCTCTTTCGCGGCTTCTTTGACAAGCCGCATGAATTCAGGCGTCATCAGTTCCGCCTCTCCGCGCGCCTTGCGCTGGGCGTTCATGGCGGTTTTCAGGAACGTCATGGTGCCGACGCCGGGAATTTCGATCGGATACTGGAAAGCCAGGAAAACACCCGCTGCTGCGCGCTCGTTCGGCGCCATATCAAGCAGGTTTTCACCGTTCAGCAGGATCTCGCCTTCGGTGACTTCATAATCGTCCTTGCCGGCCAGAACGTAAGACAGCGTGGATTTGCCGGAACCGTTCGGCCCCATGATGGCGTGCACCTCGCCGGCGCCGATCTTCAGATCGATACCGCGCAGGATTTCCGTCTCATCCTCTGCGATCCTGACGTGCAGGTTCTTGATTTCAAGCATTGTTTTTTGTCTCCGTGACATCATTCGGTCGTGTCCAGGCATCAGGCCAGATATCAAAGTCGGCCGCGGCCCAAACCGCATTGTTGTTTTCAATGGCAAAAAACGCCCATTCCGGCGGGTCCGGCCATCCATGCCAATCGCGTTCCACGATCATCCATCGCCGGTTGCCGACATCCGCAACAGCGATCAGTGAATCTCCAAACCTTTGCAGGCTTTCATCGTCCGCCCAGGTCCGATTGTCTTTTTCCGTCGGCGCCTGCCAGATCAGCCGCCGTTTTCTGCATTGCCGAAATCTCCAGATCCACAACGCATCGGTCGCCATACTCTGGCCAAGCCCGTCTTTGCAGCTTTCATGAACCATGATCATTCCGGCGTCAGTCAGTTATTCGTCTCCAATGCCGCGGTTTATCCGACACTGCCTTCAAGGCTGATGCCGATGAGCCTTTGCGTTTCCGCCATGAACTCCATTGGCAATTTCTGGATCACGTCGCGCACGAAACCATTGACGATCAGCGCGACCGCTTCTTCCTCGTTCATGCCGCGCTGGACGCAATAGAACATCTGGTCATCGGAGATTTTCGATGTCGTGGCTTCATGCTCGAAGATCGCCGAGGCGTTCTTGCTTTCGATATAGGGGATCGTATGCGCGCCGCATTTGTCTCCGATCAGCAACGAGTCGCACTGGGTGAAGTTGCGCGCGCCCGACGCCTTGCGGTGGCAGGAAACCAAGCCGCGATAGGTGCTGTCGGAGAAGCCCGCGGCGATCCCCTTGGCGATGATCCGGCTCTTGGTGTTCTTGCCGAGATGGATCATCTTGGTGCCGGAATCGACCTGCTGGTAACCGTTTGAGATGGCGATGGAATAAAACTCGCCCTCCGAACCGTCGCCGCGCAGGATGCAGGATGGATATTTCCAGGTGATCGCCGAACCGGTTTCCACCTGGGTCCAGGAAATTTTCGAGTTTTTGCCGCGGCAGTCGCCACGCTTGGTGACGAAGTTGTAAATGCCGCCCCTGCCCTCTGAATCGCCCGGATACCAGTTCTGTACGGTGGAATATTTGATTTCCGCATCATCCAGCGCAACAAGCTCGACGACGGCTGCATGCAGCTGGTTTTCGTCGCGCATCGGCGCCGTACAGCCTTCCAGATAGGAGACGTAGGACCCTTCGTCGGCAATGATCAATGTGCGTTCGAACTGGCCGGTATTCTGCTCGTTGATGCGGAAATACGTCGACAGTTCCATCGGGCAGCGCACGCCCTTGGGGATATAGACGAACGAACCGTCGGAGAAGACGGCGGAATTCAGCGTCGCATAGAAATTGTCGGTGACCGGAACGACCGAACCGAGATATTTCTTCACCAGGTCCGGATGTTCGTGCACGGCCTCGGACATCGGCATGAAGATCACGCCGGCCTTGGCCAGTTCTTCCTTGAAGGTCGTCACCACCGAGACGCTGTCGAATACGGCATCGACGGCAACCCGTCCCGAAGCGTAGATGCTGCTGTCTTCGCCATCAAGCGAACTGGCTTCACCCTGTTTGCGAACGCCGGCCAGAATTTCCTGCTCTTTCAGCGGGATGCCGAGCTTTTCATACGTGGCGAGTAGTTCCGGATCCACTTCATCCAGACTGGTTGGCCCGCTCATCGATTTTGGCGCGGAGTAATAATAAAGATCCTGGAAATCGATCTTCGGATAATGCACCCGCGCCCATTTCGGCTCCTGCATGGTCAGCCAGCGCGCATAGGCGTCCAGCCGCCAGTCGGCCATCCATTCCGGCTCATTCTTTTTGGCAGAGATAAAGCGGACGATATCCTCGTTCAGGCCCTTGGGCGCTTTCTCCGATTCAATATCGCTGATGAAACCATATTTGTATTTGTCGACGTCAAGCGCTTTGACCTGTTCAACAGTTTCCTGAACAGCTGGCATTGTATTCCTCCTGCGCGGCTTCAAGGGCCGCCGGTTGGATCATATTCAATGGTCGATTCCGACCGGTTTGTTGGCCTTTCGCCGGCAAAATGCCGGATCAGGCAGCCTGGTTCGGCCTCAATCGATTTACAATCGATCGCCAAACCATCAAAAACGTTTCAATACCGGCATCCGTGACGTCAACAGGCAAGCTGACCCGAATGCCGCTGCCAGCCATATCTTCCGAAAATCCCATCGCCAGCAACACATGGCTGGGCGAGACCTTTCCTGAAGAACAGGCCGAACCGGAAGAAACAGCGATGCCTTCCAGATCAAATGCGATCACAGCCGTCTCTGCCGACAGTCCGGGAACCACAAACATCACCGTGTTGGGCAGGCGCGGCGCATGCTCACCGGCAACGCGAATCTCAGGTGAAATCAACCGCAACTCTGTTTCGAGACTGTCTCGCAGTCCAGCAATCGATTCCCTATCCTCTAAATGGTTCATAACCGCTTCTGCAGCAATACCAAATCCGACGATTGCCGCAACATTCTCCGTACCGGCCCTGAAGCCGCGCTCCTGGCCGCCGCCGGTCAGAACCGGCTCCGGTCGAACATCCTCGTTGGCCAGCAAAAGCGCTCCGGCGCCCTGGGGTCCGCCAATCTTGTGCGATGACAGGCTGACGAAATCTGCGCCACTCGATGCAATATCAAAGGGAATCCGGCCAAACGCCTGTACCGCATCACAAAATACAAATCCGCCATGGCTTTTGACCAGCGAAACAGCCTTTTCGACCGGCTGCAGAACGCCGGTTTCATTGTTGGCCATCATCAATGCCAGCATCGGCGCACCTGCGCCATCATCGTGATCTTGCAGCATCCGCTCCAGCGCGGCCAGATCGACGATCCCGCTGTCCGATACCGGCACAATCGCGATCCGGTCGGCAAGCCGGCCACCGGACAGAACGCAGGGATGTTCCGTCGCAGCGACATAAAGCGTCCCGACAGAATATGTTTCCCGGCCTTTGATAATCCTGGGTGACAATCCCAACGCCGCCGCCTCGGTCGCCCCGCTGGTAAAGACGATCTGCTCCTTGCGGGCACGACACGCTGACGCGACGGCTTCGCGTGCTTTCTCAACCAGATTGCGCGAGCGCCTGCCCGCAGCGTGAATCGATGATGGGTTGGCTGCCCGATCCAGAACGGAAATCACGGCATCCCTGGCTGCCGGCAGCAGATTAGCTCCGGCGTTTGCGTCAAAATTGAGAAACCCTGTTGCCATAGACTGACAAACCATCCATCTAAGCTCTTGAAATACCGCTTGCGTTTGGTGTTTAGATATTCGCCAACACAAAGACGGGAAACGGTCACAAACTCTAGTTTTGAATAATTCCAAACTAGGTTCTAGGATCGCCAATCCGCCGTGTCAAGAAAATGGCCCGGGCACCGCTGGCGACACCATATTTTTTAGAACAGGAAGAAGCATTTATGCCTGAAGTGATTTTTGCCGGGCCCGATGGCCGGCTCGAGGGCCGTTATCAACCGGGCAAGGATAAAACGGCGCCGATCGCCATTATTCTGCATCCGCACCCGCGCTTTGGCGGCACGATGAACAATCAGATCGTCTATCGCCTTTTCTGGATGTACCAGGAGCGTGGCTTTACGACATTGCGTTTCAATTTCCGCGGTGTGGGGCGAAGTCAGGGTTACTTCGATCACGGCGTCGGAGAATTGTCAGACGCCGCGGCGGCCCTTGACTGGGTCCAGACCCTTCATCCTGATTCCCGCGGTGTCTGGATTGCCGGTTTTTCCTTCGGTGCCTGGATCGGAATGCAGTTGCTGATGCGGCGTCCGGAAGTGGAGGGTTTCCTCTCGATTGCTCCGCAACCGAACCTGTACGATTTTTCGTTCCTGGCCCCCTGCCCGTCGTCGGGGCTTATCGTTCACGGCGAACAGGACAAGGTATCGCCGCCCGGCTCAGTACAGACCCTGGTCGACAAATTGCGGGCACAAAAGGGTATTGTCATAGATCAGGCGATGACTGCCGATGCCAATCATTTTTTTGAGGGCCATGTCGACGAGTTGATCGGGACCTGCTCAGATTACCTGGAAAAACGCCTGGCAGACATCGAAAACAATATCGGCGGCCGCTGAAGGCTGCGGACAGTCAGGCGAGAGCTGCCGCATCGCCGATCCCGGGATTGCCGTCCAGTGAAATCGTGTTGTTTTTCACGTCCTTCATAATGATCGGCGCGACTTCGGCCTTTGGAACCGGCCGGCCGAACAGGAAGCCCTGAACGTGGTGGCAGCCGTTTTTCATGAGGAAATGCGCCTGTTCCGGCTTTTCGACACCCTCGGCGATAACCCTCAGGTCCAGTGACTGGCCGATATTGATAATCGACTTGAGCAGGCTCTCGACATTTCTGCCCGCGCCCAGATTATGGACGAAAGACTTGTCGATCTTGATCTTGTCGAATTCGAACCGCCACAGGTAGGACAGGCTTGAGTATCCTGTGCCGAAATCGTCCATGACCAGCGCCAAACCGATTTCCTTCAACCGATCGAGTTCCGACATCGTCGTATCGGAAGCGTCCATCAAAAGACCTTCGGTGATTTCGACTTCCAGCCGGCTGGCGGCAAGCCCGGATTGAGCCATGATCTTTTCGACGGTTCCGGCAAGCTTGCTGTCGTGGATCTGAGCCGGAGACAGATTGATCGCCAGTGACAGATGTTCCGGCCATTGCGCAGCCGTCGCGCAGGCTTCACGGATAACCCACTCGCCGATCGGAAGAATCAGACCGGATTCCTCTGCAATCGGAATAAACTCGACTGGCGGGATCATTCCCCGTTCAGGATGCCGGAGCCGCAACAAGGCCTCGAAACCGGTCAGCCTTCTGGCGCCAAGGTCATATTGAGGCTGATAGTGCAGCTCAAACCAGCTATTTTCGAACGCCTTGCGCAAGATCGACTGCAGCTCCAGCCGGGACTGCTGGGATTGGTCCATATCCGGGCGATAGAGGACCTTGTTGGCCCGGCCGAGGCCCTTGACCTGGTGCAGCGCCAGATCAGCACTTTTGAGCAAACGAAGCGCGTCCTTGCCGTGATCCGGCGCGACAGCGATCCCCACGCTGGCGCTGGAGACTACTTCATGGCCAACCACATCGTATGTGCCGCTCAGCGCATCGACAATTCTGGCACCGAAAATCTCGGCATGTTTGATGCCGCTGGTATCGGCCTGGATAATGGCAAACTCGTCACTACCAATGCGCGCAATCCTGTCGGGACCGTCGGCAATTGTCAGAAGCTTGTCCGTGATATCCTGCAGAAACTTGTCGCCGGCCTCGACGCCAAAGGAATCATTGATCTCCTTGAATCGGTCGATATCAATATAGTGAAGCGCCATCTGCCGGCCTTCGTCCATGTGATCTTCGAGTGTTTTGGCCAATTGGTCCAGGAAGTGCGAACGATTGCCGATTGAAGTCAGAGGATCATGACTGACCAGAAAGTCGGCTCTGGCCTGGGCTTCCCATTTTTCACGCAACCGGAACCACGCTGCACTGCCAGGTACGATCAGGCCAAGTCCGACAAGCAGGAAAAGCGCTGCCAGGGTTCCGCTTAACCAGGCCAGGTAAAGCGAGCGCTTCGCACTGTTGTTGACGACGACACCGAGGGCGCCGCGGATCTGACCGGATTCCGTCAGGATCGGGACAAAGGCCAGCGTAAAATAGCCGCCTCCGTCTGCGTCCGTCCCGATGTTTGATTGGGAAAATGCTTCGCCGCCCAAAGCCGCGGAAATCGGCGACCCGCCATCGGCGACGTTTCCCGCTTCAAGAACCACATCGCCGAGCCTGTTCGATGACATGACCTCGCGGCCGCGATTGTCGAAAATGACGACCTGTGTGACATTTCCGAGGTCCTTCGCCGTTCGCAGGAACTGCAGATCGGATTGTGACGGCGGCGATCCGTCAAGAATCGCGTCAAGCCCGAACGCGCCCTGCTGGATCTTGGATGCCCAGGCAACGGCCTCCGTTTCCGTCTCTGCGCGCAACAGTCGCCCCGTCGAATGGTAGACAAGCCAAGCGGTTGCCGCGAGGACACCGATACTGACAAATATGGAAGCAATCCCAAGGGCTTTGTCCCCCGAAATGATGCCCTTTAACAAACGCATTGCAAGACTGTTCCTGACGGCAGAATACCTGTTGCGCAATCTGCCGGAAAAAGCTTGCCAGAACGTTTTGACGAGTTTTTAAGTTTAAGAAAATTCGCCGGTTTTGTTCAATATGGTTTACGAAATCGGTAAACTTGTACGGCCACCCGGTAACGGTGATCTGACGCCGGTTGTATCCGGATACGTCAATGGCAGGTTATTCAGCGTCCGCACTGCGAGAAATCCGAACGCCTGGGCTTCCACAGCGTCGCCATCGAAGCCGTAATCCTCTGCCGAAACCAGAGTTCCTTCCAGCCCGCTGCCGATCATCTGCATCATAAAACTGTTGCGCCGGCCGCCGCCGGTTGCAACCCAGACTTCGGGCGCAGCCGGCAGACAAAACGTTGAGCGGATGATCGATGCCGCAGAAAAGCGGGTGAGCAGACGTGCGCCATCGGCGAGTGAGCATTGTTCCAGTCCCGGGACAGAAAAATGATCCCGGTCGAGCGATTTTGGCGGCGGGATCTGGAAATAGGCATCGCTCAGCAATCCATCGATCACCTGCGGATCCGGTTCTGAACCGGTTCTGGCGACAGCGCCGTCACGGTCAAACCTTTCGCCCGTCTTGAGCCTGATCCAGTCATCAAGCAAGGCGTTGCCTGGACCGCAATCGAAAGCGACAAGCGCACCGTCCTGGCCAATCCAGGTCAGGTTTGCGACGCCGCCGATATTGAGAATGACGGCTGGCAACCGGATTTTTGCATATTCCGCCATTGCCCGGTGGAAAACCGGGGCCAGCGGTGCGCCCTGCCCGCCGGCAGCCATATCGGCAGCACGCATGTCCCAGACTGTCGGGATGCCCAAAGCGTTTGCAAGCGCCTGGCCGTCGCCGATCTGAACGGTCAAAGCCCGGGCCGGATCATGAAAAACGGTCTGGCCGTGAAATCCGACGGCGTCTAAACCCGCACGGTCAATGGAAAAATCGGCGATAAACTGGTCGACGGCTGAAATATGGCGGCTCGTGATCAGCTCTTCAGCAACGGCCAGAGGCGGCGGGCGCTCGTCGCGCTCGCCGATCGCTCGCGCCGCCTGCAGCGCCGTTTCCACTATTGCCCGGTCCGCTGCAGAAAACGGATAAGTCCTGAAGGCGCCAAACTCGGTGATTGTGTGCCCATCCGTTCTGAGCAGGGCGACATCGATCCCGTCCATGGACGTGCCGCTCATGAGCCCGATGACTGTGCGAATGTTTGCCACCTTATTTTTCGTGCCCTTGTCGTTTGCCCATGTTATGAGCCGCGCCACGGAAACTGACAATACAAGACTGCAAGCAGAATCATGAGCCAGCTGAAATCAGATTTTCTTCGCGTTCTGACGGAACGTGGATTCATACACCAATTGTCCGATTCAGAAGGGCTGGACGCTTTATGCGCATCGTCGGTCTGTCCGGCCTATATCGGTTTTGACTGCACGGCGCCAAGCCTTCATGCCGGCAGCCTGGTTCAGATCATGCTGCTCTACTGGCTGCAGCAGACCGGTCACAAGCCGATCGCACTGATGGGAGGCGGCACGACGCGGGTGGGCGACCCGACCGGCAAGGACGACAGCCGCAAAATGCTGTCGGCGGATGAGATCGAAAGCAACAAGGCCGGCATCCGTACCGTGTTCGAGCGGTTTCTGACGTTCGGCGAGGGACCCACCGACGCGATCATGATCGATAATGCGGACTGGCTGCTGAAACTCAATTATGTCGACTTTCTGCGCGATGTTGGACGGCATATTTCGGTCAACCAGATGATCCAGCGCGACGCCGTCAAACTGCGCCTGGAGCGCGAACAGCACCTGTCATTCCTGGAATTCAACTACATGGTTCTCCAGGCCTATGATTTTGTCGAGCTGCACCGCAGGTTCGGATGCCGCCTGCAATTGGGAGGTTCCGACCAATGGGGCAATATCGTATCGGGGATCGATCTCGGCCGCCGGATGGACCAGGCGGAGCTGTTTGCCGTCACGACACCGTTGCTGGCCACATCGTCCGGCGCAAAGATGGGCAAGACTGCCGACGGTGCTGTCTGGCTGAATGCCGATATGCTTTCGCCGTACCAGTACTGGCAATATTGGCGCAACTGCGAAGATGCCGATATCGTCCGCTTTCTGAAGCTGTTCACTGTTATGCCGCTGGATGAAATTTCACGTCTGGAGGGCCTTCAGGGCGCTGACATCAATGATGCCAAAAAGCTGCTGGCAACCGAGGCGACAGCCATGCTTCATGGCCGCTCAGCGGCAGATGAAGCGGCGGAAACCGCACGCAAAACGTTTGAACAGGGTGAAAGTGGCGATGCGTTGCCGAGTTTTGACATATCGAAGGCTGAAATTGAAAATGGCATCGGCCTCCTCACCGCTTTTGTGCGGGCCGAACTTGCTGCATCGAATGGTGATGTCAGGCGGCAGGTCCGCGGCGGAGCCGTTCGCGTAAACGATCAGATCATCAGTGACGAAACAATCGTGCTGACGGCCGATCATTTGAACGATAGTGGATTTATCAAGCTTTCGGTCGGAAAGAAACGGCACGCACTATTGCGAATTCAATCGCATTGAGCAGACCGTTCGCCGGATTATTTCTTCTTGAACAGCCGGCGGACGATGCCGGGTGTCACTGCGGAAGCGACGTTGAGTTTCAGCGCCGGCGCGCTAAGCGGCCCGGAAAGCGTGAAGGCAACGCCGATCAACCCCTTCCGCTTTCTGGCGCCAAGCAGATCGCCAAGGATCGGAACCGATGCCGGCAGACGATTCAGGCCGGTTGTCGGCACGATCGTTCCGCGGATCGACATGTAACGCGATTCCAGATTGATCGATCCCCGTGCCGTGGCGTCGAGGCTATCGGCAGTCATTGTCGATTTGAAGATACTGATTCTGTTGTTCCTGCTGGCAAACGGGATGCTCAGCCGTGAAACGCTGATATTGCGATTGCCTTCCAGGACCCGGAATCCCCACATGGACAATTGACCCCGGCCAGCGCCGTCCACAGCCGATCCCTCGTAATTCAATGCCAAACTTCCGCCGTAGGACGTACGGTAAACATTGAGAAAGCGGAGCAGATTGCCGGCATTCGGGTAGCGGACGGTGACTTTACGCTTGCCCTCATCCGCATCGGTTGTCACCGAAACAAACGGATCCTGTGTCTTGCCGCTGGTAATGGAAAGCCTTTCCACCTGGCCGCCACCGAATTGAGCCGTTCCCGTCACATCATCCAGAATGACACCATTGTGCCCCAGCACCTGGTCAACCCTGACGTCCAGGTCGATTGTTTTCCCCGACGAGGTACCGGTTGACGAAGATTGCTGCAATGCGGAAATCATGCCGCGAACGTCGATTGTCTTTCCCCTGACAACGACTTTCCATCCCTCGCCGACAGCCTTGAGGGAGAGGGAATAGCGATCGTCATCGCGCAGTCGAATGTGCCGCGCGTCGAGGCTGATCAGGTTACCCTCAACGCCGATCGCCAGCTCGCCTGCTATATCAAAACCTTCGCCGAAAAACGCAATCCCGGTTAGTTCAGATCCGTTTTCGGACTTTACAATATTGGCCTGAAAGGTGGCCGGCGTCCCAGGTATTTTGTGCCACCCAAGAAACGGAAGGTTGATATCAGCCGGTGTGAGATCAAGCGTAATCTCTTTCAGATCCTGAACATCCGGGCTGACCAGCGCCACAATCGGCCCGGTGAGAAATGGCGCCAGATCGATACCAAGTTGACGCTGGGCGACCTCATCAAGCGTCAAACGGACCAGTGAAGAATTGGCACCGGTTCCAGATTGGATATCAATTCGCGCTGGAACACCGTCAATAACCGCATCGCCGGAAATCAAATGGCTTTCCATTGATCCTGCGATGTTCAGATTGCCGCCAGATACCATCCGGCCGCCGCCTAACGGGCTAATGCTGGCGAATTCGGTAAGCTGGAGATCAAACTCGGCAAGGATTTCGGCGGGATCAATCTGGTCGCGAAGCGGAAGTTCCAGGAACAGCTCCAGCCGGGCTGCGCCTGACAGGCTTTCAGGCTTGAGGCCCCGATTTTCGGCGATGCTGAGCCGACCGGAATTTGATAATCGCGCCATCACCGCTGCCGGCCCGGACATACTGAGATCAAGCAGCCCGACGGCGCCTGGCCGGCCGAGTTTGGGAATTTTGAAAATCGTCGGGTTGACGTCAGCTTTCCCCAATCCGGCAACAGGCACATCCGCCCGCAGCAAATTGACGGTCAGTGCAGCTTCACCAAATCGGACGATGCCGGAACTGCGCTGAACCATCGGCAATTCGGGTGTTGGCCGGAATATGCCAAACCGAAACGGTATTTCGCCGACCAGCCCGTCTGGCGGCAAGACCCGGTCCTTGACGCCCGCGCCGAGATTTTCCATCGGCAGTGCGATCTTGACGACACCTGGACCGGCGAGACCGGAGATGACGTTTTCACCAAACCAGTTGCGGGCCTGGTGGGCTACGACCGGCGGCCACAAGGCATGGATCATCCGGGCTGTGATTTCGCCGGCTTCAACTGTGCCCGTCAGACCTGCATGATCGCCGGACCTGGCAAATGCGCCGCTGAGGCTGACGCTCCCCTCAGGCCCGGATACAAAAGCGTTGTCCAGTGAAATCCGGCCGCCGCCAATGTCAATTGAACCTCGGGCACGGCCAGCCGCCAGTTCGACCGGCTCGTCATTGGCCAGGCCGGACAGCCGGCTTTTTTCCAGCTTGATATCGAACGATATCGGCGAACCGAACTCGCCAAGGTCGATTCCTGCCGCGAAAGCCACCCGGCTCTTGCCCGATCGAATTTCACTTCGCAATATCTGGATATTGTCGCCTGACCGATCCAGCGTAACAGCCATGTCGACCCGGTCGATCGGCGTCCGGTCGCTGCGCATGATCGAAAGATGTCCGCGATTGAAGGTCAGTCGAAAATGCGCCGTATTGAACTTGCCGGCTGAGGTAAGTTCAATACGGCCCTGAACGTCAGCAACGGCGTCGTAATTCGGGCGTTTTGAGGGTTCGGCGAGGCGGCTATAAATGAATGACGGAGGAAAGCCGCTTATCCTGACGGATACAGCGTCTGCTCCGCCGGATCCGTTGCCGGTTTCTGCACCGGCATCAAGTTCAACTGTCCACGGCCCCTGATCGCTCTCGATCTCCGCTCGGAAACGGCCATGTTCGCCATCATCTGCCCAGGACAAACCGGACATCCGGATTGGCAGATTCAGTTCCGGGGCGCTGTTTGTGAGCATGGCTCCCGCCAGCTGGATATTGGTCACGGAAATGCGTTTCAGGCCCCGGCCGCGCAATTTCAAGTTGGCAGTCGTCACCGCCTTGCTGACCGTCGTGGCTAAGACCCGGATGGCATCCGCCCGGTTGCCTGACCGGATTTCCGGCCTGGCCTTGCCGTCAGCGGCCAGCAAATGTTCGCCCAGATCGATGGATAGTCCGTCGATCACAACCTCGACCGGCTGAATGTCGCCGCGCAAAAGAGGCCCCAGCCCGAGATACGTCTTCATGCTTGCCGCTGTAATGCCGGCTTGACCCGTCCGATCCAGTTTCATGCCGCGCAAATCGATGATGGCCGTACCCACTCCAAGGGAAAGCCTCAAATCTGCGACAGTAAATCGTGTATCAGCAGGCAATCTTGCCTTGATTGCAGGCAGAATCTGGTCACTTAGCGATTGAATGCTGACGGATCCGGTAAAGAGCGCCACGATCACAATCGCGATGATCGCGGCGAAAATGCCTGCAGTACGGCGGCCAAAGCGCTTTATCATGTCCAGACGCGGGTTCATCTGGATGAAATATCAAAAAATGCTGAACCACTCGTTGACCGGATTGATCAATATGTATCGGCAATGGTTATCTGAACTCGAAAATCCGCCGAAAAATGCCGGGGGCAATTGCCGATGCAGGATTCATTTTCAGGGTCGGAGCGCTGATCGGACCGAAGAGTTGATAGGTAATTCCGATAAGGCCCTCGCGTTTTCGCCCACCCAGCAACTGGCCAAGAATCGGAATTGCCCCAGGTAGATTATTGATTCCATAGGCCGGGACAATCGTTCCCGATAATGACAGGTTTTCAGCCGAAAGATCGATGGTGCCCTTTCCCGACGCTCCGACCACCGGGCCATGCAAGGATCCATCTGAAATGACGATAACACTGCCATGCTTGCTGAACGGCACCTTCAGCTTGGCAAAACTGATATTGGTCGTATCGATATTGACGTCCGTCGACCGGATCTCGCGATCCGGATTGCTTTTGCGTTCCCGTTCGGCTGCAGCTGCATCGAAGATCTGTTCGTTCTGGACCCGAAAGTTCGCTATCGTCAGAAGACCTGTGCCATCACTTCTACCCTTTTGGCCGCTGAATTTCAGCAGCAGGTCGCCGCCGAAAGCCTTGTCATACAAATTGAGAAACCTCAGCAGTGCACCGCCATTGGCCGACCGGAGTTCCAACGAACGCACATTTCCGTCTTCGCTGACCATAAACTCGATGGGCTGAGCGGATCCTGACCCGGCCTGCAGAGACATATTCCGGACCTGTCCGGCCGAAGCGAGGGCAGATCCGGTCAAACCGGAGAGAACAATGCCGTTATAACCGCGCACCTGGCCGAGATTGAATGAAACGGAATATTTCTGGTCCGGCGCCTCGCCAGGCGAACCCGGTTGCAATTGACCGATCAGACCGCGGGCGTCGAACGAAGAACCCGACATTGAAATCTTGTAACCGCTGCCGGTTTTGTCAGCTGTAATTGAGAAATCGTCACCCGGCTTCAGGCTGATATTGTTCATCTTCAGGCTGGTCAATTTGCCGTCTGCATCAATTTCCACTTCGCCGTCTGCGCGAAAACCGTTACCTGTCATAAGAATGTTTCGAAACTCCGTTCCGATTGCCGTGCGCTCGACCTGCGCTTCAATGGTGGCCGGAACGCCACTGCCCTTCTGCCAACCCAGAAATGGCATATTAATGCGGGCAGCCTCCAGATCGACGGATATTTGCTGCACCTTGCCGCCCGCCTGCGGTGTAATGGACGTAATAATGTTTCCTGTCAGATAGGCCCCCAGGTCGATCCCAAGCGTCTTGCGCGCCTTCTCGTCCATCTCCAACCTGACTGTCGACTGGTTGGCGCCGCCTCCTGAAACGACATCGATCTTGGCCGGGATGCCATCGATATGGGCGTTTCCGGAAATCTTGAACGAATCGATATTTCCGCTCACTGCAAGGTCGCCTTTGGATATTTTCTGGCCGGCAATTGCCGCCTTGCTGGCAAAATCCGACAGCACCAGTTTGAATTCCGCGGCAAAATCGTCCGGATTTGCCCTCGCTTTCAGCGACATGCCTGCCTTCAGATCAAGAACTGCGTCGCCTGTAAGGTCCTCAGGCGACAGACCGCGTTCCTCGGCAATGTTCAACCGGCCCATATTCGACAGTCCAGCCAGTGCGGCAGCCGGCCCACTCACGTTCAGGTCCAGCAATCCGATCGGATCAGGTTTTCCGAGATTCGGAATACTGAAAACGGTGTCGCGGACATCGGCCACTCCGAGCCCGGCAGCCGTGACATCTGCCCGGGCTAATTTTACAATTGCAGTTGCGTCCCGAAACTCCAGGGACCCGAAAGCATTACGCACCAGCGGTAGATCCGGAAGTGGCGTAAACAGTCCGTAGCGGTACGGAATTTCACCGACGACACCGTCCTCCGGCAACAGCCTGTCGCGACCGGCCCGGCCCAGATTTTCCAACGGCAGAGCGATCTGAACCGACCCAGGCCCCAGCAGCCCGGATTTGACGTTCTGATCGAACCAGGAGCGGGTCTTTCTGGCAATGATCGGAAGCCACAGGGCACGCAACATGCGGGCGGTCGTTTCCTCAATCGTCACAGCGCCGGAAAGACCGGGCCCGAGGCCGCTGGCACGAAATGCACCAACCACCCTGGCTGCGCCTTCAGGACCGGAAATAAACGCGCTGTCCAGGCGGATGATCCCCTGAGACACATCAAATGACCCGGAAGCTGACCCGCTTTCCAGCAGCACCGGTTCAATCCGGTCACCCGAAGACTCAAGTCTTGTCTTGCCCAGTTCGGCGTCAAACCTCATCGGTTCGCCAAATGCGGCAAGATCGATCCCGCCCCGGAAGACCACATGGGAATCGCCGAAGCGCACATCGCTGCGGGCAATATCGACCCGATCGCCGTCGGCCGGAAGCTCGAGCGCAACATCGATCCGATCAATGATATTGGCGTCATGCTCAAGGATCGACAGATACCCTGACCCGAGCGCAAAATGGGTTCGCGCGGCGTTCAGCCGGCCCTCGGAGTCGACCAGAATCCGGCCTTCGATGTCCGCCTTTGCATCGAAATACGGGCGCCGCTGCGGATCGGCAATCCGCGGCACCAAAAATGCCGGCGGGAAATCGGTGATTTTCAGATCAGCGAAGGTACCGCCCTCCGGATCGATACCGGACGAAATGGCGAGCCGCCATCTGCCGTGATCGGACAGGAACTCGGTATTGACTTCACCGCCATCGTCAGACGTTTTCCAGACGATTGTCGATATCTGAATTGGTTTTTCAGAGAATACAGACGCCTCAAACGCGTCACCGGAAACCCGGACATCGACGAGGCGGATGCGGCGCAGTCCCAAATCGGTCAAACGCCGATCCGCACCTGCAACCGTCACGGCCAGCCGGGTCAGAAGGGACCGCACAATATCAGCCCGTTGGCCGCTCAGGTCCGCCGTTGGTTGCCGGTCCAGGTTCAGCGAAAGGCGATTGATATCGATTGAATGCGGAACGAATGATCCCTTCAGAAGTGGCAGCGTTTCCAGCACCACCCGGATTTCGTCAGCATCCATATGCCCGCGATCCTTGATCGACACGGACGCCCCGCGGCTTTCAGCGATCAGGGACCAGTCAGGACCGAATGCCAACAGCAGATCGTCGATACTGAAATCGGAACCGGGCGGAAGACGGGGCTCGATTGCAGCGACGAATTGCTTTTTCAGGAATCCGACGCTGAGAGAGCCGTTCGACATCTGGAAAACGAGCAGGCCGCCGGCGATCGCCAACGCAATCGTCATGAACAGAATTCCGCGGAATACAAAGCGTAGAATTTTCATGCCTGCTTGCCTTGCCGGGCTTTCGCCGCAAAAGACGAACTGCTTGATAACATTGAACTTGTCAGACCCAAGGCTTCAAAGGCGGCTGTCGCCGCAACACACTACAATAGTGGACACTACACGATTCAGACTGGACGCCTATAGATTCATCGATCATCTAACGAAAGAGTTCGACCCGGGCGTTTCCGATATATCTGGTCTGTTCCGGGGAATTTAAAGGTCGAAAGGATGGCAAGAATGGGAACTGCAGTCGACAAGGGTCAAATTGCTCCAAAAATTGATCTGCCCACAGACAATGGCGGGCAGTTCAGGCTTGCCGATCACAAAGGCAAACCGGTTGTCGTTTTCTTTTATCCGAAGGATGATACCAGCGGCTGTACCAAGGAGGCCATCGACTTTACCGGCCTCAAGACCGATCTCGAGGCGGCAGGCGCCGTGCTTGTCGGAATATCGCCCGATAGCGTGGCGAAACACGACAAATTCAAGATCAAGCATGGGCTTGAAGTCACTCTCGCCTCCGATGAAGCAAAGACCGTGTTGCAGGCCTACGGCGTGTGGGTGGAGAAATCCATGTACGGCCGAAAATACATGGGTGTCGAAAGATCAACGTTTCTGATCGGCAAAGACGGAAAGATTGCACAAATGTGGCGGAAAGTGAAAGTGCCAGGCCACGCCGAAGCCGTGCTCGCCGCTGTGAAATCGCTCTAATTCCCTCTGAAGGCTACACATGTCCGATCGATACAATGGTTAAGGTCGCGCAAACTGCCCGTTAACCTTTTGTTGCCAGTATGGCGGAATTGGGGTTTGAACCGGGCAGCCATATGAACCAGCCAGTAGATGGACGGGCAAAAAAACGCGGTCGCAAGGGCGGCACACGTATTATTGTTGCGCGCGGAGAGAATATTCGCACCTACCGGCTGAGCCCGTGGCTCTTCGGAACCGGAGTTGGCATTCTGCTGCTGTTTCTTGCAGCTTATGTCGGCAGTACGGTCTATCTGATTTTCCGCGATGATGTGCTCACAGCCGCGATGACACGGCAGGTCGAAATCCAGTATGATTACGAAGACCGGATCTCCTTGCTTCGCTCAGAAATTGATCGCGTTACCAGCCGCCATATCGTCGAAACGGAATCCATCGAAGGTCAGGTCTCTTCGTTGCTGGAACGCCAGGACGGATTGCGCCGCCAACAGGTTCTTCTCGACGATCTGATCGGCCGCGCCCGCGATCAGGGCATCAGTTTCGCAAGCATTGTGACACCGACCCCGCTACCCCGGCCCGGCCGGCCATCTGAAACAGGCGACGGCGCCATCCAGCCTGTGATCGCGATGGAACCGGCAGACGCCGGCACAGCGGATGCGTCGATGGCCTATTCCAAAGATCGTTTCGGTTCGGCTGAATCTGCCACAAACAATGCTCTGAACCCAGACCCTGCGGGTGTTGGACAATCCAAACCGATCGAACCCACGCTGAAAGATCTTCGCTCGTCACTCGATCAGTTTGAAATATTGCAGGCGATGACTGTTCATGCGCTGAAAGTTTCCGCCAAACGTGAGGCCCGGCGATTGACGGCTGCCATCGGGCATTTTGGCGTCAAATCACCACCTGCGCCTCTCGGGCTTCTGGAAACCAGACAGGACAGCGCCCAGGGCGGACCGTTTATTCCCGCTGAATCCTCAAACCTGCTGAATGGCATGGTCACGGTTCAACAGACCCTTCAGCATATCGATCTTCTGAAGAATTCTGCGACATCAATCCCGGTTCGCAAACCGCTGCCACGCGTTGATCTGACAAGTTCGTTCGGATACCGGGTCGATCCGTTCAAGAAAAAACCGGGTTACCATTCCGGAATTGATCTGCGGGCCGCAGAGGGAAGTCCGGTGTCTGCAACCGGCGCCGGCAAGATTACCCATGCATCTTCCAAGGGCGGATACGGGCTCATGGTTGAGGTTTCGCACGGCCGCAACCTGAAGACACGATATGCTCATCTGTCTTCGATCAACGTCATTGTCGGTCAATACGTTAATGCCGGTGATGTGGTCGGCCTGGTCGGATCGACAGGACGTTCAACCGGCCCTCACCTTCACTATGAGGCTGTTCGCGACGGCAAGGCTGTCGACCCGATGGCATTTCTCTCTGCCAGCGGCGATATCTGACCGCCTGTCTGGCCTCTTGAATTAAATTGCCCGGCGGACGAACGTCTTTCGTAGAACCGAAAGCGGATACGCGTAATGACATCAGATACAATCGAAATCCTGGAAAAGCTCGTTGCTTTTCCAACGGTCAGCGCCGATCCGAACATCGATCTTATCGGCTATGTCGCCGACATATTGGCGTCAGCGGACATTGAAAGCACATGGATTCCTGACGAAAGCGGCCATAAAGCCAATCTGTTTGCGACAATCGGCCCGCCCGGTGTCTCAGGCGTCATGCTGTCCGGCCACACCGATGTCGTGCCGGTGGACGGGCAGAACTGGACCGTGCCGCCATTTCAGCTGACGGAAAGGGATGGCTGCCTGTTCGGCCGCGGAACAGCAGACATGAAGGGATTTGTCGCCAGCACCCTGGCGGCGGCCGTCAAAGCATCGCGAAGGCAGCTGAAGACGCCGCTTCATCTGGCATTTTCCTACGACGAGGAATTGGGATGCCTGGGCGTACACAGCCTGATCGATATGCTGGAGGCTGCTCCGGTTCGTCCAGTGTTTTGCATTGTCGGAGAACCGACAAGCCTTGTGGTTGCCACGGGGCACAAGGGAAAGACCGGCCTGCGTGCCGTCTTTACAGGAAAGGAAGCCCATTCCGCCCTGGCACCGACCGGACTGAATGCCATCCATCTGGCGGCTGATTTTATTCAGCGGCTGCGCGCCGTCCAGGTGGACCTTGAACAGAACGGATCACGGGACAGCGACTATGACGTGCCCTACTCGACCGTCCATATCGGCAAGATCAATGGCGGCGTTGCCCTCAACATCGTCCCCAACCGATGCGAAATCCTGTTTGAGATCCGCAATCTTGCCAGCGACAACCCGATTGTAATCCTCGACATTTTGAGAGCAGCGGCCGAGGATATCGTCACTGAGGCCAAACGGCATGCGACTGAAGCCAACATCGAGATCGAAATCTTCAACGCCTATCCCGGTCTCGATACAAAACCGGATGCCGAAATCGTCAACTTCGTCAAAAGCCTGACGGGCGCCAACAGCACGATCAAGGTGGCGTTTGGAACCGAAGGCGGGCTTTTTGCCGAAAAGCTTCAAATCCCGGTCGTCGTCTGCGGCCCTGGTTCTATGGAACAGGGGCACAAGCCGGACGAATTCGTTTCCCGGCAACAGCTGGAGCGCTGTGATGCAATGCTGGATACTCTGCTTGACCGGCTGGAAACCGGACTTTGACCCGCAGATCGGCGACCGGCCAGGCGACCTCGCGCACCGGCATCAGGCCGGCTGAGCGAACCGGACCGACCTCCCCGCTTCAAGCGCCATCCTGCATCAGATCCAGCGCCGGTCAGTGATGTTCTGGCTCGCGACGGCGCCGACACACCGTGCTGCCACCGCTGGTGAAGAAGACGATATGGCAACGCCGAACATTCCGCTCCTGGAACATCGGGCGACGCTTGAAAATGTCATGACGCCGGCCGTTCCGTTTCCGATTGCTGGGTAAAAAACGACGCCCCCTTGGGAAACTCCGGAACTGCCACGCTGTAGCTTGTGGCGCGAACAATTCGCGGGTCTTCGCCGCGCACGATCAGGCCGTCGTGCCGGTTGGGAACCGGGTTCGGGCAACAGGGCATGGCGTCGGCTGCTGAATAGACCACGATAAACAGCGTGCGCGGCATGTCTGAGAGGTTTGGCGCCGAGCCATGGGCAACACAGGTGTGCATCAGGCAGACCGAACCTGCCGGCCCAAAACACCGCACGGCATTCGCCTGCATCGCGGCGGCTTCTTCGTCTGCAACGGCACCGGTGAATTTGCCATCGTGCCAGAGCGAATGCATCGGCCCATTGTGGGACCCCGGCGCAATTTCGAGCGGGCCGTTTTGATCGGTGACTTCATCGACCATCAAAAGGGCTGTAATGAGGTCGGTATTGGAATGCGGCGTAAACGGAAAATCCTGATGCCATTTCACTTCCGTGGCAGCGCCGGGCAGTTTGGAATTGATCTTGTTATGGTGGTGCTTGATGTTCGGCCCGATCAGATCGGCCACCATATCGGTCATCCGGCTGTCCGACATGACGTCAAAATAGGCGTTGGAAATCTCTGTCGGCGCCTGGACACGGCGAAGCGCCGGTTTTTCAGACGTATGCCCCGGTTGCAGGTCGAAGCGGGGCCGGCCGTCCAGCGCCTCGCCATAGGCAGCATCATGCTCGCGGCTTTCCGTCATCCAGTTGCTGAAGTCACTCCGAAGCGTGGCAAGCTGATCTGGCGTGACTGCGTTTTCAATTGTAATCGCGCCATCAGACCAGAACCGGTCAATCTGCTGTTGTGTCAGTACAGTCATGTCTCATTCCCGTTTTCAGGTTCATCATTGGGGATAACCCCGGTTGCTTCGATTTCCACCAGCCATTCCGGGCGCGCCAGTGCGACGACAACCAGTCCGGTGCAGACCGGATGAACGCCGCGGATATATTCGCCCATGGTGCGGTAAACCGCACCGCGGTGGCGTATATCGGTCAGGTAGACCATCTTGGTGACATGCTCCATCCGGCCGCCGCATTCCTCAACCAGTTGGCGGATATTCTGCATGACTTTGTGGGTCTGGGCGACAGGGTCGCCGGCGGCAATATTTTCTGCCGTATCCAGATCCTGGGGACACTGGCCGCGCAGGAAAATCATCCGGCCGCGGGCGACAACGGCCTGCGCCAGATCGTTGTCGAGCTGCTGCTCAGGATAGGTATTCCTGGTGTTAAAGGGGCGGATGCGCGCGTGTGTCATTGGCTCAAATCAGTTGTTCCCGGAATTGAAGAATTCACGGCGATTGCGGGCAAAAATTTCCGCCTGTGCAGAAAGCGGCACACGCCTCCGCCAGGCAAGCGCCATTTGGCATCGAGCCCACTTTACTGATTTTTTCGCACTGCAACGAGCCTCCGCTAAGCGGAATGCTTTACAGGCACGCCAGATTTCCAGGTGTTCGAAGACCGGGTCAAAAACCGCTCGCAATCGCTCGAGCGTCGATCGGCTGCCCGATGTTGATGTTGATGTCGATGTCGACCGCCAGCCGTGCTTGGGGCCGCCACATTGGCCGGCGAGAGCACTAACCGGGCGCCCCTTGCGTCAACGGACTTTCCACAGGTGGCAGTTCGACATCGAGCACCCCGAGTGCGTCGAGTCCGCCGATGATCGCGTCGACGGCGATGGTGGCAAGCACGATTCCCATGACACGACTGATGACGCTGGCGCCCGTGTTTCCGATCAACCGGTGGACGAAGGTCGCCGCCAGAAGAAGCGCCAGTGTCAGGATCAGGACGAGGATCAGGAGCCCCGCCGTGACGGCCTGGTCGGCAATGGATTCGGTGTGGTTGTCGGTCAGGATCACGATGGCCAGCATCGCGCCGGGCGAGGCGATGGAGGGCATGGCCAGGGGGAACACGGCGCCGGCGAGGTGGTCCCGCTCCGCCTCCTCGATCTCGCGCGCAGGTTTGGACTCGCCAAAAATCATGGTCATCGCGAACAGGAAGAGGATGACCCCGCCGGCGATCTGGAACGAGCCGAGACGGAGGCCCAGCGTTTCCAGAAGCACCTGACCACCAACGAGGAAGGCGAGCAGGACGAGCGCCGAGATGGCGACGGCGCGCAACGCAAAGCGGCGATGCAGCCGGCGCGGTACGTTCTGAACGGCGAACAGAAAGACCGGAATCGAACCAACCGGATCGATGACGACCAAGAGTGTCACGATTTCTTTCGTAAGGGCGGTCCAGTCCATGCTGCGCGGTCATTCCTTCCGATATGTTGGCACGATCATGCCGGGCCTTCACAGGTTGCCGACCACGATCCCCACCTCAATTTCGCCGATGCGGGGAACATTCTCAAGCGTTCCGGGGCATCGGCCCGGTGGCGGCGGCAAAGCAGCGCGAAGCTGATCTTCGGTGACCCCCAGGGCGGCCGTGACGGCAGCCGGGTGTGTTGTGTTACACGCATCGTGGACGCATTTCCGTCGAGCGGACGCGGATGTGCCCATTTTAACGACTGCGCGGCGGCAAGCCGGTTTCGCCGGCGGCCGTCTCGTTTCGCCCATGGCCGGGGGTACGACCGCCCAAACCGTCGCGCAGCGCGCGGGTCAGGGCGGCCAATGCGGCCGCATTTTCAGACCCGACTGTCTCCTCGATAATCCGATCTACGTCGTGCCAGGCAGCATGGATTTCGGACAGAAGGCTCCGACCGTGCGCGGTCAGTTGCAGCACGTTGCTGCGCGCCTCCTCCGGGTCGGTCTCGCGCGCGATGAACCCCGCCGCGATCAGCCGGGCCGTCATCGTGCTCATGCTGGCCGGGGTGATATCGAATGCGCGTGCGAGGTCGACCTGCGACGCCGCACCCATTCGATCCAGCGCATCGAGCACACGCGCCTGCCGGGGGGGCATGCCGAGGTCGGCGAGACGCCGGCGCAGGCGTTCCTCCACGAGGTCGGCAGCGTGCAAGAGGAAATGCATGTAGAGCTGATTTGTTGCCATACTAATAGTTAGTATGCTAACTCTCTGTGAATTGCAAGGGCGTCCGCCCGTACCACTCATCGCAACGAAAGGAATACGCCATGGTGCCACGCAAACTCACCGCCATGAAATCCGTCCTGGTCGCAGGCTTGGCGGCGTGTGGAACGGCGACCTTCGCGCAGACCTCGGACGACACCGTCAGCGAGATCGCCACCTTCTTCGATAGCGCCTATCTGATCGGAGGGCCCGAGATCGTCGACTGTACGCTGTCGGGCGGCACCAAGACGACATGCTTCTCGATCACAGTGAAAGCGGATCCCCAGAGCTACACGCCCGGTCCCTGGTGCCCGGCCAACATCACCGACAGCGCGGAGGCCGGGGGTATCTGGCTCCGGGACGGCGAGGTCCATGACGTCGACGGCGCCTTCATCGCCAACCTCGCGGAATTCTATGGCGATACGGATTGGCAGATGTTCGACCCCGACACGGGCGACGTGCGATTCACTGGATCGTTGGAGGCCTGCGAAGCAGCGGCACGCCCTGATGTCGATCCGGCCTACGAAAACTACTGCGTTCAGTGCCTGCCGGAATACATGCCGGATGACGCCACCGTGACTTACGTGATCCCGCTGGACCCGCAGACCGCAAGCCTGACGCAACCAACGAATTTCTCCGGTTCCGGCGTGGCCCATAACGGGATCAGGCTGGACGGCCCCGCGCCGATCGACGCGATCCTCGCCGCGCATACCATCGCCCCCTTCGACGAATGCGGCGGCCATGTGAACACCCATGTCGGCTATCACTACCATGCCGTCACCGATTGCCTGTCTCCGGCGCCCGCCATCTTCGGTTCCGTCGAGAGTACGGCTGCAGAGCAACACGGTATCCAGATCGGCATCGCGATGGACGGCTATCAGATTTTCTCGCATCTGATGGCGGACGGGTCGGACCCCAACGATCTCGACGCATGCAACGGTCACGAGAGCGACGGGGCTGCCTATCATTACCATGCAGGCGCCGCCGGCTCGAACGCGATCCTGGGCTGTCTTGCCGCCGAAGCGGGATGCGCGCTCGAGAATAAAGGCGCGGTCTGCGACGCCTCGGCACGGCCGCCGCGCCCGTGACCCGCTCCATTTTCGAAATTGTCGGCCCGGGGTGGGCCGCCTGTATCCCGCTGAGGATTCGGGCGAACGCGACCTACCTTCCGATGGTCGTTGCACTCGCGGTTGCGACAACGCTATGGTCGGTGTCGAGTTGGGGATACTACGTCTACGTCGATCTTCTCGGCCTCGAAAACGGCTATGACGAGGTGCCTGTCCTGTTCGCGGCCTACTATCTGGCATGGACCGCGATCGCCTTGATTGTCTTCCGGCAGCCATTGGCGCGCGGGCTGTCGCGGCCGATGATCGCAGGCCACACGGCCGCGATGCTGCCGCTGCTGCTGTGCTTCGGGCTGTTCGTATCCGTCGTCTTGCCGCTGTTCCCTGATGTCTCGATCTATCGGGCGCCTGCGAACCCGCCGGACTTCATGTTCGCTTCGGCCTGGTACTACCTGCCGAAATCCGCCGACATCCTGTTCCAGCAGGTCATCGTCGCCGCGATCGTTCGCCGCGCGGACAGTCTGGGGATAAGCTTGTGGAGTATAGCCATCGCCATCGCGATCCTGTTCGGCGGCTTCCACCTGACACTCACCTTCGAAGGGTTCAGTCCGTTCTATGTCGCCAGGTTTACTGTCGCCGCCTCGCTGTTCGGCCTCATCGTTCCGTATCTTTACCTTCGGACGAGGCACGGCTTCCGGTGGGCATACGGGTTACACTGGTCGTTCTATGCCCTCGATGCGGTGGTCACGCATCTCATGCTCGCCGTGCCCCCATGGGCCTGACACGACCGGCAGTCACCGAGCGGCATCCATGGGTTCAACAGCGTTTTAGCCGAGCCGTTTCCTGGCGATGCAGACGTTCGATGTGATATGACGAAAGGGCAGGTTTGTCCCGGTTGCTGCCGATCAACATGATCGAAATGAATGACGGAATCAGGTTGAGCGCTACTTCAACCGGATCAAGCACTGCCGCCGCATAGCCACCCGTTGTTAGATACTGGGCGGAAACTATCCGGCCTTTGACAAGTGGCTTCAGTCCGGCTTTGGCTGCGGGTTGATGAAGTCCACGTCCTGCTAATCCAGATCGTCGATCACAACCGTCTCGCCGCTGACGCGCTGGGCCAGCGAAGCTTCCATGAACCCGTCAAGATCACCGTCGAGCACATTGGACGGATTGGTGCTTTCAGTACCGGTTCGCAGATCCTTGACCAGTTGGTAGGGCTGAAGCACGTAGGAGCGGATCTGATGGCCCCAGCCGATGTCCGATTTGGATGCGGCTTCGGCGCTGGCGGCGTCTTCGCGTTTTTGCAGTTCCGCTTCATACAGGCGCGCCCGCAGCATCGACCAGGCTGTCGCCCGGTTCTTGTGCTGCGAACGCTCATTCTGGCACTGAACAACAATGCCGGACGGTTCATGGGTAATGCGTACCGCGGAATCGGTAGTATTGACGTGCTGCCCGCCGGCGCCCGATGCGCGGTAGGTATCGATCCGCACATCACTTTCGTTGACTTCGATTTCGATCGAATCGTCGACCACCGGATAGATCCAGACACTGGCAAAACTGGTATGGCGGCGGGCCTGGCTGTCATAGGGCGAAATCCGTACCAGACGATGAACGCCGGATTCCGTTTTCAGCCAGCCAAAGGCGTTTTCGCCCTTTATCTGAATGGTCGCGGATTTGATGCCTGCCTGTTCGCCGTCGTGATATTCCAGCGTTTCGACCTTGAAACCGCGGCGCTCCGCCCAGCGCACATACATGCGCAGCAACATCGACGCCCAGTCCTGACTCTCGGTACCGCCGGCGCCGGCATGCACTTCCAGATACGAATCATTGCCGTCGGCTTCGCCGGACAGCAGCGTCTCCACCTGGCGCTTGGCCATGTCCTTGCCGAGAGCGGATATCGCCGCTTCGGCTTCATCGACAACGCCCTGATCGTCCTCCATTTCGCCGAGTTCGATCAATTCCAGGCTGTCGCTCAGTTCACGTTCCACGCCGAGCACGATGCCGACAGCATTATCCAGTTGCTGGCGTTCACGCATGATCTTCTGGGCTTTATCGGGATTGGACCAAAGATCGGGATCTTCGACCTTGGCGTTCAGATCGGCAAGACGGGATTCAGCAGTATCCCAGTCAAAGATGCCTCCTTATCAGGGAGAGGGCTTCCCTGATCTCGTCAACTTTGGTCTGAACTTCAGCGCGCATCGTTCCGCTCCATCGCAATCCCGGATTATTCGTGCAGGATTCGCCCGCACGAAACCGGGCTGCGGTTTAATATCGACTTTCAGGCTTTAGTAAAGCCCCCCGGTGCCTTCCTGGCCAACATAGCGGTCCGCATCCGGCGAAACCGTCAACGGCCGGCCCATGGCATCCTGGAAACCGATTATGGAATAAGTGGATGGCGGCTCCGTGCCGGGTTTGAACGCCTCCATGATCGTCGGACCCTCTGTTTCCGCCGAAGCCCGAAGCCCGGTACGCCGGTCTATAGCGATCAGATTGATGCCCCTGGGCGCCTGAAATTCCTTCGCCGGCTGATCGGCAAGTGCCGCCTTCATGAATTCGGTGAAGATCGGCGCTGCAAGTTTGCCGCCGGTCGCGCCCCGTCCCATCTTCTTCGGTTGATCGTAACCGACAAAAACGGCAACCACGAGATCCGGCGAAAACCCGACGAACCAGGCATCCTTGTAATCATTGGTTGTTCCCGTCTTGCCGGCAATCGGTTTACCGACTTCACGGACAATCGGCGCGGTCCCGCGGGTGACAACCCCCTGCAACATTGAAGTGATCTGGTAGGCAGTCATCGGATCGAGCACCTGCTCGCGCTCATCCAGCAGGCTTGGCTCCTTCTGATCGAGCCATGCCTTGGCTTCACAGCCCTCACAAATCCGCTGATCATGTTTGTAGATCGTCCGGCCGTAACGGTCCTGAATCCTGTCGATCAGCGTCGGGGTCACCTTGCGGCCGCCATTGGCAATGACCGAATAAGCGGTTGCCATGCGCAAAACCGTCGTCTCGCCGGCGCCCAGCGACATGGAAAGCACCGGCTTCATATTGTCATAGATACCGAAACGGCGGGCATATTCGGCAATCAGCGGCATGCCCATATCCTTCGCCAGGCGAACCGTCATCACGTTTCGTGATTTCTCGATTCCGAGCCGCAGGGTCGAAGGTCCGTAAAATTCACGGCCATAATTCTGCGGCCGGTAATTTTCGCCGCCGGAGCGGATCTCGATCGGCGCATCCATGACCACGGACGACGGTGTGTAACCATTATCGAGGGCGGCGGAATAGACAAACGGTTTGAAGGACGAGCCCGGTTGCCTGAAGGCCTGGGTCGCGCGATTGAATTCGCTTTCTGCAAACGAAAATCCGCCGACCATGGCAAGCACCCGGCCCGTATAGGGATCCATGGCGACAATCGAGCCGCCAACGGCCGGTGGCTGGCGTAATTTCCAGGTCCCCGCCGCTTCGCCCGCTGCCTCAACGTAAATCACGTCACCGGGCGAGAGGATTTCGCCAACTTTGCGCAGCCCTTTCTTGGCCCATTTCATTTCGCTGATCGGCAATGTACCGGTCTCGCGTTCGCTGGCAATTTCGCCTGATACGGTACGCCCGGGCTGCAGACCGAGCGTCGCTGACGCGTCATCGGACCCCAGAACGACCGCCGGCCGCCATTCCGGCACGTCGGAAAATCCGGATACCTCAGCCAGTGCCACACCCCAGTCTCCGGTGATGTCGATTTTCGTTTCCGTGGGCCGGTAACCATTGCTCTGGTCATAGCTGATCAAGCCGTTTTGCAGCGCAGATCTGGCGAAAACCTGCAGTTTCGGCGACAAGGTCGTACGGACGGAAAGACCACCGTCATACAACACGTCCTCGCTGTAAAGATCGATCAGATTGCGGCGAACCTCTTCGGCAAAATATTCCGATCCGAAAAGATAATTGCCGCGCTTGCGCAGGGATACGCCAAGCGGCTCTCTCTTGGCCGCCTCGGCGTCCGCTTCGCGGATATAACCGTTCGTCACCATCTGACTGATCACCCAGTTGCGCCGCTCAATCGCAGCGGCAGTGTCGTCAAACGGGTGATAATTGTTCGGCGCCTTGGGCAAGGCGGCAAGATAGGCAGCCTCGGAAATCGTCAGTTCGTTGACCGATTTCCCGAAATAATCCAGCGATGCGGCAGCGATTCCGTAGGAGCCGATGCCAAAAAAAATCTCGTTCAGGTAAAGTTCAAAAATCTTGTCTTTCGAATAGGCCTGTTCGATCCGCAGCGACAACAGCGCTTCCGTGATCTTGCGGTCATAGGATTGTTCGCTGGTCAGAAGAAAGTTCTTGGCAACCTGCTGGGTTATCGTAGATGCGCCCTGCAACCGTCCGCCCCGGTTCTTGAAATTCAGGTAGACGGCGCGGGCAATGCCTTCCGGATCGACACCGGTATGAGTGTAGAAATTCTTGTCTTCCGCTGAAAGAAACGCAGCCTTGATCAGGTCGGGAATAGCCTGGATCGGCAGGTAGAGCCGGCGCTGCCGGGCATATTCGGCAACCAGTTCACCACCTGACGCATGCACGCGCGTCATCACCGGCGGTTCATATTTCGCCAGAACCTCATAATCGGGGAGATCCTTGTTGTAGCGATACAGAACAACGCCAGCCGCGGTGGCGGCGCCCACAAAGACAAAAGCACCAAGGCCGAACAAATATCCGATAATTCTCAATGTCATAAAGCTGGCTGCTCGCGGATCCGTTGAAACTGCACAAGGGCAAGCCTTGTTGCAAGTTTATGATCAAACTGAGGCACATGGCCGGTCTCGTAAGGATAGACACCAGCTGTGGTCAGATTGCAACAGAGTTTCAAACCTGTTCGCAACGGTTTCAGCCTCCGTTTACCGTCCGGCCCGGCACCAGAAACTGCTCAATTGCTCGGGCTACCGCCTGCGCCGTTTTTTCCTGCCAGGCTTGGGAACTGAGCAATTCCCTGTCCTCATTGTTGGAGAGATACCCCAGTTCAAACAGCACTGAGGGGACATCGGGCGCTTTAAGGACCAGAAATGAAGCTCGCCGCCACGGGCTCTTGTTCAAGGTCAGTTCCGGCCGAATTCCGCCAATCAATGTGCGGGCAAACCGAATTGACAGGTTTTTGGTTTCGCGCCTGGCGAGATCAAACAGGATATCGGCCACTTCATCAGGCTGGTCTTCAATCGACAGACCGGCGAGTATGTCGGACCTGTTTTCACGCTCCGCCATGCGGGCAGCAACCGCATCCGATGCTTCGTCGGAGACAGTGTAAACCGTTGCGCCGCGAACATAAGATTGCGGCACGATGTCGGCATGCACCGATACAAACAGTGCGGCATCGTTGAGGCGGGCGATCCTGACCCGGTCGGAGAGCGAAACGAATGCATCGTCGGTCCGGGTCAGGATCGCCTCCATTTTCCCATTTTCGGTGAGAATTTCCGCCAGTCTGCGGGAAAATTCGAGCGTCAGGTTCTTTTCGATAATCTTGTCACTGACTGTGGCGCCGGTATCAATTCCGCCATGGCCCGGATCGATGACCACAACCGGCACCGCATTGCGGCGCTTGCGTCTCAGCCTGTCGCCCTTCTGTCCAGGCAGGGATACCCTGGCCCGACGCTCCTGGGCCGAGGCGCGGGCAAAATCGGCTGCGGTTCCAGGCGCCATATCAAGAACAAGACGCGCCGGCTGCCCGTCCCCTCGTGGCAGGCTGAAACTCTGAACAACATTGACAGGACCACTCAGATCAAGAACGATTCGCGCCCGGCCCGGACCGACAAGCCCGTATCGGTAGTCCTGCACAAGCCCGCGCTCGGCAGCCGGAGCAGTCTCCGGCTCCAGGTCAAATTGCGTATTCGGCAAGTCGACAACAAGCCTGTACGGGTCGCGCAGCCGCAATAATCCGAACTTGATTTCCCGGCTCAGGTCAACGACCAGGCGTGTCCTGGTGGCATCTCCGACAAGCCGCATCGCCTGCACGGATACGGCCCTGTCAGCACCTGGTTTTTTAGCCTGCTGCGCAGAATTTCCGTCGTTCTGCGCCGCCGCGACAGTTCCGAAAAACATCAGAAATGTCAGTGCAATTGTGTATTTCATGAATCGGAACCCAACGACAGACCCGGTTTTTCACACTGCATTGCTGCATTGCTCCACTTTGAATATTGCAGTTTTTGGTTGCAGAACGGCCAATATCCCCGGTCATGACAAGAAAGTGCGCCTTGCTTCATCACAATATCTTGCAAATGGCTGCCAGCATGACAAGAAAGTGCGCCTTGCTTCATCACAATATCTTGCAAATGGCTGCCAGCGTTCATAAAAGGGATATTGAAGGATTCTTCCCCGAAGGTCCATCGGCGCGGATGCTTAGCGATAAATTTCGCCGTCCGGATTTGCCAGGACCATGCGGGGGTGAAGACGATCCACAAGCTCGGAGGCAGAAAATGCCCGAGACCGGTGGTGGCCAATACCAGGATATCGCCGTCCCGGCGACATTCTGCCCCTGTCCGAAAGGCAGCAGATGAACGTCCGACTGAACAGAACAGGTCTGAATCCGGCTTCCGGTCCTTATCGGAAGTTTAGCGGAATCGGTCGTGTCCGGTCGGGACGAGTGAGTGTAACAAGCCTTTCCCCATTCAACGATATTGGATCCGACGTTGCGGCCGGATATCGCCGCCTTGCGGTTTTATCTCCGCCCGGATCCGGAGTTTTCAAACAATGCCTAATAACAAAATGCTTATCGATGCCGCCCACCCGGAAGAGACACGGGTCGTTGTTTTGCGCGGCAACAAAGTTGAGGAATTCGATTTTGAGGCCGCAGAGCGCCAACAGCTTCGCGGCAATATCTATCTCGCGAAAGTAACACGCGTCGAACCGTCGCTGCAGGCAGCCTTCGTCGAATATGGCGGCAACCGGCACGGCTTCCTGGCGTTTTCGGAAATCCATCCTGACTATTACCAGATTCCGGTGGCCGACAGGCTTGCGCTGCTTGAAGAGCAGGCCCGTCACGATGCCGCCGAAGCGGCAGAGGACGAACGCTCCGACGAAGCGGCGGCACAAAGAAGCCGCCAGGAAGACGGAGCCGGAACCAACGTAGACGAACAGACCGATGCAGCGGCGTCCGGGCAGGACGGAAACGGATCAGACAGTTCGGGCGATGACGAGCACCCGGACGAAGCATCCGCTGATGCGCCGACAGACGACAAGGACGATGCGCCGGTCACCATGGCGGCGGATGCTGAAACCGGGGACAGCGTCAGCGCCGAACCGGAAGATCCGGTTGATGCCGTTGACGGGTCCGAAGGTCCTGAGGCCGATGCGGCAAGCGCCGAAACAACGCCCGGTTCCGAGGACGTCTCAGACGATGACGAAGAGCCGGTTGCCGAGGCTGTGGAGCATGTCGGCGGCGACGCACTCGAAGAGGTGCCGCAGCGGCGCAAACCGCGGCCAAGGCAATACAAGATTCAGGAAGTCATCAAGCGGCGCCAGGTCTTGCTGGTTCAGGTCGTCAAGGAAGAACGTGGCAACAAGGGTGCCGCACTGACAACCTATCTTTCACTTGCAGGCCGGTATTCCGTGCTGATGCCGAATACGGCACGCGGTGGCGGTATATCCAGAAAAATAACCAATGTGACCGATCGCAAGCGCCTGAAGGCGATTGCCCAGGAGCTGGAAGTCCCTGAAGGCATGGGCGTTATTCTGCGCACGGCGGGCGCCAGCCGGACAAAAGCCGAGATCAAGCGCGATTTCGAGTATCTGCTGCGGCTTTGGGAAAATGTCCGGGAACTGACCCTGAAGTCGACAGCGCCGAACCTTGTCTACGAAGAAGGCAGTCTGGTAAAACGGTCGATCAGAGACCTCTATTCCAAGGATGTCGATGAAGTGCTCGTGGCCGGCGATGACGCCTATCGTGAGGCCAAGGACTTTATGCGCATGCTGATGCCGAGCCACGCGCGCAACGTGCAACCCTACAAGGATGTTGTGCCACTGTTCTCCCGCCACAGCGTGGAACCGCAACTCGACGCCATGTTCTCGCCTCAGGTGACGCTGAAATCAGGCGGCTACATCGTCATCAACCAGACCGAGGCGCTGGTCGCCATCGACGTCAATTCCGGTCGCTCGACTCGCGAACATTCGATTGAAGATACCGCGCTGCAGACCAATCTGGAGGCGGCCGATGAAGTGGCCAGACAATTGCGTCTGCGTGACCTGGCCGGCCTGATCGTTATCGACTTTATCGACATGGAAGAACGGCGCAACAACCGATCGGTGGAACGCAAGCTGAACGATTGCCTGAAAGCGGATCGGGCGCGGATCCAGGTTGGCCGGATTTCCCATTTCGGACTGCTTGAAATGTCGCGCCAGCGGATTCGCACAGGGGTGCTGGAAAGCTCCACCGAACAATGTGCGATCTGTCACGGTACCGGCCAGGTCCGGTCCGTTTCGTCACTGGCTCTTCAGATCCTGAGAGCGCTTGAAGACAACCTGCTGCGCAATTCCAATAACCATCTTCGCGTCAGCACGCGGCCGGACGTTGCGCTCTATGTGCTGAATCAGAAGCGGGAGCACCTGGCAGAACTTGAACAGCGTTTCGGGCTTTCCATCTCCGTCCTGGCCGATGCACCGGAAAACGGCGTACCGTTTGTGATCGAACGGGGTGAGACCGTCACTGCGGTCCGACCGCGGCCGGTTTCGGCCGTTGCGATGCTGGACGTGGCTGATGCCGACGACGAAGCCGGTGTGGAGGTTGTTGAGGCAGACAGCGCTGCAGACGAAGTTTCCGACGAGGGTGCACCGAAAAAACGCAAGCGCAGACGGCGCAGACGGCGTGGTGGTGAAGACAATGCCGATCAGGCGACCGATGGGCAGGCCGAAATCCAGGCTGATGGACAGGCCGAAACACAGGGTGATGACAGCGGCGATGGCGAACCGGCGGCAACACGCGCCAACGGCGACGAAGACGAAAACGGCGAGAACCGCAAGCGGCGTAAACGTGGCCGCCGTGGTGGCCGGCGCAGACGCCGTAGTGAAGAGGCAAGCAGCGCGGAGGCGGGCGACCTTGGAGCCGGAAGCGAAGCCGGTTCTTCCGGTGACGTGGACTCCGGTTCTGAAGCCCAGGCAACCGCACATGCGGAAACTCCGGATTCCACATCGGAAGGAACCGAAGCTGGAAATGCCGAGGAAACGGCAAAAGCACCCCGCGGCCGCAAGAAGGCCGAACCGGATGCACGATCGGAAAGCGACAATTCAAACGGAGCGGCATCGGCACCGGAGGGACCCTATTCTGCGCCGGAACCGGTCGCAGTTGAACCTGTCATGGCTGAACCGGCAGCTGCTGATTCAGTTGCCAGCGAGCCGATTGCCGAACAGGCCGAATCCGTAGATCCGGACAAACCGAAACGCGCGGGTTGGTGGCAACGGCGTTCATTCTTCTGAACGCCGGGAGGGATTGTTTTTCAACTGATTTTCGGCACGTGAACCGATGAGCACAGATCGCCTCTTCGTGATAATCCGCATCCCGAAATCCGGCAGCAATACGCTTCGGACAATCATTGGTGATGCATTGAAGGATGCAACCACCCATTCCATGCCGAATCCGTCAAAGCCGGATGGCGGCGTCTCCTTTCTGGAGACGTTGCGTGTCGAACGCGGACGGATAAGGCGGTTGTGGAAACGGCACAATGTGCTGACCGAAGACCAGGGTTGGGCCCGAATTGCCCAAAAGGCCAGGCACGGCGATATTGTTCGCGGCCATATCGGCTATGGGGACCCGAGAATTCCGGGATTTGAATTCGACTACATCACCATTATCCGCGATCCGGTCCAGCGGCTGATGTCAGAATATTATTATTCCCGGCGTGGTTTTCAGAAACGTTCGTTCCTGCGGAAATTCTATAACCGTGGCCGCCTGAGAGCGGCGGCCACATACGATTTCAGCGATTACATCGCCTATGTGCACGACCGCCGCGACCTTTATGCAAACCGGGCAACGCGGTTTATCACCGGCTCAGCCACATGCGATGACCCCGGTGCATTTCTGGTTCAGAACTATTTTCATTTTGGCACTCTGGAACAGATCGACAGCTATGTGTCCTCGCTTTCAGAAAAACTCGGACATCCGGTCGGTCTGGTCCATTACAACAAATCTCATGAACGCAAGGACATCGCGCTCTCGGCAGCAGACATATCCCGCCTTGAGGATCTCTACAGCGAAGACATGAAATTGCACCAGGCGGCAAGTGCACTCGTCGCCGCCGGCACAACGGGGCGTCAATGAGCGCCAGCGGACGTCCGGTCTATCTGTTCTGCCATGTTCCCAAATGCGCCGGGACCACTGTCAAGAACCATGTCGAGGACAGCGCACCGGAACGGGCGGCCCGGGCAAAACGCCGGCACGGTTTTTTGCGCGACTTCGGCGGTGATTTCACCGACCTGGAACGATCGAATATCGATCCAGAGCGGGTTGATTTTGTCGGCGGGCATTCTCTCTCCGGGTCGGTTGCGTCCGTCTTTCCCGATCGGCCTGCACGACCGTGCGTCCTGATCCGCGATCCGCTCAGTTTCGTGATATCATTCTATAATCACCGCAACCGCGGTGCCGCCCGCGCGGGACGCGGCCCGGTCCCGCTGGAACTCTATATCAAATCACTGCCGAAAAATCCGATCTGCCGGTTCCTGATGACCCGGTATCTCGGCACCGGTTACCCGAAAATCCTCAAATATGACTCGCGCCAGCGATTTGCGGCCGTCGACACTATGCTGGCTGATTTCTGGTTTGTCGGCAGCTGGCGGCATGCAACAGAATTCCTCACCCGCCTGTCGGCAGAACTGGACATCCCCGACCATGTCAAAGTCAGGAACGCCGCGTCCGGCGCGGTGCTCAAACCATCGGATGTTCCAGAAGACCTCGCAACCCGGATCCGAACCATCAACGCGGTCGACCAGGCGCTTTTCGACCGATGGAGCGAGGCCAAATGGAGCGGAGAACCCCGCACACTCGAAATCGACCTGCCCGCCGGCGATCAGGCCGCCTATATCGGCAACGAGATCAGCCGCCAGCTGATGAACCGTTATATCAAGATGACCAGGCGAAGTCTCTGATATCAGGGGAAAAGCGGCAGTTGGCGGAGTCCAATCGTCTCGTCCAGGGCAAATGCCACATTCATGTTCTGCAACGCCTGGCCGGCGGACCCCTTGACCAGATTGTCCAGTGCGGAAATCACGATCGCCCGGTTTGGAATACGGTCGGCAAAGACGCCGATTTGCACATAATTCGATCCGCGCACATTCTGGGTCTGGGGCATCACGCCCTCGTCAAGCACCTGGACGAATTCTTCATCACCATAGCGGGCAGCCAGCGCACCGCGCAGGCCGGCGACGCTGGCGCCCGGCATGAGCCGCAGATAACTGGTGCACAATTCACCGCGGCTCATCGGGATCAGGTGCGGCGTGAAATTCACCAGCAGCTTGGTTCCCGCAGCCTGGCCGATCTCCTGTTCGATTTCCGGGGCATGTCTGTGGCTGGCAATCGCATAGGGTGAAAGCCCCTCGCCGGCCTCACAGAACAATGTGTTCTGTTTCGGTCCCCTGCCCGCACCGGACACGCCGGATTTGGCATCAATGACAATATCGGCCGGATCAACCAGGCCTTCGGCGACGATCGGCAGCAATGCTGTCAGTACCGCGGTCGGATAACATCCCGGACAGGCAATCAGCCTCGCTGTCCTGATCCGGTCGCGGTAATGCTCCGTCAGGCCGTAAACGGCTTCAGCCTGCAATTCGGTCGCATAATGCTCGTGGCCGTACCATTGGGCATAAACATCGGGATCGCGCAGCCGGAAATCGGCCGACATGTCGATGATGCGGGTTTTCGGATTCGCCGCCAGAACGGACGCCGTAATTTTCTGCGTCGTGCCATGCGGCAGGCCGCAGAACACGGCATCGACGCCGGTCCAGTCGACGGCCTCCCATTCAACGAGATCGGGCAGCTGCAGCATTGACAGATGCGGAAAAACCGCCGCCATCGGCTTGCCGGCGTGAGTATTGGCGGTCAACGCGACAATCTCGATGTTCGGGTGCCGGGCAGCCAGGCGGACAAGATCGGCGCCGGTATAACCCGATGCACCCAGAACGGCGATTCTGATCGTCTTTTCCATGGCTTCGCTCACTTCGAAATCTGTTCAAGGCGGGCGGTCTAGCGTTTCAGCGCGCCGTTGTAAATCATTGACGCCTCACGCATTCGTCCCGATGCCGGTTTCGCGCTGAAACAATATCAGATCGAGTGACGGCGGATCGATATCCAGGCCGCTCAAAAGTGCATGGACCTGACCTCGATGATGAGTCTGATGATTGAAAAAGTGCGCCAGAGCCGGGGCCAGCGGCTGGCTGATATCGGTCGGATTTGAAAGGGTCCGGTAGCTGAAGGGTCCGGTAAGCTGATCGTCGGACAGCCCGTCGATCCATTGGACGATCCGCTCGTCTTCAGCCATTCTGGCCGCATGCAGAAGCTGGAATTCGTCATGCAGTACCGCATCGAGTTCGGTATAGGTCGGTCCCTTGCCGGTGAAGCGGTGCATCCACATCCGGTCACCGACAAGCACATGGTTGAGCGTGCGGTGGACGGAACCGAAAAACGCACCGCGATCGGCCCGGTAGTCCCGGTCGGACAGATTTCGCGCCGCTGCGAAAATTCTTTCGTTCGCCCATCCATTGTATCCAGCCATCATCTGATAATGCGATTTCATTCGGGTTCTCTTGCCAGTTTCCTCTTGAATACACGTCCGCGTTCCGACAGGAACAAGGTGATTGAGAATAAGGGACATCGGCATGACCATCAAACTGCGTGATCTATGCGGCCGCGACACCAGCCTGCGGTTCAGCCCTCATTGCTGGAAGGCCCGGATGGCGCTGAAGCACAAGGGTCTGGAATTTGAATCAATTGCCACCCCGTTCACGGCAATCGGCAAGATCGGCGCGGATGTCAAAACCATACCGGTTATGGAAGACGGCGAGCACACCGTCAAAGATTCGTTCGACATCGCGACCTATCTCGACGACGCATATCCCGACCGGCCGCCGCTGTTCGGCCACGACAGTGTCGTCGCCGCAGCCAGGCTGATCGAAGGCTGGTCGATATCGGCCATTCATCCCATAGTCGGGAAAATGATCATCAAGGATATTCACGACGTGCTCGACGAACCGGATCAGGCCTATTTCCGGCAAAGCCGCGAACCGCGCCTGGGCAAGAGCATCGAAGACGCCCAGAGTGGCGTGGAAGCGGAAACCGAAGCGCTCACCAACGCCCTGTTCCCGGTCCGGCGCATGCTGCAGCACCATGATTTTATCGGCGGCGCCAAACCGCTTTTCGCCGATTACATCGTGCTTGGCCCGCTGATGTGGCTGATGACCATCCACGGCTCGGTGCCGCTTGCCGGTGACGACCCCGTCAGCCTCTGGTTTCAGCGCTGCCTGGATCTGCACGACGGTTATGCAGCGGGCGCGCGACGAGCGGCCTAGTCATGCAGACAAACCGTTGCGGGCGCTAATACATGCGGGCCTTGTCGAGAACATTTGTCATCTCGTCCAATTGCCCGTCCAGGTAACAGCGCAGATTGTGGCAAAAGATATCGGTGATCCGTCTGTTCTCATCGGCCACCGTGCTCGCCGAGTGCGGGCTGATCAGAACATTGGGCATGTCCCAAAGCGCACTGTTCTCAGGTAACGGTTCGACAGCGAACACATCCAGGGCGGCAAATGCAATATGCCGGCTCGCCAATGCTTCGATCATTGCGTTTTCATCGATAACCTGGCCGCGCGCGACATTGACAAGCACGGCGCCGGGTTTCAGGGCGGCTATCGCCTCCCGGTCAATCATTCCTTCGGTATCGGGTGTATGCGGGACGCTCAGAACCAGAGCATCAGCAACAGCCAGCATATCGTGCAATTTCGCAGCCGGATAAATTTCGTCGGCGCCCAACTCGGCGGCGGATCTGGATGAACCGGGACTGGCCAGCGCAACCACCCGCATGCCGAAAGCCCGGCCGACAGCCATGATCTGGCGCCCGACGCCACCGGCGCCGATTACTGCAAGCACCTTGTTCTCCAGTCCGTCGCCACAAAATCGCTGCCAGCGATGCGCCTGTTGCTCAATGTCCAGGTGACAGCGCTGTTTATAATGGCTCAGCAGGCCGAGAAACACGAATTCAGCGAGTGGCTGGGCATGGATACCGCGCGCGGTCGTGATCAGTAGATCTGTATCTTGCAAACCCAGATTCCTGACCATCTGCCCAACGCCGGAACTTGTCGTCTGCACCCACTTCACGTTGGGCGCCAGGGCGATGCCTCCGGACCCATCCGCCGATTCAGGCGGAAAATCCCACAGGATATCCGCGCCTGCCAGACCAGCCCGCCACTGTACTTCGAGCGCAGGTGCACGCACAAATGTCTCCGCACCCTTGTGATCCGCCGTATAGCGGACAGGCGGCAGCAGCGCGGCATTGTAGTTGATCGACACCGATCCCGGCGCGACCATGCCGATCCTGTCCACGTGTTCCTGCTCCAGCGGCGTGGATACAAATATGTTCAATGGGCGGCTTTGCAGTTCCATCGTTCATTTCCCCCGGCAACCCGGCACGTTCCTCTGCCCCGTTTAACGGATTGATATGCCTGCATTGCGCTCAAGCGGTTCGGTTTCAGCACTCAGGTTTCTGAATTCATTCTTGATTGCCGAGTAAGTCCGGCGGCGATGATCGTTCAGTATCGAAAGCGCTGTCAGCACATTCCTGTTGATGACATGTTCCATCAGCAGGAGATGTTCCTTTTCGATTTCGTCCGCTATCAGATGGGTAATCTTCGAACGCGGCGCCATGATCCGGCGATAGCGTTCAAGATGGCCGGTCAACTGGTCGAGGAACCGCAATTGCCACTTCGAACCGCAAGCGCTCAGCAAGGCATGGTGGAACTTGCGGTGCCGCGACTCCCTTTTTTCCTCGGCCACCGGATCACTGTTCAGACCGGGCGGCGTTGTGCGCGTCATCCGGTGATAGTTGGCGACAATCACCGCCTCCCAGTTTTCATCGCCGTTGGCGATGGACAATCTCAGCGCCTGCGCCTCAAGGTTCTTGCGGATATCGACGAGCTGATCAAAATCATCCTCGGAAATTTTCGAAACCCGAAACCCCCGTTTTCCCTCAGCCGTTACAAAATGTTCCGCCGCGAGCCTCGCCAGCGCCTCACGCAGCGGGCTTACGCCGGTCTGATAGCGGTTCCTGAGCCATTCGGTTCGCAGCGGCTCGCCAGGTGACAAACTGCCACTGCGAATATCGCGCCGCAGATTTTCATATGCCGCAACTGCAAGCGTCGTCGGCTGCGGATCAATTCGCGGATCTTCGAAATTCAGATCAGGTTCAACGTCGTGCATGCCGGGACCTCTGTGATGGGCTTGTTTTATTCGGCAAACACGATCCGGTCCAACATATTTTCGTATTTTATCGAATTTTCGAAAATATTTGACCGGCGAAAAACCGCCCGATACACTTGAAGACTATTGGTACGGGGGAATTCCAGATTTCAGCGAAACCCGGAAATCACGGTGAACGTTCGCCTGGCCGAGCACGATTGCGCGACCGGGACTGGGCGCTGCCGTTGCGCATTCTTGTCGGAATGGCATTCTCCGCCATTGTCATCCTGACGATTTCCCAGATTTTCTTTCGTTTCGTTCTCGACAGCCCTTTGATCTGGAGCGAGGAACTTGTCAGGCTCCTGGTCGTATGGATGACGTTCATCGGTGCTGCAGTGATCTGTTGGGACGGCCGGCATCTCAGTGTCGATGTTGTTTTCGTGCGTTTGCCGGGCAAGGTCAGACGTGCGCTGAGAATTTTCAACTGCACGGTCGCGCTCGGGTTCTTGAGCATTCTTGTCTGGTACTCCATTCCGCTTGTCGGTTTGACCATGAACGTGTCGATCGGCGCCATGGATCTACCGGAAGCAACCTATCGCGCTCCGGCAACGATTGGCGGCGGGTTGATGATCGTGTTCATCGTGCTGCGGATCTGGCTGCGCTGGCCAACCGACGGACCGGTGAGCGCGGATTCTGAAAACGACAGTGTGATGTAGGACCTATAGCGATGCTGACGGTGATGATAATCGGATTGCTGGTGTTGTTGTTGCTGACCGGATTGCCACTGGTCTTTGCGATGGGCACCGCATCAGTCGTTTATCTGATGTTTGCCGATATTTCGCTTTCCATGATGACCCAGCGCATGACGACGGCGGTGGATTCATTCCTGATTCTGGCCATCCCGTTTTTTTATCTGGCCGGCGAACTGATGAACGCCTGCAAGCTGACCGACAAGATCGTCGCCATGGCGCGCGCATTTGTCGGCCATATCCATGGCGGGCTGGCGCAGGTCAATATATTTGCCTCGATGATTTTCGCGGGCATGTCAGGTTCGGCAACGGCGGACACGGCGGCACTCGGTTCGGTGCTTATACCGGCCATGAAAAAAGAAGGTTACGACGCCAGTTTTTCCGCTGCCGTGACAGTCGCATCGGCCATGGTCGGGCCGATCATACCACCATCCATCGGCATGGTGATCTATGGCGCGCTTGCAGATGTTTCCATCGGCCGGCTGCTGCTTGCCGGGATATTGCCCGGTTTCACCATCATACTCGTGCAGATGATTTTTACCTGGTTTCTCGCCCGCCGGCGCGGATATCCGCGTTATCCGCGCGCCAGCATGCCGGAACTGGCGCGCGCCACCTGGCGGGGGTCGCCGGCCATTCTGTTCCCGGTGATCATCGTCGGCGGCATCCTGTCCGGTGTATTTACGCCGACAGAGGCTGCTGCTGCCGCGATCCTTTATGGCCTTGTTCTCGGATTGCTGGTTTACCGTAATGTCGGACTGGCGGAACTGTGGGAAACCTTGATGAAGGTTTCATGGGGCAGCATTCGCGTACTGATCATCATCGCCGTTGCATCGTCTTTCAGCTGGATCATGATACGCGAACAGGTGCCGCAGGGCATTGCCTCATTCCTCAGTACGTTTACCGACAGCCCGAATGTGATCCTGGCGGTCATGGTTGCGCTGCTGTTTCTGGTCGGACTTTTCATGATCGCCTCATCGGCGGAAATCGTACTGACCCCGATCCTCGTGCCGGTCGTCGTCAGTTTTGGCGTCGATCCGGTTCATTTCGGCGTATTGATGATCTTTGTCCTGATCATTGGCGGCGGCACGCCGCCGGTCGGCGTGTTGCTGTTCATTGCCCAGGACATTGCCGAAATTCCGTTTTCCAGCATGGTTCGGGCCATGCTTCCCTATTACATCCCGTTGTTTGGCGCTGTCGTTCTCATCGCAGCATTCCCGCAACTGAGCCTCTGGATACCGAATATGGTGTTCGGCAGCGGCGTCCGGTAGGTCAGATATGACAGGCAAAAAAAAGCATCTGCTGAAGGATATGACCTGGGTCGAGTTTCAGGACCGTCTGGCCGACAAGCCAACGATCCTGCTGCCCTTCGGCTCGCAGGAAGAACAGGGCCCGATGGCGCCTATGGGAGACTGGATGCTCACCGAAGCGCTGGCAGACCGGATCGCCAGCCAGGCGGATGTCATCGCAGCGCCGACAATTCCCTTCGGTTATGCCGATTATTTCCGGCCCATTCCCGGCGGCATCGCCCTTCGCCCGGACACGTTTCGCCTTGTGCTTGAAGACATCTGCGAGAATTTCCTGAGCCACGATCTGGATCATCTGGTGATCTTCAATGGCCATTCCGGCAATTATCCGCTGATCGACCAGACCATTCGCAAGATCAAGGAAGAATGGGGCGTGATCATTCCGTGCCTGAATGTCTGGCGCCTGATTACACCTGAAAAGTGGGAGGAATTTCATCCCGGCATCGGCGCCAGGGCGCTCGGCCATGGCGGCGATCCGTTGACATCGGTCTATCTGCACCTGTTTCCCGATCTCATGCGCATGGACCTGATCGAACCGGATAGTGCAAAGGGCGACATGATCGGACTGCCGACGGCGGGTCTCAACGCCGTCAGATTTCAAGGCGTCGACGTCAATCTGGCTGTCGACATCACCGACCGGTGCACGAACGGCATCGCCGGCGGCGACCCGAACCTCTCATCTGCCGACATCGGCAAACAGATCGCCGATTATATCGTCGAATTCACAACCGCGTTCCTGAACCATTTCAAGAACGCGGACACACAGGTCATCAAGGACTAACAACCATCGGAAGACAGGATATCATCGAAGTCGCGGACCTTTCGGATTTAACCTGTTCGGCCTCGTCTGGCTGAACATTCATCATGGGAGAAGACAGATGGAAAAAAGGAACACACACTATCGCACCGGTTTGATCGTTTCGGCGGTCATGCTCCTTGGCGCCGTTTCGCAGGCCTCCGCCGTGGATGTCCGTTATGGCCTGTGGGCCAAGGAAGGCGAAGCCCAGCATCTGGGCGCACTGAAATTCAAGGAGATTCTGGAAGCGGAATCCAACGGTCATTTCACGGTGATCGTCTATCCCGGCAATCAATTGGGAACGCCACGTGAAATGCACACCCAACTGGCCCTGGACACAACGCAGATCATGGCCAGCGGAGATCCGGGCATCAAGGAGATCGAATATCTGGCCCTGCCCTATCTGATGAAGGGCATCAACAATTACGCTGCCGTCATCAACAGCCCGATCGGCGACGAATGGAACCAGAAGCTGGTTGATTCCAGGAAGATGCGCCTGCTCGGTTTCCTGCCGCGCAGCCCGCGCCAGATCAGCACCAACAAGATCATCAACAAAATGTCGGATCTGAACGGCCTGAAACTGCGCGCACCGCAGCGCGACTATTACGTGGAATCGCTGTCGGCGCTTGGCGCCAAGCCAACGCCGATGGCGTTCAAGGAAGTCTACACAGCCCTGCAGACCGGCGTCGTGGACGGCCAGGAAAACCCGATCGAAACGATCTATGCGCAGAAATTCTATGAGGTGCAAAAAGGTATCGCCATGGTCGATTATATCGACAAGCCGGCCTACGTGATGATCGGCGAGCCTTTCTGGAGCGGACTGTCGGACGAACACAAGGCGATGGTGAAAAAGGCGCAGGTGGCATCGCAGGAACTGGTGAAGGGCCTGTTGCCGGATCAGCAGAAAAAATTCCTCGCCGATATGACAGAGCGCGGTATCACCGTTACCTACCCTGACAAGGCTGAATTCATTGCCGCAACACAATCGGTTCGCGACAAACTCGGTACGAACCAATGGGGCGAAGAGACCTACAAGATGATTGTCGAAATCGGCAGCAAGGATATGTAATTCCGCGCCTGTTACCGATCGTGCCCGGCGCCTGGCGCCGGGCTTTTTTTGCCAAAAGTACATTTTCAGGCACAATCCAATAAGATTGGCCGGTGTCATAAAAATGTGACAGACTGGCGCTCCAATCGGAAATCTTTCCAGCCATCTCTGCAATCCAACCCCGCTTGCACATGCCGCCATTCGCTCTCAATCGCCGCCTGGCAGCCGAACTGATCGGCACCGCATTTCTGCTGGCGACCGTCATCGGTTCCGGCATCATGGCTGAACGCCTGGCCGGCGGTAATGTGGCGATTGCCCTGCTCGGCAACACGATCCCGACCGGCGCCATCCTTGTCGTCCTGATCCTGATGTTCGGTCCGCTCTCCGGCGCCCACTTCAACCCGGCCGTGACGCTGGCCTTCGTGCTGCGCAAGCAGATGCCTGCCGGCGAGGCCCTGCCCTACGTCGCCGCCCAGGTCGCCGGCGGTCTGATCGGCATGCTGGCTGCTCACCTGATGTTTGAGGAAAACGTGTTTCAACTCTCCACCACTTCCCGCACGGGTGGTGCGCAATGGTTTGCCGAAGTCGTCGCGACGTTCGGCCTGGTGGCGACGATCCTCGGCACCCTGTTCCGGCGGCCCGAAGCCGTGCCCTATGCCGTCGG
>CAMYKZ010000030.1 GCA_947259045.1 uncultured Afifella sp.
GAAAACACCGAGGACGACTGCCGGTCAAACGCACGGCCAATTGAACTCATTGATTCCCCGCGTTGCCAGCGATCCCAAATCTCTGCTCGCTGTGCAGCCGAATAATAGATGCGACGACGATACTTCATGTCCAACACTCCATCTTTGTTCAAAGACTAAAGTGTTGCGGTCATCCGTTGAGCCCACCGCCAATAGGGGACATTCGGAATTTCGCTTGCAGATCTTATACAGAAACACGCTCAGACGGGCTCTGCGATCTAAATGGCGTCTTGCCGGTCGGTGCTATGTCATTCCAGCACTGGCTGATTGTTCCCTCCGTTCGACTATCCAGTGGTTCAGCTGCCACATGCCCCAGGCAAGCGGGATTGCGGCCAGACCACCAATCACATAGGCAAGCGGTTCGTCTGCGAAGCTCTCGAACAATTGCGCATAAGCATGGATAGCGCCGAACGTCAGGGCCGCATTGAACAGTCCGCGCTGGTTGCGGTGGGCGGCCCAAAGCACCAAGCCCGCGAGTGCCACTGCCCAAAGCACTGAATAGAACTGCTCAGAAAGAACCAGCGCGGTTTGCGCGAATTCATCTTGCGCGGTTTTGTAATCCGGCCAGCTCATATCCGCGGTAAAAAATGATCCCGGCCCCCAAAACGTATCCCCTACAACATCGCCCAAGAGCGAACCAAGCAACGCGCAGAGATTGGCCACGACAAAAGCCAGAACCGCCAATACCCGGGCATGGCGCGCAGTGCGTTCGCCAACTCGCGGGGCCAGCCAAAGGCAAAGCCCAATCAGCAGCGCCATCGGAAGGATCGAAAGCGTTGGCTCGGACTCGGGCGAAAAGAACACGTAGGACGCGCGGAAATAGAATGTCCCCGTGTCCAGCGCGTGGGCAAAGGGCACGACGGCCAGCGCACTCACCAGTCGGACATTGGTCAGCCAACCGGCCCCGGCGATGGCTCCCGCGGCATAAAGGTAGAAGAGGCTAATCGGTAGGCCGGAAATTTCGTGCTGACCCAAAAGGTAACCAAGCCCCGCCACATGCATGGCAAGCCCCATGAGCAAGATCGACCCGGTTACAAAACGGGAGCTGGGATCCGGGCGGGACATTACCCATCCGGCGAACAGCGTGATCACGGCTCCGGCGACGGTCATTGCCCAGCCCGCGATGTTTTCGTATTTGGCAACAAGCTCAACCGCCGCTCCACCGATCAGCATGCCCGCCCCGATCAGAGCCGCAGCATTGCCGAACATGCGGAAGCGCTCGCCGCCGCGGGCGAGGATTAAAGCCCCAGCGGCAAGGGCTAGCGTACCGCAGACCGCAACCGCCATCGCACTAGCCAGCCAGAAGATTAGTCCCGCCGTGGCCGCAATTATGCCAAGGCAAAGCAGGGTGTTGATGCCAAGCATGACCATCGCTTCATGAGCGCGGGCCTCAATCGTTCGGGCCTGTTCCGGTGTAATGGTCCCATCCGCCACAAGACGGTCGGTATCTGCGATTGCATGCATCGTTTCTTCCCTAACTTTGCCCTCTTTCAAATAAATGACTAACTCGGCTCGCTACAGAAGTTCTGAAAAATATCCGAATATTGGAGACGCTAACCGATGAGGTATAAATAAACATTATAGAACACAGATAGTACTGGAAGCTTGATCCCGATCGCCTGAGTAACTGTATAGATACCCATCACACGCTTGTTCTGAGATGGGTCAAACCTACGCATTCGATTCCCATAGGATTATCGCGTCTGCGACATCGATCGAAGGTCTCGAACGGGCTGATAGTGTTGAAAAAGTCCGCCAGGTGATTTTGCGGGGGAAAAATTAGAAGCGCATTTCACACGAGACCGCCTACCGGAATCGGATTTCGATTTATCGAGCAAGAACAGTCACCAAGTACAGGTTTCCGACTTTTTCAACACAATCGGCTCAGACCTGACCTTCGCAATTTGGAATGGTGTGCGGATACCATGCCCGTTGTAAGTCCGCTTTCTCGCAATCGCCGTTTAAAACAGCACCTGCAGCGAATTCACGCTCCCCGCCCAATGCGGGCATTTGCGGAGATGCGCCGAGTATCTGTTGTGGGGCATTAGCCGACCAAACCAACTTTCATCCTATTGTCCGCTCCGGGGACAAACCAGCCCCCACCGCCCCTTCGCCCTCACCGCCCCGTCCAGACCGCCGGGCGTTTCGCCAGGAACGCCTCCAGACCTTCGCAGAAATCGGCGCTCATGTAGCACATGGTGATCAGGTCGGCGCCGTCGCTGCGGCCCTCGCGCAGGCGCTTCAGCGCCTCGCGGGTCGCCCGCATGGTCAGCGGCGCGTGGCCGCCGACGGTCGTTGCCAGTTCGCGCGCCCGCGCCATCAGTGTTTCGTGGCCGTCCAGCACTTGCGAGATCAGCCCGATCGACGCTGCCTCCTCAGCGCCGACAAGCCGCGATGTCAGGATCACGTCCATCACCCGGCCGGCGCCGATCAGGCTGGTCAGGCGGGCATAATTGGCCATCGACAGGCAGTTGCCCAGGGTGCGGGCAATGGGAAAGCCGAAGCGTGCATTGGCGGCGGCGATGCGCAGGTCGCAGGCCGCGGCAATGCCGGCGCCGCCGCCGGTGCAGGCGCCGGAGATCGCCGCAATGGTGGGCACCGGGCAGGCTTCCACCGCGTTGAGCACAGCCTCGATCCGCTGTTCGTAGCCGAGCGCGTCGGCCTCGGTCCTGAAATCGCGGAACTGGGAAATGTCGGTGCCGGCGGCAAACGCCTTTTCGCCCGCCCCGGTGATGATCATCGCCCTGACATCGTCGCCCGCCGCCTCGTCGGCGCAGATCGCCGCCAGCCGGTCATACATGTCGAAGGTCAGCGCGTTGCGTGCCTCCGGCCGGTTCAGTGTCACCAGCAGGATGCCGTCCGAAATCTCGCTCAATACCTGGTCGCTCATGGTCTCGTCTCCGCGCCGTTTTCTGTCTGTCGGCTGCCACACTAACGTCTGAAGGCCCCATTCCAAGCCCCTATCGGCAAAACGAAATCCGCCTGTCCACAAGGTGATGAATGCCGGTTTGCAGAACTGCCGGCAAGTCGTTAGTTTCGCTCGATATTCAGGCCATCCATGGGCTCTGTCCGGGGTTTTGCGGGTTTGCCCGCCCGGCCAGTACGCACCGGCTCCCGCCGGCCGTCCGGTGCGCCCGCCGGCCCGGCCCGGCCAATCGCCGCTTTGCCTGCGCTCTGGCCCGTGCTACGGCGGAAAGACCATGCACAGTCCAGTCTCAGATATCGATGCCAGGTCGATTGCCATCCTTTCCAGCGAAGCGCCGGAAGCAATGGCGGCGGCGGAAAGCCTGCGCGCCGATTACGGCGATATCGCACCCGAACATGCCGATGTCATCGTCGCGCTGGGCGGCGACGGCCTGATGCTGCAGATGCTGCACCGGTTCATGAACATGGGCAAGCCGATCTACGGCATGAACCGCGGCTCGGTCGGCTTCCTGATGAACGAATACAATCCCGACCGGCTGCGCGAACGCCTTGCCGCCGCCAAGACGGAGACCATCCATCCGCTGACCATGAGCGTCACCGCCGAGGACGGCGGCACGATCACCGCCCAGGCGATCAACGAGGTCTCGCTGCTGCGCCAGTCCTATCAGGCGGCCAAGCTGCGCATTTCCATCGACGGCAAGGTGCGGCTGGAAGAACTGATATGTGACGGCATATTGCTGGCGACGCCGGCCGGCTCGACGGCCTATAACCTGTCCGCGCACGGCCCGATTATCCCGATCAACGCGCCGCTGCTGGCGCTCACCCCGATCAGCCCTTTCCGGCCGCGGCGCTGGCGCGGGGCACTGCTGCCCGATCATGCCAGCGTCGCCATCGACGTGCTGGAAGCGGAAAAACGGCCGGTCAACGCGGTCGCCGATCATGTCGAGTTCAAGAGCATCCAGGCCGTGACGATCCACGAGAACAAGGCGGCGGAATGCCTGATCATGTTCGACGCCGGACATTCCTGGGACGAGCGTATCCTGGCCGAGCAGTTCCGCTACTGAAGCGGGAAACCCTTACGCCGCCTGCATCACCTGGGAGACATAACCGCGCGCCGCGTCGCGCCGCGCATCGGTCGCCACGCGCCTGAGCAGCGCCAGGATCTGATCGAGGTCCCGGTCCGGTTTGGAACCGTACTGGCTGACGATGGCGTCGATGAGATGCGTGGCGCGGCGGTAATCGTTGCGCGGCCCCGGCTCGTGTTCGGCGTCGCGCATCACGCCGATGGCGGCGGTAAACACCGGATGGGTCTTGTCCGGCAAGCCGGCCTTGTCCATGATCGCCCGGATGCCGGAATTGCGGCCCGACATGACCAGCGCCTGCACCCGGTCGCGCGGCACATCGGCCAGACTGGCGAGCGCTTCGATGAAAAATGCGGTATTGCCGCTGGCGACGGCACGGATCAGAAGCCCTGAATTCAATTCGCCCGATGCAGACAGCGCCTTGACCAGGCTGGCCAGATCGGTTTCCGGCGACCCCAGCGCAATGGAGATCAGCGCCCGCTGGCGGGCATCGTTGGTGACGTGGTCGGCACGGTCATTGCTGAGCCAGTTGCGCGCCACGACAAGATCTTTCAGATTGCAGACAAAGCGGTTGAGCAGGATCTGGCGGATATCCGCCGGCAGGTCCTGGCGCGACAGCAGGGTGTCGCGCAAATGCGGATCGTCGGCATGGCGGTCGATGATCCGGTCGAGCGAGAACCGGGCCAGCCGCGCGCCTGAATTGCACAAAACCTCGACACACACGGCTGCCGGCGCGACTTCAGACAGCGCGGCCGACACGGCCCGCGTGACCACAGGTCGGCGGGCAATGGCGATCTGGATCGCCAATTCCCGGGTCGCAATCATGTCGACAAGTTCAGAATCGAGCAGCACCGGCGAGCGTTCCACCACGATCGCCGCAATCCGCGACTGATCGCCGGCCAGTGACAGAATGATATGGTGCGGAGCCTTGTCGCTGTCGGCAAGCGCATCGGCAAGCGCTGCGCGCACATCGGTCGAATTGTCGTCGAGCAGAACCGTCATCGCCGCTTCCACGCCGTCGCGTTCTTCCGGCGCGAGCGCGGAATGCAAATACGAGCGAGCCAAGGCATGAGCAGCCTCGGCGCGTTTGGACTTCGGCGCGTCACTCACCCATTGCAGGAAGCGTTCAATGATCATCAGCGTACCCCAGCCGGAATCGGCACAGCGCTATCGTGCAATCCCGATACTTAATGATTGGTTCATTCCGGTTAATCACTTGTCTCTTTCTGCATTTTTTTTGCACCTTTATGGTGGTTTGGAATCAGACAAGGGGAAAAATCGATGCCAGGCCTTTATTTTGAGGAGTTTTCGGTCGGCCAGACCTTCCAGCATGAACTGCGCCGGACGGTGACGGAAATGGACAATATGCTGTTTTCCAACATGACCCTGAATCCGCAGCCGCTGCACATCGACCGCCATTTTTGCGAAACCCAGACGGAATGGGGCCAGCCGCTGATGAATTCGCTGTTCACGCTGGGTTTGATGATCGGCATTGCGGTCACCGATACCACTGTGGGCACCACGATCGCCAATCTCGGCATGAAAGAGGTGCGCTTCCCGCACCCGCTGTTTCAGGGCGATACCGTGCATGTCACATCGGAAATCATCAGCACGCGCGAATCGAAATCCCGGCCGGATGCCGGCATCGTCGAATTTCACCACAAGACCTTCAATCAGGACGATATCCTGGTTGCCGAATGCCTGCGCCATGCCTTCATGCGCCGCAAGCCGGCCTGAAACGAGAGACAGGGACAGATGATGAGATCGCTTTTATTCGTTCCAGGCGACGACAGCGGCAAGCTCGACAAGGCGCTTGCAAGCGGCGCTGACGCGCTGATCCTCGATCTTGAAGATTCCGTCGCAGCGGACGCCAAGGCCTCAGCACGCCGGACCTGCCTTGATTTCCTGAAAGCCACGGCGCCGCTTGCAAGCCGCCCGCGCCTTTACGTCCGCATCAACGCGCTGGATTCGGGGCTGAGCGACAATGATCTCGACAGCGTCATGACCGCAGGCCCGGATGGCATCGTGCTGCCGAAATCAGCGAGCGGCGCCGATGTCACCCTGCTCGACGCCCGCATCGCCGTGCGCGAAGCGCTGCACGACCTGACAGACGGCCAGACCCGCATCATTGCCATCGCAACGGAAACGGCGGCATCGATCTTCGGCCTCGGCAGTTACGCCGGCGCCAGCCGCCGCCTGTCCGGCCTGACCTGGGGCGGCGAGGATCTGGCCGCCGATATCGGTGCTGCGGGCAACAAGAATGCCGCTGGCGACTGGAGACAGCCGTTTCAGCTTGCCCGCAATCTCTGCCTGTTCGGCGCCGTATCCGCCGGAATTATTCCCATCGACACGGTCTATACCGATTTCCGCGATCTCGACGGCCTGCGCCGCGAAGCGGAGGTTGCGGAAAAGGACGGGTTTTGCGGCAAACTGGCGATCCATCCCGCTCAGGTCGCACCGATCAACGAAATCTTCACGCCCTCGCCGCAAGCCATTGCCAATGCAAGGCGGATCATCGGCGCGTTTGCGGCCGCCGGCGATCCCGGCGTTGTCGGCCTGGACGGAAAAATGCTCGACCGGCCGCACCTTCTCGCCGCCCGCCGTACGCTTGAGCGTGCCGGAATTGAATCCTGAGATGGCGAATTTTAACGCACGCCCTCGGGCGTGCCGGCCGGCCGGCTGAGTTCAATCAGCGAATCGACCACCGCATAATCGCGGTAACCGCAGCGCGCCAGCGTCTTTTCCGTTGCCATATCGAACCGGCCGTCGCGGATGGCGTGATCGGCAACGTAAACACTGGTCACTTCACCGAAAACCACAACGGAGCCCGACCATTGCCCGTCCACCCCCTTGATGTGGTCGGACTTGATCAGCACGCATTCCAGCGCCGCAGCCGCGACCGCAACCCGCGGTACGGAGACGCTGACGCTTGCCGCCGTCTCCAGCTTTGCAGCGTCAAATTCGCTTTCGCCATAAGGCAGCGGCGCCGATGTTTCATTCATGGCGTGGCGCAGGTCGAAGGTGGCCAGATTGCAGACGAATTCTCCGGTCGCCTCGATATTGGTGACGCTGTCCTTGATGCCCTCGGAGGAGAACATCACAATGTGAGGGTTGGTGGAAACCGCGTTGAAAAAACTGTAGGGCGCCAGATTGAGCCGGCCTGCTCTGTCATGGCTGGCGATCCAGCCGATCGGCCGTGGCGCGACAATTGCCTTGAACGGATCGAATGGCAGGCCGTGATCGCCTGCTGCGGGCGTATAATGCATGGGCTCAGGAACCTTTTTCCGGACGCCAGTGCGTCGTGATTGCCGCGATATCGGGCCGGTCGCGTTCGGTTGGCGATACGGATGGCGTGCCGATATGGACAAACCCGGCAAACCGTTCATTGTTTCCGGCACCGAGAAAGGCCGCCGCATCGGCGTCATAGCTGAACCAGTCTGTCAGCCATTGGGCGGAAAACCCGAAGGCATGGGCGGCATGGATCAGATTGAGGCAGACAGCCGCGGCTGACAATTGCTGTTCCCACAACGGGATTTTCGGATGATCACGCGGTGACGACACCACGCCGATGACCACTGGCGCATGGGCAAACCGGCGGGCTTTTTCGGCCTCAGGACCGGCTGCGCCATGGCTTGAAACCTGTTCGCCGCGCGAAACCAGCCAGCCGCTGGACGCGACCCGATCCGCCTTGCCGTAGACAATAAAGCGCCACGGTGCGAGTTTGCCGTGGTCGGGAACCCGGGCGGCTATTTTCAGGATTTCGCTGACGGTATCCGAATCCGGTCCCGGTTCGTTCAATTGCGCCGCAGGCACTGTCCGCCGGCTGGAAAGATAGTCTTTTAAGGTTTCGGTCATCTGGCCCTTCTGACAGGCTTAGGCGTTGGCGCGGGATGGTACGTCTCGGTTCGGAATATCTCTGGATTGCGGGAAGATTGCAGTCGGGTCTTGAAATCACCATCGTTGGCAGATTACCAAGCTTGGAACAACAGTTAGAGAATGAAGTCAATGAACCAGGTCCGTACACCTCTTCTAGCATTGCTAATCTGTCTGGCTCCGCTGATCGCGAATGCCCAGGACTCGGATCAGCCGACCAATCTGCTGGCGCCCCAGAGCGACAATCTGGGCGGCGTTGTGAGCACCGAACAGGTGCCGCTCCCGGACCTGGGCGAGATCCTGAAGGATCCGCTCGCTTTCGCACCCGCTGATTCCGTCGGTTCGAAACTGGTCGGACCAAGTTTCGACGTCAGCCTGAGTGCGCAGATGACGGCCGACACGCCGCCGATCGACACAGGCGTATCCTGGCGCGTATTCAGCGCCGAACCCGGGGCAGACGGCGAACTGCCCCTGGTCGCAGAGGCCAGTGGCGGGACTGTCTGGCTGACACTGCCGAAGGGCGAATATCTGGTGCATGGCGCCTACGGCCGCGCTGGAGGCACGAAGCGCCTGAAAGTGATCGACCACACCGTTTCCGAGGCCTTTATCCTTGACGCCGGCGGCCTGCGGCTCGACGCGATCGTCGGCGACAATCAGACAATTGAATCCGATCAGGTCACCTTCGAAATTTCCCAGGAAGACGATTATGGCGGCCGGACCGTTGTGCTGCCGAGCGCCAAGCAAAACAAGATCGTCCGGCTGAGCGCCGGCACCTATAATGTTGTCAGTCGCTACGGGTTCGTCAACGCGGTCGTCAGGGCCGATATCGAGGTCTATGCCGGCAAATTGACCGATGCAACGATCCGTCACAAAGGGGCGGAAGTGACATTCAAACTGGTGGAAAACGAAGGTGGGGAAGCCCTTGCCAACACACGTTGGACAGTGCTGACAAAGGGCGGCGACACATTACACCAGAGTGTCGGCGCGTTTCCCACGATCATCCTTGCCGAAGGGATCTATACAGCCGTCGCCCGCTACCGCGACCGGACCTTCGCCAGAGATTTTGCCATCAAGCCCGGCCTGAACCGGGATGTCGAGGTCCGGCTGAAAGACGTTCTCGTGCAGACTGAGGAAAACAAGGGCTGATCGCGGTTCAACCGGCCTTCAGGTCCGGCGGCGTTGCATCAGCCGTCAACAGATCGATCGCATCGGAGAGCGACAGGGTCTGCTGGTCCTTCGATCCAAGCCGGCGCATGGAAACCGACGCGTCTTCAGCTTCGCGATTGCCGACAACGAGCATCACCGGCACCTTGGCAACCGAATGCTCGCGCACCTTGTAATTGATCTTCTCATTGCGGATATCCAGCTCCGCGCGCAGCCCCGCCGCCACCAGTTTTTCACAGACCTGACGGCCGTAATCATCCGCATCCGATGTAATCGTCGCCACGACAATTTGCACCGGCGTCAGCCAGAGTGGCAGGCGGCCAGCGGAATCTTCGATCATGATGCCGATGAATCGTTCAAATGAGCCGAGAATCGCCCGGTGCAGCATCACCGGCCGGTGTTTCTCGCCGTCCTCGCCGATATAATTGGCATTCAGCCGTCCTGGCACAACGAAATCGACCTGCAACGTGCCACACTGCCATTCCCGGCCAATGGCATCGGTGAGCACGAATTCCAGTTTCGGGCCATAAAATGCACCCTCGCCCGGATTGAGCTCGACGTCGATGCCCGCCGCCTTCGTGGCATCCAGGAGCGCTGCTTCCGCCTGATCCCAGGTTGAATCCGAACCGGCACGTTTTTCCGGCCGGTCGGAAAACTTGATTCTGAATTTTTCAAAACCCAGATCCTTGTAGATCGACGACAGCAGCGCGCAGAATATCTCGGTCTCGGCAGCGATCTGCGGCTCGGTACAGAAAATATGCGCGTCGTCCTGGGTGAAACCGCGCACGCGCATAATGCCGTGCAGCGCCCCGGACGGTTCATACCGGTGACAGGAGCCGAATTCGGCCATCCTGAGCGGCAGATCCCGGTAGGACTTGATACCCTGGTTGAAGATCTGGACATGGCACGGGCAATTCATCGGCTTCAGTGCTGAAATCCGCTTGTCTTCGTCCCTGCCTTCGCCGCCCTCATCGACTTCGGCGATGAACATGTGTTCGCGGAACTTCTCCCAGTGGCCGGATTCCTCCCACAGCCTGCGGTCGACAAGCTGAGGTGTTTTGACTTCCTGGTAACCGGCGGCATCAAGCCGGCGGCGCATGTAATTTTCAACGACCTGCCATATCGTCCAGCCCTTGGGGTGCCAGAAGACCATGCCCTGGGCTTCTTCCTGGATATGAAACAGGTTCATTTCCCGGCCGAGCCGGCGGTGATCGCGCTTCTCGGCTTCCTCAAGCATGTTGAGATACGCCTTGAGTTCCTTGTCATCGCGCCAGGCGGTACCGTAGATGCGCTGCAACTGGGGTCCTTGCGCATCGCCGCGCCAATAGGCGCCGGCAATCTTCATCAGCTTGAAAGCACTGCCGACCCGGCCGGTAGAGGGCATATGCGGACCCCGGCACAGATCGAACCACTCGCCCTGTGAATAGATCCGCAGATCCTGGTCTTCCGGGATCGCATCGACCAGTTCCACCTTGAAGCGCTCGCCCTTGTCGGCGAAAACCTGCTTTGCCCGTTCGCGATCCCAGACCTCTTTCGAAAAAGCCGCGTTTCGGCCGATGATTTCCGTCATCTTCTTTTCGATGACCTCGAAATCATCGGTCGAAAACGGCTCGTTGCGGAAAAAGTCGTAATAAAATCCGTTTTCGATCACCGGGCCGATCGTCACCTGCGTGCCCGGAAAGAGTTCCTGCACCGCTTCGGCAAGAACATGGGCGCAATCATGCCGGATCAATTCCAGTGCTTCCGGATCATCGCGGCTCACCAGTTCAATCGATGCATCCCTGTCGATCGCATCTGAAAGATCGCAGAGTTCGCCATCAAGCTTCATCGCAATCGTTCGTTTTGCCAACGACTTGGAAATAGAAGCGGCAATATCTGCGCCGGATACGCCTTCAGGAAATTCGCGTTTTGCGCCGTCGGGAAAAGAAATGGAGATCATGGGAAATTACGTTTCGGATTGGCCGGACGTACCGGAGATGGACGAATTAAAACCTGTCGAACAGACCGCGCGGATCAGAATTCCGATCGCCAGCGGGCGTAGCGCCACGGCGTATACCAGCGGCCGTCTGCTGGCAAGGTGTCGGGCACCGGATCATAACCATGACTGCCCAGCGGACGGCAACGCCACAACCGGCCAAGCGCCATCCATCCGCCGGCCCAAAGACCAAATGCGGCGATCGCCTGGTCGGCATATTCCGAGCAGGTCGGCAGATGCCGGCATGTGCGGCCGAAAAATGCCGAAAGCGTCAGCTGATAGGCGCGGATCAGCAGCCGCGCTATCCTTGCGCTGACGGATTGGCGAAAATCTGATGCCGAAACTTTATCTGACATGAGCTGATCAGGCGGCAGCGCCGTCTCTCGGCGCATCAAGACAGCCGTACTGTTCCAACGCATCGACAACTGCGTCAAACGTCAACATGGTCGAGGCATGCCGGGCCTTGTAATCGCGTACGGGTTGAAGAAATTTGAGATCGCCCCAGCGGCCAGATGGTGCCGGGCCGCCCTCTTTCAGCATCGACCACATCGTCTGACGGACTTTCTGCAGTTCGTCCGGCGTCGAACCGATGATATTCTGCGCCATGATCGACGCGGAAGCCTGACCGAGCGCACAGGCCCTGACATCGTGGGCAAAGTCGCTGACCTTTCCGTCTTCAAGTTTCAGGTCGACGGTAACCGTGGAGCCGCACAGGCGCGAATGCGCCCGGGCCGACGCATCGGGATGATCAAGCCGGCCAATGCGCGGAATATTACCGGCAAATTCCAGTATTCTGGCATTGTATATATCGTCGATCATCGCTCGCTGTCCGTATGATTTTTAGATGGGCAAATGCACGTCAAAGCCTATATAGGGTGGAGTAACGGGTATTTTCTACACCCAAAACCGAATGAAATGAACGAAAACCGGCAAACGCCGGTAACTGGAAGGACAGGCCGATGGATGCAGTCGTGAAAACGCTGACGCCAAAGGAAAAAAGCGAAACAACACAACGCCCGGCGCGCGAAGAGGTCGAGGCAGCCGTACGAACGCTTATTGCCTGGACCGGAGATGATCCCGGTCGGGAAGGCCTGATCGATACGCCACGACGCGTAACCAAGGCGTTTGAGGAGCTCTATGCCGGCTACGGCAAGGATCCAAGCACAATTCTGGAACGCCAGTTCTCCGATGTTGAGGGTTATCAGGATATGGTCCTGGTGCGTGAGATTCCGTTCCATTCCCATTGCGAACACCATATGCTGCCGTTTTTCGGCAAGGCCCACATCGCTTATTACCCCACCGACGGGGTTGTCGGCCTATCCAAACTCGCCCGGCTGGTCGACGCCTTTGCAGCCCGCCTGCAGACCCAGGAAGCAATGACCGCGCAGATCACCAATGCGCTGGAAGATGAGTTGGGCGCCCGCGGTGTCGCCGTGATGATCGAAGCGGAGCATATGTGCATGTCGATGCGCGGCGTTCAGAAATCCGGCGCCTCGACGATGACGTCGCGTTTTACCGGCATCTTTCATGATGATCCCGCCGAACGGGAAAAATTTCTCAGCCTCGTCCGTGCCGCCTGACCTGCATCAGCCAAAACGGATCGTCTGTGCAAATGACGTCAATTTCAATTGAAGAAACGGAACAGTTCCTGCCTGCATTCAATGCTGACGGGTTGATCCCCTGTGTTGCCGTCGACGATAAGTCCGGCGCCGTTCTGATGATGGCTTGGATGAATCTTGAGGCATTGCAAAAGACCATCGAAAGCGGCATCGCCCATTACTGGAGCCGTTCGCGGCAGGAGCTGTGGAAAAAGGGCGCCACCTCCGGTGCGCTGCAAAGTGTCGTCAGCGCAAAAATCGATTGCGACCAGGACACGGTTCTCCTTGCCGTCACGCTGCAGAAGCCTCAGCAGACCTGTCATACAGGCCGGAACACCTGTTTCTACCGAACCATCGTGCCGGATTCAGACAGTACATCCGGATTGCGACTGGAAGCCCACAATACCGACTGACCCCCGAATGCCGGTGAACAACCGGCAATCAGGCCATGGCAATATAATCGCGCATATCACGGGCTTCCTGCTCGACTTCCTGAATGCGCCGTTTGACAATATCGCCGATCGAAACAATGCCGATCAAATTGCCGTCTTCGACAACCGGTATGTGGCGGAAGCGCCCTGATGTCATTTTCTGCATGACATCGTTCAATGTGTCATTGCGGGTGCAGGTTGTCACTTCGGCGGTCATGTAAGTACCCGCTTTCTCCTGCAAGGCACCGACGCCGTCCTGCGCGACGGCGCGGACGATATCGCGCTCCGACAGGATCCCGGCCAGCCGGTCACCATCCTTGATGACCACCGCACCGATATTCTTTTCAGCCAGTAACGCGGCAATGCGATTGACCGGCGTGTCCGCGCCGGCCGTTTCGACATCGCCACCCTTTTCGTTCAATATCCAAGCGACTTTCATTGGCACCTCCTTGAATGAAGTCCAAACTGCCGGCTGGCAAAACGGCCTGGCCGGCTCGTTTACGCAAGTCTACGCCTCAACCGTGGCAAATTCCAGTCAGATCGACGAGTTTTCCGGCCGGACTGAATGCGGATCGAGCAGCGGGAATATCAATAACCCAACCAGGAATCCGCCAATATGGGCCTGCCAGGCGATCCCGGCACCAGCCCCGAAATACAGGTAATTGTGGAACCCCATCGCCAGATTTATCGCCAACCAGAATATGACGAAGACACAAACACTTCGGTTTGAAAGCACAACCGATAATGTCGGCGCCGCAATATTGTAAGATTGCGGATCACTCCGCCCGGCTGCAAGCGGACCGCCGGCAACGAAGATGAAACGCAGCGCACCAGCCATCATCGCCGATACTCCGGCTGACGCTCCGATCATCGGCGTGGCGTCATTGGGCATTGCAACAAAATGCACGGCCGCACCGCCTGCAACTCCCAGAACAGCGATGACAAGAAACCGCAACGGGCCAAACCGCCGGGCCAACGCGCTGCCAAAGCACGCCATCCACAAACAATTAAGTGCCAGATGTTCAAGATTGCCATGCAGAAACGCATAACTCAATACGGACCAGTACCGGGCAGGCGTCCCGCCTGGAAAGAAGTCGGCGCCGTAGCGCGCGGGTATGAAAGCGAACCGATAAAGGAACTCGGTGGCCAACCGCGCATCAACGACATTGCGAAAAAGGTGTATCAGCACCATCAACACGATCATCCAGCCGACAACGGCCGGAATATTGAAGATCGCCGGATTTGGTTTCATCATCCGTCATTGGCCCTAAAACCTGCGCTATTCAAGCCTGCAGGAAATGAAAAAGCCGCCGGTCCCCGCCGGCGGCTCTTTCGTGCGCCCCAACTCTCCCTGTCCCCGAGCTTTGGCGTAGTCAATGTGGATGTCGCTAACTCACACGGTTTGAACAGAGAAGCAACATTTACCATCCGTTAAGGTTAAATTTTCCTCAACAAAGTCCGACAGTAAACCACAATTCTCGCCTGAAAACCCCGTTGGCACGGGACATGCAACGATATTTTCGGGACTGCGGATTTGTGTCGAATTGGCACAGCCGCAATAGCGAGAGTGGAGTATGACCCAAAATGAAACATAAAATCAGCCGTGAACTGTTCGAATATTGGAACCGGCGCCGGGGGGAAAACAATGTTCCCGAACGCGCTGCAATCGAGCCCTACGATCTGGGAAGAAAGCTTGTCGACACGTTCCTGATCCAGCTGGATAAATCCGGCGAACCGTTTTTCCGGTTCTGCGGCTCAAATATCGCAAACCGCTATGGTCGGGACCTCACCGGCGACAGTTTTCTGCTGGCCTGGTCAATCGACGAGCGCAGGGAAATCGAGGTCAACTTCTCTCAGATGGTGCAAACCGGGCTGGGATTTGTTGTCGGCGTTGCGGCAGAGACCGCGGGCGGCGGCATGATCAATTACGAACTCACGATCCTGCCGTTGCGCGGCGAAACAAATATCGACCAGGCGATCGGCGCACTTGTACGCATTGGCGGCCATGAAGAAACCAACCGGGTTCGCGACCGGATCGTCGCCCAGACATTGCGCACGGTCCGGGTGCTGGAAGAACGCGACAAGGCGTTTCTGCAGCCACGTGATATCACCCACCGGCTGCCGCCCCTTCCCCGGGCCTCGCATATCCGTAAACATTACGGCCACCTGGCGGTCTTGAACGGCGGAAAATAGCGTGTTCGCTTACCTGATATTAACGATAAGCTCGTAGGGTCGCGGCGGAATTGGGAAAGCCATCGCCGTGGCTCTATTTGCAGGTAATTTGAATGTCAGGCTTGGACGCGCCAATAACCGCCCCGCTTGAGGATGTTGACCGCCGACGCCACAGTCGCGTCAAGGTGAATTTGCTGGGCCGTTGCATGTTCGCCAATCGGCGTGAATACCCATGCCAGATCGTCAATTTTTCACCTGGCGGCGCATCCATCATCAGCGCTTATGCGGGCGCGGCCGGCGAATCGGTCATCGCCTATATCGATCATATCGGCCGTGTCGAAGGTAAAATTATCCGCGCCATTGAAGGCGGCTTTGCCATGTCGGTCGTTGCATCGGCGCGAAAACGGGACAAACTTGCCGATATCCTGACCTGGCTGGCCAACCGGCATGTCCTCAATCTGCCGGAAGATCGGCGTCATGGCCGTCAGCAAACGAAGAAACGCGACGCCACCGTGACAATGCCGGATGGAACGGCCCATTCCGTCATGGTGCTGGACATGTCGCTTTCCGGTGCCGGCCTTGCATCGAAATTGCGCCCTGAAATGGGCACACGGGTCCAACTTGGCCGCCTTTCCGGCCGTGTCGTACGCCACTTCGAAGACGGATTTGCCATTGAGTTCATGCGGGTCATGTCCGAAGCCGCGATTGAGAAAACCATCAAAAAAGAATTTTTCTGACAATCTCGAATGACTCACGTCAGGTAATCATGGTGAACAATTCGTTACCAAGATCCTGTGGAATTAACCGGTCATCTTAGCTCCACCGCAATTCTCCCGTGGTAGCTTCATCTCCGCAAGCAGGGGGTTGAAGAATGAATCGGGGGATATCGACGCTTCTTTTGGCATTCGCAGGTCTGATGAATGCCTCAGTGGCATACAGCCAGGTTGCAGGCCAAACCAGCAGCTATTCGGGTATGAACACATCCGGCCGGGCAAAACCGCCCATTGGTCATGTGCAGTTCTGCAACCGGCAACCGGAAGAATGCGTGAGCCGTGGGGAAAGGGCGATCGTCAAACTGGACAACAGCAGCTGGATGGAGCTTCTGAACGTCAATCACAGTGTCAACCGGGCAGTCTCTCCGGTGACGGACATGGATTATTACAACACAGAAGAATACTGGACATTACCGGACGGCTACGGCGATTGCGAAGATTATGTTTTGCTGAAACGGCGGAAATTGCTGGAACAGGGCTGGCCGTCATCGGCTCTCCTGATCACTGTCGTTTTCGATGAAAACTCGGAAGGCCACGCAATTCTGATCGCGCGCACGGATCGGGGCGATTTCGTCCTCGACAACAAGACGCCAACCGTCGAGCCCTGGTATGCCACACCCTATCGTTACGTCAAACGCCAGTCAGAACGGGATCCCCAGCAATGGGTTTCCATCGATGACCAGCGGCAATTGGTGGATGGTGTAGCCTCCATCCGCTAGTGACACGAATTCGGCCCGGTCGCGTCCCCACTCTCCCCGTCCCCAGACCGGGTCGACGCGCCGGTCTCCTCCCCGGGAGACCGGCGCACCCTTTTTTCCTTGAGAACCGGGCGAAAGACGGCAGGATCTCTAGGGGTCCAGCGGCCCGCTGAAACTGTCTGCGTACCGTTTCCACTTTGCGACATAGATCGAGGCCGATCGGGTGAGTTGGGCTGCCGCCTCGTCATCCAGTTTGCGAATCACCTTTCCAGGCATTCCAACCACCAGCGAATTGTCCGGGATGACTTTGTTCTCGGCAATGAGCGCGCCGGCGCCTACGATGCAATTGCGGCCAACCGATGCGCCATTGAGAATAATCGCGCCCATGCCGACAAGCGAGTTGGCGCCGATTGTGCAGCCGTGCAGGATGGCCCGGTGGCCGATCGTGCAATCGTCACCGATCGTCGCCGGATAACCGGGATCGGTATGAATCATGCTCAGATCCTGAATGTTCGATCGCGCGCCGATATCGATGAGTTCATTGTCACCGCGCAATACCGATCCGAACCAGATGCTCGCATCCGTTCCAAGCCGCACTTTTCCAAGCAAGGTTGCATTGTCGGCAATCCAGTACCGGCCGTTTTCAGGTAACTCGGGCTCGTGCCCGTCAAATCCGTAAAGGCTCATTCCTCAGCCTCACCGGACATCGGTTCAGACCACAACATAGGTGAAATAAAGTACGACAAACCCGGAATAGAAGCTCCAGACGCTGCAGATTGCAAGCAGCAGGGCAATCAGCGGCACCTGCATCTCGCGCTTCGCCATCCCGTTCCAGATTTTCAGAGCGATGATGAACGGTCCGGTAAACATGCTCAATAGAACAGTTACAAGCACTGCAGGCACAGACTTTGTAGACGGCAGGAAATCCGGGTTCTGTGACGTGACGAGCCGATATAAACTGGCCACTACACCTGACATGGCGAAGCCTACAGGCAGAAAATACAGATAAAAACCAAATTGAGACACAACGCGACCCCCGCCTCTTTACGCTTTATTAACTGAAAGCGAAGTTACAGCGGATTTTTGGCGTTCACAAGCGGGCTTGGACCGATGATCAGAACTATTTTAAGTCTTCGTTAACGACGTTCCGGCGATTAACCGCGCCTGATCGGTCAGAGATCGTCGAGGTCAAATTCCAGAACAGCCATGGAAAAATTGTAGGACAGATCTTCGTCATCATCGTCGCGGGTCAGCACCCCGATGAATTCTTCGCCGACATACACTTCGGCAGAATCCTCCAGCCGCGGCCGCGCCCGCACAGACATCGAACTGTTCTGGAAAAGCTTCTTGAAATAGGCGTCGAGTTTCTGGAGTTCTTCTTTTTTCACGGGATACATCCTGGAAAACAAACGGTGGTTCTGTCTGACATAGCCGGTTGATCAGAACAAGCACCCGCAGCGCTTGTTGCGAAATCGTTCACAATCCTAATCCGTCTTCACCTGAGCCGCTTCGCGCAGGATCTGATCCATCGTGCGCGAAGGTTCGGCGCATCCGGCCTGGCCGACAACCTTGGCCGGCACACCGGCGACTGTGGTGTTGGCCGGCACAGGGGCCAGGACGACAGAACCGGCGGCAACGCGTGAACAATGGCCGACTTCGATATTGCCGAGGATTTTTGCGCCGGCGCCGATCAGGACGCCCTGGCGGATCTTCGGATGCCGATCGCCGGTTTCCTTGCCGGTGCCGCCGAGCGTCACATCCTGCAGGATGGAAACATCGTCCTCGATAACCGCTGTGCCGCCGACAACAACACCGGTCGCATGATCGATGAACAGGCCCTTGCCCATTGGCACTGCGGGATGAATATCGACCTGAAATACCTCAGATGCACGGCTTTGCAGGTAGAGCGCGAAATCCTGCCTGCCGTTCTCGAACAACCAATGACTCAGCCGCTGGGTCTGGATGGCATGAAAGCCTTTGAAGTACAGCACCGGCTCGGCAAACCGGTTGCAGGCGGGATCGCGATCGAGGACAGCCACCAGGTCGGCACGCAGCGTGTCCGACAAATGCGGCTGGTCGGCATACATATTCCGGAACGCATGCCGGATCATGTCGCCATCGACCGCGCCATGATCCAGCCTGTCGGCGGTCCTGTGAGCTACGGCGCTCTCCAGGCTTTCATGGTTGAGAATATTGGCGAGGATAAAACCGGCCAGCGCCGGCTCATTGGCGGCCACGACCTCGGCTTCGTCGCGCAGGTTCTTCCAAACCGGATCGAGAGCAGTGACAGACTTTTCCGAAACAGAGATTTGTCGGGCCATAGCACTTCCGCCTTCCGTTTCCTTGCAAATCAATTTGGCACTTCCAAACCGTAATTCAAGGCTCTAAAGGCCAGATTTCAAGCACAAAAGTCAATGCCATGCGGCAGTTTTCAGAATCACTTCTGTTGATGCCAAAGGTGAAAATCCCTTATCATCAGCGTCTGCCTGGCGTTCCGAAATGCCGGCTCAGAAAGTCCTCAACGGCATCGACAAAGACATCGTTGCGGTCACCCGCAACCATGTGACCGGCGCCACGGACATCTGCAATTTCAGCATGCCGTGCAAGTCTGGAAAAATCCGCAACATGGCTGTCATCAACCAGTTCAGAGCGCGATCCGCGCACCAGTATGATCGGCACGAGAATCTGCCGGACGGCATCCACAAGCCGTCGCTGCACGTCCGCCCTGCTGCTGTCGATCGCCAGATCGCCGGTCAGAAATTTCGGGTCCCAGTGCCAGACAAATCGTCCGTCAGCCGTCTGGCGAAGGTTCTTCAACAAGCCCCCGGTCGTTGCCGGTCGCGGCCTGTGCGGCAGATATTCGGCAACCGCATCCGCGGCTTCTTCGACGCTGGAAAACCCATGACCGGCGTGAGCCTGCATGAATCCCGTGATCCTGTCGACGCCATGCGCGTTCATGTGCGGTGTGATGTCGACAAGAACAATTCCGGCCAGAAGATCAGCCCCCGCCCCGCCGGCGACAAGCATTGCCGCAAGCCCGCCAAGCGATGCGCCGACAACGACAGGCCGGTTGTCCGGATCGTCCGGCATCTGACGAAGAATACACACAAGATCGGCGCTAAAATCGGCGCAGCGATATCGTCCTTCAGCATCCCATCCGCTCTCGCCGTGGCCGCGCTGATCGACACTGATGACGCAGAACCCGTTTCCGGCCAGCCGGCTTCCGCCTTCGCGCCAGGCATGACGGGTCTGCCCGCCGCCATGCAGCATAATCACCGGACGCGCGGATGGCGGGCCGATTTCCTCGCCGACAATCCGATTGCCATGTGCACCGGTAAAATGCCGTTCGCGCATGACCGTCAGGGCCGCCGATGAAGAAAATCGAGCACAGCCGCCTTATGCGAACGATCGCCGACAGCTTTCATGTGATCGCGCCCTTCAATAGCAAAGGCCTCAGCACCCGGAATCAGTTTTGCCAACTCCTTGGCGTTACCACCGATATCGTCGTCCGTTCCAACGGCCACCAACACCGGCACGTTCAGTCCGCCCAGCTCCGCCGGCGTCAGGGTCTGCCGCGAAGCGGTAATGCAGGCCGCCAGCGCTCGCCGGTCGCCGCCTGTCTGATCGGCAAAGATCCGGAACATCCGGCCGGCCTGCGTCGTCACCTCTTCCAGTGTCGGTGCAAGCAGGGCCTCGGCGATCGGACCCGGCGCACCAACCCCTTTGACAAGACCGCTTCCAAGCCCGCTCAAGACACAGGACCTCGCCCGGCCGGCATGCTGAAGTCCGGCAAAGGCGGTAATCCGCGCGCCCATGGAATAGCCCATGATGTCGGCCCGATCGATATCCAGATGATCCAGCAGGCGGGCCGCATCATCAGCCATGACCGGCGTCCCATAGGAATCCGGATCATAAAGCTTGTCGCTTTCGCCATGGCCGCGATTGTCCAGCGCAATCACCCGCCGGCCGGCGCCCAGGAGCGCGGTAAACCATCCGGTCGACAACCAGTTGATCCTGTGATTTGACGCAAACCCGTGGATCAGAAGGATCGGATCACCCTCCCCCTCATCGACAAATGCAAGCCGAATATCATCGGATCTGAAAAATTGAACCATGATGTGATCAGGCCTCCGAAACGTCCGGTTATGCGCGACCGGAGAACCTCCTGCCTGCCCGGGAACTGCGACGACTGGCCCCGCCTCGGCGGTTGACCTAGCCCTTGCTCCTAGCGGCTTTTTATGGTCAGAGGCAAATGCAATTGTTCACGAGAGGCTTCCATGGCCGACAAACCGGTTTCGCACTTCCATAACAATGATGGCGCGCATGCAATTTCCATCGGCGTCAGCGAATTTATGTGCATCGGTGCCACGCCTCCTTTCGATCACCCGCATATCTTCCTTGATATGGGTGGAGAGACCGAAGTGGTCTGTCCATATTGTTCGACAGTCTTTCGCCATGATGACAGTCTGGCGCCTGATGAGACCCGGCCGAAGGGTAACCTTTTCAAGGGTTAAATGCCTGCAAAAACTGACAGAATCGAGATTGCCGTTGCCGGTGCGGGCATCGCCGGATTGACGGTTTCCCTTTGTCTTGCCAGCCAGGGAAAGTCGGTTCGCCTGTTCGAGAAAGCCGGTACGTTCACCGAGATTGGCGCCGGCATTCAGCTTTCGCCGAATGCCATGCAGATATTGCGCCGGATGGGTCTGGACAAACCGGTCGAAGCCGATGCGATCGCGCCCGACGCCATCGAACTGCGGGTCGGCAGCAGCAGCAGGCTTCTGGCGTCTATTCCGCTTGGCGACACCTGTCGCGAACGTTACGGCGCACCGTACCTGGTGATCCACCGGGCTGATCTGATGCAGGTGCTGCTCGATGCAGCCCGGCAAAACCGGAACATCGAGATCATCAGGGCGGCGGAGATAAAGGACGTGCGTCCCGGTGCAGATGATGTTTCGTTCACCGCCGGCGGTGAACCATTCAGAGCCGGGCTGCTTCTGGCGGCCGACGGCATTCATTCTTCGATCCGCCAAAGCCTGACCGGCCAAAGCGCCGGCGATCTGGGAAAAACGGCCTGGCGGGCAAGCCTTGAAGATCCTGCCTTCAGCGAAATGGTCAGTGCCCGGCGGACCGGCCTCTGGCTTGGCAAGGCGGCGCATCTCGTTCACTATCCACTGCGCGCGGGGCGCAATCTCAATCTGGTGCTGGTCGGCAACCGGGAAGCGGCGGCGCCACATTTTCTGCTGACGCAGTTTCACAGTTCTGTTCGTACGCTCGTCGCCGACGCCAAGTGGACACCCTGGCCGCTGATGCACGTAGACCCTGGCGGAGACTGGCTCTCAGGCCGCGTGGCCTTTATCGGCGATGCGGCCCATGCCATGCTGCCAACCGCCGCGCAGGGCGGCGCCATGGCCGTTGAAGACGGGTTTATGCTGGCCCATTGTCTGAGATCCTCACCCGGCAGACCCGATGCGGCGCTGGCCGAATGGGCGCAGATCCGCAAATCAAGGGTCAGCGCTGTGGCGCGTCAGGCAAAGTTCAATCTCGGTGTCTACGGCTTGAGCGGCCCGGCCGCGGCTGCCCGCAACCTGGCAATCAGCATGATCCCGGGCAACCGGCATCTGGCCCGTCTGGACTGGCTGTTCGGATGGCAGCCGGAATAAGCGCAGGCTACTTTGCTGCGGCCATTTCACCAATTGCCGCATAATCGAGTTTACCGGTGCCAAGCACCGGCAGCGCCTCAACGCTGAAAATCGTCTTCGGCAGGGTCAGTTCCGATATGCCGTGATTTTTCGCCCAGTCGATCAGCTCCTGTCGCTCCGCTTCAGGCCGGTCGGTCACGAGCACCAGCATCTCGCCCTTTCGCGGATGAGCGACCGCGGTCACGGCATGGGCATTGTCGGGCCAGATTTCGGAACAATAGGCCTCGACGGCCGCCAGCGAAACCATTTCGCCGCCGATCTTGGCAAACCGTTTTGCCCGGCCTCGAATGAAGACAAAACCATCATCGTCAATGGTTACGATATCGCCGGTATCGTGCCAGCCGTCAGCCGGCGGCTCGAGCGTCCCGGGCGTATCGTGCCGCATATATCCGGCCATCACGTTGGGCCCGCGCACATGCAAACGGCCGCCGTGATCAAGACCCGGAACCGTTTCCAGCGCCACTTCCAGTCCCGGCATCAGTTTGCCGACCGAGCCGTCCCTGTGATCAAGCTGCGTATTGGCGGCGATAACGGGGGCTGCTTCCGTGGCGCCGTAACCTTCGTAGATTTCCAGCCCGAATCGTTCGCGCCAGATCCGGCGGGTTGCATCCTTGACCTTTTCCGCGCCCAGGAACACCAGCCTCAGCCCCTTGAAATCGTCCGGATCGGCAGCCTTTCCCCAACCGGCGGCGAATGTATCGGTTCCTGTCAGAATCGTCGCGCCCGACGACCTGACCAGTGGTGGAATTTGCCGGTAGTGCAGTGGCGTGGGATAAAGATAGGTCCGCATGCCGATGACCATCGGCGCCAGCAGGCCGGTCGTCAGGCCGAACGAATGAAACACCGGAAGCGCATTGAATATCCGGTCGGTACCGGTCAGTTCGAGCATGGTGATGAACTGCTCACAATTCGACAACAGGTTGGCATGGGTCAGCGCGACGCCCTTGGGCACGCCCTCCGAACCGGAGGTAAACAGCATCACCGCAATGTCATCGGGGCGAATGCGGCGCTTGAGGTGGAGCCGCCTGGCGCGTTTGGAATCGATAAACCCGCGCAATTTGTCGATCCGCGAAAGCGACTTGCGCAAATCTTCCAGATAAACGATCTGGCAATGTTCAGCCAGATCATCAACCGCTTCCTGCAGGTTTGCCTTTGTTACGAATGCCCGCGCCGTTACGATCACTTTCAGTTCCGCCGTGACAACCGCAGCGGTCAGGCTGCGGATGCCGGACGAGAAGTTCAGCATCGCCGGCACACGGCCGAATGCGGCAAGCGCGAAGAACGTCACCGCGACACCACTGACATTGGGCAGCAGCACACCGACGCGTTCGCCCTGTGCGGTTCGTCGTGCCAGTACCCGTCCAATGATCAGGCTGGCAAGCACCAGTTTGTCGAAACTGAGTGGAATTCCGTCAGCCCCGTCAATGATCTCAAATTCACCGCCCTGCTTGCGGCGGGTATCGAGAAGCGCCTCAAACAGGGTGCGCTGCCAGCGTGCGGGCTTCAGGTGTGATCCGTCGATGGCGACCAGGCTATCGGAACGTGCTTCATTCATTATTGTTCGTTCATTCTTGCGCGCCCTGCTCACAGTCCTATAATCATCAGACTGCCATTATTGGCGACTATAGCGAAAAAACAGGCTTGGTCACACTGCGTTGCATCCGTTTCAGTTTGCGCGGGAATCATTTAACCAGCATAGGTCAGAAGACTGGGATATTTCGTGAATTGGACCGTAATCACAAGGCTGTTTGTGGCTTTCGCCCTTGTTTTGGCCGGAACGCAATTTACCCATTCCAGCGCCATACATGCCGGTATCGGCCACCTCGGCCACGAGCATGATGTTGAAAATGCGTCTGTCGGCGAAGCTCATGCCGGATATGCGCACGAGCGGAACAACGCCTCTTTACCCGTGGCACCCGTCGATCCGCTGCAGGCCGAAGGCGGCTTGCATTGCGGCGCCCCCCTCATGGCTGTGTTCGGCCAGAACATCCCGATTTCCCGGTTACTCCTGCAATTTGCTGCACCGATTCCGGTGAATCCGCTTTTGACGACGCAATTCAACCTCGACCCACCGCCTCCCCGCATCTGACCTTTCAGTCAACACTTCACGCAATTCGTTCCGGAAACTGGCAGACCGCTCGTCTTCCATTCGACGTTCGATTGCGCTCGGAAATCATGATGAAGGTCAGAATATATGAAATCGAAACGAAATGCAGTTGTTCGCCTGCTCGCGGCCGGACTGACGGTGGCAACATTGTCGACCGTTCTTGCCCATGGCGGCGCCACCGGAATTGTCAAAGAACGCATGGATGCCATGTCGCAGATCGGCAAGGCGGTGAAATCTCTCGCCGGCATGTTCAAGGGCGAAATCAAATATGACGCCGACACGGTCAAAGCCGCGGCAGGCGTCATGAGGGGCCATTCAGGCGATAACCTGACGCGGCTGTTCCCGGAAGGCAGCAAAGGCGGCGCCAGTGAAGCCAAGGCGGAGATCTGGCAGAACTGGACGGATTTTCAGCGTCTTGCCAACAATCTTCAAACCTACAGCTCTGCTCTCGCAGCCGCGGCCGACAAGGGAAACGGCGCCACAATGCCGAATTCCAGCACGATGATGGGCAACGGCAACAGCCGTGGCGGCATGATGGGGTCCGGCAACAGCCGTGGCGGCATGATGGGGTCCGGCAACAGCCGTGGCGGCATGATGGGCGGAGGCATGACCGGACCGACACGTGAAATGCTGGCTGAAATGCCGCCCAGGGCCATTTTCGCGCAGGTTGCCCGAACCTGTAACGCCTGCCACACCAGATACAGGCAGGAAAAGAAATGACAAAGCTGAAATCGCGACGCGTTCTGGTGGCACTTTCAATCGCCGGATCCATCGCAGCGGCGGGGCTTTTTTTCTTGCCGGTAACAAAGGGCAATGCCATCTCGGCCAGACTGGCCGGCGATGCAAACCGAGGCGCCTATCTGGCAAGGGCGTCCGGCTGTATCGCGTGCCACTCCGACTTTCAAGGCGGCGGACAGCCTCTTGCCGGCGGGCCGCCGCTCAAGACACCCTTCGGGACATTTTATGCCCCGAACCTGACAAGTGATGTTGAACATGGAATTGGCAGTTGGACGCTTCAGCAATTTTCCGATGCTGTGCGGCACGGCGTATCGCCGGAAGGAAGCCCGTATTATCCGGCGTTCCCCTATCCGTTCTACACCCGCCTGACAGATCGGGATATTGCCGATCTTTGGTCCGCGTTCCGGACCGTGCCCCCGGTGCCGCTGGCCTCTAAACCGCATGATCTCAATTTTCCTTTCAGTATAAGGCCCGGATTGAAGCTTTGGCGGACGGCTTTTTTCGGTGACGGGGTCTACAGAACCAACAGCACGAAATCGGAAATATGGAACCGGGGTGCGTATCTTGTAACCGGCCCGACCCATTGCGGCGCCTGTCACACGCCGCGCAATTTTGCCGGGGCGCGTGCTGCCGAAGAAGCCCTGCATGGCGCCGGCAATCTTCCAGGCGGCGGCGAATCGCCGCCAATTACAACGGACGCTCTCACCAAAGCCGGATGGAACAAGACCGATCTGATCTACGCTTTGCGGACCGGTTTGATGCCGGACGGGGATTCGCTTGGCGGTTCTATGGGCGAAGTTGTTCGAGAAGGCACGTCGTTCATGACGGATGAGGACCTGAATGCGATCGCGACCTACCTTCTCGACGCGGAAAGTTCAGATCCCGGTTCCTGATTACTCTCATGAGCCTGAACGAATGATTGGGAGCCCCGGCCGCAAGACCTGCTGCCGGGGCTTGCTGTGCCGGCGCAGAAATCCGGCGCAGTCAGTACCCGGACCGGCCGGCGGATGATCGGATCGCGTTATTTCGGATACCAGTAGAGCGCATCCGGTTTGTCGCGGGCAATCTGCACAAAGTTGTTGGCAAAGACACGGTATTCGTGGCTCCAGTCGCCACCTGGCCATTGCACCCGGATCGTTGCCCGTTCGGCGACACCAAGGCCAAAATGAACGAAGTCCGATTGGCCGGATGCATGTCCGCCGCCAATCTGAACGGTGCGCGACTGACTGAGATTGCCGGTTTTGACTGTGATCTTTGCGCCAACCGCGGACGGATTGGTATTCCCGTTCCTTAACTCGATCGCAACCCAATTGCCCATCGGCCGGTGTCCCCAGGCGGTCTTGTTTCCCAGGTTTCGAAACAGGCTGGCCGGGCCCTTGCGGTTGACGACAACCAGGTCGAGCATGCCGTCGGCATTGAAATCGGCAATCGCCGCGCCGCGGCCGCGTCTGTCGAGATCGATTCCGGCCCTGTCTCCGTTTTCATGGAATTTTCCGTCAGCGCCGCCGAGCAGCAGATTGTCGGGATCATAGGCGGCAAAATCAGGCATCCCCTCCACATTGCCTTTGGCAATGAACAAATCGAGGCGGGTATCGTTGTTCAGGTCGGCGAACTGTGTGTGCCATCCTGTAGAAGGCCTCAGATCGGTGCCGGTATAGGGCCGGTGCGCTGTCATCTGTCTTTGCAGTGCTTCATCGCGGTAGGTCGGCCGGTCCGTATCGGCTTCCGTATCAAGCGTTTGCAGCATCGTATCGCCCATCGACGAAAGCGCATATTCCGGCAAGCCGTCCTGATTGAGATCGGCTTCGGCGATACCCATGCCCCAGATGCGCAACGGTTTCCAACCCTGGGATCTTGAATATTGCCGCGGTGCGCCGCCTTCAGGAATACGCCAGAGCTGCTCCTGGCCGCCGCGATAATATTGCCGGTCATTGGTAATGCGCAGCGCCGGAACGCCGGATTTGTTCCAGTCGGTAAACAGCACCGAAAGCGCACAATAGCCGGGTTGCAGATCGGTCTGTTCGCTATAGTCCGGCACGTCGCCTTTGCCTGGCCGGGCAAGGACATTATTTTCGCATGTTCCCCAAGGCGAACCCGGTGCCGCCCGGTCGACATAATTGCCGAACGCAAGCGTCGGATATGTCGCGCCCTTCTCCCAGGTCGCGGCAAATCCGGTGGTCCAGGCGGAGCCGCCGTCAAATCCGAATGCGCGGTTGGCCCTGGTGAAACTGCAATCCGGCCCGCCTCTGAGAAGAAGGTTTTCACCCAGCCGCAGGACGACAAGATCCGTATGCGCGTCATTGTCTATGTTGACTGGATAGGCGCCGAGGACCCTGGTCTTGTCGCGGTCTGAAATGCCAAGGCCGATGGCCTCGAATTTCAACGGTCCGGCGCGAGTGGAGCGATTGACGAAAAGCTGCGCCGGCACTGTCCCGCCGGCCAGAACAAGATCAGGCATCCGGTCGCCATTGCAGTCGAAGCTGGCGACACCGCCGCCGACAAAATACTCCCACGGCCCCTCATAGGAATGGACGAGACCTGCCGCGGCCGCTTCTTCGTGCATATCGGGAACGTCGAACGGGAACGGTTCCGCTGCCTGCGCGGCAACCGGCAGGAGAAGCCCATACAGAGCTGCAAATGCACCTGCCTTCATCATCGTTCAATGACAAAGGTGCGCAGATAGGCAACCAGGGCTGCGCGTTCGTCGCGCGGTGCATCTGCATAGGCATCACGGGCTGCCCGGCCCTCGCCGCCATGGGCCAGAATGATGTCATTCAAAGTGGTGAAATCGTTGCGGTGTCCATAAGGCGCGGTCGACCCGACACCCCATAATTCCGATGTCATGAAGATGTCGCGCCCGACGAAGCGCTGCGACAGCAATTCATTGCCGAGCGCATCGACGGACCGGTCGGTCATCTTGTGGCGCTTCAAATCGCCAAACAGCGGAACCAGCACCTCGCCCTTGTCGTTTCGCGGCAGTGTTTTTGCCCATTCGAGCAGGCCGAGATCATAGGTTGCCGGCGTTCTGACCTGGGCGCTGTTCAGTGTCCCTGAAACATCGTATGGGCCGGGGTCGTCGAATTCCAGCAATGTCAGCGGCAACGTGTCAAGATGACAGGCATTGCAGCCGAACGTGCCAAAGCGCTCTGCTCCGGTGGAGGCGGCGCTTTTGCCGGCCTCGCTTGCGGGTATTTTGACAACCGGCGTCCGCAGGCTCGCCTGCCACGCGACAAGAGCCGATATGTCGGCTGAAGACAGTTCGTCGTCCTTCCCGTCTTCGTCAAAATCACCTGTCCCCGTCCAACGGGTTCCGAACCGTTCGACCGCCTGCATGCCGTGGTGATGGTTCATCGCATTGACGGTGAACTGCCTTAAAGAGACCATGACGCCCTTCTGGCTGAACGGCCGGATTACCAGATCGGTGTCGACGCCGGACACGTCCTGCAGATCGACCAGCCCGTCCGGCAGCGCCGTGAGGTGGCCGAAGGAAACGCCTTTCGTCGCAAGTGCGACTTTAACCGGCTCTCCGCCGGCGGCCGCCTTACGCAACGCCTCGTCGCGCAACGCCGCCAGATCGCCGCTCATCTCGCGGGCGAGCAATTCGATCAGGCCGGATCCGAAAAGATGGTTGGTGCCGCGCTCGTTGGAAAACTGCGGATCGCTTGTATCGAAATCAGCGTTGTTAAATCCCTCCGATACGAAGACATTGGTGACAAAATCGCCTGCGCCGCCGATCACCGGATCATTGTGACAAGACGAACAGGCCTGCGCGTCAGGGCCGGCCAGTCGGGCAAATGCCTGTGTCGATCGATGCCGCGCCTTGGTGGGAATGATCGCCTGTGTGGAACCCGGCCGTCCGGCGCCATCGGGTTTCGTGAACTTGGTGGAAAACAGATTGCCGCCCAGTTTAATCAGCCGGTCAAGCTCCGGCATCGACAGCCGCCCCGATGGCAGATCTGTTACCGCACCGATCGCCGCACTTTTTTCAATCCGCAGCTCGTCGTTTGCCTCAACCGCACCGACAGCCATCGCGGCAGTCACCAGGAATACGGGCAAACAGAGTGAGTGAACGGACATCAATTCGAAACCTCTGAATGAACTCGCCGCTCGGCCATGACATCGTCCTGCACCAGCAGCGCACTGATCGCACACCCTTCGCGCACCAGCGGTCTTTCATCTGGATAACAGTCAATATCGACGCGCTGATAGCGGTTCCCGCCGGGTGCACAGTCAAGGGCGGCGCGAATTGGCACTTCCATCAGATCGAACATATTCGCACCTGGCCCCACCAGCACAACGGGAAACGCATCCACTAAAGCATAAAGGCTGGCGAGACCCGTACCGATGGCGGCGCCGGCTGTTTCGATGGCTTTGATTGCGTTATCGTCTCCGGCACGGGCGGCCTCGCCGATCGCGTCCAGATCCGGTGGATCGAGCAGGCCCGCCGGCGGTGTATTTTCAGCATGGCCTTCCGCACGGCGGCTGATCGCATAATTACCGGCATAGGCTTCGATACAGCCATAATTGCCGCAGCGGCACAAAGCGCCGCCCGGCACATAGGTCATATGCCCGAACTCTATCCCCGAAGATTGCGTGCCGTTGACGATGGTCCTGCGCAGAAACAATCCCATACCGACACCGTGAGCCAAAAGCACGGCGGCAAAGTTCTCACCATACTTGTCGGGATCGCGCCAATTCAGCGCCTGAGCGATCATGTCACAATCGTTGGCAACCCGGGTCGGCACGCCAAAACGGTCCTCCAGCCAACGCTGAACAGGGATATTGCGATCCGAACAAATCGGCGACCACAACACTTTCGTTCCATCGACATCGGTGACACCCTGGAAACCGATCGCAATGCGGCGCAATGCGGACTGGCCTCTGCCGGAACGGCTCAAAGCGATCTCGATACAGTCAATCAGCGCTGTTCTGATCCCTCTCGCCGTATTTTCCTGCGCTGTAATTTGAACCGTATGTTCGCTCACAGTGGCGCCGGAATAATCCACCATGGCCGCTGACAGGAAATTCAGCTGGAAATTGACGGAACAGACCATCGCAGCATCTGGATTGACCACCAGGGCAACCTTGGGCCGGCCACGCCCGGGCGTACCGGTCTCCTGCTGGAGCGGCGGCATCAGAATGCCCTCATGGAGAAAATCGGATGTGATGGCGGAGATTGTTGCAGCGCTCAGGCCGGTTATTTTACCGATATCAGTGCGCGACGCGCCACTGCCACGGCGAACCGCCGACAAAACCCTCTTGCGGTTGCCAATTCGTATATCGTCCGGTTTGACGATCACTACCATGGAAGCTTGCTCACTGCCGTGTCCGTCCGGACCCGCCCGTGATATCGGATGAGGCCACGAGAAATAGTTGTTTGATATCAACAAGTTCCAACTTCATAACTAAAATGTTGACACAAAGCTTCGTTCAAGTCACTATTTTTTTTGAGGCTCGAATTAAATGGGCTTTATGCAGCCTGACCACTCTTTGAGTTGGTTTGCAATGTTTTAAGAATGGTGTCCGCACCGGGAGGAAATTGAATGAAGAAAACAACACTCGCCCTGATGGGTGCTGCAATGCTGACCGCATCCTTTGCGGGCACGGCCTTTGCGGAAGGCAAGACAATCGGCGTGTCGTGGAAAATTTTTCAGGAAGAGCGCTGGAAGCGCGATGAAGCCGTAATCAAGGGTATCGTGGAAGCCAATGGCGACAGGTATATATCCGCCGATGCGCAGGGGTCGGCCGCCAAGCAGCTGACCGATGTGGAATCGCTGATTTCCCAGGGCGCCGATGTTCTGTTGATTGTACCGTTTGATTCAGAAGCCATTTTGCCGGCGATCGAAAAAGCATCAGGCGAAGGCATTCCGATGATCGCCTATGATGTCCAGATCGAACATCCCGACAGCCTTTACATCACCTTCGACAATGTCGGCGTTGGCCGCCTGATGGCCAAGGAAATGCTGAAAGTCAAAGATGCCGGCAATTTCGCTTTCATCAAGGGCGACCAGGGTGATCCGAACGCCACGTTCCTGTTCAAGGGCATCATGGAAGTTTTGCAGCCCAACATCGACGCCGGCAAGATCAAGAATGTCGGCGAAGCTTTCACCGACGGCTGGAAACCTGAAAACGCCCAGCGCAACATGGAACAGATGCTGACTGCCAACCAGAACAAGATCGACGCCGTGATTTCCGAGAATGACGGCATGGCCGGCGGCGCTGTTGCCGCACTTGCCGCCCAGGGCATGGCCGGCTCCGTTCCGGTCACCGGCCAGGACGGCGATCTGGCCGCCATCAACCGCGTCGCCCGCGGCACGCAGCTCGTGTCTGTGTGGAAAGATTCCCGCGCGCTCGGCAAGGTCGCGGCAGAAGCGGCATTGATGCTGGCTGACGGCAAGAGCATGTCCGATGTCCCGGGCACGGCGCCGTTCTCCGGCGGCAAGCGCGGCGTGGAGGTCACGTCCATACTGCTTGAGCCGACACCGATCACAAAAGACACTGTCAATCTTGTGATAGACGCGGGCTGGATCAGCAAAGCCGAAGCCTGTGAAGGCGCGACGGCCGGCGTATCCGGCTGCTGACTGACCGATTGAATTCGTCATTGTCCCGGGCATTTCACAATGCCCGGGACGCTTCGATCAGCAGGCCGCGCCGTTTGAAAAACTGTACGGCCTTTCTATAATTCGGCGGCGCCACTTCTGACAGGCGAACGACTGCGCTTTTTATCCAAACCGCGACGTTCCCGAAATGGCGCGGCTTCGATAGAAAGAGGGGGAGAGACCATGTCGGACGACCAACTGACTGATCAGTCTGCGGAATTCAGAGAAAACGCCGCCGTAAAATTCCTGCGCGCCACCGAGGTGGATACGCGTATGCTGGGCATGATCGCAGCCCTGCTCCTTATCTGGGTGGGGTTCCATTTTTACGGCAAGATTTTCAACGGCTATGGCGCATTCCTGACATCGAGGAACCTCTGGAACCTTTCGGTTCAGACATCGTCTATCGCGGTTATGGCGACCGGCATGGTGCTGGTGATCGTTACCCGCCATATCGATTTGTCGGTCGGCTCCGTGCTCGGTGTCACCGCCATGATGATGGGCGTGCTGCAGGTCTGGATTCTGCCGCAATATCTCGGCCTCGGGCATCCGATGATCTGGATCATCACAGTCATTGCAGGCATCGCGTTTGGCGCCGCCATCGGGACTTTTCACGGCTTCCTGATCGCCTATCTCGGTATTCCGGCATTTATCGTCACACTCGGCGGCCTGCTGTTCTGGCGCGGGTCAGCATGGTGGGTGGCACGCGGCGAGACGATCGCACCGGTTGACTCAACTTTCACGCTGATCGGCGGAGGGCCTTATGGCACAATCGGTGCAACAGGATCCTGGATCGTCGGTATCCTGGTGTGCATCGCAATCGTCCTCCTGCTGATGGCCGGCCGGCGCCAACGTATCCGCTTCGGTTTCCCGCTGCGGCCGATGTGGGCGGAATATCTGATCGGCGGCATTGGCATGGCGCTGACGCTTGGCGCCGTGCTGGTGATGAACTCCTACCCCTGGCCGGCGGGCATCGTCAGACGTTATGCGGCCGCCAATAATATCGAGGTTCCGGAAGGCGGATTGTTCATATCGCACGGATTTGCGATCCCCGTTCTGGTCGCATTGGCGGTGGCCGTCGGCATGACGTTCCTGGCGACACGAACGCGCTTCGGCCGTTATGTCTTCGCCATCGGCGGCAATCCGGAGGCGGCCGAACTGGCGGGCATCAATACCAAGAAAATGACGATGATGATCTTCGCGCTGATGGGCGCCCTGACCGGCATCTCGGCCGTCATCGCCAGCGCCCGCCTGAACTCAGCGACCAACGCTCTCGGCCAGCTGGACGAGCTTTATGTTATCGCCGCTGCGGTGATCGGCGGCACATCGTTTGCCGGCGGCATCGGTACGATTTATGGCGCGATCCTCGGCGCCCTTGTCATGCAGTCACTGCAATCGGGCATGGTGCTGGTCGGCTTCGACGCAGCCATTCAGCAAATGGTGGTCGGCGGCGTGCTGGTCACGGCCGTCTGGGTCGACACGCTCTACCGCAAAAGCTCGGTGTAAGGGGGAGACAGACATGACTATGAATGAAGCAACACCATCTGCCGATCCCAACGCAGGCAAGACGCCTTTGGTGGAGATGCGTGACATCTCCATTGCCTTCGGCGGCATCAAAGCGGTCGATCACGCTTCGACTGACCTCTATCCGGGCGAAGTGGTCGGCCTGCTGGGCCACAATGGCGCCGGCAAGTCGACATTGATCAAGATCCTGTCGGGTGCCTATGCGCGCGACCATGGCACGATCATGGTCGATGGCAAGGAAGCCACGATCACGAATCCGCGGCAGGCAAAGGATTACGGCATCGAAACCATCTACCAGACGCTGGCGCTTGCCGACAATGTGGACGCCGCAGCCAATCTCTATCTCGGCCGCGAGCTTCTCACCCGCTGGGGCACTCTGGACGATGCTGCCATGGAGGCGGAAACCCGCAAGGTGATGGGCCGCCTCAATCCCAATTTCAAGCGTTTCAAGGATCCGGTCAAACAGCTTTCCGGCGGTCAGCGCCAATCGGTCGCCATTGCCAGGGCGATCCATTTCAACGCCCGTATCCTGATCATGGACGAGCCTACCGCAGCGCTCGGCCCGGCGGAGACGGAACAGGTCGGCCAGCTTATCCACGAACTGAAAAAGGACGGCATCGGCATCTTCTTGATCAGCCACGATATCCATGACGTTTTCGATCTGGCGGACAGGGTGGTGGTGATGAAAAACGGCGCGATCGTCGGGTCGGCGAAAACCACCGATGTGACCAAGGATGAAGTGCTCGGCATGATCATCCTGGGCAAATGCCCTGCCGGCGCCATTCCCGGACCTGGCGCGCTGGCGGATTGAGTGGCAGCGATGTCGCCGGCAATAATTCCACCCGCAGTCCCGATCCGGCTGCTTGTTGGAATTTTCGCGAGCAGCGTAACCGATTGTTCATAGCACAGGCGCAAAACTATTGCCCTGGGCCGATGAATAAACGGATGCCGATTGATGTCTCAATCAACTGATGCCGAACAACGAATTTCAGCCGCCAATCAGCAATTGCACAGCCGGTTTGCGCCATCAGCCGAACGGTCGTTCGAGGACCATCTGCGTATTCTGCTGGTATCGGGCGGCGATTCGCGGATCTGGCCCGATCCGGTTTCGGCGCGCAACCGGTATGGAACGCCGACCGTGCCTGCGACCGACGAGGTCTGGCTGTCCTCGTCGACGGCCAGTGCGGTTTCCGAACATGGCTATCAGACTGCATTGCAGAGACTGACGGACGTTCTGCACCCGGAAGCCGCCGGTCACCTGTCACTGCCCGAACTGTTCGATCAGATCAGGTCAGAGATTGGCGTCCTTTATGGCACTGAAGGATCTCAAACCGTGCTCACGCCGTCTGGAACCGACGCTGAACTGATAACGCTGTTTATTGCAACAAGCCTGATGGACGGGCCACTGACCAACATTGTCGTCGCACCGGAGGAAACCGGCAGCGGCGTTCTGATGGCGGCAGGCGGCGCGAACTTTCTTAACTCGGCCAGCTTCTCAATAACGATGCCAAAGGGTTGCCGGCTCGCCGGATGGGAATCCGCCGATATCGCGGCGGCGGCAGTGGCGATCAGAACCCCGGCGGGTGATCCGCGGGCGGCAGCGGATATCGATGCCGATGCCGCCCGCCTCGCCGCCGACGCATTGGCCGATGGACGCAATGTGCTGCTGCATATCCTCGATACGTCGAAGACCGGGCTGACCGGCCTGTCGCGCGAAACGGCCGCGCAGATCGCAGCTTTGGCGCCCGGCCGGGTCCTGGTCGTCGTCGACGCCTGCCAGCTGCGCTGCCCGGCAGACCGTCTTCGGTCTGATCTTGAGCGCGGCTTCATGGTCCAGATCACCGGATCCAAATTTGCCGGCGGGCCAGCATTCTGCGGCGCATTGATGTTGCCTGGGCAGATTGTTGCCGCATTGCCCGGATCAGGCGGAATGCCGCAGGGCCTCGCCTCATATAGTGCATTATTGGACTGGCCTGATGGTTTGCGTCCGATCGCAGCCGAGACACTGCACAATACGGCCAATATGGGACTGGCGCTGCGCTGGACGGCCGCTTTGGCCGATCTGTCAGAGTGCGAAGCGATCGACATTGACATCCGCGACAGGTTTTTCCGTCATTTTGAACAATTCGCCGACGATGTTTTCTCAGCATCGCAAAGGCTCGAACCGCTTTGCCGCCCCCGTTCAACCGGCGCAGCATGCCGAAGCATTGTTCCTCTCAAGGCCTTGCTGCCAGACGGTTCGCCGGCCTCGTTTGAAGAAGCTGCAAACCTGCATGACCGGCTGCGCAGACCAGACGACATGCCGGCAGTTCACCTCGGCCAACCGGTCGCGCTGGGTCCGGTCAATGTGCTGCGCGTATGCGCCAGTGCGCAGCATGTTGTTGCCTTTGCAAACCGGCTGCGGGATTGTGGAAACTTCGAAACGGCGTTTGCGCCACTTGCCGCCGACATCGAAACGGCAGCCAGAAAGCTTGATGGCATTTGAGCCGCAGCTACCCGCCGATGCGGGCAAATTGGATGCTGCGATTTCGCGCTTTGCCTTCACATCAACCGTTATCGCCTCTGCACGCCGCTCTGAGACCTGATTGAATGGGTCCGGCACAAGCGAAGAGTCCGAAAGGTTCCAAGGGCTGACGTCCTATTTCAACCCTTCGCACTCGATCAGCTCGAGATTTTCCTTTCCCTTGATGGGCACAAACCCGAGAGATCTCCCCCGGCAATGATCCCGCAGATGCAACCACGTTGCACCGCTGACAACCACCGCCCCGGGATCCGCCGCCGCGACAATGCGGGCAGCCGTGTTGACGGTGTCTCCCCAGATATCGAACATGTACTGGCGACGGCCGACAATTCCGGCAACCACGGGTCCGGAATGGATGCCGACGCGAACCTGCCATCCGGCGGCAAGTTCCAGAGCAGATGATGCCATCTGCAGGCCGCAGCGGACACTGGCCAGGACGGGATCCCTGGTTTCCCGGAACATCCCCGCGGTCGTCATATAGGCATCACCGACGGTTTTGATTTTTTCAAGCCCGTGCTCGTCGGACAGTTCCTCAAAACAGCTGACCAGCGCCTGCAGATGGAAAAGAACCTCCTCCGGCCGATGCAGGTCACAATATGGCGTGAAGTTCACGACATCGCAGAACATAACGGCAATGTTTTCGAAGCGCCGCGGCGCCATGGTATTTTGATGTTTGAGTTCATGGACTGCAGCCTGCGGCAACATCGCATGCAGCAGCTCGTCGGCCCGACGGCTCTCATCTTCAATCCGCTGGTGATAGATCAGCTCCTGATCCTTCAGACGCTTCTTTTCCAGGCAGGCGCCGACCCGGGCCTTGAGCAGCACGGCGTTGAAGGGTTTGGGAAGATAGTCCTCGGCCCCAAGTTCGATACAGCGAACCACACTCTCCATCCTGTCCTCGGCGGAAATCATGATCACCGGGATATCGCGCAGATCCATATCCGACTTGATCTTCTGCAGAACGTCATAGCCGTTCAGTTCCGGCATCGTGATATCCAGAAGCACCAGGTCAAAACGCCGGATCTTCAGCATTTCCAGCGCCCGCAATCCGTCCTCGGCTTCCTCAATGTCGGAATATCCGTCACGCTGCAGCCGCATTATGAGCGTGTAGCGGTTGGTCTCGTTGTCATCGACGACAAGCAGGGCGGGTTGGCTAGCGCTCATCAGGTTTACATCCCGGTAAAAGCACAGTCATCTTTGCCAACAGGCGTTCAAAGTCAATCGGCTTGGTATCATAATCATCACAGCCGGCGGCCAGGGCTTTTTCCCTGTCGCCCGTCATCGCATGCGACGTCAGGGCGATCACCGGTATTGTCTGTGTCTGCGCCATCGCCTTGAGGCGGCGCGTCGCTTCCCAGCCATCGACAACAGGAAGATCCAGATCCATGAGAATCAGGTCCGGCTGCTCCGCGCAGGCCAGTTCAATCGCCTCCTGCCCGTCTGTTGCGACCAGAATGTTGAACCCCTTGCGTGTCAACCGCCGGGTCAGCAGATAGACATTATCCTCGTTGTCTTCTGCATAAAGGACCTTGGCAGTCATCGCTTCGATCGACCTCGTGTTTGCGGCTTTTTCACATACCTTGCCACGGACTGGCAGAGTTCGCTGAGCAGCGCGTCCCGGTCGAAATCGGTTTTCTGCAAGACATGTTCCACGCCGCCATTAAGCCTCCGGTGATCGTCTTCCGTCAGATCCGCGGCGGTCACGACGACAACCGGAATATCTTTGTAGTCCGGATTCTGTCGCATTTCGGCAAGGAATTCGAAGCCATCCATCTCGGGCATCATCAGGTCCAGGAGGATCAGGTCCGGTGAAACCTCTGCGAGGCGCTCCAGGCCGACACGCCCGTTTTCCGCCTCGAACACCTCCCAGTCTTCTCCTTTGAGCGTTCGTGCAACCAGTTGCCGCGTCGTTTCATCGTCTTCGACGGTCAGCACTTTCAATTTAGGGCGGCCATTGCGGTATTTAGCCAGCACAGCGCTGAGATGCTTGCGGTCCAGGGGCTTGGCCAGATAATCCGATGCGCCCAGGGAGAACCCTTTCTTCTTCTCATCGACAATCGTCATCATGATAATCGGGATCGCGGCCAGTTGCGGATCCGATTTGGCGTCACGCAGGACACTCCAGCCATCATAGTCGGGCATCAGAACGTCCAGGGTGATCACCGACGGATTGTATTCACGCGCCAGTCTGAGGCCCTCATGGCCTCCGTTGGCCGTCACCACATCGAAGCCCTCCTTTGCGAGGATGCGGCGCATCAGGTCCAGGACGTTCGGGTCATCATCCACCACCAGGACAGTATCGTTCCTGTCTGATGAAACCTCTGCTGGTTCAACACCGGCTTCGGGCGGCGTCAAACCGACTGCAGCGGGTTCCTCGGTTGTCGACGGGTCATCAGCCCGGGCAGGCAGTCTGACCGTAAACGTCGTACCCTGTTCGATAACTGATGCAACTTCGATGCTTCCGCCCATCATGTGGCAAAGGCGCCGGCATATGGCCAGGCCCAGACCGGTGCCGCCATACCGTCGTGTCGTGGAACTGTCAGCCTGGTTGAATTCCTGGAACAACCGTTCCATCTGCTCCGGGGTCATTCCGATGCCGGTGTCTGTAACGGCGATGGTAATCCAGTCCGCGCCGTCCTCGAATGTCCGTTTCGCGTGCAGAGTTATCTCTCCGTCCTTGGTGAACTTGCTGGCGTTGCTCAGCAGATTGAGGACGATCTGGCGCAACCGGGTCAGGTCAGTGCGCATGTCGCCAAGGCCGTCCGCGCATTGGAGCGTGATACGGTTACCGTTTTTCTGTGCGATCGGCCGGGTGGTCGTGACGTTGTCGTCCAGAAGCGAAGCCAAGTCGAACTCTTCCAGATAGAAATCCAGTTTACCGGCTTCGATCTTGGAAAGGTCGAGTACATCGTTGATCAGACGATGCAGGTGCGTTCCCGCCCCGGACACACGATGCAGGGGCTCGATGAGATCGTCGAGTCCCATCTCTCTGACATCCTCCTGCAGCATTTCAGTGATGCCGATGATCGCATTCAGCGGGGTCCGCAATTCGTGACTCATGTTTGCCAGGAACTGGCTCTTGGCCATGGTTGCCTGTGCCGCTTCGTCGCGCGCCACCGCCAGGCTTTCGACTGCCTGTTCGAGCTCGGCGGTTCGACGCTTGAGTTCGGTGATGTCGGTAAAAACGCCGACGACGCCGCCTTCCTGTGTCTTGCGCTCACTGATCCTCAACCAGCGCCCGTCCGCACGCAGTTGCTCAAAGGGACCAGACGGATCACGGTGCTTTTCGATTCGTTGCTTCAGCCATCTGTCTGAGTCCGCCCGCGCCTCTGAAATGATATCGCGCGCCACAGCATCACGGACGATTTCTTCGTAACTTGCGCCCGGTTCGACTTTGATATCAAGCTCGGCATACATGTCGCTATAGGTGCTGTTGCAGATTACCAGTCGATCTTCTGCATCAAACAGCGCGAACGCTTCCGAAATCGCTTCAATGGCCTCCGTCAACTGGGTCTGCGCCCGGCGCAACGCCTGTTCGGCCCGCTCGCGCTTTGCTTCCAGTTGATCCCGCTCGATCAGGCTTTCGCGCAACAATGTCAGCGTCCTGGTCATGACGCCGATTTCGTCGTGACCGGCAGGCGGAATCTGAACATCCAGATTGCCGCCGGTGATTGCTGTCATCGCGCCGACCAATTTGCGCAACGGCAATGTAATGGATTGAAGAACCACAAGCGTCGCTGCGCCGCCGACGATGACGGCGAGAAAAACAGCAATCAGCAGTGCGTCTGCAATCCCGTGGGCACTCTCCAGCGCCGCATCGCTTCGCGCAACAGAATTTGCCTGCAGATTGTCGACAAGCGCCGACAGACGCTCGTCAACCGATTTGATATGGGCCTGGGTCTGCGCCATCATTGCGTTGCCAAGGACCCGGTTATCATCGCTGTAGGCGTCAACCGCCAGAATGGCCTTCTCGATCAGGGCATCTACTTCCTGCCGGACGACATTTGCTGTTTCCGCGTCATGTGGTTCCAGCGCCTGCAGTTGAGCATATAGTGTGTCACGAGCCGCAAAGGCATTCTGTTCGGAACGCATCAGCAGACTGACTGCAAGATCTGTGAGCCAGTATTTCAGATCGCCGAACGATTTGCTTGCCGCATTGGCGGTCTTGAGGACCGAAACAACCTGGGTCTGCTGCTGCACGATTTCTGCGTTTTTCGACAGACGGTTGCTCAGGAACCAATTCGACGCGATCAGCACGGCGAGCAAAAAAGCGCTGAGGAAAACGAGCCGTGTAAAGATTGAAAAGCGTGACATCTCAGCTGTCCCGGCAGGAAATAGCGTTTTGCTCATCGGCCATCTTGACAACGAAAAATATGCCGAGTGAATTCAATGAAACAGCGTTATGCTGATGGCACCACCCAGATCGCCCAACTTGCCGCCTTCCTTGGGATAACCGGTCACATCGATTTCGCCTTTCGGCTCGCCGTGACACTGCAGGCAGCCGGCACCGTAATATTCCGGAATCAGGACTCGAAACGACGACCGCCCCCGGTTTGGCGCTTCGGACGTAAAGATCTGGTCCTTCGGCCAGTCGGCAAGCATGAGCCTGGTTTGGAGAACGTCATTCTCCCAGCTGTCGGGCAAGGCCTTCCGGTTGCGGACAAGGTGTGTCGGCGCTGTCACCTTGACGTCGGCCTCCTGTCCCATCTTGAGGCGGAACTGTTCATTTACCAGACGGGCGAAGACGGCAGGCACGAAACCCTTGAAGCCGAGTCCGGGTTTGTTGATCGTCGCTTGATTGGCGTCCATGACCTCAACGATCGCCTCCATCTGCGCGGCAAGCAGCCGGCCTTCCCGTGAACTGCGGTCAATGGAATTCGGATCGACGCCGGTGGCGGCGGTATATTGTTCAATCGCCGCGTCCAGAACCACCTTTGCGCCAAGACCCTTGTCTCCAAGCGCCGGATCATTGATCAGATCCTGGTTGCTGGAAATCACCGTGCGGGCAGAACGCAGGAACTGGGCCAGGCTGAGCGCAATCGCAACATCATCATCCCCGGCGGCTTTGCCGTCCGGCAATCCGGTCAGTGCGACGGCGGCGGCCAGACTGATTGCAAGGCAGAGACGTATCCACCGGGTCTGGACGACCGGGATACCGCCACGACAATGATGGCGGCTGTCTCCTTGCCTGGCACCCACCGGGCGGCTCCGCCACGAGTACAACACGGTTCGCACCTTTCGCTGGTTCACTCCCGAATTGGGCAAAGAATAGCACAAACCCCCGGAGATTAGTATTATTGTATCATCCAACGGAACAAAGTATTCACTACGGGAAAAAAACCGCTCAAGACGGTGGCAGACTGTCGATCAGGACATGTGCGGGACGCAAGCGCGCATCTTTCGATGACGTCCTGTTGGCAATTGCAGCAATTGCGTCGAATCTCAGGCGGCTGTTTCGCCGCCACTCTTCGACATCAAGCCGATTTCGGCTGCAATCAGCGTCGTAATCTGATTTCGTGGTACTTATGTGGACCTGAAATCGAACTGCCCAGACTCAAGTTGGAGCAATTCGGCCGTTTCTTCCAAATATCTCAAACTGGTGCGGACGCCGGGACTCGAACCCGGATGACCGAAGTCGAGGGATTTTAAGTCCCTTGCGTCTACCAGTTCCGCCACGTCCGCATCATCTCTCGGTAACCGCAGTTTACGCCAGGCGCAAGCGGCATATGGGCGCCTGATGCCCCCTACCCGGCTGCGCCGGAAATCGGCGGCTGGAACGACAGACCCAGATCCCAAGGGAAATAGATCCAGGTATCCTGCGAGACTTCCGTGACGAAAGTATCGACAAGCGGCCGTCCCATCGGTTTGGCATAAACGGTGGCGAAATGGGCCTTCGGCAATATCTCACGGACAATTTCCGCGGTTT
>CAMYKZ010000031.1:0-72887 GCA_947259045.1 uncultured Afifella sp.
CAGACCAGCCTGACAATCTGATCCGCGGTTTCACTTTGCGCAATTTGAACCTGAAAGCCGGGATCGACGATTTGCCGGGAGCCATGCTCTCCGGAATTCCCGGATCCGAAGTGCTTTTGTGTGCGCCCGATGGCGATGCGATCACCTATACTGCGGACGGATTGGGTTTCAACAACCCGGATACCGCGTACGACGGTCCAGTCGATATCCTCGTCGTCGGCGACTCATTTGTCGAAGGATTCTGTCTTCCGAAAGGCGACGATCTGGTTGGTCAGCTTCGGGCCAACAATCTGAATTCCATCAGTGCCGGTATTCGCGGCAATGGCCCCTTGATCGAACTGGCGACATTGGGGCGCTACGGCCCGGTTTTGAAACCGCGTCACGTCTTCATGGTTTTTTTCGAGGGCAATGACTGGAAGAATCTCGGCTTCGAACTGTCGACGGGCTGGCTCAGGCCCGCGCTTGATCCGGCTGCGGATTTTGGCCCCGCGAACGCTCCCGACAAGTCGATCGAACTTTCCAGCGCAGTAATGGCGGAGATCGCCGAGGAATCCGTGTCCGGCTGGGACATCCTTCAGCGGACGTCACTCATTCGCAATTTCTTTGCGCTGCATCAGACAGGGCTGACGCTCGGTCTGGTCTATCCCAAGGTTCCGCCGGAAATTCCCGAATTCCGCAATATTCTGGATCGCGCCAAAGCCATGACCGAAAGTTGGGGTGGGCAGCTTCATCTGGTTTATGTCCCGCAGATTGGACGTTTTATCGGTTTGGTGCCTCCGGATTTCGTCTACGACCAATTGCGGTTTCAGGTTCTGGATGCGGCCGAACGAGCGGATATTGATGTGATCGATCTGGCACCCATCATTCGGGCTGAAGCGTCATCAGTGTCCGATTTCTATGCCGCCGATTCCCACTTCAACGCCCAGGGCGCCGCCCGCGTTGCAAAAATCCTTGCCGATCATCTGGCGGAACGCTGAAACCGGATGCCGGTATAGTCTCCTCAGCTCGGAAAGTGACATTTTGTTCAACAGAAGAACGCTGAATCTGATTGTTTACCGGCGCTCTGTCGAATATGTTTGCTCGTTTCGAATCGCCTGTTAACTAAGCCAATTGTCATCGTATTGATTTAAACTGGCGGCCTAACTAGTGTGAAATTCAGTCGATTTGTATCAATCCCAAAACACTGCGGTGATGGGGCTGAAGCTGGAGTACAACTCTGTCCGTTCATGAAGATTATCGGCGGGAGAAAGAAACGGCGGGCGATTCCGACCGGAACTTTGGCCTGATCGTCGGCGGTATCCTGGCTGCCATCGGACTTGTGCGCGTCTATCTGCATTGGGGTGAAGGGCCGGGTTGGCTCAGCTCAGCCTTTCTTGGTATCGGCCTCCTGCTGATGGTGCTGGGTATTGTCGCACCTGCGGCCCTGGGCGGCTTGAATCGCCTCTGGACCAAGCTCGGCCTGGTTCTTGCGAAGGTGGTCAATCCGATTGTTCTCGGGCTGATCTTTCTTGTCACCATTGTGCCGACCGGATTGATCATTCGTCTGATGGGCGGCGATCCACTGAACCGGAAATTCGATCCGGAGGCGCCCAGCTACTGGATTGATCGTGATCCGCCAGGACCGGATCCTGATGGTATGAAGAACCAGTTTTAAGCGAAAATTCGCCGGATGTCCGACGAATCAGTTTCTAGGGAGCGACTTTAATGTCGATGTTGTTGGAGCTTTGGCGTTTCATTCGGGTTAGCAAAAAATACTTGCTGGCGCCGATCATTATCATGATGGTGGTTTTGGGTGGCCTGATTGTACTCACTCAGGGCACAGCGGTCGCGCCTTTCATATACACGTTGTTTTGACCGGCCTGCATCGCAGGAGCGGCCTCTTTCCGCCAGCGATCCGGTATGGCTTGTCAATAGATGGAGAATAACTTGCGTATACTCGGCTTGTCGGCATTTTATCATGACAGCGCAGCCGCGTTGATGGTCGATGGCGAGGTCATTGCAGCCGCGCAGGAGGAACGCTTTACCCGGAAGAAGCATGATGCCGGATTTCCCACCCATGCGATTGAATATTGCCTGAGGGAGGGCAGGGTCGATCTCGGCCAGATTGACCATATAGCGTTCTACGACAAGCCGTTCCTGAAATTCGAACGTTTGCTGGAAACCTATCTGGCCTATGCACCGAGGGGCTTTGGGTCGTTCAGCATGGCCATACCGATCTGGCTTAAGGAAAAGCTGTTTCAGAAGCGGCTTCTCCGGCAGGAGCTTGAGGCAATAGAGGACATTCGCGGCCTTGAGAGCAAGCTTCTTTTTACCGAACATCATCAGAGTCACGCAGCGAGCGCCTTTTTCCCGTCGCCGTTTGAAGAGGCCGCCGTTCTGACAATTGACGGCGTTGGTGAATGGGCGACGACGAGTTGCAGTGTCGGCCGGGGCAACGAACTGCAGATGTTGAAGGAAATCCACTTTCCTCATTCCCTTGGTTTGCTCTATTCGGCAATGACCTACTATACCGGTTTCAAGGTGAATTCCGGCGAATACAAGATTATGGGCCTCGCCCCCTATGGCGAGCCGAAATACGCTGATCTGATCCGCGACAATCTGATCGATATCAAGCAGGATGGTTCGTTCCGGTTAAATCAGGACTATTTCAATTATTGCGTCGGCCTGACGATGACCAACGGCAAGTTTGACGCGCTGTTCGGCGGGCCGCCGCGCAAAGCCGAAGATCGCCTGACACAGCGCGAAATGGATCTGGCTGCCTCGATTCAAGCTGTAACCGAAGATGTGATGATCCGGCTTGCGCGTGGAATTGCAAAGGAAACCGGACAAAAGAACCTGTGCCTGGCAGGTGGCGTTGCGCTGAACTGCGTCGCCAATGGGAAATTGCTGCGCGACGGGGCGTTTGAGAATATCTGGATACAGCCGGCCGCCGGTGATGCAGGCGGGGCATTGGGCGCCGCAATGGCAGCGTATTACGGTTTCAAAGGCCAACCAAGGCAACTGAATGGTGCAATTGACGGAATGCGCGGCTCTTATCTCGGTCCGGCATTCGACCAATCCGAGATCGAGACCGCGCTGAAATCGGCTGGTGCCGTCTACAAGGTTCTAAACGAAGACGCGATGATTGAAACGACCGCTGATGCACTCGCTGATGGCAAGGCTGTTGGCTGGTTCCAGGGACGGATGGAGTTCGGCCCGCGCGCCCTTGGCGCACGTTCGATTCTCGGCGATCCGCGTTCGCCGGGCATGCAGCGGACACTTAATCTGAAGGTCAAATATCGCGAGTCGTTCCGTCCGTTTGCGCCATCGGTGTTGAGGGAAGATGTCGCGAACTGGTTCGAGATAGACAGCAACAGCCCGTATATGCTGCTGGTTGCGGATATCGTGGAGGACAAAAGACGAGCGATGAGCGCGGAGGAGCAGGCGCTGTTCGGAATTGAAAAACTGAACGTTTCCCGTTCTCAGATCCCGGCCGTGACCCATGTCGATTATTCCGCGAGGGTCCAGACAGTCCACGAAGAGACCAATCCTCTTTATCACAGGCTGCTTTCGGCCTTCAAGGCAAAGACCGGCTGCCCGGTTCTGGTCAATACAAGCTTCAACGTTCGCGGCGAGCCGATAGTCTGTGACGCCAATGACGCATTCCGCTGCTTTATGGGAACGGAGATCGATTTGTTGGTCTGCGGCAATTGCATTCTTGAGAAAGATGATCAGGATCCGGCTCTGAAACTCGACTATAAGGACGCATTTGAACTCGACTAGCCGGTATCGAGTTGCAGCCGGCGCCAATGGGCGGCCGACGCCCCCATATTCTCCCTTCCGCCTGCCGGTTCATGGTCAAAATCCCATAAAGTGTCATTGCGGACGAAGATAAAGGACACCGACGCCGTAACGGTCCTGCAGGCCCAGATCTTCCGATTTCAGATAACCATTCTGTTCGGCGTAATTAATCATGGGACTTTCAAGTTCTGGTTCGAAACCGACAAGAATTGCGGCCGGTGGGTCCGCCTCAAAAAGCGCCCGGATCGTTTTCGGCGATGTCGTGCGGAAATGTGTCAGCAATTCCGGATCGGTAAACTCGGCAACGCGAAATGCGAACTGCCCGGTAGCCAATTCCGGATAGACCGCAAGGCCGGCTTCGAGCGGATAGATGGGAGCAAGTGTCGCAACCTTGCCGTCCACGCCGGCCCCAGACATCAATCGTGCGATTTTCTGGCCGCTTTCATGCACGCGTGACACGGTCCATGTTTCAGGACTTGCCAGTCGGGGCAGGCCTGGGGCGAGACGCGGCAGATTGACCGCCACCATGACGATGGATGCAGCTATCAGTACCGGGCGGACTTGTGTTTTTGCATCGGCACTGAGCTTGTCATAGAGAAGCGCGAAAAGCAGAGCAAAACAGATAATTGGCGGTGCGAAATATTGCGGAAAACTGGGTGTTGGAACGAAGCTCAGAACGACCGCGATGGCCATCGCGGCTGAGACGAGGATGATCGGACCACTGAGAATTGTCCGCAACATACCGTCAGGCGCATTATCTCGGGCCAGCACGATCAGAAAAGTCACGGCTGTGAAAATGAGGAGCAGATTGCTTCCCGAGTTCCAAACAAGAAAAGCCAGACGTATTTTGGCTCCGGCAGCCATCGCCACGTTTTCCGCCGCATCCGGCTGGGCCGACCAATAGGCGACATGCGGGCCGGTGTGAAAACCGACGACATGAGCAAGGAACAGTTCCGGATCGGAGATGAAATAGATCAAAACCGGAAGCGACCCGATCAGTCCGCCGACCGCCAGCGGCAGCAGGACGCGGCGCACTCTGGTCAGGATATCGAGGCCGGATGGCAAGAAGAGCGCCGCGACAGCAACAGGGGGAATAAAGGCAACCGCATTTGCTTTCATGCTGGCGGCAGTTGCCAGGCATATCCCTGAGGCACCGATCATGAGCGGGCGTGAGCGTTCGTCGGAAACGGCGAGAACAAACAAACCCATGCCAAGATATGCAAACGGCAAGGGCAGAAAGTTGTTGGTACCGGCCATTCCGGCGACTGTCAGCAGCAGGTCGTTTGAAAGGACGAGGATGACGGCAAACAGCGTCATCGTTATCGATCGGGTCAATTTGATCGTGACCCAGGCCACGGAGACGGCAATCAGGATCCAGGCCGCAAATACACTCATCCGGGCGGCAAACAGGAGATGGTCTGTGCCAAGGGCCAATTTGACGCAATAGAACAACCAGGCAGACCCGGGTACGTGATTGTAGAAAAAATCGCGGTACAGGTCCAGTTGATCCAGAAGCAGGGCGGGCGGCGCGTATAATTGCTCGTCGCGATTGATGCGGTAGGTCATCATGCGGGCGAATATTGCGATCAGCAACAGTAAAACCGTACCAACGGGAGCCAACAAAGCGTTTGTCCCGAAAGGTTTCGCGTCTGCCATCAATCGTACTCCGACATCAATTCAGATTGATTTTTTGTTGTGCAATCCAGTGGAATTTATCCTGTGTTACCAATCCGTTTGCCAGCTGTTCCGGATATGTTGGTAAATGCGGAATATGCCATCGGAACTGTTTGCTCCGGGCAATCCCGACTGATCTGCCCGGCCGCCGTGTGCAATCTGCTGACAGGGAAATTTCCGCAGTCCGTGCCAACTGCGATTCCGGTTATTGCTGGTTCTGATTAACCTGCCTTGACCCCGTTTATTTGGGTGCAGGACGGGTCGGCGATTGGAGTTCAAACGTCGCAGGTATCGGCAGTGGATGGTCCGACATTTGAGTCTCCTCACTGTGCGGATTGCCGGGTTCGCATTTTTCAGACGTAAACTCCGGACTCCAATTCGGCATCGCGATTCGTCCAGCCGGAGCGTCCGAGAAGCGAATTTCGCTGGTGTTTTCAGGTTCGACTTTGCGCCGGAAATTCGGCAGCAGGGTATGAACAATTTCAAACAGGCTGCCAATGTCACCGCTCAGGGCAAGACCGTGAAGCTCGCTGAAATAGGTCTTCAATGTGTGGAGCGGTACGGGGTTCGGTACAGCACCCAGAACTCCGGGGATACGCGACTGGACTCGTTTTTCCGAAGCATCGAATAGCTCCTCAAACAGTTTTTCGCCGGGTCTGCGTCCAACAATCTTGATCTTCATATCCTTATCCGGTGTATAGCCGGCCAAGCGGATCATGCGCCTTGCGATATCGATGATCCTGACAGGTTCTCCCATATCAAGGACGAAGATTTCTCCCTCGCCAACCCGCATTTCAAAACCATAGGCTGACGCTTGTAACGTCAATTCGACGGCCTCGCGAACCGTCATGAAAAACCGGGTCATTTCGGGATGTGTGACAGTCAGCGGGCCACCATTGGCAATCTGCCTCTTGAAAAGCGGGACCAGCGAGCCGCTGGATCCCAGCACATTTCCAAAGCGGACTGTCATGAAACGGGTGCTTCCTGATGCACCGATGCCGTCAATGTCAAGTGCCTGGCAATAGAGTTCGGCCAGGCGCTTGGTTGCGCCCATCACACCGGTCGAATTGACGACCTTGTCGGTGGAAATCTGGACCATAGCCAGGGCGTTCGTCCGTTTGGCGGCGTCGGCAACATTCATCGTCCCGATCACATTGGTCAGCACGCCTTCGCACGGATTGAGTTCCACGATAGGAACGTGTTTGAGAGCTGCAGCATGGAACACTATTTCCGGCCGGTGCCGATCGAAGATCTCGTTCACCCTGCCTGCATCACGAATATTGCAAATGTAACCGCTGCGGGCGACATCCAGTTTCATCTCGTTCAAATCAAGCTCGATTGCGTACAGATTGAACTCTGCGCTTTCGATAAGCACGATTTCCGCCGGTTCCAGGGCTGCTATCTGTTTGGCCAGTTCGCTGCCGATCGATCCGCCCGCACCGGTGACAAGAACCCTGCGGCCGCGGATGAGGCGTTCAATCGCATCGCGATCAAGCGCGGCTTGCGGACGTTGCAGCAGGTCGGTCAGCTCAATCGGCCGCAATTCGAATTTTCCGAGCGTGCCGGTGCTGCGCAATTCGGTTGGCGGGGTTAGCCGCGAAACCGCAACGCCGAGCCTTTCCGCTTTTTCCACCAGGCGCTCCATGCTCTGATCGCCGATACCGTCCGTGATATCAGTGAAGATCAGATGGCGCGGTCTCTCACCATTTGCCTCAAGTTCGGACAGAACAGCCTCGAAATCGTCGAAACTGCCCAGAACAGGAATCCCACGCAATGTGAGACGGTGGTTGGCCGGATCGTTGTCGAGGAATCCGACCGGCAGATAACTGCAGTTGGGATCACGCTGAAGCGCCCGGAGGTAAAAATCACCGGCATTGCCGGCGCCGACAAGCAGAACAGGCACGATATTGTCCCGTTTTGACTTCCCGGTTTTCATTTTCCAGCTAATTGTCTTCAGGTCTTCCAGACGGAAGCTCAAACGGGTTGCGACGAGGAAACACATCAGAATGAACATTTCGATGGCCACTACCGAGCGCGGAATAGTCTCCAGCCTGCTGATCAGGAACATCAGGAACACAAATATGAAGGAGGCAGCTATGACAGCCTTCGAAATTGAGACAACATCCAATATCGAAGCGTAACGCCACTGGCGGCTATAAAGGCCGACGATGGGAAATACGATCGCACAGACAATGATAAACACGGGCACTGCCGTATAAAGCACCGTATATTGCTCAAAAAAAGCAGTGCGCCCAAGGCGGAAGAAATGGGCGAGTGACAACGCCGCTCCGCACAGCATCATATCGAACGCATACAATAAGGAATGCCTAAGGGACGTCGCGAATGAAAATTTAAACGCGGCTACTATACTTGCAAAGGACATCAACGTTACCCCGGTTTCGCATCATGACAAGGTTGCAATTGCCGCATGGCGCGATTAGTCCGGTTCGAACCCGAATTCGTCGACACGTTTATCAAGTTAAGTTCTTGCGAAAATTCGTTTTTCCAGCAATTGAAAAATAAAAATTCCGCAATCAAGTTTGCTCTTTTCCAGAACAATTTATTTAGCCGCACTAAATATTCGATACTACGCTGAAGCATAAAATAATACATACAAAAAAATATTGAATATTTATTTTTATCTACCTGATTATTGTTGGTATTGATATTTTCTTTCTTGGCGTGTTTTGCGCCATTCCAATCTTCGGCGTCACAGTCCGGTTGGAAAAACAATATTGAAACGCAAGTTTTTATCACGTGGCCACCAGGGAATATAATTTCAGGTTGTAATTACTCAACTAGTCGATGGCCCCTCAGTCACATTATTAACGCAATTCGAATTAATTGCAAATTCGGAAATTAATTGATCGTTAATCGCTTTGGTAAACCACTTTTATGGTTAATAACCGGTTTGAGAAAATAGGAATTGCGCTACGTCAATCAGGCATGACGATCGACCGGTTGCACGGATTCGTCTGATGAACGCAATACCGCCACAATCTCGACCAACTAGCTCAACCATTCCGACAGGTCGCGATTGATCAATGCGCCAAGTTTCTCCGTTCCCGGGGCGTAGAAATCGATCATGCGTAACCTCAGCTCTTTCGTCAGCGGCGGATAATCCGGAGATTCAGCAAACCATCCGTGCAGTGCCTTGAAATAGCGGGTTTCGCGAAAAGGAGCGACGACCGGCTTCATTATCCGTAAATTCCGCTTCAGAACAGGATTGACTGTCGGCGTCGATTTGTCCTTCACTTTCATCGCAAGGGGGCGCGACGGCGCCGGGCCGGACGCGCCGATGAAATGACGGACGCGGTTGAGTTGTAGTGCCGGTTTTGATCTGACATCTTCATAGAGCAGAATGAGCAATTGGTCTGGCGGGAAGAGATCAATATAGGCTTGTAATTGTCGGAAATAGAGGCCGCCGGTCAGGAACCTGTTGCCGGCAGCGACGCGCGGATCAAGGTGGTCGTCAATGTTCCGGCCAATTTCACCACGCCGATACAGCATGCAATAGTCTGAATAGGCGCGCTCGATGGGGTTGCGCAGTTGCGCGATAAGCTTTGCACCTGGCAACGATTCACGAATTCGGGCAGCCGCAAGCGGGTCATCGAGATAGGAGTTTGACTTTTCTCCGCACAATTGATGATCGCGACATTGTCCGAACTGGGCGAGATACCAATCGTGCCCGCGCGAATATTCCCGGCTGAAATAGTGCAGTTCGGGGTCCGGCATGCAGATTTCGGAGTCGAGTTGCAGCGATTTCTGGAGCCAGGTCGTTGCGCTTTTTGCTGCGCCGATGATCAGGAAATCAACATCGTTCATCTTCATCGGTGACATTGCTCCATTGCGAACCCTGCGATCATGCTTCTGGCTCGCGACCGCTGGCCGCAGCGGTCACCCGGTTGGCGGGCTGAAGAAAAAGGCGTTCGTAGATGGCCGCGATGCTGTCGATATGTTTGGCGACGCTGTAAGATGAAAGCGCCTGACGTTGTGCGGTGTCACTGGTCCGTTGCCAGCATGTCCGGTCAGTCAGCAACCGGTGGATCGGCGCAACGAAGGTCTCCGGGTTTTCCGGTTCAACCAGGAAGCCGTTTTCCCCGTCGGCAATGGCCTCGGGGTTTCCGCCATGGTTTGTGGCAACAACAGGAGTGCCAAGAAACATCGCTTCGATCAAAGTTCGTCCGAAGGGTTCATTCACCGCCGGGACCAGGAGAATGTCGACCGCGCACATGCAGGGTTCGACCGGTTGCCGGAAACCCATCAGGTGGATATTGCCGGATATGCCAAGCCGCAACGCACGATCACGAACGGCCTCTTCAAGCGGCGGCCCGTCTGGCGGAGAGATGCCGAATATCAGACCCGCGACTGGAATTTCCGGATGGCGCTTGATGAACGCGTGCACGATCTCGACGAATTTAACGGGCCGTTTCCGGTCAATCAGGCCGCCAAAGTAGCCTAGAAAGCGTGTTTCCGGCGGAAGATCGAGCTCACTGGCAAATGCCTTGTGGGCCTGAAGCCGGTCCGTCATTGTCGGATGGTCGAACGGGCTATGGACGACTGTTGTCTTATGTCTGACGGGCAGGATCGGCCGCCGCGGCCGGGAGAAATTCGAAACGGTGACGATATGGTTTGCCAGAAGCGGTGCGAGAATATTGACGCCGTTTGCATCCGGATCGCCGCGATGATGCCAGAGCAGTTTCGCGCCTGCTGTGCGTGCGGCTATGGCCCAGTTGGCGTGAATTCGCCCATCATTCGTGTGAACGATATCGACATCATGGTTCCGCAAAAAAGACCGCAACTTCGGCAAGGTGTTTGTGAGGTAAGTCCAAATTGACGACCCTTGTTGCCCGTTGCCCGCCATCCGCCGCGATTGCATGAGTTGGACGTCGGGAGCGCGGATGAACGACAAGCCCTTCCGGGTCAGTAAATTCGCCAGTTCCGCTGTCTCGTCGTGAAGTACGATTATCGGGTTGAAACGCTGACGGTTGAGTCCCTGGATCAGTTTGATCGCAGAGATATGGCTTCCGCCCACATCATCTCCGATAAACGGAAAGCACACCGTCGTGGGGGACCGTTTCAACAGTTCATTCCTTTGATCTCGATGGCGGGTTTCAAATTTATGCCATATCGGATGCTGAAATTTCCCGGACCATCGCCACATCAAGGCCGGGATTGGGGGTCTAACCAATTCTGATATCCGATGGTTAGCATTGGGAAAAGAACCACGACCCATCAAGGTTAGTTGCGATAGTTAATGTTTCAACGCCAAATGGATGATCGCCGCTGTCAGATCTTTGCGTCGAATCGCCGGTTGAAGGTCAATCCGGTAACTGCGGAAAGCTGCTGGTGCTTGCGTCAATTGCCAGTTCCGGGGCAACGACCTGGAGCGTGTCACCGGGCTTCATTAGTTCCTGATCATCAACGACCAGCCGATCCGGTTGTCCGTCCCGTCGACGCATCAGCTGATAGGAATATTCCGTCCCGATCTGAGTGTTCATCAAACCTATGCCCCGCGATGCGGCTTCGGAATAGAGCCCCTTCGTCGTCTTGAGTTTGACATCGATCTGATCAAGCTCTGCTCGCGCCCGCTGCATTTCCGTGACGATCTGATTGCGGCGTTCGTTGACTGTGTCAAGCTCACTGCGGGCGGCTGCGTTCAGTTGCTGTTCGGTAGCGAGCTTGGCCACCACAAGACCAGAGATCTTTACTTCCAGATCGCCCACTGCCGAATAGACCTCTCTTGTCGTCCTGAGCCTGGATTTGATCTGATCAAGGTCTTCGCGAGCCTGTTGCAACTCGGTGACGATCTGCTTGCGTCTTTCATTGACTATGTCGAGTTCGTCCCGAATGGCTTCGTTCAACTGTTGCTCGGCAGTGAGCTTCGTCGATTCAAGGTTCAAGAGCTTAGCCTCCAGTTCGGTAACCGTGCTGCTCAATGCGGTTTGCCGGGAACTGACGACGAGGCCGCGCTCCTTCAGCGATGTGATATTGCTCAATTCTTCCTTGGCGAGTTCAACCTGCTTGCTTCGCAGGATGACTTCCTCGCCGAGCTTTTCAATCTGCAATGTCAGCAAACGTTTGAGATCCGCTATTGCCTCTCCTTTCGATCGAACGGCTTCAATTCCGGCAGCAAGGATTTCCCGCTCCAGAACCATCACATCGGCCACAACCGGGATATTGGCCAATTCCTGCGGCGTCTCGATGTCTTCGGCGCCCGCGAGTTCGGCACGAAGCCGGGCAAGACGAGCCATCACGCTCCACTGACTCAACCTTAAGGCCTCAAACTCGCCGATAGAACTCAATGCTTGCCGGCTCAATGCGCTCTGGTCGGAATTGACCACGAGGCCACGGTCTGTCAGCGAGGTGATATTGCTCAATTCTTCATTGGCGAGCCTGACCTGTTCGTTTCGCAGGTCGATCTCCTCGCCGAGTGTTTCAATCCGTGATGTCAACAATCGCTTGAGATCCGCGATCGACGCCCGCTTTGAACTGATAAAGTTGGCGTGGGCGGCAAGGATTTCCTGCTCCAGAGCCATTAGATCGACCGCAACGGGTATATCGGCCAGTTCCTGCGGCATCTCGATCTTTTCTGCACCGGCGAGTTCAGCGCGAAGCCTGGCGAGACGCGCAATCGCGCTCCACCGGCGCAGGTTCAAAGCTTCATGTTCCCCAACAGCGCTTAATGCTTCGCGTTCAGTCCGCAGCAAAGGATTGTTTGTCCGCAGATGACCACCCGCCAAACCGACAGCCTGAATGACAGTCATTTCCGGCCGGTAGGCAAAACTGCCTGGATTATTGACTGCACCGACAACATAAACCGGGCGGAATTCCAGAACTTCTACCGATGTGGCTGGCGGTTGGTCCAGTCCAAGCCGGGCCTGAAGCAGACCTGAAATTTCCTCCGCAATCTCCGGCGGCGTGCGGCCCCGTGCCTGCACGGCTCCTGTCAGAGCCAGATAGATCATCCCCTCAGGGTCGACAACATGCTCGCCGCCAACGCCCTCCCAGTGTTCATAGACACCTTCCGCGGCACGCCAGCGGCCGACTTTGACCAACAGTTTGTCCTGGATGCCAATCTTGAATTCCTCGGCCGCTACAGAAGCGACGCCGGCCGGAAAACAGAACAGAAGGGAAAGTGTCACAATCAGCGCGAACGCATAACGAACGTAATTCGCCGCGGGCCAGCAATGAGCGCCGCATCCATCATTCGATGAAAATTTCGATATCCCCATCGTTACTCCGCAATTACACTGGGTTGCCTGGGTATTCCTGGTCGCAGCAGACATCATCCAGACGGAATGCCGGCTACCGTTTTGCGATCTTACACGGGCATGACGTCGAGGCAAGCGCTAGCCGCAATGGCATTTGCGGAATGATTAACCGGCAGGTTTCGAAAGGCGCCATTCAGAATGAAACCGGGCAGGCGCTTTAACGACAGAAACAAGCCCGGTGTCTCCACCGGGCTCCAGAATCCAACAATATCCGTTTGCTCAGAAGGTGCGGTTGATCCGCATCATCGCACCCCAGACGTCTGTGTCGGAGAGGACTGCTGTCGTTGGTGTCACCGGAAAACCTCCAACCTCATGGTCGATGTTCTCATAGGAGACTTCGCCCGAAATAGTTAACCCGGGAACAGGGGTCCAGTGAGCCGTGCCGGCGACGATGAAGGTGTCGTAATCGGCGAAGTCACCAAGGAAGTCAAAAGTACCCCTGTGATCGACGCGGGCATAAGCCCCGTCCAACCCGACACTCACCGTCGGGCTGATATCGGCAGACAAACCGGCCTGGACCGACCACGCTCTGGTCAGTTCGAGATCACGGGCCAAAGCTCCGGGAAATTCAATCACCGCATCAAAGATGTGAGTACCGTTTCCGGTCGTCACGTAGGCCACCAGGCCTTCGGCATACGCACCCTGCATGTCGAAGCTGATGCCTGTGCCGGGAACTCCGACACTCAGTCCGGCGCCCGCAGCCCAGCCGATTTCTGTATCGCTGGCCGCTGGCAACGCAGGAGCCGAATTGCTGATCTCGCCGACGGCGCCCATGACCTGCGCCGATCCCCAACCCTGATCGATCCGGATATTTGCAACGAAATCAGGCAGTTCCTGACCATCGGGCAGGTCGGTACCAACGGTTGTGATGCTGCCGGCCGTATTCGTTGTGAAATATACCGATCCATAGCGGCGGAACCATTTGTCTTCGACAGAGATGGAAGCCGAAACACCGTTACCGATCGCGAAGGTATAGGCCAGCAGGTTGGTCGATAACGTCGGATCGTCGCCGCCGATGCGGGTGTTCATCGCGTTGCCGCCGAAGAAGTCGAAGAACGAGCCATGATGGCCGGCCGTCAGAGTGCCGCTGTCATTAGCCAGCGAAAGCCAGGCCTTGTCGATGTTGAAGCCGTCGGAATAACCCCCGGTATCTGCCGGGCCGATCGTGCCGCGCAAGGCAATGTAAGAGCGTAGCAGACCAAGGTCGGTCATCGTACGGGCGTCGAAGTTCACCTGACCACGCGTGCGCGTGGTGAAGTTGTTGAACTGATCTCCAAGATCAGGATCGACATCGACATAATGCGCCTCATAACGGGCATAACCGGAAATTTGCAGACAGGTATCAGTGCCTGGAATATAGAAGAAACCAGTGCCGAAGGCATCGCAGACACGCATATACTCAACCGGCTCCGCGGTCGGAAGGTCGGCGGCCTGTGTTGCGCTGATCGTCATCAGGCCGGCAGCGGAAGCAAAAAGAAGATTTTTAATTTTCATCAGTTGGTGCCCCAGAATATAGCTGTCGCGTTCATCGGAATCATAAAATTGGCTGAGGTCAAACTATATGAGCGAAAGGTGAAGAAAAACAGTATATTGCGAGATACGTGTGCGGAAACGTATTTTCCGGGCTGTTGTGACAAAATTGCAACCTGATGTCTGGAATCAAATTCCCTTTTCGGCGAATTGGCCCGTCGGGCACATGACCAGACGATCACAATAACGGATTTCGCGACACGCGCGTTCCTGCGGCACACGATGGCCCATCTTTAGAACATTGCGGCCGCCTGAGATTGGATAGCCGCCGGCGACGGTTGCTGCCGCAAAATTGACGCCGGCGCGAACTCTGTTGTACCGCACCGGATATTCCATACCCGGCAGGCGCTTTCCGGGCACCTGTCAGAACAGAAAGCACCCCGATGATTCCGCAAGACATGACAGTGGTGGAGATGGTCGGCGCCGGCGGGCCTGAGGTTCTGGCGATCGCCCGCCGGCCGCTTCCGGCTCCAACAGCGAACCAGGTTCTGATCAAAGTCGCCTCAGCGGGTGTCAACGGCCCCGATATTGTCCAGCGCAAGGGGCTCTATCCGCCGCCGAAGGGCGCATCCGATCTGCTAGGCCTTGAAGTTTCCGGCGAAGTCGTTGCATTGGGCGGGCAGGGTCTTGGCTGGGCCGCCGGCGACCGGGTCTGCGCCCTGACGAATGGCGGCGGATACGCTGAATATGTCGCCGTCGAGGCGGCGCACTGCTTGCCGGTTCCCGACGGAATTTCGCTGCGTGATGCCGCTGGTCTGCCGGAAACGTTCTTCACGGTCTGGAGTAATGTCTTTCTCGGTGCGGGTGATCTGAAAGGGAAACGCCTGTTGGTTCATGGCGGTGCCGGCGGTATCGGATCAACGGCGATCCAGCTTGGTTCTGCATTCGGGCTGAGCGTCTTCACCACCGCCGGATCCCCGGAAAGCTGCGCATTCTGCCTCGACCTTGGCGCGGAACGGGCGATCAATTACCACGATGAGGATTTTGTCGACATTGTCCGCACAGCCGGCGGCGCCGACATCATCGTTGATATTGTCGGCGGCGATTATATCGCCCGCAACATCAAGGCGGCCCGGGCCGACGCCCGGATTATCCAGCTGGCGTTCAACAGGGGTTCGAAGGTCGAACTGGAACTGATGCCGGTGATGCTGAAGCGCCTGACCTATACCGGTTCGACCTTGCGCTCGCGCCCGGATGCTTTCAAGGCGGAGACTGCCGTTGACCTGCGTGCGAAAGTCTGGCCGCTTTTCGCCGGTTCCAGGCTGCGTGCCGTCACCCATGCCATGCTGCCGCTTGACCGGGCCGGCGAAGCCCATGCCATGCTGCAGGCCGGCGGACACCGGGGCAAGATCCTGCTGACGCCGGATGACGGCGGGTTATCGTGAGCCGGTTCGTCAAGGTCATGTTCAGATACAAGCCAGTGTCGACGCAACCGCCAGGGCGGATTTCCGGCCGTGGCGCGCCATCGTCCCACCAATTAGGCCCCCCGGAGGCGCTGCGTCAGCGGTACATTGATGGCGTTGATGACATCATATCAGCCCTTCGTTCGCCAACGATGACGAGATCGGGAAAGGCCGGATCGCCGTTCGGCAATGTGCCTTCCACGGCGTCATCCAGCGTACCCGCCGAGATGTAGCCCTGCGTGACGAAGGCGTTGCCATAGGCCGGCATGCCTTCCTCGAAAACCGGAGCTGCCGCGAAGACAAAACGAGAGAGATCCTCCGACACGTCGAATGCGGCAAGCGGTTCGCCGGCCAAGGCGGTGACGGGCGTGGCCGCAATGAGTGCGGCGATAAGAAGATTGGTCGGCTTCATTTGATTGGTTCTTTCTTTGTGTTTCAGGAGAAGGGAGTGTCCGCTGATGCGGCCCGCTTGGGAACGGCGCACAGAGATTGCGTGCCGTTGACTTGGCTCGCGCTGGCGGTGGCGCCGTGGCGGGCATCGGCCGCGATGCCAGCGGCAATCCGGTCAGCCGCGATGCATGCCGCGTCGAAATAGCCGGTGAAAATCGGCCGGAAGCCGGTAAACCACAGTCCGGGATTGTCAGGATCGCGTTCACCCATCGGGTGCCGTGGCTGTCCGGCTTCGTCGAGCGCATCAAGATGGCTCAGCAGTGACGCGAGGCCGGTGCGATAGCCCGTCGCCGCGATCACCACATCCGGCACGCACGATGCGCCGTCCGCCAAATGGACGCGGGCCCGGTCGAAACGCTCGACGCGGGAAACGACCCGGAACCGCCCCGACTTCAGCGCCGCGACGAAACCGTCATCGACGGCAAAGGCCACACCGTCGCGCAACAGCCGCGTGCCGCCACCGTCCGGATGGCTTCTGAGTCCATAGTGCCCAAGATTGCCGAGGAACAGCCGCTGCGTGATCCGGAACGCAGGGTCCAGCAACGCGGCCGGAAGCGCCGCGAAAACCGGCGCCAGCCGGTGCAACGGAAATCCGAACACGCGTGTCGGTACCACGGCCGGACCATGCCGGACGGAAATCAGAACCGCTGCCGGGCGATGCCGCGCCAGATGGTTCAAGGCGTCCGATCCGGAATTCCCGGCCCCCACCACCAGCACGTTCTTGCCGTCAAACCGTGATGCATCGCCCAGATCGGCAGCATGCAGGAGTTCGCCCTCGAACGCCTCGTGGCCCGGCCAGTCGGGGATATGGGGATCGCGGTCCCGCCCGGTCGCAAAGACGACATGGGCCGCGTGAAACGGGGCCGTCGTCGTTTTCACCTGCCAGCCGTCCGGGACCCGGTTGATCCCGGTCACCCGCGCACCGAACTGGATCGGGACCCCGACACGCGCCGCATAGCGGTCCAAATGCGCGACGACCGTGTCGCGTTTAAGGAAGGTGCCGTCGGTCCGCGGGGCATCCTGTCCCGGAAGTCGCACGAAGCGGCGGTGGATATTGAGCCGCAGACCGGGATGGCGGTTGCGCCACGGCTCTGCCACCTTGTCCTGCGCCTCAAGAATGGTGACAGGCAGGCCGCGTTTGGCCAGCGCCCGGGCGGTGGCGAGGCCCGAAAGCCCCGCCCCGATCACCAGCGTTTCATTCTTGCGTGTCACTTGCACGTATTGTCCTTTCCAAGTCATGCGTCAAAGCTCGGGCCACCAGGCTCTGTCGCGCCGTAACGATTTGTAGTCTTGCAGTCCGATGTCCCGGAGCAGATGCCCGGAAAGACGCGACACATGCCGCATCTTCCGCCGCAGTCTTTGCCGCTCGCGTATTCGCGCGATCGGCCGACCGATGCGCCCGACGACGCCTCTGCTGCGAGAGTGCGGAGTCCGTGCGTGTTTCAAGATCAGTTCCATCGTATTTGTCCTTTCTTCCAAGGCTGCTCAGTCGCGGGCGACGTAATAGGCGTTGATGGGATCGTGCGGCAGGCGATGGGTATCGACCTGCCCGAAGCCTGCGGCGGCGAGATATTCCTGTGCTGTCTCGACACCCCACATGGCGCCAAGACCCGGCCCACCCTGACCGATCGAGATCGGCGTGCAGTGCATGCTCGAAATCGTGTAAAGCAGCGGCGCAAAGGGGTTGCCGATGTTCTTTTCCAGATCGCGCGAGCCGCCGATATCCTGCATCAGGAACACGCCCCCGTCGCGCAGCGACCGGCGGATCATGTCCAGCAAGCCTTGCGGATCCTTTTGGTCATGCACCGCGTCGAAAGCCGTCACCAGATCGAACCGGCCAAGGGATGGGACAGTCGAGAGATCGCGTGCTTCAAACCGCAGGTTGGCAAGCCCCTTGTCCCGCGCCTCGGCCTCGGTCGCCGCGAAGGCCTCGGGGCAGAGATCGAAGCCGGTGAAACGGCTGTTCGGAAACGTCTCCGCAAGGTGCCGCATCGCCCGCCCGCCGCCGCAGCCGACATCGGCCACGTCGATCCCCGCCTCAAGCCGCCGGATCAACCCCGGAACAACCGGCAGGATGACATCGGTGAGGCTTGCCACGACAAGCTGTGCGCTGTCCTCGGCCATGACCTCGTGGAAGCGGTCGAAATGCCCATAGCAGAGCCCGCCACCGGAGCGGAACCTTTCGATCATGTCATCCTCGACGGAGGCTGCGACGCCGATGAACTGGGTCGTGACCGCCATGTTGTTGGGCTCTGCGGCGCGGGTCAGGAAGGCGGCATGCTCCGGCGGAAGCGTGAACGTACCTGACTCCGGCGCGTAATCGACCACGCCCGATGTCACCATGACGCCAAGCCATTCGCGCAGATACCGCGCGTTCACGCCCGCCGCCTCGGCAAGCGCGTCCGCAGTCAGTCCGGGATTGGCAGCCAGCGCGTCGAACAGACCCGCACGGTGTCCGAGCGACGTCATGATCGCCAGCGCCGCCTCCGACAGAGTGCCGACGAAGCGCTCGGCGAAGGCTTCGGCTTTCGCATCGTCGAAAATAGATTTCGTGTTCTGAAAGGTCATTTTCTTCTCCTTGATCTGAATCGGACGGCGGATTGCCCCGCCGCTTTGACGCGATGGATGGACTGCGCACGCGAGTCGCGGTAGAAGTGAAATGGAATAAAACGGTGATTATCGGACACAAATGACGTATTTGAGGTCGCAATGAGCATCAAAACAGCTGTTATCGGATCGCGCTTTGCCGGAACATCGACGCTGTTCTCGATCCTCGATGTGCTGGCCTCTGTCGGTCGCGACTGGGAGATGCTGCACGGCCTGCCGTCGGCGGAACCGAACTTTGCCGTCAGTTTGAGAACGGTCGATGCCGCGCCTTACTGGGACATCAACGGGCGCAAGATCACGCCGGATGCGGCGCTAACTGAGGACCCCGAACCCGACCTGATCATCGTTCCCGACATGCATTTCGATCCCGCGGGTGGACTCCCCAAGGAGTTCATTCCGATGACAGACTGGATCAGCAATGCCTACGCACGCGGCGCGATTGTTACCTCCGTCTGTTCTGGTGCGCTCCTTCTCGGCGCGGCGGGCTTACTCGATGGAAGGGAGGCGACGACACATTGGGGTTTCGCCGACATGCTCGGCCGGAATTTCCCGGCGGTCACTGTCTGCCGCGAACGGATCCTCGTTCCCACAGGCGAGGGCCACCGCGTCGTCACGGCGGGGGGTGCGTCGGCATGGGCCGATCTCATGCTCTATCTGATCGGACGCTTTGCGGGCACCGACGCTGCTCGCCGGATCGCAAAGATCTACCTGATCGAGCCGCACGGTGACGGCCAGCTTAGCTATGCATCGCTGACGGCGGGTCGCCAGCATGACGATCAACTCGTCGCCGAGGCCCAGATCTGGGCCGCTCAAAACTACGACACGCCCAGCCCGGTCGCTGCGATGGCGCGGCGCAGCCATCTGACCGAACGCGGCTTTCACCGCAGGTTCAAACGCGCGACCGGACAAGCGCCCGCGGACTACGTCCAGACACTGCGCATCGAGGAATCCAAGCAGTTGCTGGAAACGACTGAAATGTCGATTGACGACATCTCCGCCGAAGCGGGCTACACGGAACCTTCCAGCTTCCGCTCGGCCTTCCGCAAGCGCGTGGGGATCTCCGCCTCCGCATATCGCAAGAAGTGGCGGGCACTCGCGCCGGTGGCGTTGTGACGCGTTTTCCGCCCATGTGCCGACGACCAGCCTTCAGCCCCTGCGAAGCTGTCGGATACTTGGATCGAAATGTGGAAAGCACCTACTGAAGAAGGAGGCGTTGTGTTCCTACGACCCGTTCATCGGCATGTGTCTTCAGGCGAAAGGTTTGTGAGGCGTATTTGCCTTTGCGTCGCACCTGGGCGCGCCGAGTTCCTTCCTTGCTGCAAACTACGGCGGCCATGACCGATGCAGTCCTTCCAATCCGTGCAAAATCCGTGCACTCAGGGATCAAACCGGATACAATTCCGTGCGATCATGTCCATTTCCGTGCACTTCTGTTCCCGATCTAGCCTATTGAAATGTATCCTAAAGCATTGATAAACAAAGAAAATATATTCGCGGTCGCACCCATGATGGACTGGACGGACCGGCATTGCCGGTTCTTCCACCGCGGCCTGACGCGCCACGCTTTGCTTTATACCGAGATGTTGACTGCCGACGCGATCCTGCATGGTGACCGCAAGCATCTGCTCGGGTTTTCTGCCGATGAACATCCCGTTGCCCTGCAGCTCGGCGGCAGCGATTCGGCCAGGCTGGGGGAGGCGGCGCGCATCGGCGCTGAATTCGGCTATGATGAGATCAACCTCAATGTCGGCTGCCCGTCCGACCGGGTTCAGTCCGGCACATTCGGCGCCTGCCTGATGCTTCAGCCTGGTCTGGTCGGCGTCTGCACGGCGGCGATGAGGGCGGCAGTCGATATCCCTGTCACCGTCAAATGCCGGCTTGGCGTCGACGATCAGGATCCGGAAACGGCGTTGGCCGAACTGGCTGACGCCGTGTTTTCAGCCGGTGCCGACGCCTTGTGGGTGCATGCCCGCAAAGCCTGGCTGGAGGGCCTTTCGCCGAAGCAGAACCGCGATATCCCGCCGCTGGATTATCAGCGCGTCTATCGGCTGAAGCAAAACCATCCAAACGCCTTTATCGGCATCAATGGCGGCGTGCCGGATCTTCAACAGGCCGCCGAACATCTGAACCATGTCGATGGCGTCATGCTGGGCCGCGCCGCTTACAAGACGCCTGCAGTGCTGGCCGGTGTGGATATCGCCCTCGGGGTTGCCGGTAAGCCGGCAGATCTCGTCCAGGCGGTGGAGCGAATGGTCCCGTACGCTCAGAACCATCTGGCCGCCGGCGGCCGGCTGGCATCGATCACCCGTCATATGATCGGCCTGTTTCAGGGCCGTCCCGGCGCGCGCGCCTGGCGGCAGATCCTGACAGTGGAGAGCGCCAAGGCCGGAGCGACGCCGCAGGTGATACGGGATGCGTTGGAGGCAGTCCGGGTGGCGGGCGGATTATCGGAATTCGCCTGTCGGACCGGCGATGAAGCCGGGCGGGCGGCATAATTCGCGCTGTGCGTCAGCAGAATGGGAAGCGACAGGAAATCATGGCGACACATCCGGTTGTCATCGTAGTGGGCAGTCTCCATTAAGACATTATGATCGATGCGCTGCATCTGCCGGCCAGGGGTGAGACCGAACCGGCCATCTTTGGTATCCGAAATTTGGTGGCAAAGGCGGCAATCAGGCTGTTGCGGCGGCGCGGACGGGTTGTGAAACGCGGTTGCTCGGTGCCGTCGGTGATGACGGATTTGCAGGTTTTCTGCTGCAGCATCTCGTAACCGGCGGCGTTTCGCCGGAGTTCGTCGAAACCCGAAAAAACTGTACGTCCGGCATGAGCGTCGCGATTTCCGATGCCGGAGGCGACTATGGCGCCGTCATCATGTCCGGCGTCAATCTGGAGATTGATGCGGGTGCGGTTGCTGATCCGCGGCTTTGGCACAATGCGGCGATCCTGTTGCTGCAGAATGAACTGAGCGAAACTCTCAATATTGCGGCTGCCCATACTGCGGGAGATCGCGGCATACCAGTCTGCCTGAACGCCGCCCCGGCGCGCACGCTGACGGCGGAACTGGAAGAGATGATTGACATTCTTGTGGTCAATGCACTGGAGGCGGAAAATCTGTGCGGCGTGCCGGTCGAAGGTCTGGCGTCGCTGTCGCCGCGCGTGACCATGAGCCGTTCGCTCTTCCGGCAGGAGAGGTGCAGCTGGTCAGCACCCACGGCGCCGGCGATGCGTTCACCGGCACATTGTGCGCAGCACTTGCGGCCGGTTCGCAATTGCGGCGCGCCGGGACAATGGCGAATGAAACCGCGGCGCTGCATGTCTCGAATGCTGATTAGCCGGCCGGAAAGGTTTCCCATCCGGCTGCAAGTCCTGCCAGCAATACGGTCTCGGCAATCTGCTGCGCCGCGCCGATCGTATCGCCGGTATGGCCGTTGATCTGGTGTTCCGCGAGTTTCGTAAACGCGATGATGATCAGGGCCGCTGCCAGGACGGCATAGATTGAGGAACCGCCGAAGCCGAGCAAAAGCACGATCAGACCGACGGCGCCGAGCCCTGTGCCGATGGACAAAGCCCGCCAGTCGGGCTGGCCGGCGGAAACCGCGAGCCCGTCTTTGCGTGCAGGCTCGAGAAAATTCCAGTGCCACAGCGCCAGCGAACGAGAAAGCAGCGCGATCGCAAACAGCGCAATTACGCCATTGGCGTTGACGGCGATCAGCGCCAGTGAGGTCACCCGCAGGAGAATGCTGAAGATCAATGCCAGGGCGCCATAGCTGCCGAGCCGGCTGTCGCGCATGATGTCCAGTTTCTCGTCCGCCGTCGCACCGCCGCCAAAACCGTCGGCCATATCGGCCAGCCCGTCTTCGTGCAGGGCTCCGGTGATGATCGCCGCAGAACCGATGGCGATCGTTGCTGCGATCACGCCCGGCAGATTGATTGAAAGCGAAAGCCACAAAAGTGCCGCCGGGACCAGCATGATGACGCCGCCGGCAAGCGGCCATGCGGCAGCGCTCGTCCTGAAATCGGAAAGCGTGGCACCGGCGCCGACCGGCAGCCTTGAGAAAAATGCCAGGCAGTCCTTTGTGTCACGTGGCAGGTTGCGCAGCCGTGCGCCCATTTCCTTCATCTGATTCCCCTCGTCTGCGCTTAGTCGCAAATAGCGCATTTACCGCACCGGCGGACCTCTATAAACCCCGGTTGCAGATTCATTTCCAAAGGTAACGAACGTCCATGCCAAATGCCCTGACGGCCATGCCGTTTGACGATATCCGTGATTTGCTGAAGCGGTTGCCGGGCCCGGACCTTGCCGCTCAGGAGGCCGTGCGCCGCCGCGATGCGGTGCTGACGAAGCCACCCGGCAGTCTTGGCCGGATGGAATCCCTGGCCGAATGGCTGGCGGTCTGGCAGGGCAGGCAAAAGCCTGAGGTTACCCGGCCGCTGGTTGCCGTGTTTGCCACCAATCACGGAATTGCCGACCGGGGTGTTTCCGCGTTTCCTCAGGCCGTGACCCGGCAAATGGTTGAAAATTTCGCCGCCGGCGGCGCCGCAATCAATCAATTATGCACCCAGTTCGATATCGGCCTGAAGGTCTTCGAATTGGCGCTGGACATGCCGACGCCCGACATTACGGCGACCGATGCTTTCCAGGAATCAGACTGCGCCGCAACGATCGCCTACGGCATGGAAGCCATCAGCGGCGGCGTCGATCTGCTCTGCCTGGGCGAAATGGGAATTGCCAACACGACGGTCGCGGCGGCGATCTATCATGCGCTATATGGCGGCGAGGCCGCCGATTGGGTCGGCCGCGGTACTGGCGTTGACGATCTTGGACTGGAGCGCAAAATTGCCGCCGTCGACGAGGCTGTCGGCAGGCTGGGCAGCGAGCGTGATCCACTCGAAGTGCTGCGGCGTATCGGCGGACGTGAAATTGCCGCCATGTGCGGGGCGATTCTGGCGGCCCGCATGGAGCAGGTCCCGGTGATCGTCGACGGGTTCGTGACGACAGCTGCAGCATCGCTTGTTCACGCGCTGGAACCGGCGGCGATCGATCACTGCCTGTTTGCCCATTGTTCCGCCGAGGCGGCCCATCGCCGGGTGCTCGGTTATCTGGGCCAGTCGCCTCTGCTCGATCTCGGCATGCGGCTGGGAGAGGGGACGGGGGCTGCACTGGCTGCCATGTTGGTCAAGGCCGCAGCGGGGCTGCACAACGGCATGGCCACTTTCGACCAGGCCGGTGTATCGGCAAAGACAGACTAAATACTGCCTGGGTTCAGGCAGACCGTCTGAGTGATGACGCGGCATCTTCGGTCCATGCGCCATATTCTTCATGGAACGGCGAAACAACGCGTTTCGCAGGCAAAGTCGCGATCGCTTCCGTGCCGACATTGAGTTGACTGCGGAGGGTAAAGTTGCCGCCGTGCAGGTGGATCAGGGCCTGGACAATGGGGATGCCGAGCCCGGTTCCCTGTTCGGCATTTTTGATGGAAACCGATCCTTGTCCGAATGCTGAAAGGACAATCGGGATTTCGTCCTCCGGAATGCCCGGTCCGTCATCGCGCACCGAGATATACTGCCCGCCGGCCTGGGTCTTTCCGACCTTGATGACGATCTCGCCGCCTGTCGGCGTGAACTTGATTGCATTCGAGACCAGGTTGAGGATCACCTGGCGCATGGCCTGTTCGTCAAGGATCATCTTGGAGAGCTTGTCCTCATAGACTTCGACGAACTCGATGCTCTTCTGCCGCGCCTTCAGGTTGAGAAGGCCGCGGGCCTCCGTGGCGATGGCGACGAGATCAACCAGTTCTTCGCGCAATTCCCGCTTGCCCGCTTCGATCCGCGACAGGTCGAGAATCTCGTTGATCAGTTTGAGCAGATGCTGGCCGCTGGCATGAATATCACCAAGATATTCCATGTAGGATGCATTATTGATCGGACCGAGCATTTCGTTGCGCATGACTTCGGAAAAACCGAGGATGGCGTTTAGCGGCGTTCTGAGTTCGTGGCTCATTGTCGCCAGAAACTGCGATTTGGCCATGTTGGCGGCTTCTGCCCGCCGCCGCGCTTCATCGGATACCGCGTTGGACTGTTCAAGTTCGGCGAAGATCGCATCCTTTTCCGCACGGAAAGACAGGTTCTGGCTGTGCTGATAGTGCAGGTGGCTGCTCAGATAGAGAAAGAAGATTTCCGCGCCGAGCGTGCAAAGCGCGATGATGACGTTGAGAATATCCGGCTGGATAATATGCACGGCAGCCATGGCGAGGGCGATCGGCAAGGTGCTGGCGACGGCTGCCGCCGGTATTGGCGATGACAACAGCGTGCCGACCGACATGACGACAATAACCGCCGCAAACCGCATAATGTCCATGGCCGCAAGCGATTCCGCATGCTGCTCCGTCAGGAACTGGGAGGGAAACTCCATTCGGATTTCCGGCAGGAACAGCAGCGGAAATGTCGCCCAGCCTATGCCGTACATCAGGTCACGGGTAATGAACCGGCTTTTCCAGCGGTAGAAATTCGCCCGGGCGTTCGGATCCGTCAGAAACCGGCGGCAGGCGCGGATCACCAAAGCATGGATCAGGATCATTGTCGCGCCCCAGCCAACGGCAATGACCGGCTCGATGATGAAACCAAGCGCGAAGGCCATGACCAGGATCAGAGCGGGGATCACAATTGAAGAGGAAAGCCGGTTCTTGGCAAACTGGTCCGCCATCTCCTGCTCGAAATGAACAAGCGCGTCGCGGGGGTCTTTTTTGCCCTTCTTGTTAAGCAGCAGAGAACGCATGATAACCCGACGCCGCGCAGCGCGTGACGGCATTTCTTCGGGAGCATCCGGAATATTTTTGGCGCCCTTGGCCATCAATGGGTCTCTTACTCGCTACGTCTTCGCTGATATTATCTCTGATGGTATTAAAATTCGCCGTTTAGCCATGGTTAAGATTGTGTTGCCGAAAGCCCCGCCCGATGCGCCAGAAAGCCCGGAAATTCGGGAAATATGCCCTTGTTGTGACCGTTCTGCTGATTGCCGGTTTGCGATTTGTTGACAACGGCGACCCGGAAATTCTCCATGGCCGTGCGACGGTCTCCGACGGTGACAGTCTGCGGCTCTCCGGTGAACGGATACGATTGCTTGGTCTGGACGCGCCTGAACTGGCGCAGACCTGTCGCCAGGGCAGAGACGTCAAGCCTTGCGGCGAACTGGCCAGGCAGGCGCTCAAAAAGCTGACAGCCGGGCGCGAAATTCGCTGCGAGCCGGAAGGAAGGGATCGCTATGGCCGGCTGCTTGCCCGTTGTTATTCCGGTCGTGACGATATCGGCCGGAAGATGGTTTCCGTTGGCTGGGCGGTTTCGAGCGGCGACTACCGTTTTGCCGAAGCGGCGGCACGGATTGCCGGTTCCGGTATCTGGACCATGACATTCGATGACCCGGCCGACTGGCGGGCAACCCATGGCCATGACGGCGAACCTGAGGGTTTCTGGTCGAGACTCTGGAACTGACAGGGGGCCTGTTCAATAATGCTCGGTTTGACAGTATGACGGAAACAGGAACAGGTCACGAGTGCCGGAGGATACATGAAACTGATCGACGGCGGGCGGGCGCCTAACCCGCGCCGGGTGAGAATATTTCTCAGCGAAAAAGGCATTGAAGTTCCGGTTGAGCCATTCGACATCAGCACACTGGAGCATCAAACACCGGCTTTTTCTGAGGTCAATCCGATGCAGCGGGTGCCGGTTCTGATCCTTGATGACGGAACGGCGCTTTCTGAATCGGTTGCCATCTGCCGCTATTTTGAAGAACTGCATCCTGAGCCGCCGCTGATGGGTACAGACCCGCTGGACAAGGCAAGGGTTGAAATGTGGAACCGCCGCATGGAACTCAATCTGCTTGCCGCAGTGGCGGCATCGTTTCGCCATTTGCATCCTGCGATGGACAAGATGGAAGTCCCGCAGGTGCCGCAATGGGGCGAGGCCAACAAACCGAAGGTGATCGGGCTTTTAAGCTGGCTCAACGATGAACTGGCTGGCCGCGAATTCATTGCCGGCGACCGATATACGATCGCCGATATCACGGCCCTGGTGGCTATTGATTTTCTGAAACCCGCCAGACTGGCGATACCCGGCGATCACCAGCATTTGCTGCGCTGGCATGGACAGGTCGCCGCAAGGCCGAGTGCTGCCGCCTGATGGCGCGTCCAGGCAAATCCGGTGTGACAAGGCTGGCGAATGAAATCGCCCGCTGCCGTATCTGCGTCGAGCAACCCCGCGGCGAACCGCTGCCGCACGAACCCAATCCGATCGTGCGCATCTCGGCGACGGCCCGTCTGTGCATTGCCGGGCAGGCGGCGGGAAACCTCGCCAATGCCGCCAGCAAGCCGTTCGACGACCCCTCAGGCGTGCGCCTGCGCGACTGGATGGGGGTAACGCCGGAGCAGTTTTACGATGCCGGCCGGCTGGCCATCGTTCCGATGGGGTTCTGCTTTCCAGGTTACGACGCCCGCGGTTCCGATCTGCCGCCGCGCCGCGAATGCGCGCCGCACTGGCGGGCCAGGGTGTTTGCCGCCATGCCGCAGATCGAACTGATCCTGGTGATCGGCCAGTACGCCCAGGCCTGGCATCTGGGATCGCGCCGGGAAAAGAACTTGACGCAGACCGTGCGCAACTGGCTGCAGATCCTCGGTGCGCCGGAACAGCCAAAGGTGCTTCCACTGCCGCACCCGTCCTGGCGCAACAATGTCTGGCTCAAGAAAAACCCCTGGTTCGGCGAAGATTTGCTGCCGGTCCTGCGCGCTGAGGTGGGGCGGCTGATGGGCTAGGTTCACTTCAGTCTAGCTCAAAGAACGAAACTGTTCAGTGCCCGCGCATCGATCGTTGAGCTTCAGGCTTCGCTAGTTGGGGCAGGGGGCTCCACAGGGCGCGCAGGCATTGCCATTGTCCTGAGCCGCCTGCAGTGGCGGCGACAGCAGATGGTCTCCCACCGCCAGCAGCAGGCCGGCAACCACCAGAGCATAAATCAGCGCTTTGCCAGTCATCGGCCAGTCCTCAACATCACGGAAAACACCCTAGTCTCCGAAACCAAATGCCGGGCGCAGTTTGATACCGACCATCGTACCGGCGAATGCAAAGACAAACCAGATCCAACCGTGCAGCGAGCCCGAGGCGATGCCGCCGAGAAATGCGCCGATGTTGCAGCCGAACGACAGCCGCGCGCCATAGCCCATCAGAAGCCCGCCGATAATGGCTGCAAGCAGAAACCGCGGCGACAGGTTGAGCGGTTTGGCAAACGAGCCGGCGAGCCCCGCCGCCAGCATGGCGCCGAGCACCAGCCCCATATTCATCACCGAGGTCACATCGGCGAAGACCGAGTTTTCCAGCGCCGCCTTGCCCTTTGCCCATTGCCAGAACTCAAACCCGGCCATGTCGAAGCCGAGCGCCTGCGCGCCTTTGGCGCCCCAGAGCGCAAAGCCATAGGTGATGGTCCAGGGATGTCCGGCGATGACCAGCGTGGCGATATCGAGGATGGCCAGTGCTGCAGCCGCCCAGACAAATGGCCATGGCCCGCTGAAAAAACGATCACGGGACGATCCTGATGCGCGCGCCGCAGCGGGCTGAAAATTGCGTATCGCCTGATAGCGCAGTGTCAGCCACGCCAGTCCGGCAAGCGCCGCGCCCTGCACGGCAAGCGTGCCGAAGATGCCGAACGTGTCAGCCAGATTGACCGGGTTCCAGCCCGGCTGCTGAAGCCACCACGGCAAGTGGATGGATCCGATCACCGAACCGATGATGAAGAAGATCAGCGTGACGGCCATCCGGCCGGAACCGCCGCCCAGCGTGAACAGGGTGCCGGAGCCACAGCCATTGCCAAGCTGCATGCCAAGGCCGAACAGGAACGAGCCAAGCACCAGTGAGGTGCCAACCGGCGCCACTGCGCCGATAATGCCGTCCGGGCCATACCCGTTGATCAGCGGGATAAAACCCAGCATGGCCAGGCCGATCGCCAGTAACTGGGCGCGAAAGCCGCGGCCATCGCCACGCAGAATGAGGTTGCGCCAGCCGGCGGTAAATCCAAATGCGCCGTGCAGCAGCACAAATCCCAGAGCCGCGCCGACGAACAGCAGCGCAGCCATTTGCGCCGACACCTCAAAGCCGGTCAGAAGCGCGAGCAGACCAAGTGCGACAAGCGCGAAAAGAACGGCCGGGCGATCTGCCGCCCGGCCTGATGAATGCCCGGATGAGGAGGCCTGCTCCGCGCCGGTTGCAAGACTTGCGTCGGTCATGAAAATCCCCTGTCTGCAGCGGGCCTTAAGTCTGCAGCGGGCCTCAAGAACCGCTGGACCACCAGCTCTTCAGATCGTCAAGGCGGGTGCGGTCGCTTTCCATGTCGCGGCTGGCATCAAGCGCCCAGCCGACCATCGAGGCATCGTAAAGCCTGACCTGTTTGTAATCCAGTATTTCATGCAGAACGAACCAGTTGGTCGCCGCCCAGTGACCGGTATTGCAGTAACTGACGATGTCGGTGTCGGAAGCGAACGATGCCGGCACTGCAGCGCGGATTTTCTCCACCGGCAGCAACCGTTCCGCGCCGGTATCATAGAAGATGTTCTGGTCCAGATTGACCGCGCCGGGAATGCGTCCGTAACGCTTCGCAGCCGGGTGTTTCGCCTTGCCGAGAAATTGTGCTTCAGGCCGGCCGTCGAGCAGCGTTGCCTTGCCGCCGACAAGCCCTTCAACTTCAGCCGTTGTCAAAAGCAGGTCATCGCGCGGGTCGGCAATGAACAGATCGCCCTCCGGCACGACGTTGCCGGCTTCCGCCGGCAATTCAGCAGCCACCCATGCTTTCCAGCCGCCATCGAGAATCGATACATTGTCGTGGCCGAGATATTTCAGCGTCCAGTAAATCCGCGTCGCAACGCCGAAATCCGTAGACCCTTTGCCGGCCGGAACCAGCACCACGGTTTTTTCCTCTGACACGCCGAGTTCGGAGAGATAGGCTTCAAGCTTTTCAACCGACGGCACGACGCCGGTCACACCATCGCGGTCAGTGCGCCAGGCACCCGGATAGTTGCTCCAGATGGCGCCGGGAATATGGTTCTTGAGATAATCGTCGCGGCCGGATTTGGCGATCGCTGTCCGCAGATCAAGCACGACGATTTCGTCTGATTTCAGCCGGTCCTTCAACCAGCCGGTCGAAACCAGCGGCTCCGCGGCAAAGCCCGCCGTTGTCATCAGGCCGAGTGCGGCCAAGACGATGAGTGTTGAACGGATGGAGCGGGTGATCAATGTGCGCATCTATTTCCTCCGGCGTCCCGGAAACGGGATTTTCGATCACAATATATGGTTACGAGGAATTAGAACAAAAACCTCCCATTCCATATTATTAGCGCATCATTAGAAAACATATGGACAGATCAGCCGAGTTGAGAGAAATTCATTCTAAATTATCCGAATTTCAGAAAGGACAGCCGATTATGGACCGTACAGACCGGATGATCCTGTCGATCCTGCAGGAAGATGCCACCGTTCCCGTTGCCGAAATCGGCCGCAAGGTCGGCCTGTCGACAACGCCATGCTGGCGCCGCATCCAGAAAATGGAGGAAGACGGCGTCATCACCAGCCGGGTCGCCGTGCTTGATCCGGCGAAAATCAATGCCAGCGTCACCGTCTTCGTCTCCGTGGTAACCAATCAGCACAACGAAGACTGGCTGCTTCGTTTCGCCCGGATCATTTCCGAGTTTCCCGAAGTCATCGAGTTCCATCGGATGAGCGGCAATATCGATTATCTGCTGAAGGTCGTCGTTCCCGATATTGCCGCCTATGACGCGTTCTATAAAAAGCTGGTCGGCAAGATTGATATTACCGATGTGTCGTCAGCCTTCGCGATGGAACGGATCAAGGACACGACGGCGCTGCCGCTGAACTACATCGCCATTGAAAAACCGGCGAAATCGAAAACCCGCTGAACAGGACGCAATTGCGTCTTCGCCATTGCGCAAGATCAATGCTATCCGGTCGGCAATCGTTTGCAATTGTGAAAACGGAGTATCGTCATGACATTAGCGACAAGGTTATTCATCACGTCCACGCTCGCGCTGGGCGTTCTGGCCGGTCCGGTGACCGCAGCCCCGGACGGCGTGACGTCCTATTCGGTTGAAGCGGCATTCGATGATGTGCGGCAGGATCTCGCCGACGCCGTGATCAACCGCGGTTTTGTCATCGACTATGAAGCCAGAATCGGCGGCATGCTCGACCGAACAGCGGGCGATGTCGGGGCTGTGAAGACAATCTACAAGAACGCCGAGGCCGTTCAGTTCTGCTCGGCCACGGTTTCACGCCGCGCCATGGAGGCTGATCCGGCCAACATCGCCTTCTGCCCCTATGTGCTGTTCGTCTACGAACCGGCGGACGAGGCCGGCATGGTCACCGTCGGTTTCCGCCGCATGCCGGAGATCGGGTCGGACGCATCGCGCGCCGCACTGGCTGAAGTCAATGTGCTGCTCGATGAGATCGTCAAAGAGGCCGCCGGCATGTAATTTGACCATGTCGCGGTGTGTTGTGCACCCGACATCCCGGGCAGGTTCATCGCTCCGAAAAAGACCCCACCCCGGCGCTTTGCGCGCCGACTCTCCCCCCACAAGGGGGAGGGTGAAAAGCGTCTGATGATCAACACGAGCACTTGCCTGGAAGCCCGGCTGCAGCAGGGAGATTTTATAGTGCCGAATGAGACGGCAGGCACTTTCCCTCCACCTTGTGGGGAGGGTGGGCTGAGCGCAGCGAAGGCCGGGTGGGGCGACGCTGCAGAACCCGTCGGCGGAAGAAGCCGGGCAGGGCGCCCGGCCAAATTATTGCCTGATCCGGTCAGCGTTGCAGACGCCTGAGCAGGCTTGACGTGTCCCAGCGGCCGCCGCCCATCTTCTGCACTTCGGAATAGAACTGGTCGACCAGGGCCGCCACCGGCAGGTGAGCGCCAGTATTGCGCGCTTCGCCAAGACAGATGGCAAGGTCCTTGCGCATCCAGTCGACGGCAAAACCGTGCTCGAACTCATCGTTGTTCATCGTGACATAGCGGTTTTCCATCTGCCACGATTGCGCAGCGCCCTTGGAGATCACGCCGATCACCTGTTCAACATCCAATCCGGCCTTCTTGGCAAAGTGGATGCCCTCCGAAAGCCCCTGGACGAGGCCTGCAATACAGATCTGATTGACCATCTTGGTCAGCTGGCCGGCGCCGGCAGGCCCCATCAGTCCGACCATGCGGGCGTAACATTCGATCACCGGCAGGGCTTTGTCGTAGGTCGCCTGGTCGCCGCCGACCATGACCGTGAGGACGCCGTTTTCAGCGCCGGCCTGGCCGCCGGAGACCGGTGCATCGAGAAAACCGAAACCGCCCATTTCCGCCGCTGCGGCAAGCTCGCGGGCGACATCGGCGCTCGCTGTCGTATTGTCAATAAAGATCGCGCCGGCCTGCATCGACTGGAATGCACCGTCGTCGCCGATCGTGACGGAGCGCAAATCGTCGTCATTGCCGACGCAGCAAAAGACAAAGTCGCAGCCTTCCGCGGCTTGCCTCGGCGTCGGCGCGCTGGCGCCGCCGAATTCGCCGGCCCACTTGTCGGCCTTTGCCGATGTGCGGTTATAGACCGTGACATCGTGTCCGCCTTTGGAGGCGATGTGTCCGGCCATCGGGTATCCCATGACGCCCAGGCCGATAAAGGCTACTTTTGCCATTGTTTGGCTCCTTGAGTTCTGAAGTTTGATAAATCCGGCTTCAATGTGTGCCTACGTCGATTTCGGGAAGTTTGTTGTCGGTGGTGGTTGCGCCGGTCGTGGCTTCGGTTGTTCGTTGCAGATGGCGCGTCAGGCGCGCTTCCAGCAGGTCCCACAGCCGGCGGAGAATTTCAACCATCACAAGATAGATGATGGCCGCCCAGATGTAGGTCTGGAAGTCGAACGATCGCGAAAAGGCCCTGCGGGTCTCGCCCATCAGATCGAATACGGTGACGATTGAGGCAATCGCAGACCCCTTCATCATCAGAACAATTTCGTTGCCATAGGGTCTAAGCGCCACGATCAGCGCTTGCGGCAGGATAATTTTCCAGAATATGATCCATCTGGGCAACCCCATCGACCGGCCCGCTTCCCACTGGCCCTTGTCGACATTCTGGATCGCGCCGCGCAGGATTTCCGCCTGATATGCAGCGGTGTTCAGAGAGAATGTCAGTAATACGCAATAGAGCGGTTCCCGGAAAAACCACCACAATTCGATCGACTTCAATTCCGAGACAAAAGATCCTGCGCCGTAATAGACCAGAAAGGTCTGGGCAATCAGCGGCGTACCTCTGAAAAAGTAGACAAAAACGTAAGCTGGCAATCCGGCAAGCAGTTTCCTCGACATCCGGCCGAGAGCTACCGGCAAAGAGATCAGCGCGCCGATCACGAGCGACATCGAGACAATCTTCAGCGTGACAATCAGGCCACTCAGAAATTTCGGACCGTAGCGCTGGTAAAATTCCGCCTCGTATTGGGTGACGAGAAAATAGATCAGCGCCACTCCGGATGCGATCCAGAACGCAAGCAGCAGATGGCCCGCAATGCGCGACCCTGTCCACCGGCGCGGCAGGGGAGGTGGAGGCGCGGTGCCTATGCTCATTGCGCTGCCTCACCACGTCTGACCCGACTATCGATCAACGACAGAATGACCGATGAGGCGATGGCCAGGACAAGATAGATCATGCACGACACGCCGAAGAACAGAAACGGTTCTTTGGTCACGCGGGCCGCAATTCCAGCCTCGCGCAGAATATCGGGCAGGCCGATAACGGAAACAAGCGCGGTTTCCTTCAAAAGGATCATCCACAGATTGGAAAGCGCCGGCAGAGTAAGCCGGATCAATTGTGGCAGAACGATCAGCCACATGGTTTGGACGCGCGTCAGGCCGATGGCGCTGCCGCCCTCATACTGGCCTTGTGGAATGGCTTTAAGCCCGGACAGAAATGCCTCGCTGGCATAGGACGAAAAGACAACCGAAAGCGCGACCATTCCGGCGACAAACGAACTGACTTCGATCTGCGGATCATCCACCAGCAATGTGGCGATCTGCCGGATCAGAATCTGGCCGCCGAAGAATACGATAAAAAGCGTCAGCAATTCCGGCAGACCGCGAAATATCGTCGTGTAGATTTCCGCGGCGCGGCGCAGGCTCGGTTCCGAAGAGTCTTTTGCCAGCGCAACGAAAAAACCGAATATCAGCCCGAAAGGGAGGGAAGCAAGAGCAAGCGAGATGGTAACGAGCGTGCCAGCGGCAATCGTATCGCCCCATCCCTGGTCGCCGAACGACAACAGCGTCAGCGCTTCATCCATATTGGCCCCATCGCGCAAAAAGACCGGCGGGCAAAAAGCGTCCGCCGGTCCGGTTCATCAGCTCAATCAGCTGCCATAGACATCGACGGAGAAATATTTGTCGTTGATCTCTTGGTATTTGCCGTTGGCACGGATCGCCTTGATCGCGTCATTCAGCATTGTGCGCAGTTCGTCTTCGCCCTTGCGGATGGCGATGCCTGCGCCCTCACCGTTGATAACCGGATCAGGCGTCACCGCGCCAAGCAGCCGGCAGCAGGCTCCGTCATCGGTCTTCAGCCATTCGTCGAGCACGATGACATCGTCGATGGCCGCGTCAATACGGCCGCTGGCCAGATCGAGTTTGTATTCATCGGGTGTCGGATAAAGCTGCAGGTCCGCATCCGGGTACTTGGCTTCGGCATAGTTGGAATGTGTCGTCGACGATTGCGCGCCCATCCGGATGCCGGCCAGATCGGATGCCGTCACGCCGGTGAGCTTGGAATCCTTTGGAACCGCGATCGCCGGCGGCGTGCTGTAATATTTTTCGGAGAAATCGACCACCTTCTTGCGTTCATCCGTAATCGACATTGAGGCGATGATGGCGTCGAATTTTCCAGCGATCAGGGCTGGAATAATGCCATCCCAGTCCTGTGTGACGAATTCGCATTCCACCTTCATTTCCACGCACAGAGCTTCGGCGATTTCGATATCGAAGCCGACCAGCTTGCCGTCGGCCGTCAGATTGTTGAATGGCGGATAGGCGCCTTCGGTGCCGATCTTGACCTTTTTCATTTCCGCAGCACCTGCCACCCCGGCGGCCAGTGCGACGATGGCGGCAGCAGCCGCCCAACGCTTGATGATACCCATGACGTGTCCCTGTTTGGTTATACTGGCGGCCAGACAGGCCGCGCTGGCTCTATAGTCTGACCAAAATGCCGGTTTGTGCAACCGCTTTTAACGAACGTAACGGCAGGGGCTTACCCGCTGAGGCCGAACTGGCTGAACGGAATGAATGCGACGCTGCTGCCGGATGCCACCTGGCTGCAATCCTCTTCCAGTTCGATCAGACCGTCGGCTTCGCGCAACGATGTGATCAGCCCAGACCCGTCACGTTCGAACTTGGCGACATGCAGCACGCCATCGCGCCGTTCAAGCCGTCCACGCAGAAATTCGCGCCGGTCGGTTTTTTTCTTTTCGATGTTAAAAGCCGCGGGCAGGGCATAACGAACAGGTTCGGGCCACGCTCCGCCGCCAAGGGTCAGCAGCACCGGGCGGGCATAGAGCAGAAAGCAGACAAAGGCTGCGACCGGGTTGCCGGGCAGGCCGAGAAAGGCGCAATCGCCGATCTGGCCGAACATCATCGGCCGGCCGGGTTTGACCGCCAATTGCCACATGTGCCGGCTGCCGAGATCGTCCAGACTTGTCAGCAGATGGTCCTCTTCGCCGCGCGAGGCTCCGCCGGTTGTGATGATCGCATCATGATTGGGTGCGGCGTCTGCGAGCACTGCGTTGATCAGATCCGCATCATCAGCCAGCACACCCAGATCGGTGATCGCCACGCCGAGCGGCTGCAGCAGCGCGCGCAGCAGGAAATGATTGGAATCGTAGGACTGGTTCTCCGTCGCGCTGACACCCGGACGGACGATCTCGTCGCCGGTAGAAACAAGCGCAACCCTCAGCTTGCTGAACACCTTGATCTCACCAAGCCCGGTGGAGGCGATCGCCGCGACATCCTGAGGCCTGAGCGTTTGGCCCCGGTCGGCGATCGGGTCGCCGAGCGCCAGATCTTCGCCTGCCTTGCGCCGGTTCGCGCCGGCCTTCAGGCCCGGCGGAATGACCACGAACGGCTTGCCATCCTGGTCGTGGGTCTCGCAGTCTTCCTGCATCGCCACACTGTCGGCCCCAGCGGGCATGATCGCGCCGGTGAAAATGCGCGCTGCGGCGCCTGGTTGATGAGCGGTTTTGGGCGCATGTCCGGCCGCAACCCGGTCGGTGACGGCAAACCAGCCGCCGGTTTCCGCATAATCGGCCTGGCAGAAGGCATAACCGTCGACGGCTGAATTGTCGTGCGGCGGAACGGTGCGTGAGGATACGACCGGTTCAGCCAGAATGCGCCCGGCGGTATCTTCCAGCCGGACGGTTTCCACATCCGCAACCGGCCCGACCCGCTGCCGGATCAAGGCCAGCGCATCGTCGTGGCGTAAGCGGTCCTTGTCGTGCAGGAAACAATCATCCAGCAGTTTCCTGCCTTTGTCCGGCAAATCAGACATCGGGAATGTCCAGTTGAAGATGCGAAACGATGAAGTCGGAAATTGCCGAAATGTCATCAAGTTCAAAACGGGGCAGGCTGCCGCTTTCGGTCTCATGATCGGCCGCAATGGCAACGATCGTCGGATCATCCGGGGCCAGCAGGCCGGACTTGATCGAAGCCTGTCTGCGGGCCTCGATCTTGGGGTGTTTCTCGCGTTTATAACCTTCCACCAGGATCAGATCGCAGTCGGAAATCCGCTCCAGCGCCTGGATCATCGGCGGTTCGTCTTCGTCGCGAAGTTCGTGCATCAAGGCCCAGCGGTGATCTGAAACGACCATCACTTCGCTGGCGCCGGCTTCCCGGTGACGGTGGGAATCGGTGCCCGGTTTATCAATGTCAAAGGCATGGTGGGCATGTTTGACCGTTGAGACGACGAGGCCGCGGCCGGTCAATTCGCTTACCAGCCGGGTCACCAGCGTGGTCTTGCCGGAATTCTTCCAACCGGTGATACCAAAGACCGGACTGCTCATGCGTCAGCGGCTCCACCGTTCGCGTTTTGCTTCAGTTCGGCGACAACCTCGTTTGCGTGATCTGCATCTTCAGGCGTATTGATGTTGAAAAACGGATCGACTTCCTCGTCGCCGGCCGTCAGGTGTTCAAACGGCACGTTGAGCCGGAAATACTGATCAGCGAATGTCAGGATCTTGCGCGATTCACCCGCGGTCAAAAACACTTCAAGGTCATCGGCAAGCGCAATCGGCCAAAAACCGAAGACCGGATGCACGCCTCCGGCCGATGCCGCCATTGCAATCGTTGTCTCGTCCGGACCGCAGCCCTCCGCCAGCCGCGCGACAAGGTCTTGCGGGAAAAACGGCGTGTCGCCGGCCACGCTGACAAGGAACCGTGCTTCAGGCATCGCCTGCTGCGCCCAGCGCATGCCCGCCAGAATGCCCGCCAGCGGTCCGGCATGGCCTTCGATCGTGTCGGCGACGACGGGAAGCCCGAACTCGTCAAATCGTGCCGGGTCGCCATTGGCGTTGAGCGCAAGCCCGTCAACCTGTGGCCGCAGCCGTTCGATAATGATCCGCAGCATGGGACGCCCATCCAGTGATTTCAGCGTCTTGTCGCCGCCGCCCATCCGCTGCGCCTGGCCGCCGGCCAGGATCACGCCTGCAACCGGCGCGCCGGCTTTTCCGGTTTTTGTGATTTCAGTGTCGGTCATTTCGCATGCTCGTCTTCTTTCCCGGCAGGGTCGCTCACACTGCCTTTTCGCCTCTGCCTGACAGGCTCGTCGTCGGCCTGACCGACATCTGCGTCAAACTCAAGCCGCTTTTCGCCCGCAAGCACAACAAACCTTTTGCCGCGGGCGCGGCCGATCAGGGTCAGGCCGGCGCGGCGCGCCAGATCCACGCCCCAGGCGGTGAAGCCTGACCGCGATACCAGGATCGGAATGCCCATCATCACCGTCTTGATCACCATCTCCGATGTCAGCCGGCCGGTGGTGTAGAAAATCTTGTCGGCCGGATCGCAGTTCGTCCGCCACATCCAGCCGGCAATCTTGTCGACCGCATTGTGCCGCCCGACGTCTTCCATATAGACCAGCGGCCGATCCGCCTGACACAACACGCAGCCGTGGATCGCACCCGCGGCAAGATAGAGTGAGGGCGTTGTATTGATTCGTTTTGTCAGCGCATAAAGCCAGGACGTCTTGATTACGGCATTTTCTGAAAGTGCAATATCGTCGAACCCGGCCATCACATCGCCAAAAACCGTGCCCTGTGCACAGCCCGATGTCCGCACCTTTTTTTGCAGCTTTTCCTCGTAGTCGGTGTCGCGTTCGGTCCTGACGACGACGACATCCAGCTCTTCGTCGAATTCGACCTCGCTGATCACATCGTCGTCATGGAGCATATTCTGATTGCGCAGATAGCCGATCGCCAGCAGGTCCGGATGGTCGCCGATGGTCATCATGGTTACGATTTCCTGCCGGTTCAGGTATAAAGTCAACGGCCGTTCCGTCACCACGCGGGTTTCGACCGTGGCGCCGTTCTGATCAAACCCGGTGACAGTTGAAGACAGTCCGGCTTCGTCCGGCCTTGGAGCGATCATATAACTCTTGTCGGTTTCGCTCACGATCCTTGACGCCTTTTCTGCCACCAATTTCACCGGCGCGGGCTGATTCCCCAACCTCGCGTCGATAGTTTGATTGATATTAGCGCAGCTTGGCCATATGTCAGCGGACAAAAGACAACGCCATAACCGGCAGGGATACGTCATGACGGCAGAAGTTTCAAAGGATCAGATCTTGCAGGCGCTGAAGCGGGTCAAAAGCCCGGATCTGCAAAGCGACATTGTCAGCCAGGAGCTTGTCTCCGACATCTATGTCGCAGACGGCAAGGTAATTTTCTCAATAACGGTTCCCGCCGACCAGGCGGAGGAACTGGAACCGCTCAGACAGGCGGCGGAGAAGGTCGTTGCCGATATTCCAGGCGTCGAGAGCGCCATGGTGGCCCTGACGGCAATGCGCAAAGCCGGTTCCGGCCCCGCCGTCCGGCCGGCGCCCAGTGCAGCCCAGGCCGCCAATGTTCCGCCGCCGATGCAGGCCCAGGCGCGGGCGCAGATGGGCGGGCCGGCTGGCCCCCAGCCGTCAGGCGCATCACAGCAGGCCGGCGTTCCAGGCGTTGGCGCCATCATCGCAGTCGCTTCGGGCAAGGGCGGTGTCGGAAAATCCACCACTGCCGTCAATCTGGCGCTTGGCCTGCAGGCCAACGGATTGCGTGTCGGCGTGCTCGACGCCGACATTTATGGCCCGTCAATGCCGCGGCTGTTGCACATTACCGGCCGGCCGGAGCCGGTGTCGGGCCGTGTCCTCAAGCCGCTTGAAGGGTATGGCCTGAAGGTCATGTCGATGGGGTTCCTGGTGGAAGAGGAAACGCCGATGATCTGGCGCGGCCCGATGGTGATTTCGGCCCTGACACAGATGCTGCGGGAGGTGCAATGGGGCGAACTGGACGTGCTGGTGGTCGATATGCCGCCTGGCACCGGCGACGCCCAGCTTACCATGTCGCAACAGGTGCCGCTGGCCGGGGCAGTGATTGTCTCCACACCGCAGGATCTGGCGCTGATCGACGCCCGCAAAGGGCTCAACATGTTCCGCCGGGTCGATGTGCCGGTGCTCGGCATTGTGGAGAATATGAGCTATTTCCTGTGTCCGAGCTGTGGCGAACGTTCCGATATTTTCGGCCATGGCGGGGCCGAAGCGGAAGCGCACAGGATCGGCGTACCGTTCCTCGGCGCCGTCCCGCTGCACATGGATATCCGGGAAAAATCCGATGCCGGAGCGCCGGTCGTCATCTCCAGCCCTGATAGCGATCATGCGAAGATCTACCGCGATATTGCTTCAGCCGTATGGGCGCGGGTGGAAGAAGAACGCGCCATGGGTGGACGCCAGGCCCCGAATATTGTCGTGGAGTGAGCCGTTCACACTTCGTCCAGGCCGCATGGTCATATTGCCCTGATTGCGAGCATGAGCCCGTCAATCGGCCTGGCACTGGTTGACGGCAAGTTTCGCCTCCAGGCAGCGACCGTCCTGTCAATGGCCGGATGCTCCAAGCCGAGCGAGCGGCCAATTTGCTGAACCAGTTTATCCATTCGTTCGATCATCGGCGCTCCGGCCGCCAGCGCTCTGGCGGCGGCAATTGCCATTTGTGCCCGCGCCAGGCCTGCTCCCAGCGTGCACATCAACCAATGTTCATGGACCTGCCGATCGACACGACCCGGCGCGGTAATACCCGCTATGAAAGCTAGCCGGATCAAAAGGCCGCCAGGCCGAATAAGGACCGCAGGTAATTCCGGTTGGTGTCACCATCATTTTGCTGCGTCGCAACATCGAATTTGATTGCGTAAAATCGTTGCATGCGTATTCTTTTATCTCGGTTGGAGGATAGCGCTCAGGTATGACAAACGCGACTCACGCGGAGGCACCGGCGGCAAGACAGGTCGACGAAGCGGAACGGCTTCGGGCGAACGTCTACTCTTTTCTGGCTAAATTTCTGGCTCGTTCTCCCGATTCCGCAACATTGTCGGAAACGGCTGGCTGGAGTGGTGACGAAACGCCGTTCGGTCAGGCTGTCAACAGCCTTGCGCAAGCCTGCCGCGGCGCGGATCCCAAATTGATGAATGAAGAATATCAGGCGCTGTTTATCGGTGTCGGCCGGGGCGAGTTGCTGCCTTACGGATCTTATTATCTGACCGGGTTTCTAAATGAAAAGCCGCTGGCGCGGTTGCGCCAATCGCTGCGTGCGCTTGGCGTGGAACGCGATCCGTCGGTCAAGGAGCCTGAAGATCATATCGCCGTGCTGATGGACGTGATGGCCGGAATGATCGTCGGTTCGTTTGCCGGTACCGCGAGCCTTGCGGAGCAGCAGGCGTTTTTCAAGGACCATATTGATCCCTGGGTCGGCTATTTCTTCAAGGACCTGGAGAAAGCCAAACAGGCGACACTCTATCGCCATGTCGGCACGATCGGGCGGGAATTCATCGAAATCGAAAGGGCCGCATTCGCAATGACGTGAGTGCGCGCGAAGAACATCTGGATATCGTGAAGGAGGGAAGCAATGAGCAAGACGCCGGACAAGGGAACCGATCGTCGGGATTTCCTGAAAATGGCAGGGCTGGGAACCGTGGCAGGCGGTGCGGCTCTTGTGGCCGCCAAGGAAGCCGCGGCTGACGAAATCAACACGGCGGGTAAGGGGTATCGGGAAACCGATCATGTCAAGACATATTATAAGTTGGCACGATTTTAACTCGTTATATCAAAGAGTTATTGCGTTGTATTAAACCAAGCACTTAAAATTCGACTGAGAAACGGTCTTTGGGACCCTAGTCTAGGAGAGAAGACATGCTGAGGAAGAAGACGAACGGGGTAGCGAACGGCTCCCGCTTGTCGTCTGCCCTGCAGGAGCTGAAAAACCAGGCAGTAGACAGACGTACATTTCTGAAACGCTCCGGCCTCACGGTCGGCGGTATCGCGGCAGCGTCCACACTGGCGTCCGGCATGGTCCGGGAAGCCAAGGCGCAATCCGCCGCCAAGGTTGCGGAAGTGAAAAAATCGGTCTGCACCCACTGCTCGGTCGGCTGCACGGTGATGGCGGAAGTGGAAGACGGAGTCTGGGTCGGCCAGGAACCGGGCTACGATTCGCCATTCAATCTGGGCGCCCATTGCGCCAAGGGTGCAGCGGTCCGCGAACATGCTCACGGCGAACGCCGGCTGAAATATCCGACAAAACTGGTCAACGGCAAATGGACGAAGGTCTCCTGGGACGACGCGGTCAGCGAAATCGGCGAAACGATGCTGAAGATCCGCGAAGAAAGCGGACCGGATTCCGTCTACTGGCTCGGATCGGCCAAGCACAGTAACGAACAATCCTATCTGGTGCGCAAGTTCGCCGCCTTCTGGGGATCGAACAATGTCGATCACCAGGCGCGGATCTGTCACTCCACGACGGTCGCAGGTGTTGCCAACACCTGGGGTTATGGTGCGATGACCAATTCGTACAACGACATCCACAATTCCCGTGCGATCTTCGTCATTGGCGGCAACCCCGCAGAAGCGCATCCCGTGTCGCTGCTGCACCTGCTGCGCGCCAAGGAGCAGAACAACGCACCGCTGATCGTCTGCGATCCGCGCTTTACGCGCACTGCCGCACATGCCGACGAATATGTCCGCTTCCGTCCGGGCACGGACGTTGCCCTGATCTGGGGCCTTCTGTGGCACATCTTCGAAAATGGCTGGGAAGACAAGACCTTCATCCGTCAGCGTGTATGGGGTCTGGAACAGATCCGGGCCGAGGTGAAGAACTGGACGCCTGAGGAGACCGAGCGGGTCACCGGGGTTCCGGGCTCGCAGCTCAAGCGCGTTGCGCGTACTCTGGCGAACAACCGGCCGGGCACCGTGATCTGGTGCATGGGCGGAACCCAGCACACCAACGGCAACAACAATACCAGAGCCTACTGCATCCTGCAGCTGGCGCTCGGCAATATGGGCAAGGCCGGCGGCGGAACCAACATTTTCCGCGGCCACGATAATGTCCAGGGCGCCACGGACCTCGGTGTCCTGTCGCACACATTGCCGGGTTATTACGGTCTGTCCGCCGGTGCGTGGAAACACTGGGCACGGGTCTGGGATGTCGATTACGATTATCTCAAGGGCCGTTTTGCCATTGTGAAAGACAAGGACGGCAAGGACAAGAACCTGATGAGCCTGAAGGGCATTCCGGTGTCCCGCTGGATCGACGGTGTGCTTGAAGACCCGGCCAACATGGACAATCCGAACAAGGTCCGGGCCATGGTGTTCTGGGGTCATGCCCCGAACTCGCAGACCCGTCTGCCGGAAATGAAGACCGCCATGGAGCAGCTTGATCTGCTGGTGATCATCGATCCGTATCCGACCATGTCGGCGGTCATGAACGACCGCAAGGACGGCGTCTATCTGCTGCCGGCCGCGACCCAGTTCGAGACCTATGGTTCGGTGACAGCGTCCAACCGCTCCATTCAGTGGCGCGAAAAGGTCATTGAGCCGGTGTGGGAAAGCCTGCCGGATCACACGATCGCCTACAAGCTTGCCAAGGCGCTGAACTTTGCCGACGAATGTTTCAAGAACATCAAGGTGGAGAACGACGAGCCGCTGGTGGAAGACATTACGGCTGAAATCAATGCCGGCATGTGGACGATCGGCTATACCGGCCAATCGCCGGAACGGCTGAGAAAGCATATGGCCAACCAGCATACCTTTGACCGCACCACGCTGCTTGCCCGTGGCGGGCCGTGTGACGGCGATTATTACGGCATGCCATGGCCAAGCTGGGGCACGGCGGAAATGAACCATCCGGGCACGCCGATCCTTTACGATCCGTCCAAACCGGTCTCTGAAGGCGGTCTGACATTCCGCGCCCGCTTCGGCGTGGAGCGTAACGGTGAGAACCTGCTCGCTGAAGGATCCTACTCGGAAGGCTCGGAAATCCAGGACGGTTATCCGGAATTCACTTATGCCATGCTCAAGAAATTGGGCTGGGAGGGTGATCTCACACCGGAAGAGGTGGAGAAGATCAAGTCCGTTGCCGGCTCCGATGACGAGGAAGCAATGGGCAAGGTCAACTGGAAAATCGATCTGTCGGGCGGTATCCAGCGTGTTGCCATCAAGCACGAATGTGCGCCGTTCGGTAACGCCAAGGCGCGCACCGTGGTCTGGAACTTCCCGGATCCTGTGCCGCTGCACCGCGAGCCGCTGCATACGCCGCGGCGCGATCTGCTGGACAAATACGCAACCTGGGAAGACCGGCATGATTACCGTCTGCCGACGCTCTACAAGTCGATCCAGGACGTGGATTATTCCAAGGACTTCCCGATCATCCTGACATCCGGCCGGCTTGTCGAATATGAAGGCGGCGGTGAAGAATCCCGCTCCAATCCGTGGCTGGCTGAATTGCAGCAGGACATGTTCGTGGAAATCAATACGGTCGATGCCAATAATCTGGCTATCCGCGACGGCGACACAGTCTGGGTCATCGGCCCGGGCGAGCAGACCGGCAGGGTCAAGGTCATGGCCATGGTCACTGAACGGGTCGGACAGGGCGTTGCCTTCATGCCGTTCCACTTCGGCGGCTGGTTCCAGGGCGAAGACCAGAGGCACAAATATCCGGAAGGAACGGACCCGTATGTTCTGGGCGAGGCGTCGAATACGGCCCAGACCTATGGATATGACAGTGTCACTCAGATGCAGGAAACAAAGACCACGCTATGTCGAATTGAAAAGTTCGAAGCGTAAGGTCGAGGGAGGATCAGGATAATGGCTAGAATGAAGTTCCTCTGCGACGCTGAGCGCTGCATTGAGTGCAACGCCTGTGTCACAGCATGCAAAAACGAGCATGAAGTGCCCTGGGGGGTGAATCGCCGCCGCGTGGTGACAATCCAGGACGGCAAGCCCGGCGAACGTTCCATATCGGTCGCCTGCATGCATTGCTCCGATGCACCGTGTACCGCGGTGTGTCCGGTGGATTGTTTTTACGACACGGACGATGGCGTCGTGCTGCATTCCAAGGACCTGTGTATCGGCTGCGGCTATTGCTTCTATGCCTGCCCGTTCGGCGCGCCGCAATATCCCCAGGCCGGCAATTTCGGATCCCGCGGCAAGATGGACAAGTGCACGTTCTGCGGCGGCGGGCCGGAAGCCGACAACTCGTCGGAAGAGTTTGCCAAATACGGCCGTAACCGGCTTGCGGAAGGCAAATTGCCGTTGTGCGCGGAAATGTGTTCCACCAAGGCACTGCTTGCCGGCGACGGCGATGTCGTCTCGGCGATCTACCGCGAACGTGTGGTTGCCCGCGGCTTCGGTTCAGGGGCGTGGGGCTGGGGCACTGCCTATCAGCAGAAATCCGGAAGCTGATGGCCTGTTGAGATCGAGAGGGCAGCCTGATCGCTCAGGCTGCCCTTTTTTATCGATTGGAAATTTGCGAGACTTGAGGGCGCGAACGCATCGAGAAAATGCGGCGGCCATGAAGCCGGGACGGTGGAAATATGATCCTATCCAAACACGGAAGGGCTTTGCCGGCCCTGATTATCGGCACACTGTTGGCGGCCCTGCTGGTCATGTCAGGATCAGCCGTTGCCCAGCAAGGCAGTGGCGTGGATCCGGCCGTCCGCGAGCAGGTTGATGCAAACGATCCGGCATCAGGCGGGCAGGTTCCAGGCAACTCGCTGGGCGGCAGTTCCGATGCCGACCTGTGGCGCGCCATCAAGGGTGGCGACCAGGGCAGCGTTTCCATCCAGAACGGTCAGGCCGGTGTCATGGTGCAGCGCGGAGGCGAAGCCTGGCGCAATGTGCACAACAATCTGGTGCCGAAATTCGGCGCCTACCTGATCCTCGGTATTATAGCGCTTCTTGGCCTGTTTTTCGCAATCGGCGGCAGGCTGAATATCGCATCCGGGCGCGCAGGCATCACAATCACCCGCTTCACATTGCTGGAACGCGCAGGCCACTGGCTGACGGCGGGATCGTTTGTCGTGCTCGCGCTGACCGGCCTGAATGTGCTCTACGGAAAAGGTTTGTTGATGCCGGTGATCGGCAAGGAAGCTTTCGCGACCTTCACACTGGCCGGCAAATATCTGCACAATTACGTCGCGTTCGCCTTTATCGCCGGTCTGGTGTTCATCTTCCTGAACTGGGTGATGCACAATATCCCCAATCGGCATGACCTCATCTGGCTTGCCAAAGGCGGCGGCATCCTGGTGCGCGGCGTTCATCCGCCGGCGCGGAAGTTCAATGCCGGGCAGAAGATCATCTTCTGGCTGACAATCCTCGGCGGCGCCTCACTGTCGCTGTCGGGTTGGGCGCTGCTATTCCCATTCTCCACGCATTTCATGACGGGAACGTTCGATCTGCTCAATCTTGTCGGTCTCGACCTTGCACCGATGCTCGGAATTACCGCCGAGACGCCTTATACGCCGCTGATGGAGCAGCAGCTCAATCAGGTCTGGCACGCTATTATGGCGCTGTTCCTTACTGCGGTCATATTGGCGCATATCTATATCGGAACCGTCGGCATGGAGGGTGGTTTCGATGCTATGGGATCGGGCGAGGTCGATCTCAACTGGGCGCGTGAACATCACAATCTCTGGGTCGAAGAGCTGGAGGCGAAACTTGACCGGCAGGCAGAGGAAAGCGGCGGAGCAACACAGCCGGCAGAATGACCGGCGGTCCGCAATCGCCCCCGTCAAAAGGCTGACGATGCCAGTTCGGCAATTCTTCCTGCGCCTGATCGGTGCAGGATTGATCGGTTTGGCCGCGCTGTCGGCGGGGCTGGCGCTTGCGGGAAATGAGGATACGTCTTTCCCGCCGCGGCTGGCCGGTCACGGGGGGCCGATCATGGCCGTTGCGGTTGATCCGGACCGCGCCCAGGCGCTCACCGGGTCGTTTGACTATACGATCATGCTGCGTGACCTGAATGGCGGCGAGGGCGCAATTCTGCATCGCCTGATCGGCCATGATGCGGCAGTCAATGACGTTGCATTTGTGGCAGGCAGGCCAAGGGCAGTCTCGGTTTCCGACGATGGCTCACTGGCGGTATGGGATCTCGCCGAAGGCAAACTGATCAAACGATTTACCGACACCCCTGACAAGGTGCTTGATGTCGCTGTCTCAGAAGACGGCCGGCTGGCGGCGGTCGCCCGCTGGGACGGCACGGCACGGGTCTTCGACCTTGAACTGCTTGCAGAAACGGCCCGCTTCGAGGGCCATCGCGGCAACGTCAATGCTGTTGTTTTCTCCGCCGACGCCAAGACGCTTTATACCGCCTCCTATGATGGGACCATTCGGGCCTGGGATGTCGGAAGCGGCACGGAATTGTCGGTCATCTACAATCATGGCTGGGGCATCAATGTGCTGGACCGGCATCAGGAAACGCTGATTTTCGGCGGTCTCGACGGAACCCTGGCGCGCGTTGACATTGCCAGCGGAGAAAGCGTCGAACTGGTCAAGGCCGACCGCCCGATCCTGTCGTTGGGACGTTCAGACGATGGAATGCGGATCGCCGCCGGGTCCGGCGACGGCCACATCCGCGTATTTCAGACCGCAGACTGGTCGGCCCTTGAAGATCATGATTCCGCCTATGGTCCGGTCTGGGGGTTGGCGTTCGCAAACGTTGACGGGGATAGCCTGTATCATTCCGGCCTCGATGATTTCGCCATTTTATGGCAGGTCAGCCCGCGCAAGGCCTTTGATCAGCCGCAGGGGGTCTATCCGCGCCGGTTTCAGCTCAGCGCAGACATGTCGGTCGGCGAACGGCAGTTTCAGCGCAAATGCAGTGTCTGTCATACGCTGGAAAAAGACGGCCGCAATCGCGCCGGGCCGACGCTCTACAGGCTTTTTGGCCGCAAGGCCGGCACGTTGCCCGGTTATCCCTATTCCGACAGCCTGCGCAGTGCCAATATCGTCTGGAACGAAAAGACGATCGGGCAATTGTTCGATGAAGGCCCCGATATCGTGACGCCAGGATCGAAAATGCCGCTGCAGCGGTTGAAAAACATCGAAGACCGGGACGCCTTGATCGCATTTTTGAAGATCGCGACAGACCCCGCAAAACAACCAGATGACAAACAACAGACAGAAGGAGATAAGGGGCAATGAAGGGTTTTATCGTCGGGATGGCCGGCATGATTGTCATCGCAGTCGGGGCGGCGGTTATTCTGGACAATATGGATTATTCCTCGCAATCGAGTTTCACGTCCAAAAATGGCTCTGTCCGGATCGGTGAATAGTCCAGGCATGATGAATTATCACCGCCTGCCGGTTTCAGTTCGGTGATTCGCTTCTGCTTTTTTTGGGCGGCGCTGGCGCTTGGCTTGTCTTTGCCGGCAGCGGGCCCGGCATTTGCGTTACAGGCAGACAATCCGGTCGCTGCAGTGCCGCAATCGATCGTCGCCGTACTGCCCGTATGGCCGAAGCGGCCGGCCGGCCTGGACGAACCGGAAGGCAGCGGTGTCGTCGTCGGCGACGGCACGATAGTGCTCACAGCCGATCATATTCTTGGCGCGGCGGTGCGGGTGCGTATCCGCAATCTGGACGGCGTGATTGCCGAAGCCAGTATTATCGGTCGCGACAGCGAAACGGATCTTGCGCTGATCCGGATACCGATGACGCTGCCGGCGCTTCAGCTTTCCGGCTATCCTTCAATTGGCGGCAAGGCCTGTGCGGTCGGCAATGCGTTCGGCCTCGGCATCTCGCTCACCTGCGGGACGGTTTCGGCCGTCCGGCGGTCCGGGGTCGGTTTCAACCCGATCGAGGATTTTGTCCAGACGGACGCTGCCGTCAATCCGGGCATGTCCGGCGGCGCGCTGGTCGATGAAGATGGTGCCCTGATCGGCATTCTGTCGGCCATATTTACCAAACAATCGGATGCCAATATCGGCGTCAATTTTGCGGTATCCGGCCCGTTGGCCAGAGTTGCGCTTGAGCGCCTGCGCGCAGAGCATGCAAAACCCTGGCCCCGGGCCGGCTTGCAGTTGCGGCCGTTTCCGCCGCCTGGCGGGGAGGGCCGGTCAGGCGCGGCAGTAGTGGATATAATACCCGGCAGTGCGGCGTCTGCTTCCGGGCTCATGGTTGGTGATGTTATCATGGCAGCGGGCGCCCGCCGGGTATTCGGGCCCGCCGATATGCGGGTCGCCGTCGCCATCCATCCGGCCGGCGCGCCGCTTGTCATTGACGCGATACGCGACGGCGCCATGCACAAACTGGAAATCATCATTGCCGAATGATTCCAGACCTTTAGACTGACGATTGAAATTACCGAGCAAACCGGCCGACAGCCGCGTTCAAAAACAGGAGATACCAATGGCAGATGATCAGGGTCAGGACGCATTCAACATGTCGATGCGCAAATTCCTCAAACAGGTTGGCGTGACGTCACAGCGCGAGATCGAAATGCTTGTCGATGAAAAGGCGATGCACGGCAAGGGCAAGCTGGGAGTGCGGATCGTGCTGACGGCGGAAGGCACCGATCTCAATCATGTTGTCACAGGCGAGATCGATCTCGGCTGACCGGATAGAGGAACTGATCCGGAGCAGAGGTCACCTTGTTGAACGAACCGACATTTCCGCCGCTGATCAAAGGCATCCGTACGGACGTTTCTGCGAAACCGTTTGAGGTTGCCTGCATGGCAGCCGGCCGCGAACAGGCCGAGGCCGGAGATTTTTACTGGAGCCCGTCGGAAACGAGGCTTTCGCTTGCGCTGGTTCTGGAACCGGATCTTCCGCCCGGACCGGCGCTGGACATCCTGTTCGTTGCCATGGTGGCGTTTGGCGACAGCGTCGGTGCGCTGGCGCCGCCGGAAGTCGGCATCACCTATCAATATCCCCGGTTCCTCCTGGCCAATGGTGCCCGCGTCGGCTCTGTTTCCGTGCGCCAATCGCCGGAAATCGGGCAGGACGGGGCGCCGGAATGGATGGTCGTTGGATTGCAGGCGGAGATCAGCCCACCCGACGGCATGCCGGAACCCGGGCTTTATATTGACCGCACAAGTCTTTGGGATGAGGGTTGCGGCGAACTGAACCGCACGGATCTGCTGGAATCCTTTGTCCGCCATCTGAAGACCTGGATCCACCGCTGGGAGAGCGATGGCGCCCGGCCGGTGCGTGAAGCCTGGCTTGCGCGGTTTTCCAGGTCGGGTGAGACCGTCACATATGACAGTGGTGGAAAGCTCCGGACCGGAGCCTTTCTCGGCCTCGACGAGGCCGGTAACATGCTGGTCAAGACCGTCGATGAAACCAGCGTGGTTGACCTTGCCGGCCTGCTCAAGTCCGAAATCAGCCCCACGGAGACCAGATCATGACGCGGCTCATGCGTGTTATTCGTTTCGACGAAAGTGACGATAACGTCTTTGAAAAGGCCGGAAAGCCCGATGAGTGGGCCGTGTCAGGCGCATTTGTTTTCGCCTCCGACGAACCTTCCGAACTGGAGGGCAAACGAAAGCAGGCTTTCGCGAATGGATTACTGGCCGTCAGAAGTTTCGGCTGGTCGACCTTTGTCGCCGTTGCAGAGATTGACGACCAGGAACTGCAGACGCTGATCGATGTCATGGCTGGACATCTGGTGGAAAAATTCGGCGCCCCGGACAAGGCTGCGGCAACGCCGTTTGCCAGGGCGGAATTTGATTTCATTGCCGGCCTCTGCCGCGACGCGCCGATCAATACACTGCTCGCCGTACAGCGGGAACACAACGAGGAGGGGGAAGTTCATGAAGCCTTTCGCAAGATCGCCGCTGCCGGCAAACCCGCCCATGCCCGTATCTGGGATGTTGCACCGGAATGACGTTTGAGCACCAGACAGGCGCGCGCGAATTCTGGAAGTCGGCCGGGTTTCATCTGACGGAGCGGGCTGGCAATGGCTGGCTCACCGTAACGCCCGATATCCTTCGCGCCTATGTTACCCGCCCGGAAGTCCATCCGGTCGAGGAATCCTGCGATATGGAACACCGCATCTTCGAAGCGCTGATGGCGGACCCTTTTCACCGCGTCAGCGACGCGGATCTGGCGGCCATCAAGGATAAGGATGCCGCCGACAATTACCGCATTGTGCTGGGGTTCCGCGATCACCTGGTGGCGGCCGGCTCAATTGAGGCCGGCTACTCCAGCCTGTTCAGCGGATCGTCGATCCAGGTGCCGCCGGTCTTTATCGATCAGCTGGTTCATCTGATCCTGCGATCCGTTCTGGCGCGGGAAACGGACCCGGTGCGGGTCCGCGCCGCGGAACTGCTGTTTCGCGACCAGAAAGTCTCCGATGAAGACGGTCAGATCCTGCTGGCCGATTTCGAAATCGTTGAAATGATGTCGGAAACCGGCGGTCTTGGCGGCCTGGGTGCACTGCTGGTGGAATCCGGCACACCGATGCAGTCGGTCACCCTCGATGTCATGAACGAAGACAATGCCGGCGCCTATTGGGACCGGTCGGACCGTTTCGACATGGCGATCGACTTCCGCTTTGCCGAACCGGCGCAGGATGCCTTTGCCCGCGTGCTGGAAATCTGGATTGAACACATGACGTCAGTTTCTGTCCGCGTCCAGCCGATGCAGTCGATCAAGGATGAACATTGGTCCTGGCATGTCGGCCTGGATGCCAGTGCCACGCGGATCCTGAACGCGCTTTATCAGGGCGGGGAACTTCATCCGGAAGAGAGCGGGCGCATCGTCGGACTGTTCCGGCTGGAGGCACTCGACAAATCCGTCTTCCGCCAGAGCATGCGCGGCAAGCCGGTCTATCTGGGGCTGGCGATGGACGAACGGCACAATTTGAAGGTAAAACCTCAGAACCTGTTGACGAACCTGCCGCTGCAGGCGGCCGAATAAGCAGAAAAGGATGCGGGGCGATGAATGAGACGGCAGATGATGTATTTGAAGCGGCTGCTGAAAAGCCCGCTTTCCTGGATACGATCGGCGCCCGGGTACTGGCCATCGTCATTGCCGCGATTGCCGGGTTTCTTTTGATCACCTCACATCAGCATTATAGCGGCTCGTCCGGGGGCATGCTGGGTGGCGTCGACAAGGCGGCGTTTGAAGCCTGTATCGACACGCGCATGGCGGCGTTCGAAAAACTGGCCGGCCAGGCCGGTTTCGATGAAGCGCGCCGTGCCGTGGCAGAGGACGCTGCCAGAGCCAGTGCCGATGTGGTCTGCGCCGAGCAAACGCGGCCAGACAAGCCGTGACATTGTCTGGTGTCAGCCGACCGGAAGCGTTCGGAATTCCCGTCTGGCCAGTCTGCGGCCGCGGCATGGCTGCACCCGACCCCAATACGGGTTGACCATGATTCTCGATCCAAGCATTCCGATTATGGATATCGCCCTGCGTCTTTTCGCGTCGGTTGGACTGAGTCTGGCGATCGGCTGGGAACGGGAAGCCAATGACAAGGATGCGGGCATTCGCACCCACATGCTGGTTGGACTGGGCGCCTGCGGTTTCATGCTGGTGACGCTCAGTCTGACCGATCCTTCGCTGGTACAGGAGAACGGCGTCAGTATTGACCCCTCGCGGGTCATTCAGGGGTTGATCGGCGGCATCGGCTTTCTTGGCGCCGGCGCCATCATCCATGGTGGCAGCGACAATGTGCGCGGTCTTACCACAGGTGCCGGCATCTGGCTGGTCGGTGCCATCGGCCTTGCCTGCGGCTCTGGAGCTTACATTCTGGCAATCATGATGACGGCCATGGCGTTGCTGGTGACAATCGGTTGTCGTGTTCTCCTCAAGCCGGTGATTAAACAGATCAAATCCGATTCAGACTGAATGCGCTTCCGGTCCGCCGTCGGACACAGCCCTACCAGCGTCTAATCCCCGTCGTCGATCAGAAAATCGCCCGCCGTCAGCCCCTTTTCGGCGTTGAGGTAATCCTCGGTCGTGCGTATCCGCGGCCGTTCACCCGCGGCAAACGGATTGTCCGGCATATTCATCTGCGCTTCGACCCGGCAATTGTCGCACATCCGGATCAATTGCGACTGTTCCTCGGTCTGGAACATATAATGCCGGCCAGCCAGTTTTTCTGAAATCCGGTTGATCGTCGATTGGGTGCCAAACGGTTTGTTGCAGCGAACGCAATAAGCCGGCTCTTCCTCGTTCAGCGTCTGCGGTTGCATCGCCGCATCGGTGAAATCGAGTTGCGGCGTCAGCGAAATGACATTTTCCGGACAGGTTTTCGAACACAGGCCACATTGCACGCAGGCCGATTCCACGAACCGGACCTGCGGCTTGTCGGGATTGTCCAACAGCGCATTGGCCGGGCATGCCGATACACAGGCCAGGCACAAAGTGCAGCCTTCCACATCGATGTCGATCCGGCCGTATGGCGCGCTGGCGGGCAGGGCGATGACATCCGGACTTTCTGCAACGGCGCCGTGCAGCAGCATCAGCGCCGTGCGGGCCACGTCCCGTTTGCTGCCCACAGCGGCGAACTCTGCTTCGCAGATTGCCTTTGTTTCCGTCAGTGAATGCAGGGCGGCTTCGACCGCATCCGGATCTGATTCCACCACCAGCGTAACCCGCTCCGGCGAGTCAATGCCAAGGCCTGACAGGATCGCATTGCTCAGCGCGATTTCTTCGCTGACTGCGGCCAGATCGTCTTTGCTGGCCGGGTTCGCCAGCACGAAGATATGGTGGGCGCCGGCTGCAAGAGCTGCAGCAAAGACATCATGACCGGGCATGCCGGCGGCGTGGGCATCCACGGGGATCACATGCGCCGGCAATCCACGCCCGGAGCGGGCCATGACATTGATCATCTCAGCGCCGTACAATTCGTCGTGCAGAAGCAGAACCGGGTTTTTGCCGCCGGCCTGCCGGTAGACGGAAAGCAGATTCTGGATCCGGCCGATCATGTCCGCCCGCGTCGGATAGGCATAGGAGATCGCGCCGGTCGGACAATGGCTGGAGCAGGCGCCGCAGCCGCCGCAGATGCCGTCGTCGACGCCAATGATGTCGCCAAGGCTTGTCAGTGCGCCGGCCGGGCAATTGTCGATGCATTTGGAACAGCCAATGATGCCCGACTGGCCATGGGCGCAGATGGAGGCATCGTAATTCACGTAGATCGGCTTTTCAAAGGTGCCGACCAGATCGCTGGCCTCAAACAACGTTTTGGCAATAGCAACATTGTCACCGGGTTCTGCGCGCAGGTAGCCGTCACGTTTTTGCCAGCCGGTCAAGAGCGGCGTTTCACCGGACAAGTCGACGATCAAAGAGCAGCGAGAGGCGGCGCCGTCGCGCGGCAGCAGAAATTCCGCAGCGCCTTTTGACGACGGCAACAGCGGCGCATAATTGTCGAGCGTGACGTCGAAATTGCCCAGCGAACCGCCGGCCTGCACCAGTTTTCCGCGATAGGCGGCAAAATCCATCACCGACGGCAGGATCACATCATCCGGGTCGCTCCAAACCAGGGTGACGGACAGGCGCCCGGACAGGGTCCGGGCCGCATCGAGTGCAATCTGGCCCTTGCCGTAAACGAGGCACATGCCATCGGATTCAATGGTTTTCAGCCGGGCCGGTGTGGTGGAATATTGAGCGTCGGCAAGCAGCGCGGCGATCTTGGCGGTTGCCGGATCGCCTTTGGTCCAGCCGGCGCGTTCACGAATATTGGTGAAGTGAATGCGGGTCGATATGCCGGCATCATCGGCGATTTCGCCGAAAAGCGGTGCTTCCTGGGTGCAGCCGACAAGCAGGTCCTCGCCTTTGGCGAGCGCAGCCTCGAAGGATGAAATATTGGCGCGGCACAATTGCCGGCTTACCGGAATGTCGCCACAGCCCAGCGCCTTGCCGATCGCGACGCCATCGACTTTCATCGTTTCGGTACAATTGCAAAGCAGAATTTTGTTCTTCTTGTCGGTCATAATTCTCTCGTCTTCCAGACGCTGCACTCTATGATCTTATGATGAGAAATGCCAATCTCGGTTTGGCGATTGCCCAAGAACAAGAATTAGGGGAAAAGCGTTGTTGGACAGAGAGATAAGCCGGACAGTCAGTGTCATCGTCGAACGTCGGCCGGCGGCCAGCCGCTGGGCCGACTGGGTCTGGGCGCCGTGCGAAATCATCGAGGGCAAGGCGGCTGCGGCCCCCTGGGTCAAGCTGGGCGAAACACCGGATCAGATTGCGCGCTATTTCGCCGGCAGCACCGATATCCTGCTGCATCGCAAGGAAACCGAGGCCTACCGCATCAATCTTTCTGGCGACCGGGTGCTTTACGCGGTTCTTCGCCCGGCCGGTGATGATGATGACGACAGTACCGGTGCCGCCGGCCATCCATTTACGCTGCACGCCGTCACCGCCTCTCCCTATGAGGCCCAGGATCACCTGGATTCCGGCGACGAGATCGTCGAGCCCATCGCGATGCCGCTATCGATTGTCGAGCTGGTCGAGGCCTTCTGCGATTTTCACCACAAGGAAGAGCCTTTTATCAAGCGCAAGCGGGACCGCCTGAAGGTGGAGGAACTGAAATTCGGCAAAGAGCCGATATTTGCCCGCAGCGGCCGTTATCCATCATCGGGAGACGACAGCGATGATGGCTGAAAATAACGATGGCAAGCCGGTTGGTGCCGGCAGCGAAGAGGAAAACAGCCCGTTTCTGAACCGCTGGTCGCGCCGCAAGCTGGAGCAGGAAGAGGCGCAGGCTGGAACAGATGCTGGCGCTGCGCCGTCGCAAGCGGATAGCGCAGGCGAAGCCGACGAACAGCATCGGGTGGAACTGCAGAAAAACCGCGAGGACGCCGAAGCCATCGATCTTGAGAGCCTTGATGCGGAATCCGACTATGCGCCTTTCTTCAGGGACGGCGTGCCCAAGGCGCTGAAATCCGCTGCGTTGCGCACTCTGTGGCGGTCCAGCCCGGTTTTCGCCAATCTCGATGGGCTCAATGATTATGATGAAAACTTCAACGACCCGGACCGGATCAAGAAATTTGTCGGCACGGCCTGGCGTGTCGGCAAGGGGTACCTGAAAGCCGAACCGGATCCGGCAGACGTGGAAGCAGCCGCCGAAGACCTGGTGCAGGCGGATCCCGGAGATAATCCGGCTGACGGCGTCGATGAGGGGATTGCGTCCGCTGATGAGGAAAACAGCGGTTCAACTGTGGCGAAATCTGACAATGACGCCGATCAGATGGACGAAAAGGCTGATCCGGAAGATGCCCGCACCGATGTTGTGAGCGCTGACGATGATTCAGAAGACAAGCTTGGCATGGTGGAGAAGGTGCCGCTCAGATCCAGGCTGGCGCTTGATGATTGGGACACGGGTGAGGGCGCTTGACGCTGCGATCGCCTGGTGTTCTGCCATCGAGGGTGCCGCCTGCGCTTGTTGAAAACATCGGGACATCCGAAGAAAGCAGTTCGTTATGACAATTGTCGTTCATCACAATCCCGACTGCGGCACATCCCGGAACACGCTTGAGATCATCCGCGCGTCCGGTGAAGAGCCGGTGGTGATTGAATATCTTGAAACAGGATGGACACGGCCGCAATTGCTGGCTTTGTTTGCCGCCGCCGATCTCACGCCCAGGCAAGCGCTGCGGGAAACCAAATCGCCGGCTGAACAGCTTGGCCTTCTCGACCCGGATACCGACGATGATACGATTCTGGATGCGATGCTGGAACATCCCGTGCTGGTCAACCGGCCTATCGTCTGTTCGCCGAAGGGAGTGCGGCTATGCCGGCCATCGGAGCTTGTCGTCGACCTGCTCGCCAATCCGGATACCGGAAACTGAATGGAGAGCTGAAACCGAGTGCAGTTCATCGCATTGAATACGGTTCCTTTGGCGGTTGAATCAAAGTACAATTCGGCAAGTTCGGAACAATTCATGGCAGTCGGTGAATCAGAGAGTCTGACCGACTGGCTTCTGATGCTGTTGAAAAGGTGAACCCGTCATGACGAAAACCAAGGCCCGGGCTCGGGCGAAAGCAAGAGCTGCGGCGGCAAGAGCCGCAAAACCCGGTGGCAAGGCTGAAAAACCTGAATCCAGCGTGCCGTCCGGCAATTTCGACGCCAAATCCAACACCATGCGCAATATGTCCGGCGCGTCATACAACAATACGGCCGGGGTCAGGCGCGGGTCGGCGCGGTCGCGTTAGGCGGACTGCTGAAATCCGACCGTAAACGGCATCCCGATCGCGCTGCCGGGCAAACGATCATCCTAGAATTTTCTGAAAGCGCGGCGGAAGGCCCGGCCAGCGGCGTAGGCGCGGTCGTTTTCCCGGGCGATCTGCCGGGTTTCATCAACGACGCCACGCGCAACCTTGACCATCTGATCCTTGATCTCAGGATCCGATGCAGCTTTTTGTACGACGTAGCGGGCAATCTTGCGAAACAGCACTGACATAAGCACATGATACGGAACCTGGAGGAATTCCGCCAGTCAGGAATTTGCCTCCAAGAAGATTGGCGCCAAGCACCAACCCCCCGGCATTAGAGCTCAGATCGTTCGTTTGCGGCGGCGTCGAACTGGCCGTTTTGCCGATGGCGCTGCTGCGCTGCGCTCTTCCAGTTTTTCTTCAGGTTTTGCCGTTTGGATCGGCGCTGGCGAGAAATGTTTCGGCAATTCCCCCAGAATTGTCTCCAACCGCGTCTTCTCGGCCTCGAGCCTGGTCTGATCGTTCTTCAGCGCCGCAACATTGTCGCGTAATCCGCCGATATTGTTTTGCAGGGTACGGGCTTCGTCAGCCTCGTTCTCAAGCTGGCTGATTTCTTCTCGCAGAGCCGCTTCAACGCTCCTGAAACCTTCAATCCGGTTTTCTGCCGTTTCCAGCCGACGTTCAGTCGCCTCCACCCGTTTTTCCTGCTCGATGCAGGCGCGCCGCATTTCTTCCAGCTCATTGGACTTTGCGGCGAGTTGCTCAACCAGTTCCTGCAACTCGGCTTCATATGCCTCGACCTGTGCCCGTCCGTCGCCCAGCGCCGCAATTTCTGCCTTGATCTCGTCGCGGCGGCTCTCAAGGTAGCGCACATCGGCATCCGCGGTTTCGCGTTGGCGCAGATTGTTCTCACGCTCGACAATTCCCGCATCGAGATCAACAAGCCGCTCTCGTTTCTGCCTGAGCCGTGTTTCCAGATCCATATCATCGGCGGCAAGCGGCGTATTTCGCCAGGCATGAACGTAATGCCACGCCAAGCTCATCGTGCTGGCAATCATCGCCAGCAGGAGCCCAAAGGCAACCAGTAGGAGTTCAAAATTGATATCCAGATTGAAAATTTCCGGCATGATTATTTACTCCACACTTGGTTTCGCCGCCTCGCGAGCCTGACTCGTTTTCATTTCAAGCTCATTGAATTTTTGTTCAAGTTCGTTGACCTTGTTCTGGATCTCGTCACGTGAGGCCGCCAGCTTGACCATTTCGGTGGAAATTGTTGACCGTTCCGCCCGGTTTGCATCCAGTTGCCGTCGCAACGTGGCCAATTCCGCTTTCGCAGCTCTCAGTTCGTCCAATTGTCCCTGGAGCTCTGCCACCTGGTTCTGCAGCACGTCGTGGGTTCTGTTGAGGTCATCAACCTTTGAAGACATTGCGGACCGTTCCGCCCGAACAGCATCCAGTTGACCCTGCAACGTCGCCAGTTCCGCCTTTGCAGTTTTCAGTTCTTCCAAATGCCCCTGAAATTCGGCCACTTCATTCTGAAGCCTATCACGGGTACCGTTGAGCTCATCGACCTTTGATGACATCGCAGATCGTTGTGCCGCAACAGCCTCCACTTGGCCCTGCAACGCATCGTGTTCCGCCTTGGTTGCCTTCAGGAGGCCGGCCTGTTGCCGAAGTTCGGCCACCTCCTTCTCAAGCGCGTCGCGGCGACTGGCAATTTCGGCTGCTTTTGACGATTCCGCCGACCAATCCGACCGAACGGCATCCAGCTTACGCTGCATCTCGGCTAATTCTTGTCTGGCGGACTTCAGCTCTTCCCGCTGTTTCGCATGCGCCTGTTTGGCTGTCTTTGCCTCTGTTCGCTCACCCGACAGGATTTTTCGCGCCTCAGTCACCCGTGTTGTCAGAAACGCAAGGGTCGCTTCCTGCGCGGTGATCTCACGCTGGAGAGCGACGGCTTCGTCACGGCGGTCACCCAGGGTCTCTATTTCTTCGCGCAATTGCCGTGCGTGAGCGGTGTCTTTCGTCGTCTGGTCGCGAAGTTTTGCCAGGAGGTCGCGCTGAACCTGCAGATCTGTGGCGATGCCGGATCGTTGCGTTTTGTTTTCCGCGATCTGGTTTTGCAACTCAGCCAGGGCTGTTTGTCCGCTTTTCAGATCCGCCGATACCCGGGTGAATTCGGCCTGAAGGGTTTCAGCCTGACGGCGCCTGGTATCGGCATCTTTTTCTGCCGTCTCCGCGCGGGCACTTGCCTCAGTCTGCCGCTTCTGTGCTTCGGCAAGTGCTGCCTCTGCAGCCTTGCGGGCCTCATGCATTTCATCCGCCGCCAGGCGATCGGCATCGAGGGACCGTGTCAGTATCCTGATCTTGTCGCTCAGTGCGTCGCGGTTTTTGCCAAGCGCTTCGACCTCAATTGCAAGCTGCGTCTTTTCTCCGACAATCTGCCGTCGGTCCGCTTCGGCCTCGTGTCTCGCCTCCACGGCGGCGTCCCGGGCCGCGGCATCGCTTGACAGAGCGGCTGCGGCTGCGCGCGACGCAACTGCTTCAGTGCGCGCTGCGGCGGCTTCCCGGCTTAATTGTTCGATCTCGCGTGAAACGGTATCGCGTTGTTTGCGCAAGTTCCCGATCTCCGCCTCGAAATCGGCGACCGTATGCAGCCCGGCGGTATATTTCTTCTCGGTGTTGTAGACGCCAACCAACACAACCATCAGAACTGCGATCGCACCGAGGCCGCAGACTATTGAAATCCAGAGCGCCGAATTGCCGCGACGCATGGTCCGGGTGGGTTCATCCGGCGAGATCTTGTTCGACGCGGTCAAGGCATCCCTCCATATCCTGTTCAAGTTCATGCAGCCAGAAGCGGCGCACGCGCCAGCCACGGCGTTTCATCTGATGATCCCGCAGGATGTCGCCGGTCCTGCGGATGCTATCGGCATCCCTGTGCCACTGCTGCCCGTCCAGTTCGAGATTAAGCTTGATCTCGCCTTTGCCGAAAAGCGCAAAACCGAGACTGCGCCCGGCGACCGGATATTGCAATGTGGGATTGAGACCGCGTGCGCGCAGCGCTGCTTCGACCTTATGGTTCCATTCGCTTTGCAGGGAATGATCGGGGTTTTCCCAGGCTGGCTGTCGGGTGGCTCGGTCTGCCAGATGGGCCAGATTGCGGATGCCGCATTGCTGCGCAAACGAACGGTCGCCGAAAATATGCGCAACAGCGACCGCCTGGCTGATGGGGGCGTCCACCAGCCGCCGGTCGCCCATCAGCAACGCGCGCGTATCTTCATCGAGGCCCGCCCCGACAACCGGAGAGAGCAGGATGACATCGCGCATACCGTCGCGGATACGGTCTGACGTCGTTATCGTCAGTCGGGCGCGCTGCTGTAGTTCAGGCGCTATTTCAGTGTCGACCAGCCGCTGCAGGAGCGCGATCTGGGCATGAAATGGCGAGACGACACCAATGCTGCCCGCGTAGCCCCGATCGCAGATCATCATCTTGAGATGCGCCACGATCGCCTTTGCTTCCTGATAATTCTGAGGCTGGCCGGACTGATTGAGCGATACGCGGCCGCAGACATCCGTCCATGAAATTCCCGGGGTTTCTCCTGCTGGCACAGTCAGGTCGTCGACTTCGCCCGACGCGCTCAGTTTCCCGTCATAGGCGACGTCGTTCAGGTAATCGACAATCGCAGGCGCAGTCCGGAGCTGGTCGCGCAGCATGACAGGGCGTGTGACAGGCCGGCCGGAAACGAACCCGAAGAGCGAATTCCGGCTTTGCGCATATTTGGCCATCGTGCGCGACGGCAGGCCGGCCTCCTTCATCATGTGACATTCCTGCGCAGGTCCGATGCTTGGTACGGCCTGAATCTGCCGGTGGTCGCCTATCACGACGATCCGCTTCGCTCGCGCCATCAATGGCAGCGCAGATGCGATGTCGCACTGGTTTGCTTCGTCAAAGATGACGTAGTCGAAAATTCCCGGAACAAGTGGCAGACGGGACGGAGCCGAAATTGCGGTAGCAGCCCAGAACGGCCGGACAGCGAGCACTTGCCGGGCGGATTTCGCAATCTTTCTGCGTACATTTTTCCGGCCTGACAGACCGTGGTCGGCCTGTTCGGCTTCGATCTTCCGGAGCCGTTCGGCACTGTTTGCAAACACATTTGAAACCAGTGCCGGCAAAAGCCTGCTCATACCTGCTGCGACGTCCAGGTGAAATGGATCTTTGGTTGCAGCAAGTCTCGCCAGCGCCCTCTGATCCTGTCCGATCGCCAGATTCAATTCGTCCAGCGTCGCGCCTGGCGCAAGAACCTCTGTCGAGCGCGTGTTGCGGCGACCTGGGATAATGCCGCTTAGCCGCCTCAAAACGCCGTTGGATCGTTGCGGGCGCTGCTTGAATTGCGTCAGAATTCTGTCACGGCGCTCGATATGTTCAGACAGAGCGGCGCTCAGACGCTGAGCTGTGGCGCGATCGTCTAAAGTCCTGGAGCGTAATGCCGCCTTGTTGCGCAATCGGCCGAAACTGTCTCCGATTGCCTCGCTCGCGCGGCTGTCGTTGATCGCAGGATCGGCGATTGAACGAAGGAAATCCGTTTCACGATCGCCTTCAAAGCCGTTGGAGCGCACCATGATTGGCTGCGCCGGCAGAAGCTCAGCGAACTGTTCTTCGATCGCATCAATGGCCCGCTGGGTGCGGGAGACGAACAGGACCGTTTTTTCCGCGCAAAGCGCCGAGGCTATTATCGAGCCGATGACCCGGGTCTTGCCTGTGCCCGGTGGCGCGGTGATCGCCGTGACGGGCCCGGTCAAGGCGATTTCCGCCGCTTCAACCTGGTTGGGTGTCAGCGGCACCGGATTGAGCACCGTTTCTGCCGGTTCAAAGGCGGTGTCGCTGTGCAGGACCGTCCACAAAGCCGTTCCCCTCAACTGCAATGACGGGGTCTTTGCCAATTGTCCGAGATCAGCTGCGGCGCCGTTGGTGAAACTCATCTCGTCGGGAAGAAAAAGCGCAGCCGCATTGCGAATTCCTGTCGAGCCGGGGTCGAGCGAGCCGAGCAGATCGTCAGGCACCAGCCGGTCGGACAATTGCGCCGCCTTGCAATCGGACAGACGGTCCCGGAACGCGTCGAAACAGAGCCCCTCGGCTCCATCGAACTGTTCCGCCAGCCGCGCTTCATCAAATCCGGCGCCGCGTTTTGCCTGCTGAACCCATTCGGGGTTGAGAACGATCCGGTCGGATTGCGGCGTGATCTGGAGAACGTATCCTGAGCGCGAAATGCTCGCGTTGATCATGCCGACTGGAACAATTCTGCATAAGCCGTCCTTGATAATCACCGCCAGCGGATAACCGATGATCACTGCGTCGCCCTTGCGTCGGCTCAACGCATACCGGAACGTGGGCGGAAGCACATCAAGGTTGATGGAAAGCATCGATGACGGGCTCCACCATTGCCCGTTCGCATTGAAAACCTGGAACTGATTCGCGTGCTGACCGGCCGATTGACTGACCGGGCCGCGACCATCCCATTTTTGCGTTGCGCAATAATAGGACAACAGCCGGTCCATGGGCGGTCCGGCGGCATCCATTGTGTCATCAAATCCGTCAAAATCGGTCGGCTCGGAGACGGAACTTATTCTCAACCGGATGGCACCAAGACATCCGTCTTGCTCAAGATCCCCGGTTGCCGGCGGTTCTGCCTGCAGGTTTCTCAACGTCCAGTGCCCGACGCGGTCAATCGTGATCAGGCGCTGCCGCCGCATCTGGTCCAGGGCCGCAAGAACCTCTGCGCGGCTTGTCTTGACGGATGCCTGTTCCAGAGATCGGACAAATTGCCGTGTTGTCCGGCCGTTGGGACTGACTGAGAGTATCCGGAGAAGGATTCTGGCTAACATTACGCAACACACATTTTTGGTCGTTAACGCAATATTAACCTAACTTGTTAACTCAACTCCAGCGCTTCGTGGCATTATGGTTTACAAATTCAGATACAAGCGGAAGCCGGGCGGTTCTGGCGGTCGTTACAACATGCTTCCGCGGCGCGCTTTCATGACATGATCGCGCAGGCCTGGGGTAAGAGTCGGTCGCTATATCAGAAACGAATCAATTATCTTTTCCACCTGGCGCGGATATCCGTCCGGCGTCAGATATTCGGATCGGCGAGGTTCTGCCGCAACATTTCGGTAAACGCGTTGACCATGTGCGTGACGAATTCTTCGTCGTCCTGAACATCGATGACATTTCGCGCCACATGCGCCTGATAACGCGCGGCGCCGTACATGAACGCCATCGACAGGTCGGCCGCGGCGACGTTCTTGTTCTTCTTGTTGGCCAGATCGATAAAGCGGTCTGCCAGTTTCAGAAAGGCAGTGGAATCAAGCTGTTCCGCCTTTTCGTCAGGCTTGTCTTCCGGTTGGTTCATCGTCAGCCTCGTTTCGTCCAGGAGAAGATCCGGCAATGGCCGCCGGTGCTGAACCTGTTTAGCGCAATGCCATGGTTTTTGCCATTCTCGCGATCAGACCGTGCTTAATGCTTGATTTGCAATCGATCCGCCTTAAAATTTTCAACAAGCGGGGAATTGGCTGCCATGCTGACACGTCATCATATGTTATTGTTCATGCTGATGGGCCAGTCTACGCCACCGATGGAGAGGGCGGACATTTGCATTTTATGGGATTGAACGGCCGGGATCTGGGCTCCCGGTTGGCGGCCTTGTCGGCAATGCTGATTTTCGTTGCGCCGTCTCAGAGCGGACCTGTTGTCAAACTTGATTGCCCGGATGGCCTCTGCAGCCGGACGATCGTTCAGCCTGTCAGCATGTTTGGCGAAGATGAACGGCGGACCGAAAGACAATATGCCCGCCAGCGTCATCTGAGCCTGCTGGATGTGCAGAATCGCTATGCCGCATCCGGAGCGATAACCTGTACGCGCGCCGGCAGGAGAACGAAGTCGGTCATCAATGCTTCCGGCCAGTTGACGGTCCGCAGGAATCTTATCACCACCACGGCCCATACGATCATCGACAAGAATGCCCGGCTGATCGGCAGTCTGGAAAATTGTGTCTTTGAAACCCGGGTCGATGGCCGCAAGGTCAGAGCGCGTCTGACCTCCGATTACATTGCCGGATTCCGCGACAGCCGTGACAGCAAGTTTTCCGGTTTCGACTGGGCGGTCATCCGGCTCAGCACCGAATTGCCGGTCGAGCCATATCAGGTGAATGACGAACTCACCTCCCTGTTCGGCTTTCTCGATGTGGCCAATGTCATAAAGGTGGCCAATTTCAATTTCGACAATTGGGGCGCCAGCCGCACACGGACCAAAAGTCTGGCCGATTGTGTCATCAGACCGGAAATCGTTGCCTGGAGTTCGGGCGTTCGGGGCCTGCGCACCGATTGTGATATCTCGCCCGGCAATTCCGGCGGCGCGGTGTTGAGCGAATTGTCGGGTTCACCAAAGCTGGTCGGCATTATTGTCGGCACCACGGCGACCAGCTTCAAGACGCGCAAGCCTTTTGATCTCTACAATGATTACAATATCGGTGCGCTGGTGGAAGGCGAATTCCTCCAGGCGATCCGTGACATGGCATCGAAAATGAGCGTCCGGGAGGTACAGGCGGCGCTCAACGAACTGGGTTATGATCCAGGCCCCGCGGACAATGTGGCCGGCAGGCGGACAAGAGACGCGATCGGGAAATTTCAGGCCGACAGCGGGATGACCGTGACCGGCCAGGTTTCCGGTGAATTTTCGCTTGCTCTCGCACACTCGCTATCGGCCAGCAAACAGCCCGGAAACGTCGTTGACGCCAAGCCTGAATTCGACGCTGCATCCGACGCCATCGTCAGCGATCTGTACCGCTGGCGGGTTTCAGAAAAAGCCAGGGCCGGGTCGGAGAGGGCGGCGCGGCCGGACTGGCTGGGCGCCGATCTTGCCACTGCCGATGTCGTCGGGCCGCAATCGGCCTGGGCATCGGCGAAACTGCGCGGTTGCCGCAATACGCTTGCCTGCCTTGAAGCTTTCGGCGCCCCGACCCAGGCCCTGCGTGCGGCCTATGCACTGGAAAAGACCGGATTAATAGGCACCTATGTCAGTTCGTTCATTGAATATGGCAAAGTGGATCTGGTGTCGGTCGGTTTTCCCTATAATACCGGCGGAACCGTTGAATATGCCCTCGTCAACGGCAATCCGTCTGCCATATCGTTGCGCAGTGGCGAAGTTTTGCAGGCGAAGATTTCCGATAGCCGTTATGACCGGTTCCGCCGGGAGAATTCCAAAGCCACTATTCGGCTCACCCCGCGCCTGGAGGGCCACCGGCTCATGTCCGGTGGCGGTCAACGCTTTGTGTTCGCATTTCCGGTGACGACCGGCTGCCTGACCTGCAAGGCTTCGGGGCAGATATTGATGGCCTACGAATTTGATGCCGATGGCCGGTTCAACGGGCTGAGACCGCTGGCCTATTCAGAGACGGATGGACAGCTTGACCGCCAGGTCAGGCGGACATTTCCTGTCGAGGATCTGACAGGTGACCCGGCGCTTGTGCAGCGCAGGCTGAATGGCCTCGGTTACGAAGCCGGCCCGATTGATGGTGTCTTCGGACGCAAGACGAGATCCGCCATTGCCGAATTTCAGTCCGACCATAGTGTTGCGCCGTCGGGCGAAATTGATGCGCTGACGCTGGATCTCCTGGCGTCTGACGGGGCCAGGCGCCAAATCCGCCGTTTCGAAACGCTTCTGCGCCGGGGCGAGGCGGATGGCTTCGGACGCGGACTGCTCAACCGGATCGGCCAGATGCGTGACAGCACCACGCTGCACCGTGCTTCTCTTGCCAATAATCTGGCTGTCGAGGCTGCAAGCAAGGGTGACTTCAAGGATGCCGGCGAATTGCTGCATAAAGCTGAAATTGCATCTTCGAGGGTGCGCAGCAAACATCCGGCGCTCTACGCCGCTGTGCTTGTTAACCTCGCGGCCAACCAATATTCCATGCAGGAGGCCGATCTGGCGGGCAAGACGATTGCCCGCGCCGCTGAATTTCTGCAGATAGCCTATCCGCGCGGCAAGCCGATTGTTGCCGCCGGCGCAATATCGGTCACCGACCGTCCGGACATTGCCCCCGACCGCGTGATGTCGGCGATGCGTGATTTTCTTGTCTCGGTAGGCGCGGAAACGAAAGTCCGCATTCGTAAGGCGGAGACTGGCGCGGGAACCGGCCCGGAATTCGGCCCGGATACCGGCCCCGATACCGGCAATGGTGCGCACCTGCGGACTTTGCTTTTCGACGATAACGAGCAGGAATCCTGAGTTTACAAACCCGCCCGTTTGATCAGCAAGGCGCTGGCAAGTGCCGCCGCGCCTGCAATTGTCATTACATAAAACAGCGGCAATGCGGACATCCCGCCGGCCAGAATTGCGCCGGTGAGGGCGGAAACAACGGCCCCGATACCTGTCTGCAACGAACCGGTCAGTCCGGACGCTGCTCCGGCAATATCCGGCCGGACGCTGATTGCCCCGGCGATGGCGCTGGGCATGCACAGGCCATTGGCGACACCGATAAAAAACATCGGAATGAAAAGCGCCGGTGCGCTGGCGAAACCGGTTCCAAACAGTGCGATCATCAAAACGGCCGGTGCGACAAGGAGGCTGCTGCCGGCGACAAGCAACCGGGTTATGCCGACGCGTTCGGCAAATCGCGCGGATATGAAATTACCGGTCGAATATCCCAGCGCCGTCAGCGCGAACCAGGCGCCGTAAGTCGTTGGCGACAGTTTCAGAATTGTTTCTGAAACAAATGGCGCGCCGCCGATAAAGGCAAAAAACGTTGCACTGGAGAGCGATGCGACTGCAGCAAAAAGCCTGAAACCAGGTTCTTTGAGCAAGGCGCTGAAATCCCGCAGCGTTGTGCCGATATTGAGCTGTTCCGACGGATCAAAATTGGTTTCGCTGACATCGAGCCAGGCCAGCACCAGACATGCCAGCCCGAACAGTCCGAGAAACCAGTAGATTGCCGACCAGCCGAATTCCTCCTGCAGCAGACCGCCGAGGAACGGCGCCACCATTGGCGCGACTGCGAAGGCCATGGTGACGTAACCGATCATGCTGGCCGCCTGACGGCGGTCATAGAGATCGCGGATGATCGCCCGCGCCAGAACCATGCCGGTGCATCCGCCCATGCCCTGCAGGATACGCATCGCGATAATTGTTTCGATGTTGGTGGCCATTGCGGCAAAAAGGCTGGCGGCGACAAAAATGATCAGGCCCGCCAGCAGGACTGGCCGGCGGCCGAACCGGTCCGACATCAGGCCGACAAAAGGCTGGGCAATTGCGATCGCCGCAAGATACAGCGAAAGCGTCAGCTGGACCGTCGCATAATCTGCCTCAAACGCCGCCTGCAGGCCGGGCATCGACGGCACGATGACCGTTATTGCCATCGGGCTGACCATTGAAATGGCGATCAGCGACCAGATGGTCGGGCTGCGCCGGGCGATAGCGAGGGGTTCGGACAAGGCAACTCGGTCGTCGGGTTTGGATTGAGCACTTATGTAATCAAAGAAACGGCCCCGGACAATCGGTGTCAGCAGATAACACGTTTGATTGGCCGGGGCCGCCAGGGAGGGCTTGAGAGGATTTAGCTGCCGGTTTAACCGGTAATCCGGCGCCGGACAGCAGCAGCAATCGCATAAAATGCCTTTGACCGTTCATTGCGGGCGCGATTCATGATCTTGTGGAGATCGGCGGTGTCGATAAAGGTCTTCTGGTTCGTATTCACGGTCTTTAATCTCCGGTTTTCGGCGCCTTGGGAGGATGCCTTATGTCCACTGGCCTGTAGATAATCCTTTGACGCATCAGCGACAAACGCGTAATTCTTGCGCTTCAGATCAAATTATTTGAATCGAAATCATGCAGAACCGGCTTCCGCCGCTCAATTCGCTGAAAGCATTCGAAGCGGCCGCGCGCCACATGAGCTTCAAGCAGGCAGCCGGGGAGCTGCATGTGACGCCTTCGGCGCTCTCCTATCAGATCCGCCAGCTGGAGGATCATCTCGGCCTGCCGCTGTTTCACCGACTCAATCGCGAAGTCCGGCTGACGGATGCCGGCGCGCGGGTCTATCCGGGCCTGCGCGAAGGTTTTGCCCGCTTCGAGGAAGCCATTGCCCGTGTCCGGGCCGTGACGCCGGACAATATTCTCGTCGTCTCCACCGGTCCGGCCTTTGCAGCCAAATGGCTGGCGCCGCGGATCTACCGGTTTGTCGACCGCTTTCCCGATATCGAAATCCGAATTTCAGCCAATCTGGGTCTGGTCGATTTCGCCCATGATGAAGTTGATATCGGCATCCGTTTTGGCGCAGGCCATTATCCGGATCTGGTTTCCAAACCGCTGGCCAACGAATGGATCTCGCCGATGGCGGCGCCGGATTTCATTGCCCGCAACAATCTGCGCCGGCCGGAAGATCTCGCCGGCATCGCGCTGTTGCACGATGAGTCGCTGTCGTTCCGCCATGATGCGCCAAGCTGGCGGCAATGGTTCGAACTTGCCGGTGTCAGCGGAATCGATCCTGACCGCGGCCCGCGCTTCAACCACGCCGACCACGCCATGGACGCCGCCGCGCGCGGGGCGGGCGTTGCGCTCGCCCGTTCCATGCTGGCGGCAGACGATATCCAGACCGGCCGGCTGGCTCTGCTGTTTCCGGACCTCCGCCTGGACACCGGCTTTGGTTTTCATCTTGTCTATCCGCCCGCCGGCGCCGAGCGCCGCAAGATCCAGGTGTTTCGCGACTGGATGTTTGAACAGATGGCGGAACCGGGCGCGGTGCTGGAATAGGCTTGGCCCGGGGCCGCAAATCGGAATGCAACCGGATGCGATAATCCTCATCATCAGAATAATCCGACCGATCCGTCAAAATCGCCCGGGATCAAACGCAGTCAGATCCACCCGCGCCTCGCCATCCAGGATCAGGTCCGCCAGCGCTTCGCCGGTGGCTGGCGCGTTGAGGATACCCCAGACGCTGTGGCCAGTGGCCACATACGCGCCGCTGACTGCACTGAGCGGGCCGATCATCGGCAATCCGTTTGCCGTCACCGGCCGGTAACAGGCCTGGTCGGCAATCAGCTCCGCATCGAGCAGACCCGGCGCGATCGCGCCGGCAAGTGTCCGCAACCTTTCGCTGCGCCCGGGTTCGGGCAGAACATCGGCCGGATCGATCGGCAGGGGCTGCTCGCTCGACAGGCCGCAGACATAGACGGTTCCGTCCGGGCGGGGATATATCTCCGGTGAAAGTACTTCGCCATCCCCGGTTTCCACGTCGGCAAAGATGGCATGGGCGGAAAAATCATGTTTCGGCCGGAAGACCAGGCTGTTGCCTTTCAAGCCGTAAACCGGCGGCAAGGGCAGCCACTGCGAGGCCAGCGCCGACCAGGGTCCCATGGCAATCAACACGGCATCGGCATCAATTGTCTGCCCGCCGGCAATGATGCCGGTCACGGTCTTGCCGCCGGTATCAACGCGAACTCCGTCCACCGTGCCGATGATCAGCCGTGCGCCCAGGACAATTGCCGCGTCCATCATGGCTTTTGTGAACAGACCCGGATCGACCTGCGCTGTTGTTTCCGGACTGCCCAGTTCGCCCTGCAGGACAGTGCCGTCGCCGATCCAGCCGGGCAGGGCGGCCGTCGATCCGGGGCGCGACAAGGCCCGCTGCTGGCTTGCCGCCACGCTCAGGGTTTCAACACGCCGGTAACCCCAGTCTGCATCCAGCCGTTCAGCCAGTTCGCCATGCAGTTCGAAGCTGCGCCGCGCCAGGGCTGACAGCGGCGAATGATCGTTCCAGTCGAGCGCCAGAAAGCCGCCGGATTTTCCCGACGCCGCGCAGGCGACGGCGCAGCGTTCGATCACGGTGACGTGCGCGCCGCGGGCGCTGAGAAAATAGGCGGCGGACGCACCGATGACGCCGCCGCCGCAAATGACAATATGCATGATAATCCGCCTTGTGCCGCTTCCAGTTCAACAAATACCAGCTCCGCAGGCAAGCGCCGGGCTTGGTTCGTTGGACCGGCCATTGTATGTTGAGACATGCCTGATCGTTTTGGCCCGCGCGCCGTCATCGCCTTGTTCGTTCCGCTGCAGAACGCCAACATGCAGCCTGAATATGAGGCGATGCGCCCCGACGGTGTCAGCAATCAGATCTACCGGTTTTCGCTCGCCCGGCCCGACAAGGTGCCGGAGGCGGCGATCCGCGATATTGAAGGCGCGCTGGGTTGCTGGCCCGATCTGGTGGTGATCGGCAATTCGGTTGAAATGCGCGGTATCACGCCGCCGCAGTTTGACGAATACCGCGCCGGGTTGCAGGCAAAAATCGGCGCCGTGCCACTTGTGACCGCGACAGACGCCACATTGGCAGCCCTGAAGATAATGGGCGCGAAACGCATTGCCGTGATATCGCCGATGTCGGACGACTATTCGCAATATGTCACCGACTTTTACAAGATGCACGGATTCCAAGTCCCTTACCATGCCGGAATGCAGGTCGGCCTGCCGCAGGACATCATCAGGATCGGTTACGCCGAAGCGCGCGAAGCGTTTCTCGCTCTCGACCACGATGATGTCGACACGTTCCTGCATGTCGGCGGCGCGCTCGGCATTGCCGATTCGATCGAAAAACTGGAGCACGAACTGGGCCGGCCGGTAATTTCCGTCAATGTCGCCACCTACTGGCATGCTCTGCGGACCCTGGGCATCAGTGATCCGCTGAACGGTTTCGGACAATTGGCGCAAATGCAATGAAACTGACGGACGAAGAACAGGCCATGCTGGCCGGCGAGATGGGCGAAGCCAAACGCTGGGCCGTCGATCATCAGGTCAAGGTCGGCGACATGTTCGATGCCGCCGATCTGGTGCCGGTCAGCCAGGCCCACATGATGGCGGATCCGGAATCGGTCGGCGAAGCGGGAACCCGGTTCGTCGAACAGCTGGCAGAGCACGGCGACAAGGTTGCCATCCCGATGATCACCGATCCGCGCGGTGTTGATCTGAACTATTACATGCCGCTTGGCCAGACCGAGGCGATGGCGGATATCGAGCGGCGCTTCATCGCCGCCTGCGAAAAACTCGGCATCCTGATGACCAATACCTGCATCAACTACCAGACGATCATGCCACCGGTGCGCGGCGATCATGTCGCTTATGGTGATACCGGCGTCGTCATCTATTGCAACAGCGTCTGCGGCGCACGTTCCAATTTCGAGGGCGGGCCGTCGGCAATGGCCGCCGGCCTGACCGGTCGGACGCCGCGGTACGGCCTGCACCTTGATGAAAACCGCCGGGCGACCCGGCGCTATATCGTCCGCCGCCAGCCGGAAGAACTGACCGACTGGGGCGTGCTTGGCGCCGTTGTCGGCAAACATGCCGGTTCCTATTGGGAAGTGCCGGTGGTCGAGGGCATCGAGCGGTCGCCGACATCCGACCAGATCAAGCATATGGGGGCGGCGATGGCGAGTTACGGTTCGACGCCGCTTTTCCATCTTGTCGGCATTACGCCGGAAGCGCCGACACTTGCGGCTGTCGGCGGTGAAAGGCTTGAAGCGACCGATATCACCGGGACCGAACTGGACGCTTTCCGCTCCGGTTTTGGCAACACGGGTGAACGGGTCGATGTCGTCGTGTTCGCCGCGCCGCAGCTTTCAATCGTCGAAATGCAGCAGGTGGCCGGCTTGTGCCGGGGCAGGCGGGTGCATGACGATTGCGCGCTGATTGTCTGCACGTCGCCGTCGATTTATTACGAGGCACAGCGGATGGGGCTGGTCGAAACCATCGAGAAAGCCGGCGGCAAGGTGCTGGAGGGCACCTGTTTCTACAATCAGTATGCCCGTGAAATCGGCGAGGCGAACGGCTGGACGCGGCTCCTGTCGAACTCCGCCAAGATCGTCAACATCCTTGGCGGTTACGGCTATCAGCCGGCGCTGGCCTCGATGGAGGATTGCGTGGCGTCGGCCTGTGCGGGAAGAATTGTCTGAAGGGAAAAGCGATGAAAGAGCTGAAATGCCATAAGGGCATCGGCCCGACGGTTGAAGGCGAGGCGCTGGTCGCCGACGACAATTTTTCCGCCCGCTACGACCTCGACCGTCTTGCCGGCGTGTTTTCAAGGCCGCAGCACAAGCTCCATGGCCAGTCCTACAAAGACAGGATCCTTGTGCTCAACACGTCGAAGGGCGGCGTCGCCTCCGCCTGGATGCTGCACGAGATGAAATCGCGCGGCATTGCCCCCAAAGCAATCCTGTTCAACACGGCGAACACGATCCTGGCCCAGGGCGCCGCGCTGGCAGATCTGACACTCTGCGACCGGTTTGAAGACGGCGACGTGACTGGGCTGATCAGGACCGGCGACCGGGTGACTGTCATCCCCGGCGAAGGGCGTGTGATTGTCGAACCGGTAGATTAGCCGGGCTTGTGGTGCCGGAGCGATTTGAAACCGCCGGCGCTCACCCGTTGCCGTATTTTCCAGCATGCTGGGCAATGATTGCAGCCGGTAATTTTGCCAGCGGTTCTTCCTGGCCGAACCGTGCCAGATACGCACCGACTTCATGCGTGTGCGCGATAAAAGCCTCATCCTCTGTGGCCGCAATCCAGATGACGACATACTTGCCGTTTTGGTCGGCCGCGGCGGATACAGCAGACAATTGCGCGTTTCCGGTATAGCCGATCTGGCGCAACAGAAGGTCGATGGCCGCCGCCGCCCGGTTCCTGTTGCCGTGGCGGATAATTTCGGCGATTGTCTCCGCCTCCACATGGGCGAGCCGCTCGCCGGCAATCGGGGGCTTGAATTGGTCCACCCGGCCATCGCGCATGGCTTCCATAAAACCCTCGGTATCACTGATTGGGGGTATCTGCGGATTGTCAGCTTCGATCATCTCGTAAAGTCTGGTCCAGTGGTCCGTGACGACCGCGAACCGTTTGCCGAGATTGGTCTGCACACGCCAAGTCATCTGCTGTTCGCCTTCGATCGTCTCGATTGTGCCGCCGCCGAGCCCAAGCCGGATATCCATATTTTCGCAGGCTGTCGCCGCCATGCCAACAGACACATGCAGCCAGTCGTTCATCTGATGCACAAAGGCGGCAACGCGACTTTCGACCAGGCGATCCTCACGAAGCGGATTGGTCAGGATCAGATGGTTCATGGCATCGGCATAATCACGGTCCTCGACAATTTGCAGTTCCGGCCAGTTCAGAATCCATTGCGCTGACGCTCGGCTCAACGGGTTGGTTTTTTCCAGTTCGTAAAATGCTTTGTCGAGCTCATCCAGATAAGCGGCCCGGCCGCCTTCGAACCCGGTCTGGCGGGCTGCTTCCTCCGGGTTGGCCTGCGCCCAGGTGATCATATTGTCCAGCAGATCGGCGTGGCTATCCGAGCCCATGGCGCGTAGTGCAGCGGAAGCATCGGGCCAGGCAAATTCCGAGTTGGTTCCGCAGTTGCCTATAA
>CAMYKZ010000031.1:72908-74952 GCA_947259045.1 uncultured Afifella sp.
TAGAGCGTGTAGAGCCCCATCGCCACAAGCACGGCGCTGCCGGCGAGCGTCAGCCGGTCCGGCCAGATGCCAAAGACGATGACCTGGATGACAATGGCCTGAATCAGATCTTGAGGATTTTTGCCCGAACTCGCCGCTTCGACGGCTGATTTCTGCACGATTACGGTTGCAGATGCGCCGACTTCAGGTGCCGCGGGCGCGCGGGCTGCGGCGACATTATCCGGTGCGGCTTGTTCGGCCTTCGGGGGCACATTGCGTTTTCCAAACATGGCTGATCTCTCCCTGACGTAGCGTCAAAAATGAGCGCAGAGCCTTTAACACTTTCTATAAAGTGGGGATGACGATCCGGTTTCAATTGAAAATTGAACATTATGGTTAAATGAACCTGAACCGGCCATCAGGGGGTGTGCGCAATTTACGCTTCGGCGCCGACAATCCGTTCCCGGTAGAGCGTGTAGAGCCCCATCGCCACAAGCACGGCGCTGCCGGCGAGCGTCAGCCGGTCCGGCCAGATGCCAAAGACGATGACCTGGATGACAATGGCCCGTCGCCGCTGCGCATGGCCAGCAGGATGAAATTGTAGGCGCCGAGCAGGAACAGCGCCGAGCACGTCAGATAGAACAGCGCTCCCGCCGAGACCGGCTGCCAGTCGTCGAACAGCGTCATGACCGCACCGAGCAGGGTCACCGCCACGGCCGACAGAGCGGCGACGCCGAGCACCGGCGTGCCTTCAGGCAAAACCCGCGATGACAGATCGCGCAGCAGGATCGCGCCGACTGAACCGAGCGCGAACAGCGACCAGATCGTGAAGCCGTCCGATCCCGGCCGGACGATCAGAAGCACACCGGCAAAACCGATCCCGATCGCGCTCCAGCGCCGGATACCGACCTGTTCGCCGAGCAGCAGCGCCGCACCCGCTGTTGTCGCCAATGGTACGGTCTGCAGGATCGCCGTGGCATTGGCGATCGGCATGTTGAAGAGCGCGGTCAGATAAAGCGCGGTAGCGATGACTTCACCGGCGGTCCGCCACAGAACCGATTTGTGAACAATCCGCGCCGGTTGCCGGAATGCGCCTTTCCACTTCCACCAGGCGATCAGCATCATGATCGGCGAGGCGATCAGGCCGCGTATGAAAATGACCTGCCCGGTGCCCATATCATCGCTGGCCAATTTTGCCATTGTATCATTGAGAATGAAACAGGCCATCGCCAGCAGCATGACGATGATCGCGGTGCGATTGCCGGCGAGCGCCCCGGCAGGTTTCGCGAGCGGATCCGCAGACGGGTTCACTAACGGATCAATGGGCGCACTCATGAACCGACAATATCATGGAAAAAGGGTTCCTGATGAGCCGATTTCGACGATCAGCCATTCGGATTGAACAGACGTGTGTCAGCCGCCGGTCACGCTCATGTGCCGGCTGACGCTTGGCCGTTTGCTGCGCCGGTCGATGATGAAATCGTGGCCTTTGGGTTTGCGCGAAATGGCCTCGTCGATAGCCGCATTCAGCAGTTCGTTGCCTTCGGAGGCGCGAAGCGGCTCGCGCAAGTCGGCAGCATCGTCCTGACCCAGGCACATATAAAGCGTACCGGTGCAGGTGACCCGGACCCTGTTGCAGCTTTCGCAGAAATTATGCGTCATCGGCGTAATGAAACCGAGCCTCCCTCCGGTTTCGCCGATGGTCACGTAACGCGCCGGTCCGCCGGTCTTGTAGGGAATGTCTTCCAGCGTGAAGCGCTCCGCCAGATCGGCGCGCACCATCGACAGGGGCAGATACTGGTCTGTCCGGTCTTCGTCGATTTCGCCCATCGGCATGGTTTCGATCAAGGTCATGTCGAGGCCCTCGCCATGAGCCCAGCGGATCATGTTTTCGATCTCGTCATCATTGACGCCCTACAGCGCCACCGTGTTGATTTGGACCGCCAGCCCCGCTTCGCGCGCGGCCTTGATGCCGGCCATCACCTTGCCGATCTCGCCCCAGCGCGTGATCGCCTTGAATTTGGCCTTGTCCAGCGTGTCGAGCGAGACATTGATCCGCCGTACG
>CAMYKZ010000032.1 GCA_947259045.1 uncultured Afifella sp.
GTCTCCTACGCTGAAAAACACAACAAGGCGAACGGCGAGGACGGACGCGACGGCCATGCGGAGAATTTCAGCGCCAATTACGGCGTTGAAGGACCGAGTAACGACAGCGAAATCAACGCTTTGCGGGCGCGCCAGATGCGCAATATGGCGGCCACCCTGCTGCTTGCCCAGGGCACGCCGATGTGGCTTGCCGGCGATGAAACGGGCAACAGCCAGAATGGCAACAATAACGCCTATGCCCAGGATAATGAGACGACCTGGATCAACTGGGCCGGCGGCGAAGACGAGGAGACGTTCTGCCGGTTCGTTGCCCATGCCATGCAGGTCCGCCTGACCGACCCGCTGATCTCGCATCAGCATTTCTTCCACGGCGAGAGCGTTTTGGCGGATGGTGAACGCAATGTCGCGTGGTTCACGCCCCGCGGAACCGAAAAGACCGAGCAGGACTGGCGCGACAGCCATGCCCGCGCCGTCGCGCTGCGGCTGCAATTGCCCGAACACAGGCCCGAATACAGGGATGGTCTGGAGACTGCGCGGGCAACCCTGATCCTGCTCAATGCCCATAGCGAGGACATAGACTTCCGCCTGCCGGAACCGCCCGCCGGATTGGGCTGGCAAAAAGTGCTCGACAGCGCTGAGCCGACATTCCGGCCGGACGCAGGAGCCGGGTCTTTCCAACCCGATACCCTTGCTGTTGCCGGGCGCAGCCTGGTCTGCCTTCGCGCGGCAAACCCTCCGTCCTGATCCGAACGCTTGCCAAGGGTCGGCAAAACCGCAAAAGTACCGGATGCAGACAATCGAACCCGGGAAACGATGATGGCGGGCACGGAAATTTCGACAAAACCTTTTGAAGGTCAAAAACCGGGCACATCGGGCCTGCGCAAAAAGGTCTCGGTTTTTGCGCAGCCGCATTATCTGGAAAATTTCGTCCAGTCGATTTTCACCGCCGTCAAACTGCCCGCTGAATCAAGCCTGGTCGTCGGCGGCGATGGCCGCTATTTCAACGAACCGGCGATCGGCACCATTATCCGCATGGCAGCAGCGAATGGCATAGGCCGGGTGATCGTCGGCCAAGGCGGGATATTGTCGACGCCGGCCGCTTCCAACCTGATCCGCAAACGCGGCGCCAATGGCGGCATCATCCTGTCGGCCAGCCACAATCCCGGCGGGCCGGACGGCGATTTTGGCATCAAGTTCAACGGCGCCAATGGCGGCCCCGCAGCGGAATCCGTCACCGATGCGATTTTCGCTGCAACACAATCCATATCCGGGTATCGCATTGAAGACGCTCCGGCGCCGAATCTGAACCGCATCGGCCAGGCCCGGTGCGGCGACATGCGCGTGGAGATCGTCGACCCTGTCACCGACTATCAGGCCCTGATGGAAAGCCTGTTCGATTTCGACCGCATTGCCGGCATGATCAAAAGCGGCTTCCGGCTGCGGTTTGACGCCATGCATGCGGTGACCGGCCCCTACGCTCTTGCGATTCTGGAAGAGACCCTCGGCGCCGCGCCCGGTTCCGTCATCAACAAGGTCCCCTTGCCCGATTTCGGCGGCCATCATCCGGACCCGAACCCGGTTCATGCCAAGGCTTTGTTCGATCTGATGTGGTCCTGCAACGCGCCGGATTTCGGCGCCGCCTCGGACGGCGACGGCGACCGCAACATCGTGCTCGGCCAGAATACCTACATCGCACCCTCAGACAGTCTTGCGATGCTGGCCGCCAACGCCCATCTGGCGCCGGCCTATGCCGGCGGCGTTACCGGGATCGCCCGTTCCATGCCGACAAGCTGCGCTGCCGACCGGGTTGCTGCGGCGCTTGGCGTTCCGGTCTTCGAAACGCCGACCGGCTGGAAGTTTTTCGGCAACCTGCTCGACGATGGCCGGATCACCATATGCGGTGAGGAAAGCGCCGGCACCGGTTCCAACCATGTGCGCGAGAAGGATGGCCTGTGGGCAGTCCTGCTGTGGCTCAACATCGTCGCCGCCAGCGGCAAGTCGATGGCGGATATCCAGGCTGATCACTGGCGGCAATACGGCCGCAACTATTATTCGCGCCACGATTATGAAGCCGTCGATGCCGATCAGGCCAACGGACTGATGGACAATCTGCGGGCACGGCTGCCTGATCTCGCCGGCCGGCGCTTCGGCGATTATACCATCCTGACCGCGGATGATTTTGCCTATACGGATCCCGTTGACGGGTCCGTCAGCGCCAACCAGGGCATCCGCATCCTGTTTGAAGGCGGTCCGCGCATCGTCGTCCGGCTTTCCGGCACCGGCACCGAGGGCGCAACGCTGAGGCTCTATCTGGAGCGGTATGAACCGGATCCGGCTGAACACGGCCATGATCCGCAGGCCGCTTTGGCGCCGATTATTCATATTGCCGGTGAAATTACCGAACTCACAGCCCGCACGGGCCGTGCTCGACCGGATGTGATTACATAATTACGGGCCGAAGCGCTCACTGCATTCCTGAAGCAGACGAATCCACGGCGTCGAATGGGTTTACGGACGCCTTTCATCAAGGCGTCACGGGCCTGAATCAACCGGTTCTGAACGCACCCAGGCAACCGGATTCGGGGACTGATTCATTGGCGATTCGTCAACTGGATCTGAGAATCCGACCGGGATGTGGCGCCGCTAATCGCCGCAAAGAAATTATTTTTCTGTTTAAATATCAGTCATTTACCTAACGTTAACCAGCGAAAGTCCGCTTAAATCCTGTATTTTCGCTGCCTAATTTCATGGCATGCGCCTGGCGAATTGTTGCATTGCAACAAAGCCGGTACCGGAATCCGGCGCACCGCCATACCTTTCGACTGCGGACCAATACTTTCTCCAACCCGGTCCGCATCGAGAAAGGAGTCTCAGATGCTGAAACAATTCAATAAATGGCTTGAGGTTCGGAAGACCTGCGCCATCCTTGAGGCCAAAAGCGACAGGCAGTTGGCCGATATGGGCATTCACCGCGACGACATCGCCCTCCGGGCCCGCGGCCTCGACCCTGCCGATCCTGCAGCGCGCGAAACGATGTTTGATCGTGCTGCGAAGACTTTGACGGCCTATTTTGCCGGGCAGAACGAAAAGAAGCGCATCCAGCGCGAGCTTTCCGCCTACCGTGATGTCGAGCTTGCAGAGATGGGCATCACCCGCGGCGATATTCCGGCGATTGCCCGAGGCGGCGCGATAGCGCAGGCCTGAAACCCATAACATTCAATCCGAGCGGGGCGTCAAGATCCCGGAGCGAAGGGAGGAAGACCGTTTTCAACACGAAAAGGAGGTCTTCCATGTGGCCCTACAGTGAAACTGAAGCGCAATGGCTCCGCGCAGAAAACCCCGAGCCGGAAGAAATCACCCCTGAAATGCTCGATGCCTATATCCGCAAGGCGGCGAAGCTCCGATCGGAAATGATGCTGCACTACATGCTCGTTGTGCCGCAGGCAATCGGCGGCGCCGTTCGGTCGGCCCTCGGGCGGGCAAGCCGCGCGAGCGCCGCGCAGCGTGCAGCCGGAATGATCAACCAACCGTAAAATGAACTGACATTTGCCAGTAGAATCGGCCCCGGGCGGCGCGCCACGGGGCCGGTGCGGCTAGCCCCGGTAAACCGGCTCCGGCCGCTCCAGAAAGGCCGCCAGTATCTGATAGACCATCAGGTAATTCTTCTGCTGGAAACTGGCATGCGAGATACCCGGCATGACGGTGAATTCCTTGTCGGACACCGGCAGTTTGGCAAAGAACGCCAGCAGGTCCTCCATCCCGGCAATACCGTCATATTCTCCGCGCATGACAATGGTCGGCACCTTGATGTTTTCAGGATTGACGACCGGCAGGCGGGAACACATGTCGATATAGGTTCCGTTAGGCATCGAATCGTCCAGTGCGGTGATAGCCGCCGCGAATGCCTCCACGACTTTGTCCTCGACGGTTCCGGGATGATCGCGGGCGAAGATCGACCTGACGAAATCGAGGTCGATCGGCCGCCGGTTGGAGCTGAGAAACTGCGGCAGTTTTTTCTTCCGGTCTTCAAGCGTCGGACTGCCTTGCCCGGTCCACACAAACGCATCCAGCGCCAGCCTGCCGACCCGCTCCGGATGACGCTCGGCAAACAGGGCTGCCCGCAGCGCGCCCGACGATATGCCGTAAAGATGCAGTGGCACGTCACCGCGCAATTGCCTTATGCAGGCGCTCGCCGCCGCCAGATCATCGGCACCGTTGGCGATATCGCAGGTGATGTCGCGGTGTTTGCCGGATCGGCCGTAACCCTCCATATCGACACACCATGTATCGTACCCGCGCGCGGCGAACCAGTTCATCACCGAACTGAACGGCCGGCCTTCGACCTGCAGGTCGAAGGTCGGCTGCGAGGCCATCGACGAACCGTGCACGAACAGGATCGTGCCCTTTTTATCCGTCGGCCGGCCGACATATTTCTCCCACAGGAACAGCCGCACGTCACCCTTGTCTGTCCAGTGCTCTTCGCCAATTACGTCGGTTTCACGGGCCATTTCGCTCACTTTTTGATCTTCCTCTCAAATCATTATCGCCTGCCTGGGACCATCCCGTCAGGCAGAATATTCCAGAATGTCGAAACCCCTGTTGCGGTCGATCAGGTAGATCAGGCCGTTTGCATCGACATCGACATCGTTGCTCTGCGGGCTTTTTTCGCCGCCGATCGGTTCGGGGATGAAATGCGCAACCTCGCGCGGCTGAAACGGATCGGCCATATCGACGATGCGCAGGCCGCCTGAAAACCAGGCCGCATAAACCAGTGTCCCGTCGAGACGCTCGCAAAACTGATGCGCGCCAAAGCGGCCCGGCGCCCGCGACCATGGAGAATCCATTTCGCTGACATCGAATACCGACAGTGCCTGGATATTGTCGTGATCGCTGACGTCGAAAACCAGCAGGCCGCCATGCAGCCGGCCGGGCGCATGATCATGCTCTTCATCGACCGCAATCGCGATCCGGCGGCCATCGATGCGGTTTGCAAGCGGCATGATCGTGTGGGTCGGCTCCGGAAACGGCGGGTGGTAATTGTGCGACGCCACGGTCCTGGGATGGCGGATATCGGCTATATCGATGATGCGGAATCCGGCGTGCCACACGGCTGCCCAAAGTTCGTCGCCGACACGCATGGCATGGTGCAGCCTGTTTTTGTATCCTGCCCATGTCGGCGTCTCGCCGGCGGCGATGTGCTGGCCGGGCATGTGCCAGCGCGACACTTGCCTCGGCGTTGCCGGGTCGGCGATATCGTAGATCACCAGGATGTTGCCGAGGTACCCCTCCATTTCCGTGGAGATATAGGCAAAATTCTCATCCACGTCGAACCGGTGCACACCGAAGCCGAAGGTCTTCTGATAGGCGACCTGACGCGGGTTGCGCGGGTCGGAAATATCGTAGATCTTGAATCCGCCATCATCATATCCGCGCTCGCGGGCGGCATCGAGCAGCGGGATCTGGTCCGGCTCGACACCGATCTCTGCGGCAAGGTCCCGGTTGTCCGGCGCCCGGCCAAGGGATTGGGCAAGCGTCTTGCGAAGCGCCGGAAGCCCGGCGCCCTTACGCAGGAAATGTCGATTGTTCTGCTCCACATTGGTGACCATCAGATCGCCGACAACGCGCACCTTGTGGGTATGGGAAGCGTCGCCGTCCAGCATGATCTGGGCAGCAATCGCCGGATTCACCGGGTCGGAAACATCGATGATCGTCGTCCCATAAGGCGGTTTCATGTGACCGATATAGGCGTACCCGTCCTGAACCACGACCTGGCCGCCGCCGGGAATATCGAGATGTCCGATACGGCTTATATTGCGCGAAACTGGTCCTTCTTTCATCAAGCCGGTCCTGTCTGGTTTTTCATCGTTCAGCCCTCTCCGCTGGCGAAGACCGATTGCGCCGCCTGCGCCCGCTTCCGCCGCGATTTGAGAACCGACGGCAAAACGAGCGTGACGACCAGGGCGACCCAGAGAATGTTCCCCACGGTCGAGGAGAACAATACGCTGATATCACCGTCGGCTTTCTGCAGAGATATCAGCATGAACCGTTCCAGCAGCGGGCCGAGGATGACGCCGATCAGGATCGCCGACACATGGTAACCCGTCTTGCGGGCGATATATCCGAGAATGCCGAAGGCAAACGCCAGATACATGTCGAACATATATTCGCGCGGTACAAAGGAGCCGAGCAGCGTAAAACAGATGATCATCGGCGACATGAACGCCGTCGAGACAAGGGTGACCCGCGACATGTAACGCGACAGCGGCATGATGGTGATCGCCATCAGCAGATAGGTGACGAACATCGCCATGAAGATGCCGTAGCCGAGATCCGGCCTCTCGGCGAAGAAGCGCGGCCCGGTATTGACCCCTTGATATTGCATCACCACCATCATGATCGCAGCCGTCGCGCCGCCTGGAATGCCGAGCACCAGCAGCGGGATCAGTGTCCCGGCCGTGACGCCGTTATTGGCGGCTTCCGGCGCGATCAGGCCCTCCGGATGCCCTGTCCCGTAGGCTTCCGGCGTTGACGAATAGGTCCGCGACTGCTGATAGGCGACAAACGAGGCAATGCTCGCCCCGGCGCCTGGGATCACGCCGATCACCAGCCCGATCAGGCTTGTCCAGGTGACATGCCACCATTTTTTCAACGTCAGGCGGATGCCCGACAGGGTCTGCGCCCAGGAGCCTTTGACGACAGTTTGCTGGCCGTGTTTCGAAAGGATCGTCTCGCCCTCGATCACCAGAAAGGCCTCCGATATGGCGAACAGGCCGACCAGCGCCGGGATCAGCGGCACACCGTCATAGAGTTCCAGAAATCCCATCGTGCCGCGCGGCGTGGCATAGACATGGTCGGCGCCGATCGAACCGATCATCAGACCGAAAAATCCGGCGATCAGACCCTTCAGCGTATCCTTTGCCGCAATCGAGGCAATCAGCGAGATGCCGAACAGCATCACCACGACCATTTCGACGGAATGCATGATGAAACCGACGCGCGCCAGCAGCGGCATCGCCATCAGGGCGATCGCGGTGGTTAGCAGGCCGCCCATCGTCGAGGCGGTGAACGAAATTGACAGCGCTTCCTGCCCGCGTCCGTTTTTGGCCATCGGATATCCGTCGAGCGGCGTTGCCGCAGCCCCGGCCGTGCCTGGAATATTGACCAGGATCGCCGGAATGCCGGCGCCCATGCGCGACGAGCAATAGAGCGCCACCATGAACACCAGGCCGATTTCAACATCCATCACCAGCGTGAACGGCAACAATACGATGATCGTGTTGGCCGCGCTGAATCCGGGTATCGCACCGACGATCAGCCCGAGGAAGATCGACGGGATGATGACCCACCACAGCGACAGGATGTGAAGAAACAGCTGGACGAAAAAGGCGCCGTCGATCTCCATCTCAGAACAGCCCCTGCAGGAGATGTTCCACCGGTCCTCGCGGCAGCCGTTTGCCGAACAGCACGATGAATACGCCATAGCCGATGGCTGCCATGATTACGGCCGAAACCAGACTGGCGACCGGCCTGCGGCCGCCGCTCAGGAGCAGCATGGACGCGGCAAGAAAAATGAATGTGGCGAGCGTGAAGCCGACCCACGGCATGGCGATGAAATAGCCTGTGGTCAGCGCAACAAAGGCCACGCGTTTGGCCAGAAGGTTGCGCGGCTCAATGAGATTGGAAAGGCCGAACGTCGCACGGCCACCGATGATCTCACGGGCAGCAACCCCGAAGAAAAGCAATACCAGGGCAATCAGGACGGAACCGATCATGTAGGCATTGAACTGTGCCGTCCATGGCGAGTCGATGATCGTGGAAATGTAATAAAGGGTGAACCCGAGAGCCAGGACGGGGACGATCAGTTCACCACCGATCTGGCGCTTCTTGTCGGGTTCGTCGATGGGGGATGTCATGGGCCGGTTCAATCTCGGTCAGTGCGAGCGAAGGCCGGGAGCACCGGAATATCCGGCCCTCCCGAGCGACGGTTCAAACACGTCGGGCTCTCAGCTTCCCGTCAGCAGTTTCTTGTAGCGGCCACCAAGCTCCAGCATCGACGCCTTGAATGTCGCGCATTCCTCGACGCCGCCGTAATTGATGTATTCCCAATTGCCCTTGGCTTTCAGCACCGACGCCTTGTAATCGGGGTCGTCGAACACCTTGCGGAACGACGTTTGCAGTGCTTCGAACCGGTCGGGGTGATTGTCGACCGCAGCCTTGTGGATGCCGAAGGCGCGCGACGACAGCATCGGCGGCAGACTGGTGCCGAAATGGTCATTCATCGTCGGCGCATTGTCGAGCCGCTCGCCCAGCACATTCTTGTCGTTGAAGACCAGAAGGGTTCTGACCGCATCACCGGCAGACGCCACGGTTCCCGATGTCAGGACACTGAAATCCATCTCCAGCGTTACAGCGCCGGCGACCGTCTTCTTGCCGCCCGACAGCGGGATCAGGTTGAACTCGGCGCCGGTATGTTCGCCAAGCGCCAGGATGCCGATGGACGCCGGGTGGGCCAGGCGGCTGGTGCCGACATTCAGCTTGCGCTTCTTGCCTTCGGCAACGATATCGTCGATCGACTGGAGCTTGCTTTCCGAACCGACGAACACACAGCCCGGATCCGTGTCGACACGGCCCCAATAGATGTAATCGTCAATATCGAAGCTCGGTTCCTTGACCACCCAGTTCAGAACTTCCGGCCCCATATTGCCGAAGATCAGGCTGTAGGCATCGGGCTCGTATTTGCCCATATAGGTCTCATAACCGGCCCGCCCTGATGCACCAGGGAAAAAACCGGGCTCGAAATTCGCGTCGAGATGTTTTTTCCAGACGGCGGTAAAGGCGCGCAGATTGCGGTCGGCTCCGCCGCCTTCCCGGGTCGGCACGATGACGTCGATATTGCGCTCCGGATAACCTGCCGCAAAAGCGGAATTGCTCAATCCGCCAGTGGCGGCGCAAAGCCCTGTCGCGGCGCCCGCCTTTAGCAACCCACGGCGTGAAACTGTCATGTTCTTACTCATGATTTGATGTCTCCCTGTGATGTTTTTTTCCGCACCGTTCGCGGCGCAGCATTTTGTTATTATTGGCATTTTCCGGCGATCAGCGCGGAAAAGTCAAACGAGAGACTAACACGTTTTCGTTTGTCCAAGACCGAACCAATCCTGCGATTGGTTCGAATGGTCGGAGATTATCGAGCACTTGTTTTCGTTCCGCCAACACCGCGAGACGTCAGACGCCCCATTCATCATCGCATCTGTGGGCAGAACCGGGCCGCCGCCGGAATACTCAAGGCGGATTGAGCAAGATTTGCGCTTCGCGCTTCCGAAGACGGTAACTGCTCTTACCGGGCCCATAGGCGCAACCGACCGGCGACATGGGGTCATCGGAATGTCAAGATGCCCTCGACAAGCAGCCGGGCCGCGAGCAGGGACAGAATAACTGCAAGCACCTTGTGAAAGATCGCGTCGTTGGTTTTCAGCAGCACCTTCTTGCCGACCAATGTTCCGGCAAAACCCGAAACGATCATCGCACCGATCAGGCCGAGATAGGGACCGTAGGCAAATCCCAGCAGCCCGAACACGGCAACCTTGACAATATGCTGTGCCATTACGCAGGCGGAATGGGTCGCGACATGTTCAAGCCGGCCAAGTTTCAGCGTCTTCACCATCGCCGATACGAAGGTGCCGCTTGCACCAAAGAACATGGTCAGAAAACTGGACACAACGCCGGTGCCGATCACTGCGAACCGGCCGGCCGCCTTGAGCGTTACGCCCCAGACCGACCACAGGATGAATAAGCCGAGCCCGATCTTCAGCACCGACGGCGGCAATTGCACGGCAGTCAGCCCGCCAAGCCCGGCGCCGATCACGCTGCCGGCTACAAACGGCAAAAGGATCGACCGTTCGACATGGCGCAGCAGGATCAGTGTCCGTCCGGCGTTGGAGCCGATCTGCACCGCGCCATGCAGGGGAATGATCACCGGCGCCGGCATCAGAACCGCCATGATCGCAAGCAGCACGATGCCCCCGCCGATGCCGGCTGCGGCGGAAATGAACGAGGTTATGGCGCTGATGGCGATCAGCGCGAGGCAGATATGCAGGGCCAGTTCGGGAGGAAACAGATCAATCATGAAGCACTTGCGGAATGGTTAGACTTGTTATTAACAGAACGGCAACCGATGCACTGACAAATTCAGCAGGTATTGAAGTCCGGCTGTGAAACGTCACCCCGGATCCCGGAAAGGCGGTCACCGATGTTTATCCGGTTCGTTTGCGACAGGCCGCATCCGGTGCTGAATGCCGAATTGGGCATGTTCGCCGCCCGGGACGACCTGGATTTTTCAAACGTCCGTGGCAGTATTCAACGAGCCCACGAGGAAGCTTTTTACTGGTTCAAGACCGGCGGCATGGGCGGCCTGACCTATCCGGATCTGAAGGGTAAAGTCAGAACCGCAAAGATCCGCAAGTCCCTGTTCTGGTTTCCGGAAGATGCCAAATTCTTGCGGGACAAGTCCGGCACCGTCGTTCTCAGGGCCCGCAATCTTGCACAGGCCATACCCGATGCAGGTGTCGAAGTCCGTGAGATACGGATGCGAAATCCAGGTGAAATCCTCTATGAAGACAGTCAACAGGTATTGGCACATCCGGGCGATCTCAAAATCCCGCGCGCCTTCAAATGACTGATTATTCCTGTCTTAAACGGCAGATCGGGCGGTCGCCAACTGGTTTTTATGCCGGGCCAACCGGGTTTGATCCGCCATGTTTCGAACAAGAACCGGGCGGATGATCCTGATGCAACTATAACTGGAAGCCAGGGCGGCCCAGTTTCGGTGGCATTCGAGGAGGACGACCCATGGAAATCATCATTCAGCTGATCAGCGGCATGGTCGGCGGCAATCTGGCCGGCATGGCGATGAAAAATCTCAGCCTCGGCACACTCGGCAATTCCATTGCCGGGCTTGTCGGCGGTGGCGTCGGCGGCCAGATCCTGACCCAGGTTCTCGGCATCGGCGCCGGCGAAGGCGGCATGGACATGACGGCAATCGCGGCACAGATCGGTGGCGGCGGCATCGGTGGCGCTATCGTGCTGGCTATTGTCGGCATGATCAAGAAGGCCATGGCGAAGGCCTGACGCGTCTGAGCTAAGTTCTTGCCAGAACCACGACTGCCAGCGGCGGCAAACAGATCGCCGCTGAATGATCGCGGCCGTGATACGGTTTGGCCTCCGCTTTCACCGCACCCATATTGCCGGCGCCGGAGCCGCCATAATCAGCTGCGTCGGAGTTCAGCACCTCACGCCATGCCCCGGCAGACGGCAGGCCGATGCGGTAGCTCTCATGCAGCACCGGCGTGAAATTGCAGGCGACCACGACGCTGTCGCCATTGCCGCTCCTGCGCTCGTAAAGCAGAACGGATTCGTCGGCCAGATCATGGGCGATCCATGAGAACCCGCCGCCGTCGCAATCCATGTCGTGCAGCGCCGGCAGATCGCAATAGATCCGGTTCAGGTCCCGGACAAGCTTCTGCACTCCGCTGTTTCGCTTATTACCCAGCAATTGCCAGTCAAGGCTGGCATCGTGGTTCCATTCGGCTTCTTGCGCGAACTCTCCGCCCATGAAAAGAAGCTTCTTGCCGGGATGGGTCCACATGAAACCGAGATAGGCGCGCAGATTGGCGAATTTCTGCCATTCGTCGCCCGGCATGCGGCCATAGAGCGAGCCCTTGCCATGCACCACTTCGTCATGGCTCAGCGGCAGGATGAAATTCTCCGAAAAGCCGTAATGGATGCCAAAGGTCATCTCGCCATGGTGATGACGGCGATGCACCGGATCGCGGCCCATATAGGCCAGCGTGTCGTTCATCCAGCCCATGTTCCATTTGTAGCCAAACCCGAGGCCGCCGGCATCGGCCGGTTTCGAAACACCCGGCCAGGCAGTCGATTCTTCCGCCACCATCATGATGCCCGGATGTTCACGGTAGGCGAGCGAATTCGTCCTTTTCAGGAATTCGATCGCTTCGAGATTTTCGTTGCCGCCGTCCTTGTTGGGGATCCAGTCGTCCGGCTCGCGGCTGTAATCCAGGTAAAGCATGGAGGCGACCGCATCGACGCGCAATCCGTCGACATGATAGCGCTCCAGCCAGAACAGGGCATTGTTGATCAGAAACGACTGCACCTCGGTGCGTCCGTAATTGTAGATCAGGGTGTTCCAGTCGCGGTGAAACCCCTGTCGCGGATCGGCATGGTCGTAAAGGTGCGTGCCATCGAACAGCGCAAGCCCGTGCGGATCGGAGGGAAAATGCGCCGGCACCCAGTCCAGCAGCAGACCGATGCCCGCCTTGTGGCAGGCTTCGGCAAAAAAGCGGAAATCCTCTGGCGGGCCGAACCGGCTGGTCGGGGCATAGAGCCCGACGGGCTGATAGCCCCAGGAGCCGTCAAACGGATGTTCCGACACCGGCAGAAGCTCGATATGGGTAAAACCCATGTCCTTGACATAGGACACGAGCTGTTCGGCCAGTTCCCGGTAGGACAGGGACCGGTAACCCTCTTCCGCAACCCGCCGCCACGAGGCCAGATGCACCTCATAGATGGAAATCGGCGCATCGACCGCGTTGCGCCGGGCCCGCTCAGCCATCCAGCCGCCGTCGTTCCAGCCGTCCCAGCCTGTATCGGCGACGATGGAAGCCGTCTTTGAGGGCTGCTCTGCGGCAAAACCCAGCGGGTCGGCCTTCAGCGGCAGCACTTCACCCGATTGCGCCTGGATTTCATATTTGTAAGCCGCACCTGCGCCGATGCCCGGCAGAAAGATCTCCCAGATCCCGGTCGCGCCGCGATGGCGCATGACATGAGTGCGGCCATCCCAGTGATTGAAATCACCGACCACCGACACCCGTTTCGCGCCCGGCGCCCAGACGGCGAAGTGTGTGCCTGAAACGCCTTCATGCTGCATCGGATGGGCGCCGAACCGGTCAAAGATCCTGGTATGGGTGCCTTCGGTCCAGAGATATTCGTCCATCGCACCCAGAACCGGGCCAAACCGGTACGGGTCGTCCAGTTCCCAGGACGCGTCGCCGGCCGCCGCCCGAAGGCGGTAGGCAAACCGGTCCTTGCGGCCTGCAACCGGCCCGGCGAACAGACCGTCTGCGTGCAGCCGGTCCAGCCTGGCCAGGACCGCGCCATCGGCAACATCGATCACGTCAAGAGTTTCGGCGCCCGGCACAAAGGCCCGCACCAGCGGCTGATCGCCATCCGTGTGCAGGCCGAGGACAGAGAACGGGTCGCTGTGACCGGCACGGACAAGCGAAGATACGGTCTCGGCAGACAGGGACGTGGACTGCGCTGCCGGACCTTTTGCCATTACGAATGATCCACGCCGACGGGCACGTTCCAGATATCCCTGGCATAAGAGCGGATCGTCCGGTCGGACGAAAACCAGCCCATATTCGCGGTGTTCAGGATGGCGCTTCTCATCCATTCATTCCGGTTGCCATACCGATGATCGACATCGGCCTGAGCCGCATGATAGGCATCAAAATCCGCTGACACCATGAAATAATCGTGATCGTAAAGACCACCGACAAGATCGTCGAAGCGGTGCGGATCGTCGGCAGAAAATTCACCGGAACTGATGGCCTTCAACGCGGCGGCCAGAACCGGGCTGGCCTCGATGGCAGATCGTCCCCGCCGGCCACCGGCCCGGCGCGTGGCAACTTCTTCGGCTGTCATGCCGAAAATGAAGAAATTGTCGGCACCGACATGATCGCGCATTTCAACATTGGCTCCGTCAAGCGTTCCGATCGTCAGCGCGCCGTTGAGGGCGAATTTCATATTGCCCGTTCCCGACGCTTCCATGCCCGCCGTCGAAATCTGTTCAGACAGATCGGCCGCCGGGATCAGAATTTCCGCCAGCGAGACATTGTAATTGGCAAGATAGACGATTTTGAGCCTGTCGCCCACCACCGGATCATTGTTGACGGTCTCGGCCACATCGTTGATCAGCTTGATGATCAGTTTGGCCATGCCGTAACCCGGCGCCGCCTTGCCGGCAAAGATGCGCACCCGCTTCTGCCAGTCCCGGTCAGGGGCCGCCAGAATTGCCTGATAATGCGCCACCGCCTGCAGGATGTTGAGCAATTGCCTTTTATATTCATGCAGCCGCTTGATCTGGATATCGAACAAGGCCGAGGGATCGACAATAATCCCGTTGCGCTGTTCAATCAGTTGCGCCAGCCGGACCTTGTTGGCCAGCTTTGCGTCGGCGAAAGCCGTCTGGAATACGGTGTCATCGGCATGAGGCACGAGCGCCGTCAGACGCTCCAGATCGTCGATCCAGCTGTCGCCGATCGTCTCGGTGATCAGCTTTGACAATGGCCGGTTGCAGCCGTGCAGCCAGCGCCGCGGGGTGATGCCGTTGGTCTGGTTGACGATCCGGTCCGGATAAAGCTGATGCAGATGATGGAACACGGTCTTTTTCATCAGATCGGTATGCAGGGCGGAAACGCCGTTGACCCGGTGGCTGCCGACGAATGCGAGATGGCCCATCCGCACCGTGTCGCGGTGCTCTCCGTCGAGAATGCGCACGGCATCCTTTGAGGCGGCAGCGCTGGTGATCGACCCCAGATGCCGGTCATCGATGGCGCGGATGATCTGCAGATGCCGCGGCAGAAGCCGGCCAAGCAGGTCGACCGGCCAGCGTTCCAGCGCCTCCGGCAGCAATGTGTGATTGGTGTAGGAAATCGTCGCCCGGGTGATCTCAATGGCTTTTTCAAGCGGCATGCCGTGCTGGTCTTCCAGGATCCGCACCAGTTCCGGCACGGCAATGGCCGGATGGGTGTCATTGAGCTGGATCGCCGCCCGTTCCGGCAGCAATGTCAGATCGTCATGATCCTGCAGATAACGCCTGAGCAGATCCTGTATTGAGGCGGAGGAAAAGAAATATTCCTGCCGCAGCCGCAATTCCTGGCCCTGCGGTGTCGTATCGTCGGGGTAGAGAATGCGGGTGATCGTCTCCGCCCGGATCCGCTGGGACGCCGCATTGAGATAATCGCCGCGATTGAAACTCTCCAGATCGAAGGCGTGGGTCGGTTTGGCGGCCCATAGCCTCAGCGTATTGATATGCCGGCCGCGCCAGCCGGCGACCGGTGTATCATAGGCCGCCGCCATCACCGTCTCGCCGTGCTGCCAGCTGCCGGTGCCGTTTCGCTCGTCCGCATCGCCATAAAAGCCGATCGGATAGACGACTTCCGGGCGTTCGAATTCCCATGGATGGCCCTGGTTCAGCCAGTCCTCCGGCTCCTCTATCTGCCAGCCCTGTTCGATAAACTGCTTGAACAGGCCATGCTCGTAACGCAAGCCGTATCCGTAGGTCGGGATGCCCAGTGTCGAGGCGGAATCCAGAAAGCATGCCGCTAACCGCCCGAGGCCGCCATTGCCAAGCGCCGCATCCGGCTCTTCGCGGGCGATCTCGTCGAAATCGACACCAAGCTCTTCCAGTGCCGTGCAGCAGGCATCACGCAGGCCGAGATTGGCGATCGTATCGGCCAGCAGCCGGCCGATGAGGAATTCCATCGAAAGATAATAGACCCGCTTGGCATCGGTATCGTAAGTGCGGCGTGTGCTCTCCATCCATTGATCGACAACCCGGTCGCGCACTGTCAGAGACAGGGCCACGCACCAGTCGCGGGCAACCGCATGTTCGGGATCCTTGCCGACGGAATAGATCAGGTGATTGACGAGGGCGTTTTTTATGCCGTTAGGTTTCATGGTGTCTCGTTTGCATTTCAGAATCGGGTCATTGAGGCGGTTGCCTGTCACGGTTTGAGGCCGAAGACAAGGCACAGAGCCAGTCCACGTTGAATAGCAGAGTTGCGGCATTGCAACAGCTGTGGAAAAATGCCTAACCGAGCGCGCGCTGGCGCGCCGTCTCGATATGCCTGACCAGCATTTTCACCGCCGCCTTGGCATCGCGTGACTCGATCGCCTCGATAATCGGCAGATGCTCCTTCATCACCGCCGCCACATGACCCCCGATGCGGGTCAGTTCCTGGCGGATCAGCCTGATCTTCAGCGAATTGACCCGGTAAGCCTTGGCAATGATTTCATTGCGCAGCGAATCCACCAGAAGATCGTGGAACGCCCAGTCGACGCTCTGGGCATGGGCTTCCAGTTCTTTCGAAACGTCGCCGTTTTCGGCCTCAAGCAGGATTGCCTCATGCTGGTCGCGCAGGATCCGGATTTCGCTGTCGGTGGCGATCTTCGTGAAATGGGTAACAGCCTCTTTTTCCAGGATGAGCCGGAACTGATAGGCATCGCGCACCAGATTGAAATCGATCTGCGCGATCTGCATGCCGCGCTGCGGGATGGTCGTGATCAGCCCTTCCGCCTCCAGCCGCGGCACCAGTTCGCGGATCGCAGCCAGCGGCATGCCGGTCAGCTTGACCAGTTCGCGCTGGGAAACGAATTGCCCGGGACGGACGTCGCTGGCCAGAAGATGGCGCGTAAACGAATGATAGGCCTGCTCACGCATCTTCTCTGCGGCCATCCCTACTCCTCCGCGGCGATCATGCCGCCCGGCCTGACGATATCAGCCGGTCAAAACCAAGGCCAAGCGCAGATCTCTGCTGTCCGTTCAGGGCAGTCAGCGGGGCGCGCACATGCGCCCATTCCACCTGGCCGGCCGCTTTTCCGGCCACTTGTCCGGCCACATGGCCATGCGCATGCGCCATCAAAGCCTTGATGGCCGGGACGACAGGATGGTCCACGATCAGTTCCACAAGATCATTGATGGTCTCATTGTCGGTGCCCTGCCACGCCATGGCGCGCATCTCGCCGGGGTGAAGATTGGCAAATCCGCAGATTGCGCCTTCTCCGCCCAGCCGCACTGCGGCCGCCAGGTGGCGCTCATCACCGATCAGCACCGCCATATCGCGATGCGCCGCCAGCAGCGGTTCGGTGTAGCTCCAGTCGCCGGTTGAATCCTTGACGCCGATGATCACACCGGGAAAGGCCGTCCGCAGCCGGGCAATCAGATCGACCGACAGGGCTACCCCGGTCACGGAGGGAATATGATAAAGGATGATATTGCGGGCATTCTCGCCGGCGCGGCCGAACACGCTGCCAAACCAGTCGAAAATTCCGTCATCGGTGAGGTTCTTGAAATAGAATGGCGGCGGCAACAGGATTGCCCGGCAACCGGTTGCATGGGCAATGCCGAGATCGCCGGCGACATCGTCGACTGCGGTTGAGGAGATGCCGACGACAAGGCGATCGCCGGTGATGCCTGCCGCTGCCATTGCAGCAATCACGGCACGACGCTCTGCATGGCCAATCGATGCGCCTTCGCCGGTTGTCCCGAACAGCGTGACACTGTCGCATCCACCCTCCAGGCAGAACGATGCGTGGCCGGTCATGCTCTCAAGATCGATCTCACCGGTCTGGCGAAACGGTGTCGCCAAGGCGACCGACAATCCGAAACGTTGTCTGGAATGGCTCACGCGCTGCACTTTCTCTTGTCCGCTCCCGATCGAGCTCAAATCACGATTAAAGTTGCGGCATTAACTGACATGTTAGTATGCGCATTATCTGTTGCAAGTAACGGTATATCGTGTCAATTATCTGCAAGTCCAGCCTTTTGTTGGGCGAACAGACAGTCAATAATCAATGTCTTGTGATAAAGATTGGGGAGTAATGAAATGAAGTGGTTCACAAACGTCACGCTGGCTGCCGTGGCCGTTCTGGCGGTCGGCGCGGCAATGCCGGCATTGGCTCAGGACAAGATCAAGCTGCGCATGTCGACGCCGGCATCTGAAACCGATTTCCGGTCCCAGGGACTGGCAACCATATTCGCCGACGGCGTCAAGGATTTTGCAGTCTACGAACCGCATTACAACGATTCGCTGTTCAAACAGGGCACCGAACTTGTGGCGATCGCCCGCGGCAACCTGGAAATGTCGATCACCTCGGCCCAGGAGCTTGCCAAACTGATCCCGGACTGGTCGATCTTCACCGCTGGTTATCTGATGCGTGACGCAGACCATCAGCGCAAGGTGTTCGAAGGCGAAATCGGCGAGGAAATGTTCAAGCTCGCCGAAGACGAGCTCGGCGTGAAACTTCTCTCAGTGATGTATTTCGGCACCCGTCAGCTCAACCTGCGCGGCGACAAGAAAATCATGACCCCCGCCGACATGGCCGGCATAAAACTGCGCATGCCGGGCACGGACGCCTGGCAGTTCCTTGGCAAGGCGCTTGGCGCCAATCCGACGCCCATGGCCTTCACCGAAGTCTATACCGGCCTGCAGACCGGCACCATTGACGGCCAGGACAATCCGCTGCCGACCGACAAGGACCGGAAGTTCTACGAGGTTACCGACCAGATCGTCCTCACCGGTCATCTGGTTGATATGAACTTTCTTGCCTTTTCCAAGAAGGTCTGGGACGAACTGACGCCGGAACAGCAAGAGATTGTGCAGGCGTCGGCCCGCAAGGCATCGGCGGAAATCACCGAGAAAATCCTCGCCAACGAGGCTGAAATCGTCGATTTCTTCAAGAAAGAAGGCCTTCAGGTCTACGAGCCGGATGTTGCTGCCTTCCGTGACCATGCCCAGAAAATGTATCTGGAGTCGGATTTTTCCAAGAGCTGGCCGGACGGCCTGCTCGATCGCGTCAATGCGGTCAAGTAACGGAACGCCTGCAAGATGACCGCAGCTGCCAATTGGCTGCGCGCAAGAGCTGAAAACATGGCGGTGGGGCTTCTCGCCGCCATGTTTATCTCGTTCATTCTGCAGATATTCTATCGCTATGTGATCAACGAACCGCTGAGCTGGACGCTTGAAGCCTGCCTGCTGACCTGGTTATGGCTTGTGTTCTGGGGAGCGGCATTCCTGCTGCACGACCGCGACCATGTGCGGTTCGATATTTTCTATGCCGGTGCGGGTCCGGGTGCGCGCCGGCTGTTCGCATTGATATCGGCACTGGCCATTGTCGCCGGGTTTGCAGGCGCCTTCCCGGCCACCTTCGATTTCATCTCATTCATGAGCATTGAAAGCAGTTCCAGCCTCGGCATCCGGCTGGATCATGTCTTTGCCGCCTACCTGCTGTTTGCCGTTGCGGTGATCATCCGCTACGCGCTGCGCGCGGTCCGGCTTGTCCGCGGCTTACCGGTCGATCCGCCTGAGCCGGTCTTTTCAAACACCGATGCCGATCCGGACAGCGCCCCGTGAGCATGCCGTTTCTGATCTGCATCGCGACCCTGTTCGGTCTGGCGGCGCTTGGAGCGCCGATCGCCTATGCCATGATCGTGGCGGCGACCGTCTATCTGTTCATGAGCGGCCTCGATCTCGGCCTGGCGTCGGAACAGATGCTGCAGGGCCTGTTCACCAGTTTCATCCTGCTCGCCGTGCCGCTGTTCATCGTTGCAGCCAACATCATGAACGCCGGAACCATCTCCGACCGGCTGTTGAATTTCTGTGTTGCCCTGGTCGGCCGGTTCCGTGGCGGGCTCGGTCACGTCAATGTCGTCGCCAGCCTGATCTTTTCCGGCATGTCCGGTTCGGCCATCGCCGATGCTGCCGGCATCGGCAAGATCATCATCGAAATGATGACCAGGAACGGCCGCTATTCGCCGGGCTTTGCCGCCGCCGTCACGGCGGCCTCCGCCACCATCGGCCCGATCATTCCGCCGTCGATCCCGATGGTGATGTACTCGCTCGTCTCCGACACTTCGATCGGCTATCTGTTTCTCGGCGGCATCATTCCCGGCCTGTTGATGGGTGCGGTACTGATGACGATGATCACTGTTCTTGCCCATCGCCGCAACATGGTGGTTGATGAACCGATACCGCTGAGGCGATTGCCCGGCCTGACATTCAGGGCCTTTCCGGCGCTCCTCATGCCGGTGATCCTCCTGTTCGGCATTTACGGCGGCGTGACAACGCCGACCGAAGCCGCTGCAGTGGCGGCCTTCTATGCGCTTGTGCTGGCGGCCCTGTTCTACCGCGCTTTGTCGTTTGCCTCGCTCTACGCCATCCTGCTCGACAGCGCCCGCTCGTCTGCGGCCGTCGGCCTCGTGATCGGCGGCGCGCTGATCTTCAACTTCATTGTCGCCAGCGAGAATATTCCGGGCGCCGTCGCCGGTGCGCTGAAAGGAATCGAGCTTTCGCCGATTGCCTTCCTGCTGATGATCAACGTTCTGTTTCTGCTGCTTGGTTGCGTGCTCGACGCCACGACCATCCTGCTGATCGTCGTGCCGTTGTTCATCCCCGCCTGCCGGGAGCTTGGCATCGACCTGGTTCATTTCGGCGTCGTCATCGTCGTCAATACCATGATCGGACTGATCACGCCGCCCTACGGCGTGCTGCTGTTTGTCATCAACGCCACGACCGGTATTCCGCTTCGCGACATCATTCGCGAGATCCTGCCGTTCCTGTCCGTGCTCATTGTTGCGCTGCTGATCATGACCCTGTTGCCTGAAACCGTTCTCTACCTGCCAAGACAATTCGGTTATCGCTGAGCCGCTTTCATCCCCGGCGGATTTACCGGGCTATCTTGTCGAGCCATCCGGAATATAATTCAGCGCCGGCGACCGATATGGAGATCCTCGGCTCAGCATCCGCGGCCATGACCAGCTCAAGTCCGTAGCGCCCGTCACCATGATCGGCGATCCGGCGAACGTTCAGGCTTTTTGTATTGTCCGATGTCACCGCAATGGCGCCACTGCGGTCGGGGCCGAGGAAATTGCCAAACTTGTCCTGCGGCCGTATCGACAGCGTCACCTGCCGCCGGCTGTCCTCCGATCTGTCCGATTGCCGTTTGAGGTCCGAGCGGGCCGCGACGCCGCCGCTGAAGCGGACATTGACCGCATGGCTTATTTGTCTCTGCACCTGGCCGCCGGCGTCATCAGGCCCTGTTGCTTCGACCGTCACAGAATATGTGCCCGGCACTTCGGTGCCGGTGAACGAAGCCCGGTAAACGCCCTTGCCGGCATGTTCAAGACGGCCGCGCACCGTTCCCGGGCGGAGTACCGCCGCCATTTTCGGATCGACAAGCAGGGCATTCAGCCTGCGCTCTCCGGGGCTGGCCCTGGGATCCGTCGGTTTCGGCAACCGGATATTGCCGATTGCAATCAGCGTGCCGGTACCGACTCTGGGAACCCGGATGGTCACATCGACATCGAGATCATCCACAACGGGTTTGCCGCCGCGCAGCATCTGAAACGTGATCTGAAGCGGTTCGCCAACGGTGCCTGTTCCCGCTTGCAGCGCAAGTTGCAGATCAAGCTCATGTTCATCGGCGAGTGCTGCAGCCTCATAGGGCGTCGCCGGATCGCCTTCGATCAGCATTCGCCATGTCCCGTGCGGCGCAACATTGCCCCGACCGGTATCGGCCACCCAGATATTGTAAAACGGGCCCTTCACCATCCGGCCAAGCGCCGTGACGTCCTTGCCGTTGCGTTCAATCCGCAGATCAAGATCGCGCCCACGCTTCCAGCTCAGCTTGAAGGCCAGTTTCTTCAGCGTGCTGTTGATCGCATAGGCTTCCGCCGATTGCCCGCCACTGCCTACGGCGCCATGCCGGTATGCGATCAGTTGCGGGCTGAAGCCCTTCAGCGCGGCGATCAGTTGCTCGATGAAAAACGCTCTGAGCTGCTCGTCGGGAACATTGGTCGCGAAAGCCTGTCCGCCGGTATCTGCGGCAATGGCGCTGAGCAGTTCCGCATGGGCGCCGTCGCCGATGGCAATCGTATCGATCGGAATCCCGGTGTCCGACAGATCGAGCGGACTGGCAGAGGCGATTGCATATCCGCTGGCCTGTTCCTCAACCAGAGGCTGGACATTCTGCAGACCATCGGTGACGAGCAGCAACCTGCGCACGCCTTGTACGGCGGCCAGGCTGGCAATGGCGCTGTCGATGCCACGCCCCATCGCCGTCGAACCCGACGGCGTCTCATTGGCAAAAAGTCCGGTTATCTGGCTGACATCGCCTGTCGCAGGCAGCGGCAGGAGGGTCTGGCCATTGTCGTCCAGGACTGTCGCACTGCCGCGGAACAATGTGATGGAGGTCCGGTCCCGGTCGGAGCCCAGAAGCGACCATAAGGTCATGAAGATTTCCGCCGCGTCCTTCAGAACCTGATGCCGCCGGGCGCACCCCGCACCGGGGCAGGCCGGCAGGATCATGCTGCCGGAAAAATCAAGCACAAGCCCGACGCTTGCGCGCTCCGGCAGCGGAATGACCGGTACGCCGCCGTTTTGCGCACAAAGCGTATCAAGCGGCCCGGCCGGCGCGCGCTGATGGATGACGGTATGGAGAGCGGCACAGATGACATCAGAATGATGAACCGTGTTCTGATGCACTTCGACAGAGGTACCGCCCTGGATCCCGGTGACTTCGATGTTAACGGCGTCGGGCGCCAGATTGCGTGCGTGGGGGCGGTCGTCGCAATCGCCCGCAGTCTCTGGAGCGTCTCCACCGATAAAATCAGCATTGCCGGCGGCATAGAGCGCCAGATAGAGCACACCGGTGTGCGGCGGCGCACCGTCGGGCCGGCTGCCGGGCGCTTCCTTGATCTTCATCGCCGCATCGGCGTTGACGGCATTATTCAGCGGATAACCGTTCAGATGGGTGAAGAAACCGGTTATCCAGGGCCCGGAAATACTGAACGGATCGCAAAGTACACGGGTTCTGCCATTGTATAGCTGGCTCGCCGAAATCGAGTTCGGCGTCACGAACGGAAGTGGCCTGATGCCGTGGTTCGGCGGTGAGATCGCGACAAACTCCGACACCGGATTGAACGCCGGCGGTGGCACCAGAACATTGTCGTCGGAAACTGCAGCGGGAAAGTCTGCCGGCAGGTCGGCGAGTGGCTCATCGAGGCTTTTCAGATACAGCCGCGCGCTGAGCGTCCCTTTTGAATAGGCGATGATCGCGACCCGCACCGCCGTCGTTCCGGTCTGATCGAAATTCGGATCATGCCGTTTCAGAATGCGCGTAACCGCAAAGCTGATGGCATTGGCGTCATCAAGGATCGAGCGATCCTGATCGGCGAAATTGATGTAATAGGCTTCGATATCCAACTGGCTGTTGTCGGCATGTTCAAGCGTGTTTTTGAACGATGTGCCGTCCCTTGGGTCCTGCCAGTTCACGATGTAGTTCGGGCCCGGCTCCGGGGACAGCCCGGGTTTGTGCCCATGCACGAACAGCACAGGCTTGCGGCCGGCCGGGGCCGGCGAATTGGGCCCAAGCACAGTGTCGTCGGCAAGCCTGATCTCGACATCGACCTGCGCCATGGCATGCGAGCCGAAGAGTGCTGTGAAGATGACGCCGCCAACACACAGGATGTCCCGGACAAGGAACATTGCAGTACGCATTTTCGTTGCCAAGAAAATCCAGAACATCAATCCGCCTCCTCCGATCGAACAACAAAGACCAGCCTAACATCAATCGAAGCTATCGGGAACGAACACTGATATTGCACTCCGGGTTGGAAGCGAATTTGCATTGCTGTAAGAAATGCTTAACTGACTTCCGTTTAGAGGTGCGTTGCCAGCGGCGCGATAGACCCCTGGCTGATCAGCACCACGGCATCAAACAGGAGATACGACCATGGCAAAGAAGAAAAAAGCAAAAGCACATCATCACGCACTCGGCCTCGCAAAAGTTGTCGACGAAAAGATGGCAGCGAAACTGTCTGAATCAGGCATCGTCCGCGTCGGCCAGGTTCGCAACATGAGCAATGCAGAACTGAAGAAACTTCCAGGCATCGGCGCCAAGGCTGTCGAAGCCCTGCGCGCAGAAATTCCTGCCAAGGCTGCTTAAGCAGCTTACGTGCCGGGGCATCACGCCCTGGACTTTCAAATCAACCGGCCCGGTATGCTCCTGATCGATTGAGCAGACCGGGCCGGTTTTTTGTTGCCTTGAAACACGGTTCTTCAATTCGGCGATTGCCTTGATGATCTGCTGGCGATAGCAAGGCCGATGTCTTCAAGCGGATGGACTTTGTAATGACCGAACGTGCCATACCGGGCGCCATGCCGCTTTCCGGCTTCTGGGCGATCCGTCTGGTCTTCATGATGGAGGCGGTCATCATCGGCGCCTGGCTGCCGCGTATTCCCGATATCAAAAACGCTCTGCAGATGGATGCCGGCGCGCTGGGCATTGCTCTTGTGGGCCTTCCCGCCGGAACCCTGCTCGGATTTGTTGTCGCCGCCCGCTTTGCCGAAGCGGCCGGCCTGCGCCGCGCCTGCATGATCGCCGGACCGGCTTTCGCTCTCGCCTTCGTCACACCGGGTCTTGCGACGTCGACGTCAACCCTGTTCGCCACCCTCGCGATTTGCGGCTTTGCGGTCGCGCTGATCGAGGTCGCGATGAATACCAAGGCCGGCCAGATGGAAAGGGTATCGCGCCGGCGCATCATGTCCCAGTGCCATGGTTTCTGGAGCATCGGCTCTGTTGTCGGCGCGCTGATCGGCGGCCTGTTTGCCCAGGCGGCCATACCGGTTTCATTTCAGTTTGCAATCATCAATCCGCTGTTCGCGCTGGCATCTTTCGCCGTCGCCTGGTCGATGCCTGCCGATCCGAAACGAACCGATGGAGCGCCGTCCACGGGTTTTTTCGTGCTGCCGGCCAAAGCTCTGATTGTACTCTGTCTGATGCCGGTCGGCATCATGGCGCTGGAAGGCGCGATGATGGACTGGTCTGCCGTCTTTGTCCGCGAGGTGCTTGCAGGCGAACCGGCGGAAGCCGCCGCCGCCTATGCCGTCTTCGCCACATTGATGGCGGTGACCCGTCTCGCCGGCGACCGTCTGGCCGATCGGTTCGGCGCAGCGACCATCGTACTCGTTTCCAGTCTGAGCGCCGCCATCGGCGCCGGCCTGTTTGCCGCGGCACCGGGCCTGCCGCTGGCGCTGGTCGGCGCAGCGCTGGCCGGTTTCGGCGTTGCCACGGTCTATCCGCTGGCTGTATCGGCGGCAGCCGCCGCGCCCGGCAAATCGCCGGAGGCCAACGTCGCCGCCGTTTCATTCATTGCGTTTTCTGTCTTTCTCGCCGGCCCGCCGATTATCGGCGGCCTGGCGGATCTTTTCGGCCTCAGGATTGCGCTGGCGATCCTGGTGCCGGCTGCACTGATGTCCGCTATCCTGTCCGGCACTGTTGGCCGCAAAACCTCGCATTGAAAGCCGGCCGTCTCCGGCACGTCACCCGATCCGTTCAAAGATGGCGCTTCAATCCGTTTGACCCGGCCCTGATTGCCGCCTAGGCTGGGCTGTTTTTGACCGTCTGGACAAAAATTGGCATGGGACTTGCCAGGCATGATTCCGATTGACGGGCACTTCTAAATGGCAGCCAATCGTGTGCGAGTGTCGAATACAAAAGAAAGGGATGGGCAATGTTATTATCACTGACAAGACGAATTTTCCTGGCGGCATGTGCCGCCGCCCTTGGTCTGGCCACCATTGGTCTGGCCGGCGGCAGCGCCGCAATGGCTGCGAAGGACAAGCCGATCAAGGTCGCGGCGATCTATACGGTGCCGGTCGAGCAGCAATGGGTCAGCAGGATCAACAAGGCGCTGAAGGCCGCCGAAGCGCGCGGCGATATCACCTACACGTTTTCTGAAAATGTCGCCAACACCGATTATGAGCGTGTGATGCGCGAATATGCCGAACAGGGCATGGACCTTGTTGTCGGCGAAGCTTTTGCCGTGGAACGGGCCGCCCGCAAGGTGGCTGCGGAATATCCGGACATTTCATTCCTGATGGGGTCGTCCTTCGGACCCGCCCAGCCGAACTTCGCGGTTTTCGACAACTGGATCCATGAGCCGAGCTATCTGTCCGGTCTGGCCGCAGGCAAAGCGACAAAGTCGAATGTCATCGGCATGGTCGGCGGTTATGCGATCCCTGAGGTCAACCGGCTGATGCATGCCTTCATGGAAGGCGCGCGCGAAACCAATCCGGATGTCAAGTTCATGGTGACGTTCATCAACTCCTGGTACGATCCGCCAAAGGCCAAGGAGTCGGCCTTCGCGATGATCGACAAGGGCGCCGACATTATGTACGCGGAGCGCTTCGGCGTTTCCGATGCTGCCAAGGAGCGCAGCGTCCTGGCAATCGGCAACGTCATCGATACGGCGCCCGATTATCCCGGAACAATTCTGGCTTCGGCCCTGTGGCACATGGAACCAACCATCGACCGCGCCATCAAGGCCGTCATCGACGGCACCTTCGAGCCGGCGGATTATGGCCAGTACTCCTTCATGAGTTATGGCGGCGGCAGCCTTGTAATGGACAAGAACCTTGTTCCGGCTGACGTCCAGACCATGATCATGGAGAAGGAACAGGAGATCAAGGACGGCCTGTTCCGGGTCAACGTCAACGACGAGGAACCCAAGTCGACCATGTAACTTGGACAATCGGGCGGCCGGCATCTTTGCAAGCCGCCCGGATCCTTGATCATGACAGCATCTGATAGTTCCGGAATTGGCGGCGGGACCGCCCCGATCGTTCTGTCGCTCGAAGCCATCACCAAGAGGTTTGGCGCGCTGACGGCAAACGATGCCGTCGATCTTGATGTGCGCCGCGGCGAAGTGGTCGCGCTGCTTGGCGAAAACGGCGCCGGCAAGACAACCCTGATGAATATCCTGTTCGGCCATTACGTCGCCGACAGCGGAACCGTTCGCGTCGACCATGAAGGCGCCCTGCAGCCGCTGCAACCGGGTTCGCCCCAGGCAGCACTGGACGCCGGCATCGGCATGGTCCACCAGCATTTTACTTTAGCGGAAAATCTGTCTGCCTTTGACAGTATCGTGCTTGGCACCGAACCGGTCTTCAGCCTGTTGCGGCGGACTGCCGGACCGAGGCGGAAACTGGACGATCTGATGCGCCAAAGCGGCCTCATCGTCGATCTCGACCGCCGGATCGACACGCTGTCGGTTGGCGAGAAACAGCGGGTGGAAATCCTCAAGGCGCTTTACCGCGACGCCCGCATTCTGGTGCTCGACGAACCGACAGCGGTACTCACTCCGCCGGAGGCAGACCGGCTTTTTGAAACCCTGAAACGCCTCGCTGAAACCGGTCTCGCGGTGATTTTCATCTCCCACAAGCTGCATGAGGTGTTGGCGGTCTCCGATCGTATCGTGGTTCTGCGCGGTGGCCGCAAGGCAGGTGAACTGCCGACCGATGGCGCCGACCGGCGCGCGATCGCCGAACTGATGGTTGGCCGCGACGTACCGGCGCCGGCACGCGCGCGCACACTCGTCGGCGAACCTGTCATGAAGCTTGAGGCAGTCAGCGTATCCGGCAACGACCGAAGCCGGACGCTGAAGGATGTTTCGCTGAGCATCCGCAGCGGTGAAATATACGGCGTCGCCGGTGTCTCCGGCAATGGCCAGGCGGCGCTTGCCGGGCTCGTTGCCGGACTTGTCGCGCCCGACCATGGCGCCATGCAGCTTTGCGGCCAGACCATCACAAACCATGCGCCCGGCGAATGCGCAACGCTCGGCGTCGCCCGCATTCCCGAAGACCGCCACCATGACGGGCTTGTCGGGTCGATGACGATCGCCGAAAACCTGATTGTCGAACGCCTCGACGATCCGGCCATCCAGCGCGGCGGGTTTCTGCGCTTCGCCGCCATCCGCGAAAACGCGATTGCGACCATCGACGCCTATGATGTCCGCTGCCCCGGGCCCGACGCGGAAGCAAGGCTGCTGTCGGGCGGCAATATCCAGAAACTGATCCTCGCCCGTGTGCTCGACCGGCAACCCCGCCTGGTGCTTGCCAACCAGCCGACACGGGGGCTCGATCTTGGCGCCCAGGCCGATGTCCATCGCCGCCTGCTGGAAGCCGCCGCAAACGGTGCCGGCGTGCTGCTGATATCGGAGGATCTCGATGAGCTGATGGCTGTCTCCGACCGGATCGCCGTCATCCACAATGGCGAGATCGACGACGCCGGCCCGGTCGAGACGGCAGACCGCACGACGATCGGCCTGATGATGGCCGGGCACGGACAGAATAACAATGCTGACGCGAGGCCGGCCGCATGATTCGCTTCGAACCACGGGAAAACGTCTCCCGGCTGAATTCCGTCGCCATGCGTGTTGCCGCCGGCCTGATCGCGCTGGCGCTCGCCGCCATCCCTATTTCAGCTGCCGGTGCGCCGGTTCTGGAGGCCTACGGCCTGATGCTCAAGGGCGCGGCCGGATCGCTGTTCGCTGCATCGGAAATGCTGACCCGGGCAACACCGCTGATATTGACTGGACTGGCCGCGGCGATCGCCTTTCGCGCCCGGCTGTGGAATATCGGTCTGGAGGGACAGCTCTATGCCGGCGCTCTGGGAGCCGTTGCCGTCGGGACCGGGGCCGTTTCCGGTCCGCCGATGCTGATGGTGCCGCTGGTGCTGTTAGCTGGCGCATTGGCCGGTGCGCTCGTCATGCTCGGCCCGACGCTGCTGAAGGTGCGTTTCGGTGCCGATGAAGTCGTCACCACGCTTCTGCTCAATTTTGTCATCATCCTGTTTGTCCAGATGATGCTGGAGGGCGCGTTCAAGGATCCGATGGGCATGGGCTGGCCGCAATCGGAACCGATGGTGGAAGAAGCGGTTTTCACCAAACTTATACCGCGCATGCGGCTTCACGCCGGTTTGCTGATGGCGCTGGTCGCGGCGCTTGTCCTGCATGTCGCCATGGCCCGCACCACCTTCGGCTTCCGGGTCAGGGCATCCGGCGAAAACGCCGCTGCCGCCAATTATGCCGGCATTCCCGTCACTGCGACCCTGATCAAGGTCGGTCTGATCTCCGGCGCGCTGGCCGGACTTGCCGGCGTCGGTGAAGTGGCCGGGCTGAAAGGCTATCTGACAGCCGACATCTCGCCGGGATTCGGTTACGCCGGCATTGTTGTCGCCATGCTGGCCGGTCTGTCGCCGCTTGGCGTTGTCATCTCGGCGATCTTCATTGCCGGTGTCTTTGTCGGTGCGGACTCCATGAGCCGGGCGCTCGGCGTCTCCTCTTATCTGGCCGATCTTGTTGTCGCCATGGCACTGCTGTGCGTTCTGATCAGCAGCTTCCTGGCCCGCTACCGCATTCGCCGCATCGTCCGCCCGGACGCACCAGCCGTTGAGGAGGTCCCACTTGGAGATTCTTGAGATCCTGCTGACGGCTAATTTCTGGGCTGCCGCAATCCGCATCGCGACACCTTTGATCTTCGGCGTGCTCGGCGCATTGATCTGCGAACGCGCCGGCGTGCTCAATCTCGGCATCGAGGGCATCTTCGTGGCCGGCGCGATGGCCGGCTGGATGGCGGCATGGCTCGGCGCGGGCTTGTGGGGCGGTGTCCTGGTGGCAATGCTGGCAGGCGGATTTTTCGGGCTCATCCATGCCATCCTCACCGTACCGCTTGGCCTGTCGCAGCATGTCTCCGGCCTCGGCGTGACGTTGCTTGCAACAAGCGCGTCCTACTTTGCATACCGCACCGCCTTGCCCGATGTCACAAGCCCGCCGCGCATTACGCCATTCCAGCCGCTCGATATTCCGGTCCTGTCCGACCTGCCGTTTCTTGGACCGGCTTTGTTCCAGCAGACGCCGATGACCGCCCTCGCCTTCTTTCTGGTGATCGCCGTCTGGTGGCTGCTCTACCGCACACCGCTCGGCCTGGCGATCCGCGCCGTCGGCGACAATCCGGCGGCCGTGGAAGCGCAGGGGCTTTCCGTCATCGGCCTGCGCATCGGCGCGGTCACGGCGGGCTCCGCGCTGATGGCGCTGGGCGGTGCTTTCCTGACCATGTCGGCGTTCGATTCGTTCTTCTTCGGCATGGTCAACGGCCGCGGCTGGATCTGCATCGCGCTCACGGTGTTTGCCTCGTGGCGGCCCGGCAAGGCGCTGATCGGCGCTTTGCTGTTTGGCGCATTCGATGCCTTCCAGGTCCGGCTGCAAACCGAAGTCGGCGCCTTTCTGCCAAGCCAGGTCTTCCTCATGCTGCCCTATATCCTGTCGATTGCGGCCCTTGTCATTGTCGCGCGGCGGGCCGATTATCCCCGCGCCATGCTGCAACCCTGGTTCAAGGGCGAACGATAATGAGCTTCGATCTTATTGTAAGAAACGCCACCCTGCCGGATGGGCGCACCGGCATCGACATTGCCTGCAGGGGCGGTAAAATCGCCGCGCTGGAATCCGGCATCAATGCCGAGGCCGGAACAATCGTCGATGCGGACGGCCAACTGGTGACGCCGCCGTTTGTCGATTGTCATTTCCACATGGACGCCACATTGTCGCTCGGCCAGCCCAGGCTGAACGAGAGCGGCACGTTGCTGGAGGGGATTGCGCTCTGGGGCGAACTGAAACCGCTGCTCACCCACGAAGCGGTGATTGAGCGGGCGCTTGCCTATTGCGATCTCGCGGTCTCCAGGGGTCTGCTCGCCATTCGCACCCATGTCGATATCTGCGACGACAGGCTGCTGGCCGTGGAAGCGCTGATCGACGTGCGCGAAAAGGTCAGACCCTATATCGACCTGCAGCTCGTCGCCTTCCCGCAGGACGGATATTACCGCTCGCCGGGGGCGGCGGACAATCTCAAACGCGCGCTCGATCTCGGTGTCGACATTGTCGGCGGCATCCCACACTTTGAACGCACGATGGCCGACGGTGCGGCCAGCGTGGCGGCGCTTTGTGAAATCGCCGCCGACCGCGGCCTGATGGTCGACATGCATTGCGACGAAACCGACGATCCGATGTCGCGGCATATCGAAACCCTGACGGCAGAGACCAGACGCCTTGGACTGGCCGGCCGGGTTGCCGGTTCGCATCTGACGTCGATGCATTCGATGGACAATTATTACGTCTCCAAACTGCTGCCGCTGATGGCGGAGGCCGGCATTGCGGCCATCGCCAATCCGCTGATCAACATCGCCATCCAGGGCCGGCACGACCATTATCCAAAGCGCCGCGGCATGACCCGGGTGCCGGAGCTGTTGAAACACGGCGTGCCGGTCGCCTACGGCCATGATTGCATCATGGACCCGTGGTACTCGCTCGGCCAGGCCGATATGCTCGAAGTCGCCTTCATGGCGCTGCATGTGACCCACATGACCAGCCGCGACGAGATGCGCTTTGCTTTCCAGGCGGTGACGGAAACCCCGGCGAAGGTCATGAACCTGGAGGGTTATGGTCTCGAACCCGGTCGCCGCGCAGACATGGTTTTGCTGCAGGCCTATGATCCGATTGAGGCGATCCGCCTGAAACCGGCCCGACTGAAGGTGATCAAGGCGGGCAAGGTCATTGCCGAAACGCCGCCGCAGGTGACGGCCCTCAGCCTCGACGGCCGGCCAGGGACAGTCAACGGAAGGGACTATCAGCCAAAAGCGACGGGATGATTTTCAGGAAGAAAACCGGAACCGCAACCCGCCCGGCCGTTTGTTGTGGTTCCAAGTCAGTAGATGACCAGGAACAGGGACAGATCGCCATGCCGTCCAAAGTGCAAACATCAACGCCCGCCAACACCATGGCGCCGGTCGGACCCTATAGCCACATCGCCATGGCCGGCGAGTTCATTACCATCGGCGCGGTCGCAGGCGTAGATCCGGCGACCCGCGAACTGGCCGGGCCGGACATAAGCTCGCAGACAAAGCAGATCCTCGACGCGTTCGAAATCATGCTGGCGTCGGTCGGTTCCGATCTGGACCATGTCATCCACATCAACGTGTTTCTCGCCGACATGGCCGATTTCGCCGCCATGAACAGTGCATATGCGGACAGGATGGGCCATCGCCGGCCGGCGCGCACCGCGATCGCCGTCGCCGGCCTGCCGAAACCCGGTGCGCTGCTGACCATGAACCTGACGGCGGTCACCAGAGACTGACATGGATGAAAATTGCCCGTGAACAAATCTGATGAAAACCGCATCGCCTGGATCGGCATCGGCAATCTGGGCCGCCCGATGGTCGGACGGCTGATTGCCGCTGGCATCAGACCGCTGCTTTATGACACAAGCCCTGACGCCCTGGCGCGCTTTGCCGGCCAGGCCGACATCGCCGAAAGTGCGGCGGCGGCAGCGGCGGGCGCCGATCTGGTCTTTTCGACGATCCCGACCGATGCCGTTTTGAAGTTGGTTGCGGCCGAGGTCGTAAATTCGCTACCTCCCGGCGCTGTCTATTGCGACATGAGCACGGTATCGCCGCAGGCATCGGCAGACGTGGCGTCCCTGTTTGAGGGCACCGCTGCCGGCTTCTTGCGCGCAACGGTCTCCGGCACGGTCGTGCATGCGGAAACCGGCGTTCTGACGGTGATCGCCTCGGGGCCGGATGCCGCCTATCAACGCTGCCTGCCGGTGTTTGAGCATTTCTCCGCCCACTGCTTCCATGTCGGGGCGGCGGAAGAAGCGCGGCATCTGAAACTGCTGATCAACAATCTTGTCGGCTCGACGATCGCGCTGCTGGCTGAATCGCTTGCCACCGGTTCAAAGGCCGGGCTTGACTGGGCGGTGATGCTCGATGTCATCGGCGCGTCGGCGATCGCCTCGCCGCTGTTGAAATTCAAGCTGGATGCCCTGAAGAACCGCGATTATTCGCCGGCCTTTACCGCCGATCTGATGATCAAGGATATCGACCTGTTTACGCAAACGGCAAACGGCCTCGGTTGCCCGGCGCCGCTGGCCGGACAGACACTTGCACTGCTGCGCGAACTTGCGGAAGCTGGTGGCGGCGCACAGGATTATCTCGGCCTGGTCAGGCTGCTGGAAACCAAAGCCGGTCTTGAGGGTCGCGACTGATCATCCCGGTCAATGTCCGATGCAGGTCGGGCAGGGAGAAGAGGATGCAAAAACCGATTTGCCTTGCGGCGATGCTGTTGATGTTCACGCCGATGTCCGCTTTGGCGGATGACCCCGATCAGGGCTGGAACTGCCGCAACACGGATGTTGAGATCACTTGCGGCGACGGATCCTGTAAAGTCTCCGATGCATTCACACCGATGGACGTGCACTTGTCGGGCAACCGCCTGACGGTCGCCGCCTATTCGGGTGTCTGGGAAGGCGATGCGACCGTCTCGCGCAATGGCGCCCTGATCTATGCTTTCAGCAAGTCACTGAAATGGTCCGGCGGCGAGACCGGGTCAGGCGCCGTCTTCCAGCTTGCGATCAACGGCGCCAGCAGACTGGCTGTGATTCTGGGCGGAAGATTTGCCCATCCGATGCACTGCGAACCCTGGCAGGACCCCGGCGAAACGAATTCCGGTCAATAGCGGGGTCTGGCCGATTGTGCCTGATTTCGCCTGTGGCAAGGGGCCTGCTGGCGGGTCTTCCGGCGTTGGGTCTGTGAACCGAACGTGAATCAATCGTTATGCCGTAACGGAAAGTGATCGGCGGCGATAAGATCACAGTTCATCGCCTGCCCTGAGAATTAAACTTTTTATATTTGTTTGCAACGGCTTACTGACTTGCAAGACGATCAACCGGCGCTTGCGCCGGATGTCAATCCGATCGGTATGCGGCACCTGCCGCCGGCATTCCCAAAATCACTGACAGGCATATTGTGAAACTGCAATCCGCAATTCAAGTCGCACCTCTGCGCACAGATGCGGCGCGTTGCGATCAACCCTGATGGAGCCTGAAATGTTGTCCCGATCTCTCCACAAGATGTCACGCCGTTGCCTGCTTCTGGCAGGCTCCGCCCTCATTTCCACCTCGCTGGCGACAGCGCAGGAACAACCGAGCCCGTTTGCCGGGACGGAAGACGTTGGCCCGATGGCCTCCCGCCAACTGACCTGGAACCAGCCATCCTATGATGCACCTGGTGTTCAGGTGGAATCTTCCGCTCTCGGCGCAACCAGCCTCGGCGCAGCTCAACTCGTCACCCAGTCGGCAGCCAGCCAGATCCAGGCTCAGCTGCCGGCCGGCGTGACGGTTCGCGCCGGGGCTGGCGACGCATCACTCGTGTCAATCGGCCTGGCGCAGTCGGCGCCCGATGACGCGTCGGTTCAGGACCAGGACATCGATCCGGAACAGGCCCAGGAACTGAACGAAATCGTCGACCCCGAACAGGTTGCCGAACTGGGCGGCCGGGCGGCCGCCGATCCGGTGCAGAAATGGATTGTCCATTACCCGGTCGCCTTCCAGGGTGTGCCGGTGGCCTACTATGCCGATGTGGTCGCCTTTATCGATCAGAGCGGCAATATCCAGCAATTGAGAAAACGCAACCTGCCGCAGAGCGCCAACGCGACGACGGCTACCGTATCCGCCGCTTCGGCGCAGGATGCAGCCGTTTCCGATGCCGGCTCATGGGCACAGGACGCTGAGACCTCCGGACCCGAGCTGGAACTCTGGGTCAACCCGGATGGCAGCGGCGAACTGGCCTACCGGATCGAGATGACATCGACGGATCTTACTGACCCCAATGCCCGCCGCTACTGGATATCGGCTGTCGGCGAACCCCGGGTGATCTATTGGGAAAGCATGATCCGCCATACCCATAACGGCCAGGTCACGGGCACGATCTGGACGGAATCGGGCCGGCCCGACCGGCCGACTGCAAACCAGGAATTCGAAAAGATGCTGGTCAACCGGACCGGCGGTGGCGGTGGTTCCGCGACCACCGGAGCAAACGGGCTGTACTCGCTCACCACCGGTGGCGGTCTGGCGACCATGCAGGTCAATCTGAACGGCAATAATACATGCTCCAAGATCGACAATATGGCGGGCGGCGAATTGAGCCGGTCGAAGGCCGGAACACCGGTCAACCCGATCGACCTGACATTCAATGCCAGCGGTATCGAGGAGCTCGCCCAGACATCGGCGCTCTACTGGACAAACAAATCCTGCGAGATGGCCAAGGACATTCTGGCCCCGACCGACCTGCCGAGCCTGCCGACCAACGTCAATATCAACGGCCAGTGCAATGCGTTCTGGAACGGCTCGTCGATCAACTTCTACAAGGCCGGCGGCAACTGCCCGAACATGGCCTATTCCGACGTCGTCGCGCATGAATACGGACATGGCATCGATGCCCGCAAGGGTGGCATTCTCGATGGCGGATATTCGGAAGGCTTCGGCGACGCCATGGCGATCCTGCTGACCCGTCAATCCTGCGTCGGCCGCGATTTTTTCGGGGCCGGAACCTGCCTGCGTGAGGCCAGCGACCTGATCATGTGGCCTCCGGCCGGCAATGAAGGCGTGCACGCCCAGGGCCGGCGTTATGCGGGTTTTACCAACCAGCTGATCATCGAGTTGAAGAAAACCTACTCTGACGACGGCGCCTATGCGATTGCCACGCAATTGGTCATGGCGTCCGCCAAGGCAAACCCGAACGACATTCCCGACGCCGTCAAGCTGGCGTTCATTGCCGATGACGATGATAACGATCTGACCAACGGGACGCCGCATTTCGACGAACTGGCAGCGGCGGCGGATTCACGCAATCTGCCACGGCCGGCCGGACCGTCGAAGAAACGCAGCATCGGATATGCCTGGGCGCACAGTCCCACATCGGCCGCATACACGCCGTCCACGACTTATTCGTTCAATTCGTCCGGCGGCGCCATCAAGGCCACGCGCAGCGGAACCGGCCAATATTCCATGATCTTTGCCGGCCTTGGTGGCAACGGCAGAGCCGGCGGCAATGTCCAGGTCACGTCCTACGGGCCGAGCAGCGATTTCTGCAAGGTCTATTGGTGGAGCTCAGGCGGCAAGGATTTCACCGCCAATGTGCGCTGCTTCAAACCGACCGGAGCGCTTGTCGATACCCGCTACACCGTCCTGATCACCTGGCCGTAAATGCCGATATTCGGCAACAGACGTAAAACAGCCTGCCGCAGTTTCTGCGGCAGGCCCCGCAACACCAAATCAACGAGGCTGTCATGTTACGCTGTTATACTCTGAGTTCTGTCCGTTGTTCCGCGGTCGCTTCCACCCTGATCCTCGCCGGCATCCTGTCTCCGCCCGCTGCCCGCGCGCATAGCGAGCACAAGACGCTTTTCGTCTCCGCCAACGGATCAGACAAATCCGATTGCCGCGATACCAAAACCCCCTGCAAAACGCTGGAACAGGCTCTGAAGGCCGCCGGCAAGGGCGACCGCATCAAGGTCGCAGAGGGCACTTATTCCTTCCTGTCCGGGAAACCGGAGGAAGGATTGCAATTGCTCGGCCATGTCGTCGCAATCGAGGCGGGATTTGATGGCAAAAACGATTTCGCCAGGATCGAAGACAGGCCCGCACGGACATTCCTGACCGGGCCCGCCGATCGTTACCGGGCAGCCCTTGAGGAGAAGGGCATGATCCTGTTGAAAGGCGACCCGGACACGTTTCAGCTTGCCCAGGCCGAAACCCCGGCCGATACCGGGCCCGACAAACTGTTTGTAACGCCCGAGGGCAGCGATGCCGGCGATTGCACCGACCCGGATGCCCCATGCGCGACATTGACCTACGCGCTCTCCGTAGCCGCGGCCGGCGATACCATCGCGGCAGCCAGCGGCAATTTCATCATGAGCCAGGATCTTCTGGCCCGCACCCGCGCACGCAACATCACCCTGGAAGGCGGTTACGAAGCCGGCAGCAACTTTGCGGTCCGCACCGGCGCGCAGGCGCTGAGTTATGTTGTCGGTCCGTCCTTTACCGAACGCGCGGAACTGCTTGAGCAGGGCTTCCACCTGGTTCAGGATTCGAAATATTTCGATATCGTTCGCGCTGAGAGCGCCCAGGGGACTTCCGCTCCGGCAGCCGCCCCGGCCGAATGCATCGGCGGCTCCGCCGGCGGCCATCCCTGCAAGGGGCTTGACCTTCTGGCTCGCATTCCGCTCAGCGGGTTTTCATCCAACCCGAACGGCGCCAATGACATTTGGGGTTTTGTCGATCTCAACGACAAGCGTGAATATGCCATTATCGGTCTGCGCAACGGAACGGCCGTCGTCGACGTGACCGATCCCGCCAATCCGACCGAGGTCGGAACCATCCCCGGATTGCAGACGATCTGGCGCGACGTCAAGGTTCTGCAGACCTTCGATAGTGCTGCCGATCGCTGGAAAGCCTATGCCTATGTCACGGCGGATTCGGTGAACCAGAGCTTCCAGATCATCGACCTGACCGCTCTGCCGGCATCCATTTCGCTGGCGGCAACGGTGAATGCGTTCGCTTCGGCGCACAATATCTATATGGCCAATATCGACTATGCGACGGGCCGTCCGCTGCCGGGCGAAACCCCCTTCGCCTATATTCTCGGGTCCAACCTGCAGAGCGGCGCATTCCGTATTCTGGAGTTCTCCAATCCGTTGGCGCCGACAACGGTGACCATGCCGCCGGTCGGCACCGGGTACATCCACGATGCGTCCAGCATGCTGGTGACAGACGCCCGTACGGCCGATTGCGCCGCCGGACACAATCCTTGCGAAGTTCTGATCGACTACAACGAGACAAGTGTCGATTTCTGGGATGTGACCGACAAGGCCGCGCCGGTCAAACTCAGTTCGCTGACCTACCCCAACGCCGAATACACCCATTCCGGCTGGTGGTCGAAAGACAAGAAATTCGTCTACATCCAGGACGAACTCGACGAGCAGAGGACCGGGATCAATACCCGTGTCGTCATTGTCGATCTGAGCGATCTGAAAAACCCGTCGATTGCCGGCAACTGGAACGGGCCGACCAAGGCGATCGATCACAACGGCTTCACGCTGGACGACGAATATTACATGTCGAACTACCGCCGCGGCCTGACGGTGCTTGACATCGCCGACCCGAAAGCACCGTCGGAAAAGCTGTTTTTCGACACCTTCGTCTCGCCGGCGGAAAACGATGCCGTGTTCAATGGCGCCTGGGGCACATATCCCTATCTGCCAAGCGGCACGATCCTCGTCAGCGATATTGAGGGCGGGCTGTTTCTGCTAAAAAAAAGTGATGAAACCGGTCCGACGCCGCCCCGGCCTCGCGGCCGGGACCTGGCATTCGCCTGGGCTAACAAGCCGACGGCACTCGCCTACGCGCCAAGCGCGACCTACGCTTACAATCCGTCCGGCCCGATCAAGATCACCCGCTCCGGCATTGGAACCTATGCAGTGAACTTTGCCGGGTTCGGCGGCAGCGGCAAGGCCGGCGGCAATGTTCAGGTCACGGCCTACGGCAAGGGTGCAACGCGCTGCAAGGTCAGAAGCTGGTCGTCAGGCACGCAAAACTTCATTGCGAATGTCCGTTGCATGCGCGCCAATGGAAAGCCCGCTGACGAACGATTCAGCATCCTCGTCAACTGGCAGCGCTAACCTGCTCCCGATTGCGGCGGACTTGCAGAAATTCCGCCGCAATCCTACCTTATAATCGGATTTGAGATGGGGGCCTTTCACAAGGACCAACTCGTACGATGAATGTTCATACAATTCGATCTGTATTTTTCCTGGCTCATCGCTTGGGCGTGATGGTGGTTGTCGGCATGATGGCGATTGCTGCAGCCACGTCTGCAACGCATGCTTTTGCCGGAGACAAACCGTTGAAAAACCCGCTTGTCCTGCGCCTTTCCCAGACCGGTTTCGCCGGCGTGACGGGGACGGAATACACACTGATGCCAAACGGCGATTATGAAATCCGCACCTTCGTCAATGATCAGTTCGGCGACACGGTTCAGACCGGGCAATTGCAGCCGGAGACGTTGTTTCCGATCAGCCAGGAATTTACCGCCGCCGATATGAAAGCCCTGCCGTCGCGCACCATAGGCTATGAGGGCGTCAACCCGTCGACGGTGGAGATCACCTACGAAGGCAATACGGCAGCCGCCATCATGCCGCCTGGATATGCATTCGGCGAAGCCTGTCCGGACAAGTCGAACCAGGCGCTTTGCCGTTTTCTGGAACTGGCGGGCACTGTTCAAAAGAGTATGGCGCCGCAATAGCGCAAACCGGCAAGGCCCCATTTCCGGGATTCACGCTCGAATCACGATACTTCCGCTACGGTACCGGCGACGCAATGAGGTTGCGTTGATGCGGAGGTTTGACTGTGGCGCACGGCACCGAATTCACAACCCGGGTTGGCTTTGACGACGTGATGCCGCAACGGCGTGGCCGGGCGGCAGAATATATCAGCGGCAAACAGCCTCCCAGCGAAGGCGTGTTCGGATGGCGGATTGCCCAGGAAGCCCGCCGGCGCAATATCCCTGAAGCTTCGCTGGCTCTGGACATCATTCAGCGGCTGGCCCGCAAGATGGCGCTTGACGGCACGATGACCGGCGCAAATACGAGAAACCACGATATCCCGGCCGGTTACACCTATTTCGGTCAGCTTGTCGCCCATGACATGATCTTCAACGAGACGTCGTCACTCGATGTTCGGCCCCAGGCTGGCGAACGCGCATGGGCGACGCCGCAACTCGATCTTGACTGCCTCTATCGCGGCGGACCGGCCCGCTCTCCTGAGCTCTACCAGATTCCGGAAGACAGCGCCAAAGACCGAACGCGTCTTCGCGTCGGCCTGACGGCCGGTCAGGGCTACAGCCGTCCCGGCGGCGATGGCCATCCGTCCGGATCCGGCAGACCGGAGCCGTTTGATCTTGCCGCATTTGCGTTCAGGCCGGAAGCCAGTAACGCAGTCGACGCCCAGGGCATCGGCGATACAACGCCCCTCCGCTGCCCGGCGGAAACCCTCGTCGGCGACCCGCGAAACGACGACAATCTTGCTGTGTCGCAGATAACAGCACGGCGCGGGCGCTTGTCAGCGAAACATACGGAACCGTCGTCCGTTCAGACTATTTGCACAAGGTGATCGACAGGCGGGTCTGGCAGGCCTATTCAGATTCCGCCTCCACCCGCGCCGGCGGCCCCTTCGGGCGGCGTATCGCCGGCGGTGAGGAACCTCCGGTTCCGATGGAGTTCTGGCTCGCCGCAATGCGGTTCGGCCACGCCATGATACAGCCCCTCTATGTCATCAACGATGCCCAGCCCCAACCTGCCGGACTGCGGGCAATGATGGGTTTCCGCTCGGCTGCCGCGCTCAATCGCGGTGATGTCGCCGGTCGCCCGGTCACCAATGACTGGCTGGTCGATCTGCGCAGATTTTTTCCTGCTTCCGATGAACAGGATTTCAATCCAAGCCGCCTGATCCGCCCGGCGATGGCCCTGGCGCTCTACAAGTCCCGCGCCCTGGAACCTGCCGACGACCTCGGCGCCGAGCCGGTCTTTGAACGTTTCGGCGGACTGCCGTTCCGTGATCTGGCGCGTGGATATCTGCGCGGCATGCCGAACGGCCAGCACATGGCGGAACTTTATGAGACCGCGCCGCTCACTCGGGAAGAATTGATCGGCGACAACCGTCACGGTCTCGGCGGCATGTACGGATCCGCTACGCCCAACCCGCTGAACGAGGCGCCGATCGACGCCGTTACGGCTTTGGCGGAGGATACGCCGCTGCTTTATTATCTTCTGCGCGAGGCGGAGGTTCGCCAGGGCGGCAAGCGCCTTGGCCCGCTTGGTTCGAAAATTCTGGCGGATATTGTCTTCAGTATATTTGAGCGCAAATCCGCCTCCAATGATCAACTCGGTTTCTGGCAGTCGCTGGTTTTCGGGGCCTCGGGCCCGCCGGCGACCATGCGCGACCTGGTTGATTTTACCGCCGCGCCGGAAGGCGTAATCCGCTCCGCCCGGCCCGCCTCGCAGGCCAGCGTGTGAGTGCAGGCTCAACAAGGCCAAACCATGAAAAGGGGAAAGACATGACTGACCTGTATGAAGACATTGCAACCGATACGATACCTGTCGAGATGACGATGGACGACCGCGAGGCCGCCGGCCGGCTGATTATCGGCATGGCGCTTGGCGACATTCCTGTTCCGCCGACCAGCGAAGACGCCCTCGCGCTGCTGCAGGAACACGGGATCGAACTGGAAAACTTCACCACGTCAGGCAAGGAAATCCGTTTCGTCAGCCGCGACGAAGCGCTTTACATCGTGCTTCCCCCCGCTGACCTGATGCGCAGCCGGATCGAGGAATACGGCCAGAGCACGGGTCCGTATCCGCTGCCTGACGAATATCGCGAACAGGTTCTGCAGGACCCCGATGCGCTCAGCGCACTGGAAATGTTTTATTTCCGGGTCGGCGACTACACGTTCGGCCAATGCCGGTAAGCAGCGGCTGAATTGCGGCAAAGCGCCGGTCAGCCGGTGCTTATTTACCCCTCCAGTCCATTCGTGGACTCCTCCCGAACTTGTGCGGGGAGGCCTGCTGCCGCAAGACCTTCCCGCATCTTTTTGACCGCATCACCGCTGCGGATCGGGAAGCTGTGCACAAACCAGTCGACAATCCGCTCCGGTGTCGGTTCGTCGTCAGACGACCAGATCTGACGAATGCTGCTGATGAATTCATCCGCCACCGCTGCAGCCTCTGCCTGTTCACCGCACAATCCCAGAGCGGCGCATTTCCAGCCCGGTATGTTGGAGATCGAACGGCCGGCTTTGTTCGCAGCAGCGACACAGCCGGAATAATCGCCAGCAAGAAACCGGATACCGGCAAGATAGCCCCAATGATATCCAGGGATCACCGGCGTCAGCGACATGGCAGAAGCGGCAAGGTCTTCCGCCAGATGCGGATGATCCAGAAATGCCGCAGCCTGGGCGGCGGAAATCAGATTGGTTGGGTTGCTGGGATTGAGCTGGTTACTCTGTTCGATGTGGATTTCCGCCTGGGAATAACGTGACGCCATCAGGTAACACCAGGCGAGCGTCAGCTGATTGCGCGCGTCCAGCGGATCGAGATCAATCGCGCGCCGCGCCAGCTCTAGCGATTCCTGCTGCAGTTTTGCCGTCCGCATCCGGCCCGGCAGAACGATATGGCGGGAATTATAGATATTGGCCAGACCGCTATAGGAGGGTGCGAAGACGGGCCATAAATCAATGACCTCGCGCAGGAGCTTTTCCGCCTCGAATTCCGAGATCGGCTGCCAGAAGCTCATCAGATGCTGGGCGCGCAGCCACAATGTATACGGTTTGAGCGAAAAATCCCGTTTGGCGATCTGCCGGGTCAGGCCATCGGCGGATATATAGATGTCGAGCGTTGCGCCGACCTGCCGGGCAATCATCCGCTGCTGATCGACCCAGCTTTGCAGCGAAAACGAATAGGTCTCCGACCAAAGCGTGCGGTGAAGCGACGTCTCCGTCAATGAGGTCAGGATGACAATGTCGTCGCCGTTCTTGGCAAAGTCGGTGGTCAGACGATAATCGGCCGGCTCTTCCGGTTCCGATACCGGATCATGGGATTCAACGATAATCCATTCCCTGAAACGCGTCAGACAGGAAACAAGCTCGCTGCGAAAACCAGAGGCGACATAATCATCGACCAGACTTGTCTTGCTGCTGGAGAACAGATTGACGCCGATCACCGGAAGCGGTGATCTGGGTTGTTCTGCCACCGCCGGCTTCCGTTGAGGCTTGCCGGCCTGTTGCGCGGCCCGGTACTCGGTTTCGAATTCGCCGGTCTTGACCCGGGCGATCAGCAGCAGGGTTTCCTCCGACGGCTCCATATCATAATCGTCCTGCAGCAGATCCCACAGGTCGGCATATTGCCGGATGGCGCCGGCAATGTTGCCGCGCCGCGCATGCATCTCGATCAGCCAGCGATGCGCTTCTTCATGGGTCGGATCGATGTTCAGCAATGTTTCTGCGGCAATCTGCTTGCGCTCTTCATTGTTGCATTCGCGCAGAATGCGCTCGATCTCGCCCATGACCTGTTTGCGCCAGTGCTGGCGAAAAACACTCAGCCAGATATCAAACTCGCGGTCGACATCTTCAAACCCGCCGAGAATATCATCGCTGATCATATGTCCGGAATGGAGCAGTTCGGCGATATTGTCCTGTTTCAGTTCGACCGCCGCCAAATTGATATCGACGGCGAAAGCAGAGGCCTGCAGACGGACGTCAGAGCGATCAATATCGAAAACGTCCAGGCCATGGCTTTCACAGACGTCGCGCAATTGTTTCAGGCATTGCCTCAACGACGCCCGGGCACGGTTCTCGTCGCTGGTACTCCAGAACATATGCGCAAGCCGCTCGCGGCTTTCTGAGAAATTCTGGCTGAGAACAAGATAGGCCAGAATCGCCTGCGCCTTGCGGCTGTGCAGGGCTATCCGCTGGCCGGCACTATCGGTCAGGTCAAAGCCCCGGCATACGATAATATGCGCTTTTCCTTCAGTTTGATTGAGCGCTACAACCTGCATTACGCGTGTGTCCCGGTTTTGCCGGCTTCTGCCGGTTCTGTTACTCAAATATTCAACTCCTGCTTTATTATTGTGAACTGGTGAATGCAGAATTGTAAGCACCGGTTACATCAAAGGTGTCTGTGCCTCCTGTTCAGGCGTGAGATAATTTCCGGCGCCAAGCGCGCGCTGAAGGCGCGGCCTGACGGGGCGGGCCGACGAAGGCTGCAGATCCGGCGAAACCATCCGCATGACAGGAATGCCGATATCCGGCTGGGTAAGATCATGCTGCTCCACGGCAAATCCGCGTTCTTCACATGCGCCCAGAAGCGCTGAAAGTCCGTGACGCCCGAACCTGTCGCCGGCCGGCCAGGACAGAGATCGATAATCGGCGCATTCCGGCATTTTCATGCCGTCGACAAAACGGCGAACATTCGCATGGCAGTCGTCTGATCCGGAAACGGCATCATGCCGCATCCGCAACTGCGCCAGATCAAGCGCAAGTTTCGATTGGATCGCCTCAAGACATGCGCCTCGGACCGCCGGCACAAGTTCGGACCGGGCCGAAAAACCGAAACATGTCGCCAAGCCTTTTTCGTCGAGAATACAAGCTGCGACGACAATAACAGGAAGATCGGTCTGCAATCTGATCACCGTCATTGACACGCTGTCGGTTATCCCGGAACGGGTCTTCAAATCGGCAAATTCTGCTGCGGCAAGTTCGCCGGGACCGAGTCGCCCGGCCGGCTGGCCGCCGAACCACCACAGCGCCAGCGCGTCACGTTCGATCAGTTCCAGCAGTGCCGCCTCGCCGGCGGCATCACGGTCCGGCCCGGCGGCGCAGCCTTCGCTGGCCGGCGCGGAACAGGCGTTCGTATTTCCGGAAAATACCGCAAGCGTCTCCACCGCTTCGCCGATACATTTGGCAAATGCCCGCGCTGGCGTGAAATCAATACCGTTGACGCCGACCGTCTTGCCAACTGCGGTGACGACGCGCGCGCCGAATACGCTCAGCCCGGGCGCATCGGGTGATGGCATCTGAAACACCGCATCCAGCCGCGAGGCGGCACGCAGCAAGACGGCAAGATCGCCGGCATCGCTGTGGCGCTGATGCAGGCCCATTTGCTTCAAAAACGCATCGGCAGCGCCATCGGCCGGACCGCCGATGTCTTCCGATCCGGTCTTATCGAGCCGGTTGGCACATTGGGCCAGCAGATCCGGCTCGATGATCATGTTTGCCTCCTGGTCGCCATAAAGTCCGCCGCTGACAAGACTTTGACGCCGGACTCCAGCGCTGAAATGACGATATCATAAGTTTATGTTCGCATTATATTGAAATTGCCGCAACGGTAAGTCTCGCTAAACTTGATTTATTCTGCCCGATGACCGATAGGTGCGACGCGCTGACGGCAAATTATTCACGATGTCCGGGATACACCGCTTACCGTCAGCCATCTGGGCGCAGCTCGTTTTTGTCAACTCGCAAGACGGCCATTTGACGGAAAGCATCAGGGGCTTGCAAAAGCGTGGCGTCCGGAATCCGACGTGGCACGAACACTGTCTGATGCCGGGGCAAGTCAAAATCAACGATGCCGGGCCAAATTGGGCACGCTGGCCGTCAAGGAATGTTGATCCCCAACCGAACGATCTCAAGGAACTTGCCATAATCGGCTTCGGTTATCTTCTCAGGCGCCCAAGACGGCGCGTCTGGCGTGAAATATGTAAGATAAATCGCCAGAAAATCGCGTAAATCGAACTCGGAAACTGAAATATCAACCTCATCTTGCGTTTGATAAAATCCGATGCTGAATTTCAACCCTTGCAGTAAACAAGCCGATTTGACCGTTTTGGAGGTACCCTGGTCGATGACAATCAGTGCCTTCTCAACAAGGTTCTCATCAACTGACAGCGACCTGCCAAACAGGCATTTTTCCGGAAAATGAAAAAGGTCAATTTTATCGACATGGTTCTGAGAAAGTCTGTCATGTATCTCGGCCATATCATCAACAAAGGAGAATGCGATGTCATCGCCCGTTTTTTGGAAATCCGGCAATATGTGCATTCGCCATCGCCCAAGTCTGACAGTATCAAGCAGGATGGACACATGACTACAGCCATAACGATCCTCAAGCCGGAATGTTTCCTTGTCGAAGGGCATCATTTCGCAATTGTATGTCAGCCGACGGTTGCGGAGAAAAAAACCGGAATGTGGTTTGTGGATGCGATAATCGCTCAGTTCGGATGAACTCTGATAACTGATATCGCCACTTCGAAATCCGAAGACGACCTTTTCATTAAACTGAGAGTAGGTCTCTGCGGAAATTGCCGCCGGTAGGAAACCAATTACAATGCATGCAAGAATACGAACCCAATTCATACGAAATCTTCATGCTCCATAGAAACAACATATATAAAATCTGTCAGCTTAAGCAGTAATTTACCGGCATAGGCCTGAAATCACAACCATGACCGCAACAACAGACATCCCCGCCGGCATGCGCACGGCGATCGACGCAAAGCTTGACGCCATCGTCCGCGACGAAGGTGTGCGCATCCTGTTTGCCATTGAATCCGGCAGCCGGGCCTGGGGCTTTCCGTCGCCGGATTCCGACTATGACGTGCGTTTTGTCTATGTCCGGCCGCTTGACTGGTACCTTTCAATCGATGATGGCCGCGATGTCATCGAACTGCCGATCGAGGGCGATCTCGACATCAATGGCTGGGATCTGAAAAAGGCCCTGCAGCTTTTGCTGAAGCCGAACCCTGTTCTGCTGGAATGGATGCGCTCGCCGATTGTCTACCGCGCCGATGGCGCAGCGCTGGCGAGGCTGACGACGCTTGCGGAAAAGGCCGCGCATCTGCGCCCGTCGACCTACCATTATCTGCATCTGGCCGAGAGCCAGTTCAACCGCATGATCGACGGCCGGGACGCGGTTCCGCTGAAGAAATATTTCTATGTCGTGCGCCCGGCCACGGCGCTGCGGTTCATGCGGCTGAACCCCGACCTGCCGGTGCCGATGGATCTGGCGGCTTTGATGGCCGGCGCCGATCTGCCTGCGGCGGTCACCAGCCTGATCGACGATCTGCGCGGCCGCAAGGCGGTGACGCGGGAACTGGGCAGCGGCCCGCGTATCGGCGACATTGATCTCTTCCTGCAGGCCGAAATTGCCGATGCCAAGGACCGGCTCGACACATTGCCGATACCGGACGACCGTCTGGTTGCCGAGGCTGACGCGCTGTTCCGCGATCTGGTGAAGGGAGAGACCTGATGCTGCTCACCATCTCAACCACCCACCGACCGGCAACGGATCTCGGCCATCTTTTGCACAAGAACCCGGACCGCATGCATGAAAAACCGCTCGCCTTCGGGCGGGCGCTGATGGCCTATCCGGAAGCCGGCGAAGACCGCTGCACATTCGCCCTGTTCGTCGAGGTCGATCCGGTCGCGCTCGTGCGCGGCAAGGGCGGCCCGGCAAAGGCCGGCGGCATGCTCGATCAATATGTCAATGACCGGCCCTATGCCGCCTCGTCGATGATGTCGGTGGCGATCTCACGGACCATTTCCACCGCCCTGAACGGCCGCTCGAAAGACCGCCAGCAGTTGGCGGAAACGCCGATCCCGCTGCAGGCAACCGTCACGCCTGTGCCGGCGCGCGGCCAGGAGGATATCGCCGCCCGCCTGTTCGAACCGCTTGGCTACACAGTGACGGCCACTCCGCATCCGCTTGTTGCCGATGACGATCATTGGGGCGACAGCCCCTACATCACGCTTGAACTGTCGGGCACGATGAAATTGTCCGACCTGCTCAACCATCTCTATGTGCTGGTGCCGGTGCTCGACAATCGCAAGCATTATTACATCGACCAGGGCGAGGTGGAAAAGCTGCTTGCCAAGGGCGAAGGCTGGCTGGACTCCCATCCGGAAAGGCAATTCATCGCCAACCGTTATCTGAAACGCAGGAGCCGGCTGGTGCGCGAAGCGCTGGCCCGGCTGGCCGACAGCGCAGACGCGCAGGAGGAACTTGACGACGAAACCCGCAACGCCGGCGAAGAGACCCTGGAACAGCCGCTGCGGCTGCATGATCTGCGGCTGCAGGCGGTCACAAAGGTGCTGGTTGACGCCGGCGCCCGCCGGGTCGTCGATCTGGGCTGTGGCGAGGGCAAGCTGATCCGCCACTTGCTGGCGCAGAAGCAGTTTAGCGAAATCGTCGGCGTCGACGCTTCGCTGGCAAGCCTTGAGCGCGCCGAACAGAGGCTGCATCTCGACAAGGCATCGGACCGGGTTCTGAAACGCATCAAACTGATGCACGGAGCGCTGACCTACCGCGACCGCCGGCTTGAAGGTTTCGACGCGGCGGCCCTTGTGGAAGTGATCGAACATCTCGACCCGGACCGGCTGCCGGCGCTGGAGCGGGTGATGTTCGAATTCATGGCGCCGGCGCTTGTTGTCGTGACCACCCCGAACCGGGAATACAATGTGCTGTTTGAGGACATGCCGGCTTCCGGTAACTCTGGCCGGCTGCGCCACCCCGACCACCGCTTCGAATGGACGCGGGCGGAATTTACCGCCTGGGCGGAACCGGTTGCCGAACGGTTTGGCTATACGGTGAATTTCCGGCCGCTCGGCGATGAAGACACGCTGCACGGTGCGCCGAGCCAGATGGCGGTGTTTGAACGGGGGCGGCCGTCATGAGCAAAGGTTTGCGGAAACGACGGCGCACGCCAGCCGACATTTCCATTCCCGATTTCTGCCTTGTCGTGCTGATCGGTGCGTCGGGCTCGGGCAAGTCGACCCTGGCGAAAAGCCATTTCAAGCCGACCGAGATCATCTCGTCGGACTGGGCGCGCGGTGCCGTCTCCGATGACGAGAACGACCAGACGGCGACCAATGCCGCCTTCCAGCTGGTCCACTTCATGGTCGCCAGGCGGCTGGAGGCGCGCCGGCTGACTGTCGTCGACGCTACCAATGTGCGGCCGGAGGATCGGCGCGAATTTGTCCGGCTGGCGCGGCAATATCATGCGCTGCCGGTTGCGATCGTCGTCAATCCGCCGGAGGATCTCTGCCATGAGCGCAACGCCGGCCGGGCCGACCGCCATTTCGGGCCCCATGTGGTGCGCAACCAGATGCGGGCGCTGAAACGCGGCATCCGCGGCCTGCAGAAAGAGGGTTTCAGGCAGGTCTACGAATATCGCAGCGCCGAGGAGGCCGAGGCGGTTTCCATAAACCGGGTGCCGTTGTGGACCGACAAGCGCAGTGAGGCCTGGCCGTTCGACCTGATCGGCGATGTGCATGGCTGCTGCGACGAGCTTGAAATCTTGCTGGGCGAGCTTGGTTACAAGGTTCGTTTCACCGGCAAGGGCGAAAAGCGCAAATGCAAGGTCACGCCGCCGGAGGGCCGGCGCGCGATCTTTGTCGGCGATCTGGTCGATCGCGGCCCGCGTTCGCCGGACGTGCTCAGGCTTGTCATGCAGATGGTCGAGGACGGCAGTGGGCTGTGCGTCAACGGCAACCATGACGACAAGTTCCGCCGCTATCTGGAAGGCCGGAATGTCAAGGTGGCCCACGGCCTCGACCTGACGATTGCGCAGATAGAAGCGGAGCCGGAGAGTTTCCGCAACAAGGTGAAGGCGTTTCTCGGCGGCCTGATCAGCCATTACTGGCTCGATAACGGCGCGCTGGCTGTCGCTCATGCGGGCCTCAGCGAAGAGATGCTCGGCCGCTCGTCCGGCCGGGTGCGCTCGTTCGCCATGTATGGCGACACGACCGGCGAGACCGACGAATTCGGCCTGCCGGTGCGATACAACTGGGCTGCCGATTACCGCGGCAAGACGGCAATCATCTACGGCCATACGCCGGTTCCCGAGGCCGAATGGCTGAACGGCACATTGTGCCTTGATACCGGCTGCGTCTTCGGCGGCAAGCTGACGGCCCTGCGCTGGCCGGAGCGCGATCT
>CAMYKZ010000033.1 GCA_947259045.1 uncultured Afifella sp.
TGGCGGCGCGAGGACTGGGGGATCGGTTTCCGCTCGCCGAAGGAAGAGACGTTCCTGGCGCTGAACCCCAACGGCCTGGTTCCGGTGATCCGCGATGGCTCGTTCGTGTTGTGGGAATCGCATGCCATCCTGCGTTATCTCGCCCGCAAGCACGAGGCGACAGGGCTTCTGCCGGGCGATCTGCAGGCGCAGGCGATCGTCGATCAGTGGATGGACTGGGCCGCCACCGATCTGGGCAAGGCCTGGCGCGGGGTCTTTCTCGGCCTTGTGCGTCCGACGCCGGGTTTCGACGCTCCGGACCGGATCGAGGCGGCAATCAAGGACTGGACCGGCAATATGAAGCTGCTCGATCATCACCTGGCCGGGACCGGCGGTTACATGACGGGCGAAACCTTCACGCTGGCCGATATCCCGGTCGGCCTTGTCGTCCATCGCTGGTACGCGTCACCGATCGAACATCCCGATCTGCCGGCGGTGGCTGCCTATTATGAACGTCTGAGCGAACGGCCGCCGTTTGTCACCCACGGGCGCGATGGCGGGCCGTAAGGCGCTTCGGACCTTCTGCTCATCGCCCCACTACCGCCTCAACCGCCGCCGCGACGCTGATCCTGCCGGCCCGCACCTTTTCCTCAGCCGCCTTCAACCGCGTTTTGGCGTCGGCATCGCCGAACAGTTTTTCGCGCAACCGCTCATCCAGCAAAGTGCGGAACCAGCGCACTGCCTGGGCCGCCCGGCGTTTTTTCAGCGCACCGCTTTTCTTCTGGGTCTTGTGAAAATCGCCGATCGTCAGCCACAGCGCATCGAGGCCTTCATTGGCGAGACCGGAGACGGTCAGCACAGGCGTCTCGCCGCCGGCGGACGGCGTCAGGATGCGCAGTGCCGCGCGATATTCCGCCGCCGCGGCGCCCGCCGCTTTAGCGCCTGCGCCCTCCGCCTTGTTGACGGCAATGATGTCGGCGATCTCGACGACGCCCTTCTTGATGCCCTGCAGTTCATCGCCGGCACCCGGCAGCATCAGCGCCACGAACACGTCGACCATGTCGGCCACTGCCGTCTCCGACTGGCCGATGCCGACGGTCTCCACGATGATGACGTCAAACCCCGCCGCCTCGCACAGAAGCATCGCCTCGCGGGTTTTTGCCGCAACGCCGCCAAGCGTCCCGGCGGACGGCGAGGGGCGGATGAAGGCGGCTTGATCCATCGCAAGTTTTGCCATCCGCGTTTTGTCGCCAAGCAGCGAACCGCCGGTGCGGGTTGATGACGGATCGACGGTAAGCACGGCAACCTTGTGACCGGCCTTTGTCAGATTGCTGCCGAACGTGTCGATCAGGGTCGATTTGCCGACGCCGGGCACGCCGGTCATGCCGACGCGGATCGCCTTGCCCGTCTTCGGCATCAAATGGCCAAGCAGTTCGGCGGCTGCCGCCCGGTGATCGGCCCGGCGTGATTCCACCAGGGTGATCGCCCGGGCCAGCGCCGCCCGGTCTCCGGCGCTGATGCGCCGGGCCAGATCCTGCGGGTCGATGATCTTCGAATCGGCAGCTTTCATGATGTTATTGGTAGCGCGAACGCTGCCGCCGGTCACGCCCCGGAGGGGCCGTCCCAAACGCGGTCAGACGCCCGATCAGGCGCGCTGCAGCACAACTGCCGTGCCGGATGCCGAGACCATCAGCATGGAGCCATTGTTGCCGACGGTTTCATAATCGATGTCGACGCCGACGACCGCATCGGCGCCCAGTCTGGCGGCTTCTTCTTCCATTTCCCGTATCGCCGTTTCGCGGGCTTCCCGCAGGGCATTTTCATAGGCGCCTGAGCGGCCGCCGACGATGTCGCGGATACCGGCCATCAGGTCGCGGAAGATGTTGGCGCCGATAATCGCCTCGCCCATCGCAAGTCCGCGATATTCCCTGATCACATGACCGTCAACTGAGTGGGTTGTTGTTGTCAGCATCGATTCCTCCTCATTCCGCCGCTTCGCGCGGCGTGTAACCGAGCCGCTGGTTCAGGTCCTTCAGAAGTTTCTCCGCCGCATCCGCAATTACCGTGCCCGGCGGGAAGATCGCCGATGCGCCGGCGGCATGCACCGCATCGTAATCCTGCGGCGGGATCACCCCGCCGACCACGATCATCACATCGCCGCGCCCGGCCTCGTCGAGCGCCTGTTTCAGCGCCGGAACCAGGGTCAGGTGGCCGGCCGCCAGCGACGAAATGCCGACAATATGGACGTCGTTTTCAACCGCCTGGCGGGCAGCTTCGTCGGGGGTCGCAAACAGCGGCCCGATATCGACGTCAAAACCCAGATCGGCAAATGCCGAAGCGATCACCTTCTGGCCCCGGTCATGGCCGTCCTGGCCGACCTTGGCCACCAGGATGCGCGGCCGGCGTCCGTCCTTGTCTTCGAATTCGGCCGTCATGGCCAGAACCCTGTCGACTGTCTGATTCATGTCGCCAACCTCCCGCTTGTAGACGCCCGTCAGTGTGCGGATTTCCGCCACATGGCGGCCGAACGCCTTTTCCATGGCATCTGAAATTTCGCCGACGCTGGCGCGCGCCCGGGCCGCCTCGACGCTAAGCGCCAGCAGATTGCCATCGCCCGATCGCGCTGCATCGGTCAGGGCGGTCAACGCGGCCTCCAGCATTGCCGGATCGCGTTCCGCGCGCAACTTCTCCAGCTTGGCAAGCTGGCCTTTGCGCACCGTCGCATTGTCGACCTTCAGGACCTCGATCTGCGGTTCGTCCCGCGGCTGGTATTTGTTGACGCCGATCACGGCCTGAAGTCCGGAATCGATCCGTGCCTGGGTCTTTGCGGCTGCTTCCTCGATACGCATTTTCGGCACGCCTGCCTCGATCGCTTTGGCCATGCCGCCAAGCTCGTTCACTTCGCCGATATGCTCCAGAGCGCGGGCCGCCAGATCATGGGTCAGCCGCTCCACATAGTGTGAGCCGCCCCACGGATCGATGGTCTTCGTGGTGCCGGATTCAAGCTGCAGCACAAGCTGGGTGTTGCGGGCGATGCGGGCGGAGAAGTCCGTCGGCAGCGCCAATGCCTCGTCGAGCGAATTGGTGTGCAGCGACTGGGTGCCGCCCTGGGTCGCCGCCATCGCCTCGATCATCGTGCGGCCGACATTGTTGAACACGTCCTGCGCCGTCAGCGACCAGCCCGACGTCTGGCAGTGGGTACGAAGCGACAGCGAGCGTGTGTCCTGCGGCTTGAATTCGCTCATCAGGCTGGACCACAACAGCCGCGCCGCGCGCAGCTTGGCCACCTCCATGAAGAAATTCATGCCGATGCCGAAAAAGAACGACAGCCGTGGCGCGAACCGGTCGACGTCCATGCCGGTGGCAATGCCGGTGCGGACATATTCGATGCCGTCGGCCAGCGTGTAGGCAAGCTCCAGATCCGCCGTCGCGCCGGCCTCCTGCATGTGATAGCCGGAAATCGAAATGGAGTTGAACTTCGGCATATGCTCCGACGTATAGGCGAAGATGTCGGAGATGATGCGCATGGAAGGTTTGGGCGGATAGATATAGGTGTTGCGGACCATGAACTCCTTCAGAATGTCGTTCTGGATCGTCCCGGTCAGTTTCTCAGGCGCAACGCCCTGTTCCTCGCCGGCGACGATATAGAGCGCCAGCACCGGAAGCACCGCGCCGTTCATGGTCATCGAGACGCTCATTTCATCAAGCGGGATGCCGTCGAACAGTTCCTGCATGTCGAGAATGGAATCGATCGCCACGCCGGCCATGCCGACATCGCCCGAGACCCGCGGATGGTCGGAATCGTAACCGCGGTGGGTGGCCAGATCGAATGCGATGGACAGGCCCTTCTGGCCGGCCGCCAGGTTGCGCCGGTAGAAGGCGTTGGAATCCTTCGCGTTGGAAAAGCCGGCATATTGTCTGATCGTCCAGGGCCGCTGGACATACATGGTCGGGTAGGGGCCGCGCACGAACGGTGCAAAACCCGGCTGGCTTACGAAGAAACCGACGTCGTCGCGGTCGGCGGGCTGATAGGCTGGCTTGACCGGAATGCCTTCAGGGGTCAGCCATGGATCGCCGCCGGAAGCTGCAGAAACCGATACGGGCTTTTGCCAGGGCGTTTCTGAGAAATCAGGAATCGTGTTCATTGTCCCGCTTCCATTCATCGAGTGCGGCTTGTTCGTCAAAGGTTCGAAACTCGTCCGGGTCGGTTGAATAATCGCGGCGCCGGAAGATTGCCAGTGCAGGCCGATATCGTAGAAACACCAGGACGATTGCAATACCCAGCACTAAGCTGGTGCTGGCAGCCAGTATCTGCGCGGTATGTTCCTTCAGGAACCCGGCATAATTATCGAACGCGACATGAAAGACCGTCATCGCTTTCTCAGCGAAAGTTGTGATCGGGGTTCAGTCCGCAACAGGAATTTTGAACCGTCCGAAAGGCGTTTATCCGGCGTGGGCAGTTTGCATTTGGAGGCCCGTTTGTTCTGCTTTTCCGCCTCAATCCTTGCCAGGGCCTGGCGTTCATGACGATCGTCAGCCGGATCAAAGGAATATTCGCGGCGCCTGAACATCTCGCGTACGTCAAACCATAACGTCAACATCTCCAAGAGCGCATCGAACCCCTTGAAAACTGTCGCCAGGACGTTTTGCATCAGGCCGGATACCTCATGTTCTGCCTTACCAGACATGGGTGCGTTGACCGTCAAATTCAAATTTTCCGCCGCGCTCATGAGGTTGGCGCTTCATCGGGCAGGCGCATTGGTACCAACGGTTCACATTGCAGAACCACATCCCTGAACGCCGGATTCGGCCAGGGTTCGGCTTCAAGCACACTTGCGTCTGCCCGGCTCGCGCTCGGAAAGACGGTGGCGCCGACAAAGACTTCGCTGCCGTCGGCAATTGCCCGTTCAAGCGCGCTGCGGCTTGCTGCAATGCGGCCCTGCAATGCACCCGATGAGAGGCTCTTCAAGATCCCGCCTTCGCGCTCGATCGTCTGAAACTCCGTCCACGCCGCTTCGCACATTCCCTCAGTCAGCGCCTCGATGGCGCCGGAGCCCGCCACCGGGTCGGTCACCCGGTGCAGATTGCTTTCCTCCAGCATCAGATGATGCAGGTTTCGCGCCATCCGTCTTGCCTGGGCATCGGGCAGACCGGCCGCTGCCGAAAATGGCAGGATGGCGATGCTGTCGGCGCCGCCGACGCCGGCGGCAAAAGCGGCAAGCGATGTGCGCAGCAGATTGGTATGCGGATCGGCCGCCATCATAATGCGCCGCGCGCTCTCCGCATGCAGCCGGAGCTGGCTGCCGGACAGGCCGCAAAGCTCCTGCAGCCGCTGCCACAAAAGCCGCATGGCGCGCACCTTGGCGATCGATGTCAGCTGGTGCTGGTCAACGGCAAGGGTGACGCCGATATCGCCAAACGCCGTATCGGCATCGCCGCCGCCCGTCGCCGTGAATACACGCAGATAATGGACGGCAGTCGCCAGTGCCACCGCCAGTTCCTGGGCGTCGCTGGCGCCAGCGGCATGATAGGTGCGGCCATCGGCCTCGGCGAACTGCCCGGAGAACCCCTTGGCTTTCAGGTCGGCAACTGTCTCCGCAAGCCGCTTTGCAATTGTCGCATCATCAACGGCGAGAGCCCCCCAGCGGGCAAAATTACCAATCGGATCGAGCCCGAACGAGACCGTGCTGCGAACCGGTTCGGTGCTGCGGCTCTCAAACAGCTCTGCCAGCCAGCCGGCTGAACGGCGGCCAAGCGGATGCGGCTCGATGCGCAGATGCACAAGGTCGAGATAGACGTCCTGCAACAATTCCGCCAGCGTATCCGCCTGAGCGGGAAGTCCATAACCGCCGGCCGAGGGTGCATGCGCAAAGGCAATGGAAACAGCGCTGGCGCCGGCATCCAGATCGGTCAGGATCTGCCGGTTGGCGGTTTTCGGGTCGCGGTGGTCGGCAGCCGCAACAATATTCCACGCGGCGGCGGCCGGGCGGGCGGAAATCGGCGCGCCGTCGGCAGCGCCATAAAGCGGCTGCAGGCTGATACCGTCCTGGGTTGTGGAGACCAGCGTCGACCAGTCGCTGCCTTTCAGCGACGCCAGAACCTGATCCCGCCACGCCTCAAGGCTGACGGAATCAAAGTCTGTGCCGATATTCGAAGCTGCCATTGGCGGGTCCTCTCGGGGGCCGGATCCCCTCCGGGGCAAGTCTACCCGCGATCCGGAAGGTCCGGCAAGCCAGCCAATGGTCGTAACAAAAACGCCGGCGCAAGATTGCCCGGCATTGAAGCTGTCAGTATGTCATCACCGCGTCGAGCGTCTTGGCGTGTGCGACCCAGCTGTCGACACGCTTTTCGCTCGGCAGCAGCCGGACAAGTTTTTTCTTCTTGTTCACTTCCGCCATCTTTTCAGCCAGGTTGGCGGCATTGCGGCGCTTCAGTTCCTTGACGGTATCGACGCCGGCAGCTTCAAGCAGTTCGGAATATTCTTCCGCGACACCCCTGACCCGCATCAGGTCGGCCATGTTGGCCCATTTCAGGATCTTGGTTTCATCGACACCGGATTCTTCGGCAAGCTGCCGGCGGCCTTTCGGATTGGCTGCACGCTCAAGCAGTTTGCCTGTCGTGCGAATGCCGATCTTCGCCAGCTTCTTCTTGAATGAAGGGCCGATGCCTTCGATTTCCGTAATGGAATAGGATGCCATGTATTTTCTCCTTGGATGGTAATTCTCATTAGGACGAGCGGGCCGGTCTGGAATTGCCGGCCGCCGCCGTCAGACGAATTGGCTGAGCCCTGGAATGGACCCGACAATGTCGTTGACGAGGTCTTCGCCGCCCTTGTCTTTTGCGAACGCGACTGTCTGCTGCGTGACGCCCTGGATCTCGCCCATGCCGAGACCAAGCCCCTGAAGTTCTCCGGCGACGGCCATGACGCCGCCCATCATTCCGGTCAGGCCGCCGCCGCCGGTATCATCGGAGATATAATTTTCCATGCCCGGAACAGCATCAACAAGCTGCTGGACCTTGTCGGCAGGGCCGTCGGATTTGAGGAACGACAGGATAATCGTCACTGCCTGTTTTGCTGTAGCTTCATCGATGCCGACGCTCGAAGCGATCTGGCTAATCAATTCATCCATCTGTCTGTCGCCTTAACCATGTGTGCTGGGGCGGCATTAAGACCAGCCGTGAAAAAAATACAAGCTTTGTCTGTTGGAATTCTGATCATTGTCGAGGTTCCAACGGGTGCGTATAACGGATTCGAACAATAGATCTGATGGCCGTGTGGCCGGGGAGGCAACAGGTGCTTGAAGAAGGTCAACTCTATGTCGGGACGAGCCGCAAGCCTGACGATACGATTAACAAAGCGGAATATCTCGCTCTCAAACTCGCCAACCGGCACGGCTTGATCACCGGCGCGACCGGGACCGGCAAAACGGTTTCGCTGCAGATCCTGGCGGAAGGATTTTCCAATGCCGGCGTGCCGGTGTTTGCCGCCGACATCAAGGGAGACCTGTCCGGTCTCGCCCAGGCCGGGGCGGGCAAGGACTTTCTGATCAAGCGTGCGGAGGAGATCGGTTTCACCGACGAATATGAATTCAACGCATTCCCGACCGTGTTCTGGGATCTGTTCGGCGATCAGGGTCACCCGATCCGCACCACAGTCTCGGAAATGGGACCGCTGCTGCTGGCCCGGCTGATGAGCCTGACCGATGTCCAGGAGGGTGTGCTCAACATTGCCTTCAAGATTGCCGATGACGAAGGCATGCTGATCCTCGACCTGAAGGACCTGCAGGCGCTGCTCGCCGACCTGTCCGAACGGTCAAAAGAGATATCGGGAAAGTACGGCAATGTCTCCAAATCCTCCGTCGGCGCCATCCAGCGCCAGTTGCTGGTGCTGGAACAGCAGGGCGGCGAGGCGTTTTTCGGCGAGCCCGCCCTCGACATCCGCGACCTTATGCGCACCGACCGCGACGGCCGCGGCATCATCAATGTGCTGGCCGCAGACCGGCTGATGATGGCGCCCAGGCTTTACGCCACGTTCCTGCTCTGGCTGTTGTCGGAACTGTTTGAGGAACTGCCGGAAGTCGGTAATCCGGACAAGCCGCATCTGGTGTTCTTCTTCGACGAGGCACATCTTCTGTTCGATGAAGCGCCGCGCATTCTGATCGACAAGGTGGAGCAGGTCGTCAAGCTGATCCGCTCCAAGGGGGTGGGTGTGTATTTCGTCACCCAGAACCCGCTCGACGTGCCGGACGGCGTTCTCGCCCAGCTTGGCAACCGGGTTCAGCACGCTTTGCGCGCCTACACGCCGCGCGAACAGAAGGCTGTCAAAGTGGCCGCCAGCACCTTCCGGCCCAATCCGGATTTCGATGCCTTCGAGATCATCACCCAGCTGGGTGTCGGCGAGGCTTTGGTATCCACCTTGCAGAAAAAGGGCGTGCCGTCGGTTGTCCAGCGCACCCTGATCCGGCCGCCATCGTCACGGCTCGGTCCGATTACCGATGCCGAACGCAAAAAGGCGATCAAGGCCAGTCCGGTATTCGGCCAGTACGACAAGGCCGTCGATCGCGAATCCGCATTCGAGATCTTGGCGCAGCGGGCGAAAGAAAAGGCGAAAGCCGAGGAACGGCAGCGAAAACGTGAAGACCGGGAGCGTGAAGAGGGTAAACGGATGAAGCGCAGCCGAACCGGTTACAACGATTACGGCCGCGATGACAGGCCGACCAGGTCGTCGCGCCGGCGTTCGACTTCGCGCCGCAGGTCGTCAAGCCGCAACGATTCATTTTTTACCAGCATCGCCAAACAGGTCGGTCGCGAACTTGTCCGCGGCCTGCTGGGGTCGCTGAAGAAGGGGTTCTGAATTTATGAGTATCGAACCGGTTCTCACCCGCATCGACAATAATCTGGATGCCAGCCTTGAGCGGCTGTTCGAGCTTATCCGCATCAAATCGATCTCCGCCGACCCGGCCTACAAGGACGATTGCCGCCAGGCGGCGGTCTGGTGCGCGGAACAGTTGACGGAAATCGGCATATCCGCGTCGGTCAGAAAAACCGTCGGCCATCCGATGGTGGTCGGCCATTATGATGGCGCGGGCCCTGATGCGCCGCACATTCTGTTTTACGGCCATTATGATGTCCAGCCGGTCGACCCGCTGGAACTCTGGGAGGCCGACCCGTTCGACCCGAGGGTGACGGACGTGGACGGCGAGAAACGCATCATTGCCCGCGGCGCCTGCGACGACAAGGGCCAGTTGATGACCTTTGTGGAGGCCGCCCGTGCATGGGTTTCGGAAACCGGCGGCCTGCCGGTCAATGTCACAATTCTGTTTGAAGGCGAGGAGGAATCCTCAAGCCCGAGCATGATCCCGTTCCTGAACCAGAGCGGCGAGGAACTGAAGAAGGACGTCGCCTTTGTCTGCGATACCAGCATGTGGGACCGCCGGACGCCGGCGATCACCACCATGTTGCGCGGCATGCTGTCGGAGGAGATGGTCATCCGCGCGGCCAGCCACGATTTGCATTCGGGCATGTATGGCAATGCGGCGCGCAATCCGATCCACCTGCTGGCGAAAATCATTGCCGACATGCGCGACGAGACCGGCCGCATCACGCTGCCCGGTTTTTACGACGGCGTGCCGGACCTGTCGCCGGAACAGAAAGCCCAATGGGATACGCTGGGTTTTGACGAGAAAGCCTTTTTCGACTCGATCGGCCTGTCGATACCAGCCGGCGAACAGGGATATCCCGTGCTGCAGCAAATCTGGTCGCGGCCGACCATGGAAGTCAACGGCATTGTCGGCGGTTATACCGGTGCCGGCGCCAAGACGGTGATCCCGGCGCAGGCCTCGGCCAAGTTCACGTTCCGTCTGGTCGGCGACCAGGATCCTGAAGCGATCCGGGCCGCGTTCCGGGCTTTTGTCAATGAGCGGCTGCCGGCTGACTGTTCGGCCGAGTTCATCGACCATGGCGGCGAGCGCGCCGTCACCCAGCCCGGCGACAGCCATTGGGTGCAGACGGCCAAGGCGGCACTGTCTGCGGAATGGAACAAGGACGCCGTGCTGATCGCCATCGGCGGCTCGATCCCCATCGTTACCCAGTTCAAGAAACATCTCGGCATGGATTCCGTACTGGTCGGCTTCGGTCTTGACGATGACCGCATCCATTCGCCGAACGAGAAATACAATCTGACCAGCTTCCACGGCGGCATCCGCTCGTGGGCGCGGATCCTGGGCGCTCTGGCGGGGTAGGGGTTGGTTCAGTCGGGCAGGCGTTCGCCGGTTGCCATGTCGAAATTTCAGACTGCCGGCAGATCGCCATCGCAGATCGCGCAGACGAACCAGGCATCGCGAACAATGTTCCGCTCACCACAATTCGGGCAGAGCCGGAAAACAAATTGTGTCGTGAAGTCGCCGGGATGGCGAACGCCGATTTTCTCAAGAGCAGCTGCGACGGGCGGCCAGGAATCCGGTTCCGGGCAGAAGCCGGTCGACTGGTTCGTAACCGCCGCGACAGCCAATTCGGATATTTCAAAAGTCATTTCACCGGCTGAAAGAACCGGGCCGCCCCGAGCGCAGTGAACATGCTCCGACCGCCTGTCCGCCAGCCTCAAAGCGCCGATTCTGTCGACAATAAAGGTTGCCGTCAAATGTCTGTCGCCGTCATTATGGGCCGCGAACCAGGCCTCAAGGTCAGGCAAACTTCTGATCGAAGCACCCGGAGTCGCGTCTTGCAAATCCTGCAGGAGCTCCGGCGGTCCGACGTAAGCATAGAGGCGCATCCTATTTCCCAACGCCGTTTGGCTTATCGATCGACATTTCCGCCCAATCGGTTCCCGTCTCCGCGCTGCAGAACCGTTTGCGCAAGACCCCACCCCGACGCTTCGCGCCGACCCTCCGCACAAGGTGGAGGGTGACGGGCGTCCGAGGATAAAACGGAACGCACCTGGCAGGAAGCCTGGCCACGCCCGGGCCAATTATTGCCAAAAGAGGCGGCGGACATTTTCCCCTCCCCCGTGTGGGCCCTTGTGGGGAGGGTGGTCTGAGCGCAGCGAAGGCCGGGTGCGGCGACGCTGCAAACCCCGCTGGCGGCCCGGCCGATCCGGTGGCACGAAATGTAAGCCGCTTTTTACCATCCGGAAACCGGTTTGCGCCATGATACCCTCTCCATCGAATCAGATCATGTCTCCCTTGAGGTTCCCATGAAATCCGTCTGTGTGTTCTGCGGTTCCAATTCCGGCGAGCGTCCGGCCTATATTCAATCCGCCGTAAAGCTCGGCGCAGCAATCGCCGGCCGCGGACTGAACCTTGTCTATGGCGGCGCGCATGTCGGCCTGATGGGGGCGCTCGCCGATTCAGCCCTGGCCAGCGGCGGCCGTGTGACCGGGGTGATGCCCAAGGCTTTGGTCGACAAGGAAGTCGCCCATCAGGGCCTGAGCGAATTCCACCAGGTGGCCTCCATGCACGAACGCAAGGCGCTGATGGCTGATCTGTCGGACGGTTTTGCCGCTCTGCCGGGCGGCGCGGGAACCCTGGAAGAATTGTTCGAGGTCTGGACCTGGGGCCAGCTCGGCCACCATGACAAGCCGATCGGCTTTCTCAATGTCGAAGGCTATTTCGACCGTCTTCTGGCGTTCCTCGATCATCAGGCCGGCGAGCGCTTCATGCGACAGGCTCACCGCGACATGCTGATCGTGGAAACCGAAGCCGAGCGTCTGCTTGAGCGCTTCGCGTCATACCAGCCGCCGCGTGTTGAGAAATGGATTTCCAAGGCTGAGCGCTGACCAGCGCCCGGTTTCAGCCGAGCGCTGTAAGCCCTTTCAGATCGGGCAGAACGGCGGCAGGCGGCAGATCGAGATATTCGTCGGCCACGCCGGTGCGGTTCATCCATACGGTTCTGAAACCGAAGGCGGTTGCGCCGGCAATGTCCCAGCGGTTGGAGGATTGAAACGACACCGCCTCCGGATAGGCGCGGAAATGGGTCGTCACCAATTCGTAGACCCGCTCGTCGGTCTTGTAGACCTTCAGCGGATCGACGGAAAACACCGCGTCGAATAACCCGTCCAGTCCGGCAGCGCTGACCGCCGATGCCAGCATCTCCGGCGAACCGTTCGACAGGATGGCAAGCTGCTTGCCGCTGGCCTTCAGCGCCTTCATCACCGTTGGCACTTCCGGGTAACAATCGAGCGTGCGATAGGCGTCAAGCAGCGCCGGCTTCATCGAGATGTCCGCCGACGGCACGGTGGCATAGGCATGGTCGAGCGCCTGTTCCGTCAGCGTCCAGAAATCCAGGTAGCGCCCCATCAGCGAACGGGTCCAGGAATATTCAAGCTGCTTGGCGCGCCAGATGGCCGACAGCCTGTCAGCGTCAGGACCGACGGCCTCCGCATGGCGGCGTACGGCGGCATGAACGTCAAACAATGTACCGTAGGCGTCGAAGACAAATATCTGGTGTGTCATGGAATTCTCCGGTTTGCCCGGACATTCGCGCAAACCCGGCCAAAGGTCCAGATGCCAGATTGTCCCGCTGCCTGTGACACCTTGCCAAAAAGGGGGCTTTATCTAAGGCCAAATATTGCGCACTGTTGTTGCGAAGGCATGGAGATCGAAGATGAACGACTGGTCGGCAACCTGGACCTGGATCGACGGCGACTGGCATGAGGGGAATGTGCCGATCCTCGGGCCGCGCACCCACGCCGCGTGGCTCGGTTCGTCGGTCTTTGATGGCGCCCGCAGTTTTGAAGGGGTGATGCCGGATCTCGACGCTCATTGCGAGCGTGTCAATGCCTCCGCTAGAGCGCTCGGCATGAAGGCGACAATGTCGGTTGAGGACATAGCGGCGCTCACCCGCGAGGGCGCCAGGAAATTCGCCGATGAAGCGGCGCTTTATATCCGGCCGATGTACTGGGCGGAACAGGGCGGCTTCATGTCGGTGCCGGCGGATCCGGAAAGCACCCGCTTCTGTCTCTGCCTCTACGAAACGCCGATGCCGGAACCGACCGGCATGACGCTTGGCCTGTCGCCGTTTCGCCGCCCGACGCTGGAATGCATGCCGACCAATGCCAAGGCCGGCTGTCTTTATCCCAACAATGGCCGGGCGATCATGGAAGCGGCTTCGCGCGGGTTCGACAATGCACTGGTGCGCGACATGCTCGGCAATGTCGCTGAAACGGCGACCTCGAATATCTTTCTCGTCCGCGACGGCGAAGTCTTCACGCCGGCGCCAAACGGGACCTTCCTTGCCGGTATTACCCGCCGGCGGATTGTCACCCTGTTGCGCGAAAGCGGGACGCCAGTGCATGAAACGGTCCTGTCGGTCGATGATTTCATGAACGCCGATGAGCTGTTTTCAACCGGCAATTATTCCAAGGTCGTCCCGGTGACCGGCCTTGAGGACAGGACATTCCAGCCGGGCCCGGTCGGCAAATCCGCCCGCAAGCTCTACTGGGAATGGGCACACGCCTGACCGTCAGAAACCTGCACTGATGCCGATCAAGGCCGTTTTGCAATCTTCATGCGACACATTTGCGTGACAAGGTCTGCAATATGCCGGATTTCACCCATATATCCCGCTGCAGACAATTTGAAAAAGGATCCGGCCCATGAACAAACCCGCCATGCTCGCAGCCTTCGCCGTACTTTTGTTTGCCGGTTCATTTGATCCGGCTGCCGCCTTTGTCAGCCGCAACGACAAACCGCCGGCCGGAGATTGCCGGGCGCTTGCAGCAAGACACGGCGCGGAAAATCTCTGGTTTGGCCGCTATTCGGGTTTTCTCTATCAGGGCAACAAGGCCCGCGAAATTCCGTTTGCCAACCAGGGTTGCTTTGCTTCCGAAGCCGCCTGCCGGCGCTGGCAGAACGAAAACATGACCTTCACCCGCGGTGGCTCGCTCCGTTACACCAGCTGCCAAGCCGGTGTTTCCTCTCGCTATCTGTAAGCGGCGCTGTCTGCAAGGCGCGCCATCCGTACGTCATGGACCGGAGGTTATTTCTTCGGTTTTTCAAACCCGTCCGGCAGTGCCTGCACAGCCTTGAGATAGGCTGCAATGGCCTGCCGGTCTTCATCCGGCAGCTTGGCCATATTGTCCTGCACGGCAACCATCGACCCGCCGACGGAATCGAATTCCGGGGTGAATCCGGATTCCAGATAATAGACGATATCGCTCACCGCCCAGTCCTTCAGGCCTTCCGCGTGCGGGGTAATGTTGGGGATCACGCCTTCGCCGTCGGGATTGGGTGCGCCGGCCAGCCAGGCGTCAAGCTTCGGTCCGCCGATCAGGTTGCGCGGTGTGTGGCATTCACCGCAATGGCCCGGCCCTTCAACCAGATACTGGCCGCGCCGGACGGTCTCGTCACCTGTCGCCAGATCGACGGCGGCATCGCCGTTCAGGAACATCCGCTTCCACAGGCCAAGCCCGCGGCGCACGGAAAACGGAAACGGCAGGTCATGGTCGGCAACCGTGTTGGAGACCACCGGCAGCGTTTTCATATAGGCTCTCAGATCGATCAGGTCAGCCGGTTTCATCCGTGCGTAGGACGTATAGGGAAAGGCCGGATAATAATGTTCATTGGCCGGCGAGACGCCGTGCAGCATGGCATTGAGAAAGTCGCGGTTGCTCCAGGCGCCGATACCGGTTTTCGGGTCAGGCGAAATGTTGGGAACCCTGAAAATGCCAAATGGCGTGTTCAGTTCCAGCCCGCCGCCGAGCTTCAGTTTGTCTTCGCCCTTGGCGCCCGGTGCGGCATGGCAGGACGAGCAGCCGCCGACCAGAAATATCCGCTCGCCATTGACCGGGTCGGCATCGTGGTTGGGCACGGAAATAGCAGAAGACATCTGCGGCGCCGTCAGAAACCAGAAGGCGACGGCGCCGCAGATGCCAAGTATCAGCAATGCCGCAATCAAGCGGCGCATTGTCAGTTCTTCTTCACGCGGTAGGCTTCGTGACAGCCCTTGCAGTTCTCCGCGACGCTGCCGAATGCCGTTTTGAAGGCTTCAACAGTTTCCGGTTTGGACTCCGCAGCCGCATCGGCGTCAGCCCTGAACTTCGCCAATTTCTCGTTGAAGCCGGCCATGTCTTCCCATATTTTCGGACTTGCTGTTGTTTCCATACCGGTTTCTGAACCAGCCGGGAAATAATCGCCAACCGAATAGGCGGCAGCACGCATGGTCCTGAGCGACAGAGCAGCGATCTTCGGGTCGAAGGGGATTTCTCCCTTCAGCATGCCGCCGCCGGCACCGGCTGCCGCGCCAACCGACGACATGATGGCCTTGCGTGTTACAATCGGGTCTTCAGCCGCTATTGCGGACGCTGAAACCAGCCCCGCAGCAATGGCCAGACAAAGGGAAGCGTGTTTGATCATGTATCTCTCCCGTGTTTCAAAGTGGTGTTATCTTATTTGGTTGAATGTCAGCAAGCTGACACTGAACAGAACGTTTGTGAAAGTAGTATAATTCCGATTTTCCCGATCACGCTTTTGTGATCAACGGGATGTACGGACCGATATGTGAAGGGAACGGCGATATGAGGCACATCAACCAACTTGTTTCAACATTGTGTCGGGGGTTGGGCGCAGCATGCATTTGCGCATTGCTGATTTCACCGGCGGAGGCGATTCGGCCGAAACTTCCGCCTGCCGGCGATTGCAGTGCGATGGCCGCAGGCAGCGGCGGGACGATCTGGTTTGGCCGGTTTTCCGGCCGGTACGAAGACACGTTTCGGGACGGGTTTTATTATCCCGTTGCGGCGAGCGGCTGCTTCAAAAGTGAACAATCGTGCCGGCGCTGGACAAATCAGATGCTCAGCATAACGTCCACGTCTGCGCTGATGAGCTGCCGGCCCTATGGAGAGGTGAATTAATTCCACCTTCCGTTGAACCGGATGGCCGGCCGGCGCGTCTTATGGATTGAGGGAAAATCCACGGCGGTGCCGGTCAATGCAAAAATATGTCGTCTGCCTGCTGCTTGCGGTCCTGTGCGGCCAATTGCTGTCAGCGCCAGTCTATGCCGCCAAGGCCTGCGCCAGTTCCGATATTGTCGGTGGTGCAAAATCCGCTGCGAAGCAGGCTGCCCGGAAGGCTGCCGTCCAGGACTGGCGAAACCGGGCGGCTCTTGCCCGCGGCCCGATATGGAGCAATTGGTCCGTGGCCGCGAACCGGCAGGTCGATTGCAGGGCAGCCGGCGGTGCCGTTCAGTGCCGGGCCAGGGCCAGGCCATGCAAGGAACTGGGCTCGGCGTCCGGACAGTCCGGCGGGAAATACAAGCTGGTGAAATAGGTGTCTTGAAATAATTGTCCCGCACTAATCCGGGCAGCAAAAACCCGGCGCCGTTTTCAGGCCCCGGGATTCGTTTTCTTGAAAAATGCAGACTTCAGCTGGCGGATTCGAACAGCTCGCCGACATAATCCCAGTTGATCAGGCTGTCGAACCAGGTTTCCAGATAGACCGGGCGGGCATTGCGGTAATCGATATAATAGGAATGTTCCCAGACATCGACGCCCAGAAGCGGTGTGCCGCCGTGCACAAGCGGATTTTCACCGTTCGGTGTCTTCATCACTTCAAGTTTGCCGTTTTTCATGGCAAGCCAGGCCCAGCCCGAGCCGAACTGGGTCTTGCCGGCGTCAATGAAGGCTGCGCGGAACTTTTCCATCGATCCCAGATCTTCGTTGATCTTGGCCTCAAGCGCGCCCGGGACCCCGCCGCTGGTCGGTGTCATCCATTTCCAGAAGTGGACATGATTGTAATATTGGGCGGCCTGGTTGAATAGTTTGGGATCGTCGGTAAAGCTCTTTTTGACGATATCCTCAATCGACATGGATGCATAATCCTTGCCGGCGATCATATCGTTCATGACGGTCAGGTAGGCATTGTGATGTTTGTCGTGATGAAATTCCAGCGTTTCCGCTGACATATGCGGTGCAAGTGCATCATAGGCATAGGGCAGTTCGGGCAATGTAAAGGACATTGTCGTCTCCTCGTTTCATGAAATCCGTTCGCCGTTGTCCGGCATATCTTCTATCTAACAGTCCTGACGCAGCCTGCAAGCGCCACCAGGGAAATTGCAACGCAATTGCAGAGCAAAAAGAAAACGGCTCCGGCATGAAAGCCGGAACCGTTTTCCCGTTAAACCAGTCTTATTCAGAAACGCAGATGGCCGATCAGCTTTCCTGGTCGGGGACCAGTTCGGCGGCATCGCGCAGCCATTTGCGCACCGTTGCCGCGTCGACCGAAAGACCGATTTTCTCATGGTCCTTGACGATATCGGTGATCGGCGAATTGCGCCTGGAGCCGGGTTCGTATCCGTAACGGCCGATCGCCATTGCGGCAAAAATCTTCAACAGTGTTTCCCGATCTTCTGCCGGCATCGCTTCCACGGCGGCTTCCGTTTCCGCCCCAGTGTCCTCATCAGGTTCAGTGCCGGCATCAGTCCGGGCATCCGCATCAGTCCGGGTGTCGGCGGCGGAAGATGCGCCCGGCTCCGCAATATCAGTGGCTATCAGGTCCAGGTCTGCAGGCGTTTCCGCGGCCAGCGCCAGATCCGCCGCAAGCGGATCTGCAAGCGCCGCATCATCGTTTTCGATGTCGGCAGCCTGGTCGATTTTCGGGGCATGCGATGGTTCAGTTGCCGCCGCCACTGCAACATCGGCGTCCGGCACACTGTCATCCATTACGGCATCGGGACGTTCGGCCGGTTCACTGTGGGCCTTCGACGCACCATCGGCCAGAACGGCCTCCAGGATCTCCTCAGGGTCCGGATCCGGTTCCGGCCTGGCTGCCTCCTCAACGGCTTTCTGCAATTCAGCCAGCCGGATCGCGTTGATGGCGTGTTTCTGCTGGCGCGCCTGTTCCTCGTCATCGGAGCGCAACAATGCATCCAGTTCGACCGGCAGGGCAAAGCCGACGGTTTTGGCGTAACGCAGGAAATCGGCCGGAACCAGCGGCTCAAACAGCATGCCGTCAAAGCGTGCCCTGAGAAACTGCCGCCTGAGCGATTCATAGCGGCGCGCAAAGGCCGATTTATGGACCAGCGGGTCGATACTGTCCCAGTTGACCACTTTGGGATCCTTGCCCAGGATCAGCGCGGTTGCTTCATCCAGGGTCCAGTAATTGCGCTCCACCCAGCTGCGATAATAGGCCCGCGCTGTCGGTTTGTTGAAAAACCGCTCGCCTTCGACACGGGCTGCTTCTTCAAGTTCGGTCAGCTTGTCTTTCTCGTGCTCATCGTCGATCAACTGCATCAAGGCAACAGAAGACAGGCCACGCAATTCGTCTTCATATTCCGCAACGCTCTGCAGATAGGCATCCAGTTCGTCCTTGCGGGCGCCGGAAACCACCTCTTTCTGAACCGCCATTGTCAATTTGTCCGGAAACATGCGCAGGCAGAGGAACTCAACCAGCTCGTCAGATTTTCCCGTCTCCACGGAAGGTGTCGTTTCGCTCATATTCGTCCCGCCCTTGTCGTCTGTGTCAGAGGTGTCAGTCATTGGCTAATTAAATATTGTTGTTTCGCAAAGAAATTTAGATCTTAAATATCACAGGAAGTTTTAATAACAATTGATCGAATTGTTTTCGAAAATAACAAAAATTGATTAAACAGCCCGATATTAATGGTTATTTGAAGCGGTTAACTGGTTAATCGAGGTTTCGGAAAATCCTGTGTTTGTGCGGCATCAATTCAGTAACTCTGAAATTTGTTCGCCAATATCCGATCCAGACGGAGTATGAGAAAATTGCAACGGGCGGCCGATTCAGTTTTTTCCAATTACGTGTATAGTATGGTCGATTTATCGGCGTTAGCGTATCTGCCGAAGTATCGCTTCGGACTGTATGCGCCGGCCTTGTGACGAGGAGATCTGACTTGGAATCTGTTTTCGCCATGAATCCGTGGATCGTAATCGCCGCCGTCGCGCTGTTCAGCTTCGTGATCGGCCGCATGTCGGTGCGCGATACCGCAACCGGCCGGCGCCGCCAGCGAGCCGGCCAGACGAATATTCAGGCTGGTTCTGCAATCCCGGACACAACAGGCCTTGCGGAAGTCCGGAAACTCATGGCCAGCGGCCACAAGATCAACGCGATCAAGCATTATCGCGAAATGACGGGATGCGGCCTCAAGGAAGCAAAAGATTTTGTTGAATCGCTGGAGCGCTAGACCGCCTGCTTCTGGGCCGAAACCAGCCGGGCCGCATCGGCGAGCAGTTTGTGGGCGGCGTCCGGTTTGACCGAAAGGCCGACTTTTTCGAAATCGTTGACGATTGTCTCTGTGACCGACATGTCCGCGCAAGCCGGGTCCATGCCGTAACGCCCGATGGCGACGGCGCCCAGCATTTTCAGAAGCGTTTCCCGTTCCAGGCGCATCATCATGATCGTGTCTGAACCGGAATCCGCCTTTGCAGCAGGCTCTTCTGCCTCATCGGGTTTTGGCGCCTGAAGCTTCTGCCGGTTCTGCTCAAGCAGCCGCTGGAATTCAGTGACACCGCTGGGTTGTTCGCACGGTGCTTCCGGTTCCGCCGGCTTGTCTTCGGTCTTGCGGACCGGCGCCAGCAGAGCTTCCAGTTCCGCCGGCAGGGCGAAGCCGGAAAACTTGGCATAGTGCAGGTAAGCTGCGGGTGTCTGGGACTTGTGAAGTTCGCCGGAATCGCGAACCGATTTCAGTTGCTGGCGAAGGTCGCCGTACCGTTTTGCGAATTTCGATTTGTAAACCAGCGGATTGACATTGTCCCAATAGACCACATCGGGATCCTTGCCGAGCAACAACGCTGTCGCGTCGTCAATCGACCAGGTTTCGCGCTTGGTCCACTCGAAATAATCCGCCCGCGCTGACCGGTCGTAGAAGAAACGATTATTTTCTTCCTGCTGATCCTGTTCCCGCTGAAGCTCTTCATCGCCTTCCTTCTCGTCGGCAATCAGTTGCTGCAATGCCGTCTCAGAAAGCTCGCTCAGTTCCGCCTCGTAGCAATCGATTGCCTCGATATAGGCCATGGCGGCATCGTATTTGTCGCCGGTCAGAAGTTCGGCTTTCGCCTTGATGGTCAGTTTTGCCGGAAACAGCCGCAGGCTGAGGAATTCAATCAAACTGTTACTGTGCTGAAAGGACTGGTTCATGGGGTCTCAAGGATAGGTTGAAATTTTCGTCAAATCCTTCCTAGCATGGCATGTTTAAATAACGGTTGAAGCAATGGTTCCGATTGTCTGCATTAACCTGTGCCGGTGCGGATCAGGCAACGAGGGTGACTTTCACAGCAAAAGCCTGTTCGATCGCGGTTTCTTTCAGCGCGTCGAACCGGCCGGACGCGCCGGCATGGCCGGCATCCATATTGGTGCGCAACAAAAGCAGATTGCCGTCGGTTTTGTTCGCTCTGAGCCGCGCCACCCATTTGGCCGGTTCCCAATAGGTGACCCGTGGGTCCGTCAGTCCGGCCATCGCAAGGATCGGCGGATAGGCCTGCGTTGCGACATTCTCATAAGGCGAATAGGACAGGATGGTCCTGAAATCGGTTTCGCTGGTGATCGGATTGCCCCATTCCGGCCATTCCGGCGGCGTCAGCGGCAACGTGTCGTCGAGCATCGTGTTCATCACATCGACAAACGGCACCACCGCGATGATGCCGCCAAACAGGTCCGGCGCCATGTTGGCGACAGCACCCATCAGCATTCCGCCGGCTGAGCCGCCTTCGGCGACGATGCGGCCGCGGGCGGTGAAATTTTCGGCGGCGAGAAACTCGCCGGCTGAAACAAAATCCTTGAACGTATTGGTTTTTTTCTCGCGCTTGCCGTCTTCGTACCAGGCAAAACCCTTTTCCTTGCCGCCGCGGATATGCGCAATGGCATAGACAAAACCGCGGTCGACCAGCGACAGCCGCGATGTGCCGAAACCAGCCGGCATCGCCATGCCATAGGAGCCGTAACCGTAAAGCAGGCAGGGCGCTGACCCATCGAGCGGCGTATCCTTGCGATAGAGCAGTGACACCGGCACGCTTTCGCCATCATGGGCCGGGGCCATCACCCGCCGGGTGACATAATCGTCCGCATCGTGCCCTGACGGCACCTCCTGCTCCTTGCGCAGGGTCCGCTCCCGGCTCTCCATGTCGTAATCATAGGTCCGTTGCGGCGTGGTCATCGACGAATAGGTGAAGCGGATCATGCTGGTGTCGAACTCGTAACCGCCGGAAAGGCCGAGCGAATAGGCCTCTTCGTCGAAGGCAATGGCGTGTTCGTCGCCGTCCGACAGCCGCCGGATGACAATCCGCGGCAGCCCGTCTTCACGTTCCAGGCGCACCATATGATCGGCATAGACGCTGTGCGACAGGATCAGCCGCCCCGGTTTATGCTCAATCAGGTCCTGCCAGTTTTGCGGGCCCGGATCATCGGCCGGTGCGGTGACGATCTTGAAGTCCTTGGCGCCGTCACGGTTGGTCAGGATATAGAACGTTCCACCGGCTTCATCGACGGAATATTCCACCTGGTGTTCGCGTGCCGCAATCAGTTGTAGCTTGGCATCCGGTTGGCCGGCCGGTAGGAAGCGCACTTCCGATGTTTCGTGATCATGGCAATCGATGATGAGGTAATTGTGCGATTGGGTCTTGCCCACGCCCATGAACAGGCCGGCGTCTTTTTCCTCGTAGACCAGAACGTCGTCGGCCGGATCATCGCCCAGCCTGTGCCGAAACAATTTTGACGGCCGGTGATTGTCGTCCAGGCGGATATAGAAAATCACATCGCCGCCGGCAGACCAGACGCCGCCGCCGCCGGTATCGGATATTTCGTCTGCCAGATCGGCGCCGGTTTCAAGGTCGCGGAATTTCAGCGTGAAAAATTCCGAACCCTTGTCGTCGAAAGCCCAGGCCAGCCTGTCGTGGTTGGGAGAGTGGCTGGCACCGGCGAGCCGGAAATAGGCTTTGCCGTCGGCCAGCGCATTACCATCCAGCATGACACTTTCCGCGCCGCCTTCGCGCGGTTCGCGCACCAGAAGCGGATGCTGGCCGCCTTCGACAAAGCGGATGCCGTAGGACCACGGCCCGTCCGGCGCCGGCACGGAGGAATCGTCCTCCTTGATACGCCCCCTCATTTCAGCAAACAGGGTTTCCTGCAGCGCCTCCGTGTCTGCCATCCCGGCTTTGAAATAGGCATTCTCCGCCTCCAGATGGGCGCGGATATCCGCCGCCAGAACCGACGGGTCGCGCATCACGTCCTGCCAGTTGTCGGCTCTCAGCCAGGCATAATCGTCAGTCAGCGTGTGGCCGTGACGGGTGTCCGTCACCGGACGTTTGTCGGCAATTGGCGGTTTCATGGAAACTCCGGTCTGAACAGTGGTTCAGGCTTCATCAACCGGTTTGAACGACAGCGCAACCCCGTTCATGCAATAGCGCAGTCCGGTCGGCTGCGGCCCGTCTGGGAACACATGGCCCAGATGCGCGTCACAACGCGCACAGCGTGTTTCGGTGCGGGTGGAGAAGAACCCCTTGTCGACATATTCGGCAATTGCATCCGGGCTGACGGGCTGGAAAAAACTTGGCCAGCCGGTGCCTGAATCGAATTTGGCATCGGAACTGAACAGGGCTGCGCCGCAACAGACACAATCATACCGGCCAGGGGTCTTGTCATTATTGTAGGGGTGGCTGAAAGCGGGCTCGGTGCCATGCTCCCGCGTGACATAATATTCTTCCGGCGTCAGTTGCTCACGCCACTCGGCGTCTGTCTTTTCCTGCACGTTTGCATCGGCGGCATTTTCGGAAGTATCGGTCATCGGTCTCGCTCCATATATCGCCAAGGTATGTAAGCAAACGCCATCCGGCAAGGCCGGCGCTCACTGCCGGACAATCACATCTTCGAGCGCTTTCGGATGATCCGTCAGCGGCTCATAACCGTCTTCGGTGACGATAAAACTGTCGCCGACCTGGGCGCGAAACGTCCTGGCGACGCTGACCGACCCGTCAACGGCGAACACCATGCCCGGTTTCAAAATTGTCTTGTCGCCGGCAACCAGTTGCGGTTTTTCCAGGAAACTGAACCCGGTCGCCCGTCCGCAGCGGAACGGATAGTCGAATCCGGCCGCCTGAATGACCTCAGCATAGGCGGCATGAACGTCCTCAGCGCTAACGCCCGGGCGCAGCATGCCGAGAGCGGCTGCCTGGCTTTCCACCGCAACCTGATAGACAGGGGCCTGTGATTTGTCGGCGATCTCGCCGATCCAGAATGTCCGGTCGAAGCCAAGCTTGAAGCGGTGAAAATTGGTCATGCCGCAAAAACAGAGAAATACCGGCTCGCCGCGCTGCATGATCCGCGCACTCGCCCGGTGGTGGGGCATGGTAATGTCGCGGCCGGATGCCATGATCTGCAGGAAATGGGTGTTGGGAGACATGCGCTGATCCGGGTAGTGGGCCGCAAGCAGTTCAGCCGCCTTGCGGGTGCCGGCCGCCGATGTTGCCAGCGCCACCTCGAATTCCGGCACATTGTCGCCGATGGCTGCGCGGCCGGCCGTCATCATTGCCATGGCCACCTGTCCCGCATGGCGCGCCAGGTCCAGTTCTTCATCGGATTTGATCATCCGCATGTCGGCGACAATCGGCGTGATCTCGCCGATCCGATGTCCGTCAACGATTGTCGAGACATAATTGCGCACGACAGGCGGCATCCGGTCGGATTCGATCGCAACGCGCCCGCTACCGTTCAAAACATCAGGCAGCACTTCGCGCCATTCATCGCCAAGACCGTCGTTCCACGGTGCGATGCGGTCGACGATGGCGGCGGCTTCGGCCATATCGATTTCCATCGACGGCGTGATCAGAATGCTCTCGCCGGCGCGTGGCACGACAAGGATCGTCGGCCGCCCGAATTCCATATGAAGATAGTCATAATAGCCGGTGAAATAATAAACCGCGTCGTCGTCGGTGATCAGCGCAACGTCAAAACCCTCTTCGCCGATCCGCCGGCGGAGTTCGTCCATCCGCTTGGCAAACATCATGCCTGGTCTCCGCTCAATTGCTGTTCCACAAGTGTGGCCCAAAACGACGAGCCAAAGGTCAGGGCCTCGTCGTTGAAATCATAATCGGCGGAATGAAGCGGCCGGGCATTGGCGCCGTCTAAACCATTGCCCATCAGGACGAAGCAGCCGGGTTTCGCAGCCGCCATATGGGCGAAATCTTCTGAAAAAAGTTTTGCCGGGCAGTCGCCATCAACATGGTTCGCGCCAACCAGTTCGGTCGCGGCGTCCACCGCCGCCCGGGCGGGCGCAGCCGCATTGATCGTTGCGGGAAAAATCGTCTCGTAGCTGACATTTGCGGTGACGTCATGGGCCAGGCAGATCCCTTCGACAATCTGCCGCATCCGCTTTTCGATTGCCGCGTTGATATCGGGCGCGAGTGCACGTGCATCGCCGCGCAATGTGGCATGGCCCGGCAAAATATTGCGCCCGCCGTCAGTGGCAAACTCCGTGACCGACACCACGCCGTTGAGGCTGGGGTTTAGTTTACGCGCCACGATGGTCTGCAGCGCACCGACAATCTCCGAACCGACCAGGATGGCGTCGACCCCCATATGCGGCAGTGCGGCATGCCCGCCACGTGCGGCCACGCTAATCTCAAAAAGGCTTTCGCTCGCTGTGATCGGTCCGGACCGTGTCGCAAATGTACCCAGCGCCATGCCGGGAATATTGTGCATTGCGTAGACCTGATCGACATCGAACCGCCCGAACAGCCCGTCTTCGATCATTGCCGGCGCGCCGAGGCCATGTTCCTCGTTGGGCTGGAAGATGAACACGACCCGGCCGTTGAAATCATCATTGGCGGAGAGATGTTTTGCCGCGCCGAGCAACATTGCAATGTGGCCGTCATGGCCGCAGGCATGCATGACGCCATCGTTGCCGGAGCGATAGGCAAACCGGTTCTGTTCGCAGATCGGCAGCGCATCCATGTCTGCGCGCAGCCCGATGCTGAGCGGGCCGTTGCCGCGCTGCAGAATGCCGACAACGCCGTTCCGGCCGATCCCCTGATGGACTTCAAGACCGAACTCACCCAGCAACTCTGCGACCTGTGCCGAGGTTCGATGTTCGTCAAAGCCCAGTTCGGGCCGGCTGTGAAAATCGTGCCGCCACATGGTCATCTCATTTTGCAGATAATATGTTGGCAGCGTACCGGCCGGCATTGTGTGCTCCTGGTTCGACATCAGATGCACAGGCTAGTTTGGCCCCGGCGTCGGAGGCAAGAAGCAAATTCGAGCTCGCATTGAGCGATTTGGCTTCAGGTCCGCTTCACGGTTCAGTCGGTTGCATCGTGTCCGCACGGCTTCGTGAAGCCATGCCGCTTGACCGGGCCAGGGGCTGCGCCTAGTCGGAGCGCATGGAACCGGGCACACCGCAACAATTCGACTGGACGCTTGCCGCCATCGCCGTGCCGTTTGCTGGCGCGCTGATTGCGCCGGTATTGATCCGGCTGATCGGTGCGTTCGCCGGTCTGATCCTGGCGCTTGTGCCGGCAGGGTGTTTTGTCTTTTTCGGCGTACTGCTGCCGCCGCTTTCATCCGGTCTGGTGATTTTCGGCGGCATCGATCGGCTCAAACAGTCCGGCTTTGAATTTTCCTACGCCATCGACGGGCTTTCGGTGCTGTTTGTCCTGCTGATCAACTTTGCCGCAGCCTTTGCGCTGATCGATCATGCGGTCTCCGGCAGGCCTGCAAACAGCGGCAAGGTTCTGCCGTCAATGTTATTGCTCACCGCATGCCTGCAAGGCCTGGTACTGGCCGACAGCTTTTTCGCGCTCATTATATTCTGCGCGCTTTCCGCCCTTGCAACCGCATGGATCGCAAGTCTCAGTCGGGGCAAACACAACAGGCGTACATTGGCATTTGTTCCGCCGGCCGCGGCGGCTGCCGGCACGCTTATGCTGCTCTTGGCCTGTTCCATGCTGGCAGACAAGAGTTCTGGCTTCGACGACGGCATGATTGTTTCCATGACCGGTGCAATCAACGGCGCATGGCAGCTCCGGGAATCGGATCTTTATGAGCCCGTTTTTGCAGCGATCCTCGCCGGCATCGCGATATTTGCCGCGCAGGGACCGGCGGCGGCCCGGCTGACCGATGATCCGGCCATTCCCGCATCCTTGTCCGCCTTGCTGTTCGGTGTCGCGGTTCTGATCCCGGTTTATCTGCTGATGCGCGTCCATCCGTTTCTGGGCGATACACCGGCCTGGTCTCTGGCGGTGCCGTTGGCCGGTGGGCTGATGCTGATTGCCGGGGCAATCCTGGCGCTGCGCCAGCGCAGCCGGATGCGCATCCTCGCCTGGGCCGCCATCGCATCCTCGGGCGCGATGATGATGATGGTCGGGACAAGCCTCAATCCGTCGGTCTTTGCGGCTGTCGCAATGGCTGTTGCCCATGGCCTTTCGTTCACGGCGCTGATCCTGACGGCCGGCCGTCTGCCGGGTCCGATGCCAGGGAACAGTCCGCTCCGTCTTTTGATGGCCAGCCGGTCAGGTTTTGCCATAGCGTTGCTGGCCGTTCTGGCCTTCGCCGGCGCACCATCGACGCTCGGCTACCTTGCAACGGGGACGCTTTATGCCGGCCTGTGGGACGCGGCGTTTCCCGATCTGCTTGGCGAGCCGAGCCAATATGCCTGGCTGTTGCAGACCTATACCCTGGTTGTGCTGTTTGTTCTGATTTTCGGTCATGCGCTGATCGTGGCGGGCCTCCTTAAAGGTCTTATATCGCCGTTTGACAGGCCCGATGACGATTTGTTCCCGGTGCCCGCCGGTCTCATTGCGCGCGCAGCCGGCTGGTTCGCACCAGGCGTCCTTGTCGCGGCGGCTTTTGCGATTGCGCTCGCGAGCCCCTGGATCACGAAAATGCTGATCGATCCGGCCCGCTACGGAACCAATCTCATTCCATACCGGATCGCCCCGCCACAGCTTGCCGGCCCTGCGCTGTGGTTTACGTTGCTGAGCCTCGCGGTAGCTGCGCTGATCTGCTGGATATTATTTCCTGCGCCGAAGCCGGATAGGGGCAGCGGAACATCAGAACCGGCACAGGCGGGTTAGATTTCCCGCAGGCCGGCCTCAACAAGCGATGCCGCCGCAAGGCCCGCCGTTTCGATATAGGCCGGGTCGCGATGGACCAGCATGGTGGAGAACGCGCCATCCATCAAAAGCACGATCTGCCGTGCAAGCAGTTCCGGCTCTTCTATGTTCTCGTTGCGCAGAATATCGGTAAGCCAGCTTTCAAACCGTTTTTTGTGTGCAGCACCGATTTTGATCGCGGGATGGCCAGGCATGTTCGCAAGCTCGGCGGCTGTGCGCAGAAACCCGCAGCCCTTCCATTTCGGACTTTTCGCCGCTTTGGCAACGCCGGCGAAAATCGCCGCAATCCGGCCAGCCAGCGGCCCGTCCGCTTCTTCGAACCATGATTTGAAGGCGTTCAGATTAGGCTGATCACGGGAAGACAGATAGGCTTCGATCAGATCGTCCTTGCTTCGGAAATGATAATAGAGCGTGCGTTTGGTCACGCCGGCTTTTGCCGCGACCGCATCGACGCTGACAGCCCTGATGCCTTCGGCGTAAAATAGGCGGTTGGCGGCGTCGAGAAGGCGGTCTCTGGTCTGCAATGGGGGTTTTACCATATCGCTATGTATACTGACCAGTGAGTATACTTAATAAACTCCCATCGATACGTTCGGTTTTGAAATTGCGCCAACCGAAAGGATCTCCCGTGAGCGAACCTGTGCTGCTGGACATCAGCGACCGTATCGCGCTTCTGACCCTCAACCGGCCTGAAAAACTGAACGCCATCGATTACCGGACCAATGACCTGCTGCTGGACCTGCTGGATCGCATCGAAACCGACGGACGCATTCGTGCGATTGTCATAACCGGTGCCGGCGACAGAGCCTTCTCCGCCGGCGGCGACATCCATGAATTTGCCGATACTGTCCGCAAAGGGCCGGAAGTCGCGGTTCGGGAGTTCGTCCGCCGTGGCCAGGCCATGACCAGCCGCATGGAGGCGTTTCCCAAGCCGATTATCGCCGCCGTCAATGGCCTGGCGTTCGGCGGCGGTTGCGAAATCACCGAGGCAGTGCATCTGGCGGTGGCGAGTGAAAAAGCCGTTTTCGCAAAACCGGAGATCAATATCGGCATGCCGCCGACTTTCGGCGGCACCCAGCGTCTGCCGCGACTGGCCGGCCGCAAGCGCGCGCTTGAACACCTGCTGACGGGCGATGCATTCACGCCGCAGCGCGCCTGTGAAATCGGTCTCATCAACAAGATCGTGCCGCACGAGGATCTGTTGCCGGAGGCTTTTGCGCTTGCCGACCGCATCCTCAGACATTCTTCGATCGCGGCCGCAAGGATCATCGAAGCTGTCACACGCGGTTTGAACACTACGATGGCGGAAGGGTTGAAGATCGAAAGCGAACAGTTTGCGCGCATGGTGCAAACCGATGACATTCGCGAAGGTCTCGATGGGTGGATAGAGGGGCGCAGCCCGGAATATTCCGGCTTCTGACTCATGGCCTGATCGCAAATGATGCAAGGGCGCGGCTCTCCACCGCGCCCTTGCGCTATGTCTGCCTGGCTGCCCGCGCTGCGGCTTCGGCCTTCTCCTTTTTCTTCCGCCGCCATGGCGCGTCGGCTTCCCAGTCGCCGGCCATGATGCAGCCATAGGGCACGACCTCGTCGACCACTTCGGCCAGGCCGTAATGTTCGATCTGCCGGCGGACGGCCGCGGCGTTCTTGTAGGCGCTCGGCAACTCCGAAATATCGGTGATGCCGGAGAAAAAACGCGCGTCGATATCCTTCGTCTCGTCGGCGAAGATATCCGCATCGGTTCGCCCGACCTGCATGCGCTTGTGCTGCGTGCGAGAATAATTGCGGCCGGCGCCGTGCGGCGAAAAGCCAAGTCCGTTCTCGGCGTTCTTGCCGCGCACGATCAGGACCGGTTCCGCCATGTTGAGCGGGATCAGCGTCAGATCGGTGGCGTCGTCGGCCCAGCCGTCAAAAGCCGGCGTGGCGCCCTTGCCGTGATAGAACAGCCCGTCGGAGCGGCGGAAAACGAAATTGTGCTCGTTCCAGAACCGATCGGAAACTTTGGCGGACAGCCGGTCGGCCGCCATATCGTGAATGACGTAGTGGTTGCCCTTCGTCCATTCGCGGATGATCTGCAGCGCTTCCCAATAGGCGTCGCCGTCCTTTGTATCGGCCGGGATCCAGGCATTCTGCTTCAGTGTTTCCGGTGAGACCTGCCGGCGCACCCGTTCCGCCACCTTCATGCCCTTGCCGTATAATCTGGCGCCCGGCGCGCGCGAACCGTGATGGGTCACAAGCGCCGTCTCGCCGGTCGATTTGATCGTGCCGACATAGGCGAAATGGTTGCCGTCGCCCTGGGTGCCGAAATGCTCGATCGCCCGGCTGGAAATATCGCGCAGGAAATCGTTCGCCTCGAAACGCGCCATCAGTTCGGCCGGAGGGCGGAACTGCTGGCCGCGCGGGCGTCCGCCCGGGCCGAAATGGGTGACCTGATGCACGGCGTCCAGCAATGCTGCCGGGGCGATATCGGGAAACACCGAAATCGCCATCGAACAACAGATATCGGCTGAGTGCATGCCCGGATGAATGGCTTCGGAGACGGCGACGCCGCCGACGGGGATCGTGCCGACCGGACCGGCCGGGCAGGCGTCGGGCATGATCGCGCCGGCGCGCAGCACCGGCGTGCGCATCAGTTCGCTCATATGCTGGCACACCGCCGCGACATTGGCTTCTTCGTCGGGCGTTTCGGCCTCGATGTTCTCATGGAACGATACCGCGCCGGCGGGCCGCAGGGGCGTCGCCGGGGGTGGTTCGAACGTGCGTGCAGCCGCAAGCGCATCGTCGGCCGAGCCGCCGCGCTGCAACTCGGCATTGGCCGCCTGCAGCGCCTTGCCGAACCATTTGCCCTGGCGCATGCCGGCATTGATCAGATCCTGTCCGCTCAAAATCTCGGTCATCGTCTTTTCCTCTGTTGCGGCGCTGTACGCACAGGCCATGTTGAAACCAGTCTAGGACAAAAGTCCTGTGAATGTGTGTCCGAAACCGGCGACAAGATCTGGCGGGATGATCTGAGCTGCGTCCGCTATCGACCAGTGGCCGAGACGGATGGGGCAGTTTGAATGCCCGGCCTTCCATCCAGTTCAGGATGGACGCTCTACCTGTAATCCCGCCGGCATTCGCCGGATGGTCGAAAGCGGGCGACAAAGGATAAATGAAACGTGGGGTCCCGCCCATGCCAGAGAGCGCTTGCGAAGGTGGGGAGTCGAACCCCACGGATGATCCCGGTCTGTGCTGTAGTTTCATTCGGCATTCGCCCGATTGTCTGTTTGTCGCTGTGACGACAAATTGTTTGTGAAACGGCGGGCTCTTGCTCTACCAACTGAGCTACGGAGCAAGCTCCGGCGGGACTCGAACCCGCGACCTGAAGCGTGATGTAGTTTCACAGGCATTCGTCACAGCCTGAATTCAAATCCTTTAATCTTTCGGCCAACGCCAATGAGTCATGTCGACAAGGGGTGATGAAACGTGCCCGCTCTACCGCTGAGCTACGGGCCCGCAAATGATGGACCCGGCGGGATTCGAACCCGCGACCTGGAGAGTTAAAGTCTGTAGTTCCATCTGCATTCGACATGGCTTTCATTTCGCCTGATTCAGTTCGTCTGGTGCCCCGGCGGCTTATTCCGCCGGGGCCGTCGTTCAAAGATCAACTGCGTCGATCGTCTTGACCCAGTGATCGTCTGTACCTTCGCTCATCATCTTGCCGATCACCTTGAACACCTGGTCGGAAAATCCGCCAACGTTCAAAATGTCCGCCCGGCCCTTCGCCTGTGAGGTCGTGGCGGGCTGGATATCGACGCAGACCAGCTTGGCCTTCGGGTTGACGTTTTTCACGCGTTCCCATTCGCGCATCATCGCCGTACCCTGGTACCCGCCTTTCGAGGCATCGACCCAGGACTGGTTGTCCGATACGAAGACGACCAGGTCGACCTTTGCCCTTTCGTCGGCCAGCTTCTTCAACGGCGCCGAACAATTGGTTCCGCCACCGCCGATCTTGGCCAGCTTGCGGGCATTGGTCATCACCGCATCGCGGGCGTTGAGGCGGATGTCCACCACATCCCGTTCAAACGGCAGAACCCGTGCCTTCCGGTTGCGCCGCAGGAATGCCGCAGCCACCAGGGCGGCGACATCGATGCAGCGCACCGCCGACGTCGCACCTTCGCGAAACCCGGTTGCCGGAGCCCAGACCATCGATCCGGAGACGTCCGGGCAGACGACGACATGGCCGCCGACCCTGGGCACGTTGGCAATGGCGATTTCCATCGCATCCTGCAGCGCGTTGCGCACCAGCGCCGGCACCGTTTCCGCTGTCATGGCATAGGCCACCATCAGCTGGTACGGAAACACCCGCGCCCGTTCCACCTCACGCCGGTCGGCCAGCCGTTCAGCAACCATCCCGGCAAATCCGTCGACCTCGAACACGCCGTTGCGCGCAAAGGTGTTCAGGTTCTGCCGCAGCATCTGCCAGCTGGCATAGTCCGCGATCTGGACCCAGTGATCCTTCGTCAGGTTCAGCGAGGTCAGCATCTGGAACGGCACGTTCGGCACCGGCAGCGACGGGTTACGCTTGAACGCCTCGAAAGCCTTCACCAGAGCCGGCAGGGCCTTCACGTCATGCGGCTTGCCGATCAGGTAGCCATAAAGCGCTTCACGCGAGGCCGATCCAGGCTTCGGATGAACCATCTTGATGACATCGGTCAGTGACGGGTCGTTGCCGACGGCTGCGCGCATGATCGCCATGTCGCCAGCTTCTTCCAGCCAGCCACGCACGAACCGCTTCGGACGCGTGCCCAGCGACTTGCGCCCGGTCACGCCGGAGCGCATGACCTGCACGAAGTTGCGCAGCATCTTGCCGTTTTTCACGATGCGCGGAAACGCCCGCGAAAAATGATCGCCCTGCATGCCCGACAGGATCGCCAGCAGCAAAGCCGGCATGTCCTTCATGTGACCCTTTTCGAAAGCGTAGACCGCCGTCTTTGCCAGAAAATCGGCATCGACCTGCCAGGCAAGCTTCGACACCTGGTCGAGCTGCTCGCGCGCATCGGTGTAATAGGTATCATTGAAGGTCCCGGTGACCGCAAGCTGTGCCAGCGCCTGCTCCGGCGTCAAACCATAGGCCGGAGCCTTGTGATGGTTTTTCGCATCCGCATGCGGGATCAGTTTTCCTGTTGTGGAACCAAAGAGTGTCTTGTTCGCCATTGTTCCGGTCCTTCTTCGTCACCGCCGGCCAATCCGGTCAGTGCCGGGATAAATGCAACAGCCGTGCCAGTTTGCAGAAACAATCGGGAAAGAAAGGCATTTTTAGATAATAAGTTATTGAAATAATTACATAATAAAAATCCGAAGCAAATACTTTATGAAATGTGAGTTGATTGTAAATTAGGAAATATGAGATACAAAAATATCGTATATTAGAAAAATGGATAGATTATGCGCAGGCGTGTCGCGATAGGATTTCTCGGAACGGTGCTGGACATGCCCGGCCGGCACGGCCGTCCCAAATGGCGTCCGACGCTTGGGCTGTGTCAGCAGGACGGCCTGTTCATCGACCGGCTGGAACTCTTTTACGATGGCCATTGGAAAAGTCTCGCCGATCGGATTGTCGCCGATATCGAGGCCGTTTCGCCGGCAACCGAAGTCCGGCTGAACCGGATCGATTTCAAGGATCCCTGGGACTTTGCGGAAATGTATACCGGTCTGCGCGACTTCGCAGACGGCTATCCGTTCGATCCCGAACATGAAGATTATCTCGTCAACATCACCACCGGCACCCATGTCGCGCAGATCTGCTGGTTCCTTCTGACGGAAGCCCGGTTCATTCCCGGACGCCTGCTGCAATTGTCGCCGCCGAAAAAGCGACGGACCGATCAGCCGGAAGAGGAGCGGACCCAGGCCGATTATGCCGGCTACCATTCCATCATCGATCTCGACCTGTCGCGCTACGATTCCATCGCCACGCGTTTCACCGCCGAGCGCGAGGAGGCGGCGTCGTTCCTGAAATCCGGCATCGATACGCGCAATGCGATCTTCAACCGGATGATCGACGAGATTGAGAATGTCGCTATCCGTTCCCGCGCACCGGTACTCCTGACCGGGCCGACGGGAGCCGGCAAATCCCAGCTCGCCAGGCGGATCTTCGAACTGAAGCAGGCCCGGCGTCAGGTGTCCGGTTCGTTCGTGGAGGTCAATTGCGCAACCTTGCGCGGCGATCAGGCCATGTCGGCGCTGTTCGGCCATGTCCGCGGTGCCTTCACAGGCGCCCAATCGGCTCGCGCCGGGCTGATGAAGGCGGCCCATGACGGCGTGTTGTTTCTCGACGAGATCGGCGAGCTTGGCCTCGACGAACAGGCCATGTGCCTGCGGGCGATTGAGGAAAAACGCTTCCTGCCGGTCGGCGCCGACACGGAAACCGGGTCGGATTTCCAGCTTCTCGCCGGCACCAACCGAGACCTGGCCGAAAGCGTGCGCGAAGGCCGTTTCCGCGAGGACCTTTACGCCCGGCTCAATCTGTGGACGTTCCGATTGCCGGCGCTCGCCGACCGGCGCGAGGATATCGAACCCAATCTTGATTTCGAACTCAGGCGTTTCGGCGAAGCCGAAGGCCAGAACGTCACATTCAACCGCGAAGCCCGGCAGCGTTACATTCGCTTCGCCATGACGGCGGAAGCCGGTTGGCACGCCAATTTCCGCGACCTGTCCGCTTCCGTCACCCGCATGGCCACGCTGGCGCCAAACGGCCGGATCAATGAACAAACGGTGGCCGAGGAGATCGCACGCCTGCAGGTGCTCTGGCACGCCGGTGACCAGGGCGATGCTGACGAGCGGATCATCGAACAGGTTCTCGGGCCGGAGCGGGCCGGGGCGCTCGATCTGTTCGACCGGGCGCAATTGGCCGCCGTGATCCGCATCTGCCGCGAAAGCACCTCCATCAGCGCCGCCGGCCGCACCCTCTTTGCGGTCTCGCGGCTGAACAAGAAGACCGGCAATGACGCGGATCGATTGCGCAAATATCTGCAGCGCTTCGATCTGGTGTTTGCGGATGTGCGAGCCGGGTAGGGGATGCCGCGATCCCGGCTGCGTGTCAGCTGCGGACTGGAAGAGAAACCGCTTGATCTGAATCATGACTATTTGTTGACCGCTGTATGACAATGCCCGGACTGCAGGCCCGTTCATCTGCTCACAAGGAAGACAAGGCTTATTGTCATGCTCAACGTCACGAAGATTGAGAAGTCTGCTCAGATAAACCGCGGCGAACTGTTTCGGTTCGGCACGGGTCTCTTGTTCATTGTCGGTATTATGCTGTTTACCATCGTGCGCACTGACGGCGGCACCCATGGCGTCCTGCTCGTCGTCGCAGCCATGATCGGCGGTTACATGGCGATGAATATCGGTGCCAACGATGTCGCCAATAATGTCGGGCCGGCGGTCGGATCGCATGCAATAACGCTCGCCGGCGCCATCGCGATCGCCGTCCTGTTCGAAGCCGGCGGCGCCTTGATTGCCGGCGGTGATGTGGTCGGAACCATCAAGAATGGCATTATCGACCCGGCCCTGATCGCCAACAGCGACACGTTCATCTGGCTGATGATCGCGGCGTTGCTGGCCGCCGCACTTTGGCTCAATGCGGCGACTGCGCTCGGCGCGCCGGTCTCCACCACCCATTCGATTGTCGGCGGTGTTCTCGGTGCCGGTGTCGGCGCAGGCGGGTGGGCCATCGCCGACTGGGGACAGGTCGCCCAGATTGCTGCAAGCTGGGTTATCTCACCGGTACTCGGCGGCGTCATCGCTGCTGTCTTTCTCTATCTGATCAAACGGACTGTCACCTACCAGGACGACGTTATGGCGTCCGCGAAACGCGTCGTGCCGCTGCTCGTCGCCATCATGGCCTGGGCATTCGGCACCTATCTGATGCTCAAGGGCGTCAAGCAGATCTGGAAAGTGTCTTTCGGTTTTGCCGCCATGGTCGGTTTCGGATTCGCCTCTGCGGTCTATCTTCTGGTCCGGCCGCAGGTCGTCAAGATGGCGGGTCAACTGGCGAACAACAAGCAAAGCGTCAACGAACTGTTCACCATCCCTCTGATCGCCGCTGCCGCACTGCTAAGCTTTGCGCATGGCGCCAACGATGTCGCCAACGCGGTTGGTCCGCTTGCCGGGATAAATGAGGCGATTGTCGGCGGTTCCGTTTCAGCCAAGGCTGCGATCCCGGTTTGGGTGCTTCTGGTCGGCGCGATCGGTATCGCCCTCGGGCTTGCGCTTTACGGGCCGAAATTGATCCGCACCGTCGGGTCCGAGATCACCGAGCTTGATCGCATACGCGCTTTTTGTATCGCCATGGCGGCCGCGATCACGGTGATCATTGCCTCCCAGTTCGGCCTGCCTGTCAGTTCAACGCATATCGCTGTCGGTGGCGTGTTTGGCGTCGGTTTCCTGCGCGAATATCTGAAGGTGAACTACGCCCGCATGGTGCAGGAAATCCGCCTTCATCACAGTACTGACGACCCGCATGCGGTGGATGCGTTTCTGGCCCGCTTTGAAGCCGCGAACGTCGCGGTCAAGGGGGAAATGCTTCGTGAGTTGAAAAGCAGGACCGCCAACGGGCTGTTGAACAAGGGCGAGCGCAAGGGGCTTGGCCGGATTCACCGGCTTGAACTGGTTAAACGTTCGCTGCTGCTGCTGATTGCCGCCGCATGGCTGGTGACAGTGCCGGTCGCCGGCATACTTGGCGCGATGTTCTTCTTTATGATCAGGGGGATCATGCTGCCGTGACCGGGACGTCTTCATCCAATGGCGGGGCCATTCTCGTGGCCGTCGACTTCTCCGAAGATTCCAGGCAGGCATTGGTTTGGGCGGCGCGGCAGGCGGCGCTTGAAAGCGCGCCGCTTGTGGTTCTGCACGTCGTTCACGACCCGGCGGCAAGTCCGGGATTTTACCATAAGCCGGACGAGAACTGGCTGCACCCGATGATTGATGTCGCCGAAGAGATGATGGACGATTTCATTGCCGATGCAAAAGCCCGGCATCCGGACCTTCCTTCCATGGCGTCGGCATCGGTCCGGCTCGTTTCCGGCCTGCCGGCAGGCCGCATTTTCGACGTTTGCGAGCAGACGGGAGCCCGCATGGTCGTGGTCGGAAGCCGGGGCCGCACCGGCCTGCAATCGATCCTGCTCGGTTCCGTGGCCGAACGCGTCGCGCAGATCTGTAATGTCCCGGTGGTGATCGTGAAGAAGCCGGCGCCGAAGGCTCCCAAATGACCCCGGAATTTGATGAGTTTACTCTGGTGTCCAGTCTGGTCGGCGGCCTCGCTCTATTCCTTTTCGGTATGGACATCATGACTCAGGCGCTCAAGCAGGTGGCCGGAGACTATATGAAGAATCTGCTCGCCAGGATGACAAGCAACCGGTTTGTCGGGGTGGCCACCGGCGCCACTCTGACGGCGATCATCCAATCATCGTCGATCACGACCGTCCTGCTTGTCGGCTTCATTTCAGCGGGGTTGATGTCGACGTCGCAGAGCGTCGCCGTCATTCTTGGTGCAAATATCGGCACCACGATTACCGCCCAGATCCTGGCTTTCAAGGTCACAAAGATCGCCTTGCCAATCCTCGCGGCCGGCTTTTTTGTGTCAGTCACGGCCAAGCGGGAGGATTGGCGCCAGTACGGACTGATCGTATTGGGGCTCGGCCTTGTCTTCTTCGGCATGAGCATCATGAGCGATGCGATGCGGCCGTTACGCAGCTTTCAACCGTTTCTCGACTTCATGTTATCGCTCGATCATCCACTGCTGGCGGCACTGGTCGGCGCCGCATTCACCGCGGTCATCCAGTCCTCGTCGGCAACCACCGGCATCCTGATTGTCATGGCCGGGCAGGGATTGTTAGGACTGGAAACCGCGATTGCTCTCGCTCTCGGCGCTAATATCGGCACCTGCATTACGGCAGTCCTGGCTTCGCTCGGCAAGCCGCGCGAAGCGGTCCGTACAGCGCTCGTGCACGTCCTGTTCAACGTGGCCGGCGTGTTGATCTGGATCGGTTTCGTAAGCGAGCTTGCGGAACTGGCGCGTTTCATATCCCCATCGCACCAGGATCTGAGCGGGCGCGCCATGACGGCGGCCGAGGTGCCGCGCCAGCTTGCCAATGTCCACACATTTTTCAATGTCGCGAACACGGCGCTGTTCCTCGGCTTTACGACGCAGATCACCCGGTTGGTCGAATGGCTCGTGCCGGATCGGCCCCTTGCCGCGGACGAGCGCTTTACTGCACGATTCATCGACGATCAGCTTCTGGGAACGCCGTCCATCGCCCTCGATGCTGCAAGGCGCGAGATCGTTCGGCTGGGCGGGCTGGTGCAGGACATGCTCGAAGCGGTGATCCCCGTGGCCACCTCGGGCACACGCCTGCAGCTCAGCCAGTTGAAGGCCATGGACCGGCCGGTCGACGCCCTGCACCGTGAAATCATCGGTTATTTGCGGAAGATCAGCCTGAGCAACTTGTCCGCCGAGCAGTCGGAGCAACTGGTTGCGTTGATCAAGATCGCCAATGATCTGGAACATATTGGCGACCAGATTGCCACCAACATCGTTACCTCGTCGAACAAACGGATTGACGAGCAGGTGACCATAAGCCGGCCGACAGCCGCTACGATCGCAAACCTCCATGGCAAGGTGGTGCAGGCGCTTGGCCGGACCGTCGAATCGCTGGACCAGCAAGATCGTGCCGGCGCCGAGCAGGTTCGTGCCATGAAACAAGATCTTGCCCAGAGGATTGAAGAAATCGCCCGCCAGCAGATTTACCGGCTGCAGGCCGATGAGCCCAGGCGGCTGTTGACCTATGCCCGCGAGATCGAACTTATCGAAACGCTGGATGATATTTTCAAGGCGACGCGGCGCATTGCCCAGACGCAGATAAGGGCTTTGCAGCTTGCGGCTTGAAGCGAGCCGACCGGATGCTATTTACCTGGCCGCGGATCAGCGAGATAAGTGTTAGTGTCCTTTCGCCTCACCCTTTTCCGCGCCGTTTGCGCGTCGAACTCAAACCTCATGGAGACCGAATGTCTGAACCGAAAACCCTCTTGCAACTTGCAGGCGCGGATCTTGAGCCTGCGGCACTCTCCGGCGCCCATCTGATCATCATCGACATGCAGAACAAATATCTGCAACAGCCGCTTGCGGTTTCCGGGGCCGAACAGGCCATTGCCAGGGCGCGGGACCTGTTGAACAAAGC
>CAMYKZ010000034.1 GCA_947259045.1 uncultured Afifella sp.
CCGGTCTATGAGCAGTTCATGAACAATGCCATCGGCAGGGCGTTCCACCGCGACGAGGTGCGCGATGCGGTGATCCCCGCCTATATGGGCCTGATCAGGCAGTGCGACGATCAGATGGGCGTGTTGTTCGCATATCTGGAGAAGACCGGCCGGATGGACGACACGATGATCGTCATCACATCCGACCACGGCGACTATCTCGGCGATCACTGGCTGGGCGAGAAATGCCTGTTTCACGATCCGTCGGCGAAAATACCGATGATCATCTACGACCCGTCGCCTGAAGCAGACGCTGCGCGCGGCACGGTCTGTGACGAACTGGTGGAGAGCATCGACCTGGCGGCGACCTTTGTGGAATTCGCCGGCGGCCAGGTACCCGATCACGTGATCGAGGGCCGGGCGTTGACGCCGTTTCTGCACGGCGAGCAACCGCAAGGCTGGCGGGACTATGCGATCAGCGAGTTCGATTATTCCGCCACGCCCATGTGTGTCAATCTCGGGCTTGCGCCGCGCGATGCGCGCCTGTTCATGGTGTGCGACAAACAGTGGAAATTCATGCATGCGGAAGGCAATGGGCCGGATGGTCCCTTCCGGCCGATGCTGTTTGACCTGCAGAACGACCCGCAGGAATTTCACGATCTCGGTGCAAGCGCGGAGCATGCGGCGATCATCGATCTGATGTATTCGCGCCTTGCCAGATGGGGGCGCCGCCTGTCCCAGCGCACCACATTGTCTGAAGGCGATATTGAAAACATGCGCGGCAAGTCCCGCCGCAAGGGCATCGTGCTTGGAACCTATGACGGCACCGACGTCGATCCCGAATGGACGATCAAATATCGCGGCAAGGCGCGGAGCCGTCCGGATAATTGAGCCGTGGCCAAAGTCAGGGCACGATGGTCCGGTTGCCGGGTTTGAATTTGGGGCGCAGCGCAATTCGATAACATTATGCCTTGCAGTGCGCCCCGCTGTGTTTCATGTTTCCCCTGCGGCATTGCACGGTCGCCAAAAAGTGCCCAACCGCACAGCAGACAAGCGTGCAGGCGTGAGGAAACAATCAAAGGGAATTCCAATATGTTGAACCGACGGAAACTGGGCGCGGCAGCCGCTATTGCGCTTGCCGGACTGTTGACGGCCACTGCTATGCTGCCTGCGGCTGCGGAATATCCGGAACGTCCGATCACCCTCATCGTGCCATGGGGCGCGGGCGGCGGAACGGATGCCACCGGGCGCATGATCGCCAACCTGCTGAAGGCCGAACTCGGCCAGCCGGTCAATGTGGTCAACCGGACCGGCGGCAGCGGCGTGGTCGGGCATTCGGCGATCGCAACCGCCGAGCCGGACGGTTACACGATCGGTATCGTCACCGTCGAGATCGGCATGATGCACTGGGCCGGCCTGACCGAACTCACCGGCAAGGATTACACGCCGATCGCGCTGTACAATTACGACGCCGCCGGTCTCCAGGTCCGCGCCGACAGCGAATGGAAGACAGCCGAGGACGTGATTGCAGCCGTCAAGGCCAATCCAGGCAAATACAAGGGGTCCGGCACCGGTCAGGGCGGCATCTGGCATCTGGCGCTGGCCGGAATGCTGGATAGCGCGGGCGCGGCTGCCGACGCGGCTCCGTGGGTTCCCTCAAAGGGCGCGGCCCCCGGGCTGCAGGAACTGGTGGCCGGCGGAGTCGACATCGTGACCTGTTCGGTGGTTGAGGCCTCGGCTCTGATCAGCGCCGGCAAGGTCCGTTCGCTGGCGGTCATGGACGATGCCAAGCTTGGCGCGTTTCCCGATGTGCCGACGCTGAAAGACGCCACCGGGCTTGACTGGAAGCTTGCGGCATGGCGCGGCGTCGCCGGGCCAAAGGGCATGCCTGCGGAGGCGAATGAGAAACTCACCGCCGCGCTGGAGAAAGTCTGGCAATCATCGGAGTTCCAGGAATTCATGAACGGCCGCGGTTTCGGTCTTGTGTGGAAGCCCGGTGCCGAATTTGCCACCTGGATGGATGACAGCGATGCAGCGCTTGGCAAAGTGATGACATCGGTCGGGCTGGCCAAATAGTCAAAGTGCGATTGTCAAACACCATGGGGGAGGGCCGGTCCGGTTTCGGCGCGGCCTTCCCGTTCATTCAACAGGTCCGGCATTTCGACGGTCTGTCGACAATCGGGCCGGGGTCCGAACCGGCAGCTGCCGGATGTGCCCGGTCAATAAGACATCAGCCGGGATCATCAATCGAAAAGACAGACAATGCGTTTCAATGACAGCGTGTTCGGCGTCGTGCTGATGGCTTTTGCCATCGCCGAAATCGCCTACGCGCAGACATTCCCCAGACTGCACGGCCAGGATTACGGTCCGGATCTGTTTCCGACGATCATCGGCGCGGGTCTGCTGATCATCGGCGCGATCCTGATTGCACGCGGTGTTGCGCAGTTGGCTTCAGTGCCTCTGATGACGCTTGGCGACTGGGCGCAGGACCGCAACAACGTCATCAATGTCGTGTTGCTGATCGGCGGGGTGCTTTTCTATATTCTGTTTTCCAACCGGATCGGTTTTGTGCCGACATCTATGCTGATTATGAGCGTACTGCTGTTTCGGCTGGGTTCATCCTGGCTGGTCAGCATCAGCACCGCCTTTGTCACGACCCTGGTCATCCACACTTTGTTTGCAAAAGTTCTGCTGGTTCCGCTTCCCTGGGGTCTGCTGCAACCGGTTGCCTGGTAAGACGCGCGGCGATGGAAACCGTTTTCAAAGCGCTCGCACTCGTTACCGATCCCTACACGCTTGGCGTCATGCTGGCCGCGGCCATGTTCGGGCTGTTTGTCGGCGCCATACCGGGCTTGACCGCGACCATGGCGACCGCATTGCTGATCCCGTTCACCTTCTTCATGGAGCCTGTGCCGGCCATTGCGGTGATCGTGACGGCGGTTGCGACGGCAATCTTCGCCGGCGATATTCCCGGCGCGCTGCTGCGCATCCCGGGCACGCCGGCCTCGGCCGCCTATTGCGACGAATCCTTTGCAATGACGCAAAAGGGGCTCGCGGAACGCGCGCTCGGCATCGCGCTCGTCACCTCCGTGATCGGCGGGCTGACGGGGTCCATCGTACTCTCGCTCAGCGCGCCGGCGCTTGCGGAATTCGCGATCCAGTTCTCGTCGTTTGAATATTTCTGGCTGGCCTGCCTGGGGCTCTCCTGTGCCGTGATCATCTCGACGGGCTCGACACTCAAGGGCGTGGTCTCGCTGCTGATCGGATTGTTTATCGCCACCATCGGCATCGACGGCACGGCAGGACATCCGCGCTACACATTCGGTTCCGTCGAACTGATGGGCGGCGTCAGTTTCATTCCGGCCATGATCGGCATGTTCGCGATTTCCGAAGTGCTGCGCTACGTCGCCTCCAGCCACCGGACGATCCAATTACCGCAACAGCCGATCGGCAGCGTTTTTGGAGGTCTCGGGTCTTTGTTATTGAAATACAAGGTCAATATTCTGCGCGGCAGTTCCATCGGTGCCGTTGTCGGCATCCTGCCGGGCGCAGGCGCCGATATTGCCGCCTGGATTTCTTATGCGATCTCGAAAAAGCGCTCAAAAGAGCCGGAAAAATTCGGCACCGGCCATCCCGAAGGGTTGGTTGACGCCGGGGCTGCCAACAATGCCAGCCTGGCCGGGGCCTGGGTGCCGGCAATCGTTTTCGGTATTCCCGGCGATTCCATCACCGCAATCGTCATCGGCGTGCTCTACATGAAGGGCATGAATCCCGGTCCGATGGTATTCATTGAAAAGCCGGAACTGATCTATGCCGTGTTTATCGCCTTTTTCATCGCCAATCTGGCGCTGCTGCCACTCGGGTTCGCCGCGATCCGGCTGTCACGGCAGATCCTGAGGATTCCGCGCCATGTTCTGATGCCGATCATCCTGATGTTCTGCATCGTCGGTGCGTTTGCCATCAACAATACCGTGTTCGGCGTTACCGTCATGCTTGTTCTCGGTGTGATTGCCTATCTGATGGAGGAGAACGGGTTCCCTGTCGCGCCGGCGATCCTCGGCATCGTGCTGGGCGGCATGATTGAAGACAATTTCATGGCGTCGATGATCAAGGCGGACGGCAGTCTGTTCGGGTTCTTCTCGCGTCCGATTGCGGCGACGCTCGGCATTGTCACCATTTTGCTGTGGTTTACCCCGCCGCTGGTTGGGGTTCTGCGCCGCTTGCGGACCAAACCCGCCTGATCGTTCCGGCACCGCCGCGATCCGCCCGCCGCATGCGCAACCGGTTTCTGAGGATGATACTGCAAAACTCTCGAAATCATTTGAAAGCAGCGCTATAAGAGCCTGCAAGCCCCGGTGTTTGCACCGGGGTTTATCGTTGAGACAGTCAAGGGTTTGGTATGGCGAACGTTGTTGTGGTCGGCTCCCAATGGGGTGATGAAGGCAAGGGCAAGATCGTCGACTGGCTTTCGGAACGCGCGGCCGTCGTCGTCCGGTTCCAGGGCGGTCACAATGCCGGCCATACGCTTGTCATCGACGGGACCTCCTACAAACTCAGCCTGCTGCCATCCGGGGTTGTCCGTCCGGGCAAGCTTGGCGTGATCGGCAATGGCGTCGTTCTCGATCCCCATGCGCTGGTCGCCGAAATCGCCCGGTTGGCGGAGCAGGGCGTCAGCGTCAGCCGGGCCAATCTGCGCATTGCCGACAACGCGACGCTGATCCTGTCGTTGCACCGCGATCTCGATGCGTTTCGCGAAGCCTCCGTTACCGGAACGATAATCGGCACGACAAAACGCGGTATCGGCCCGGCCTATGAAGACAAGGTCGGCCGGCGCGCCATCCGCCTGATGGATCTGGCCAGTCTGGAAACGCTGCCCGGCAAGATCGAACAGACGCTTGCCCACCATAATCCGTTGCGGCGCGGGCTTGGCCAGCCGGAGATTGACGGCAACACGATCTATGACGAACTGGCCGGTGTCGCCGATCAGGTTCTGCCTTTCATGGATACGGTCTGGGAATTGCTGGACAGGCACCGCCGGGCGGGTGACCGGATTTTGTTTGAGGGCGCCCAGGGCGCGCTGCTGGATATCGACCACGGGACGTATCCTTTCGTTACATCGTCGAACACGGTGGCGGGCCAGGCTTCAGCCGGTTCCGGCGTCGGCCCGGGCGCCGTCGGATATGTTCTGGGCATCACCAAGGCCTATACAACCCGGGTCGGCGAGGGGCCGTTTCCCACTGAACAGAAAAACGAAATCGGCCAGTTTCTCGGCGAACGGGGCCGCGAATTCGGTACCGTAACCGGCCGCAAGAGGCGCTGTGGCTGGTTCGATGCGGTGCTTGTGCGACAGACGGCCCGTGTGTGCGGCACAAACGGAATTGCACTGACAAAGCTTGACGTTCTTGACGGGCTGGAGGAAATCAGGGTTTGTGTCGGGTACGAACTTGATGGAAGCCGGATCGACCGGCTGCCGGCCAGCCAGGGGGCGCAGGCCAGGGTCGTGCCGATTTATGAAACTTTGGAGGGCTGGAAAGAATCAACGGCGGGTGCCAGAACATGGGGGGAACTGCCGGCCCAGGCGGTGAAATATGTCAGGCACATCGAAGAATTGATCGAAACACCGGTCACGCTTTTATCCACAAGCCCGGAGCGGGATGATACAATCCTTGTCCGTGACCCGTTTGAAGATTAATCCATAGCGGCAGCCAGCGAATCCAGTTATTGACAGATCATGCCGGACTATAATTCCATACTCAGGCGCTCCATTGAGGGCGTACCAGACCACACCGTCGATATGCGGCGTGCGATCTACGAGCGCGCCAGGGCGACCATTGCCCGGCAACTGGCGGCTGTCGATCCGCCGATCCCGGCGGAACAGATTGAATTGCAGCACCAGAAGCTTGAGCAGGCGATTGGCGAAATCGAAGCGGAATACGCTTTTGCCGAATTCGATCCGGCGGAGTTTGGGGCTGAAATCGGATTGCATGACGCGCCTGACGCGCCTGACGCGGAATTCGATGAATCGGACGACTATGACGAGGACGAAGAAGAAGACCTGAACGACGGGCCGGCTTACGACCACGCTGAAGCGTCAATCGACTTTGGCACGCCGTCCAGCGGTTATGTGCCGAGCGGGTCATCGGTCGATATCAGGCCTTCGCGCGCGCCAATGATGATCGTTCTCGGCCTGCTGCTGCTTGCCGGCATCGGCGCGACCGTATTGGGATACCGCCATCAGGATCAGGTGATGGCATTTGTCGACAAGTGGACTGCGCCCGCCGATGAAGGGCCGGACTTGCAGGGTCCCGTTAGCGTTAGCAAGTTGAAGTTGGACGAGGATAGCCAGCCGCCTGCAGTTGCGTCAGGCGAAGGTGAGACCGTTACCGCCAAGAGCGAGGAACGGCTTGGAACCGGTTCCACCGGTGGTGGCGTTGACGAATTGAGGGGATCGGAACCCGGCGAGACGATCCAACCGCAAACCAACGATGATGCAGCCGGACAGTCCGTAGCCGCCCTGGAATCGCAGCCGCAGAGCGTGGAAATCGTGCCCGACGACGGTTCGTCATCCGGCCTGCCGACCGGATCAGAAGCGGCGGAACCGGTTGTGACGGGAGCTGCCGGGCCGACAGACAATGTGGCAGGCAGCGATCGCGTCGGCATCGTTTCGCAAAGGGCGATTTATTACACCCAGGGTGTCGGCGATAATCCAGGGCAGGTGTCACAGGGGTCTGTGAACTGGAGCCGTGTCGAACGGCCGGATGGTCTGCCGGCGATCCAGGCCAGCATCAAGCTTGCCGATCCGAAGGTCGATGTCATCATCACCATATCGAAGAATACCGACGAAGGATTGCCGGCAAGCCATCTGATCGAGGTGTCGTTCGATGGTGTGGCGAATGTCTCGGCTGCCGCCATCGATCGGATTCCGGCTCTTGTCATGAAGCCGAGCGAGCAGGCGCGCGGCCAGCCTCTGGTTGGCGCCGGCGTGCCGGTAACTGAATCGATCTTCTGGATTGCCCTGTCCGACGAGGCGGAAAAGGTTGCCAGCAACCTGACTACCCTGCGCGACGGCACTTGGTTCGACATGCCGCTGCTGTTCAAGGATCAGCAGCGCGCCCTGATCACATTCGAAAAGGGTGGGCCGGGCGAAGCGCTTTTCAAGGAAGTGCTTTCTGCCTGGGAAGCGTCCTGAGGGGCTAAAAGTGCGTATCGTGTTGCCGTCTGACGTCGGTAATCGGTCCGGACGACAGTGTTGACGGTGTAACTGCATTTGGTAGCCTTGCTGACATGAGAATTTATGTCACAAGCGTCTTTGTCGACGATCAGCAGCACGCGCTTGAATTTTACACGACCAAATTGGGTTTCGAAAAGAAATCCGATATCCCGTTGGGCGAGTATCGCTGGCTGACGATTGTGCCGCCGGATCAGAAGGACGGTGTGGAACTGCTGCTGGAACCGAGTGCGCATGCCGCCGTGCCGGCATTCAAGCAGGCGCTCGTGCAGGACGGAATCCCGTTTACATCGTTCGAAGTTGACGACATCGAGCAGGAGTACAGCCGCCTCTGGTCTGTGGGGGTCAAATTTGTACAGAAACCAGTGGCGGCGGGTGAAGTGATCACAGCCGTTTTCGATGATACGTGCGGCAATCTCATCCAGATTGTTCAACGTGGTGCCTAGCCGTTCGTATGCAGGCGAGAGTACGATCTGCATATATCATCCGCCACCGCCATGCGATGAATGAATTCTCGGACGCCTGGGAGACGCAAATTGGCAAGAGGTTTCAATCCGGACGGTGTCTGGGAGCCAAGAGGCCGCGGGTTCAGCATGGGTGCCGTGCAGCATGACGGATATGTCATCCATTTCACCGGACAGGTCGCCTGGGATGCGAACGAGCAGCTTGTGGGCAAAGGGGATGTCGAAGCCCAGACGCGGCAATGTTTTGAGAATATTCTTGCGCTGCTCAAACCCGTCGGCGGCACGATCGAAGACATCGTTTCAATCACGACCTACTTTACAGACCGGGCGCAACTGGCGGCTATCCAGCGTGTGCGGACGGAATTCTTCAAGGATGAGACGGCACCCGTCAGTACATCGGTTATGGTCGCGGGTCTCGGGCACAAGGATTTCCTCGTCGAACTCACCCCGATTGCGGTGATAACGGCGGAGCGGTTTGTTGAACCCGGATAAAGCGGTTTGGCTTGCAATCCGGCAATGATGGTCTTGCTAGGTTCGGCTTCGTCCAGACAGCGAGCAGACAAATGTCCAGGATATCCAAGCGCCTCACTTCACATTGATCGTATAGCTCTCCAGCGGCGCAATCTCGTCGATCAGGCCCTGCTGTTTCATGAATTCCGCAAACCGCTCGTAGCGCGACGCGTTGAGGGCTGCCGGGCTTTTGGAAAACCGCGGCAAGGTATCGCGGAAAGCACGCCGGTTGAGCGGATTATCGAGATCAGGATGGGCCTTGAGAAACAGCGCCAGCGCATCGTCGGGATGGTTCGTCAGATAGAATGTCGCTTTTTCCACCGCAGCAAGGAAGCGCGGCAACCGGGTGTCATCGGCCATATCCAGGCGCGTCAGGTAAATCAGTTCGTCATAGGCCGGAACGCCGTGTTCTTCGGGATAGAACGCCCGCCCTGGGCGTTTTTCCAGATCGAGCTGGTTGAGTTCGAAATTTCGGAAAGCGCCGATAACGGCATCGACATTGCCGCTGATCAGGGACGGCGAAAGAGCGAAATTGACATTCACCAATTCAATATCCGACAGGTCGAGACCGGCCTCTGAGAGCATCATCTTCAGCAGCGCGTCTTCAAAACCGCCGACGGAAAACCCGATTGTCTTGCCCTTCAGATCGGCGATCTGATTGATCGGGCTGTCGTCGAGGACGACGAGGGCGTTCAGCGGTGTCGATACGATGGTTCCGAACCACGCCAGCGGCAGGCCTTCGGCGACCTGAAGATAGAGGTTCGGCTGATAGGAAATCGCAATGTCGCCCTGGCCGGCGGCAACCAGCCGCGGCGGCGCGCTCGGGTCGGCCGGCGCAATCATCTCCACATCCAGTCCGACCTCGGCAAAGTAGCCTTTCTCCCGGGCGACGATCAGCGGCGCATGATCGGGATTGACGAACCAGTCCAGCAGGACCGTCAGCTTGTCGCCGGCATGGGCCGGCGCGGCCGGAAGGAGCAGCGACAGAACGAGTGGAAGAGCTTGAAAAATGCGAAACATGAAGGCGTCCTTATGTCTGTGGTATCAGGCAAAAGCCGGTTTGTCGTCGGCCCCGTCGTCACGGTTTTCGCCGGGAACCCAGAACAGCAGCCGATGTACGATCCGCTCTATGATGGCACGAAGCAGCAGCGCCATCAGCGCCAGTAGGATCAGCGCGACGAAAACGCTGTCGGTCTGCATCCGGGCATTGGCCTGCAGCATGATGAAGGCCAGGCCGGCGGATGCGCCGACCCATTCGCCGACAATGGCGCCGATTGGCGCGATGCCGGCGGCGACGCGCAGGCCGGACCCGAATGCGGGCAGGGCCGCCGGGATGCGGATAATGGCGAATGTCTGAACGGCTGTGGCGCTGTTTAATCGCGCCAGGTCGATGAGCCCGGGATCGGTGCGCCTCAGGCCGTCGACAAAGGCTGTGGCGACCGGAAAATAGATAATCAGCGCTGCCATGACGATTTTCGACGCCATGCCGAACCCGAACCAGATCACCAGAAGCGGAGCGATGGCGAAAACCGGCAGCGCCTGGCTGGCGATCAGCGCCGGGCCGACCATGCGGGCAAGCCGCGGCGAGGCCATGATGACCAGTGCCGTGACGATGCCGGCGCAGACCCCCGCAGCCAGGCCCAGTACGATTTCCAGAGAGGTTATGCCCGCATGGTGCAGGAAATACCCCGGTTGGCTGAAAAACGCGATCACAATCCGGCTCGGCGGCGGCAGGATGAATGCCGGCGTTTCAAGCACTCGGACTAGGCCTTCCCAGACAGACAGAAATCCGGTCAGAACGGCAATCCTGGTCAAAATCGTCAGCATCGGCAGCCCATCTATCATGCGGCCATCGATCATCGTGGCCTTCTGGCGTTGCGGACAGCATGGGTGCGGGGACTGGTCTGGAAACCATCCGTCCCTTCGCCGGCATGATCCGGATCAGGTTCAAAGGGTTTGGCTCGTCTGTTTGCCATCTCAGTGCGCAATATCGATTGCACACACCCCTCGGACAGGGTGTTCTTAGCGTTTCGTTCGATGAGATGCAAATGCCTGGCCGGCCTTTGTTCGCCGGTGCGCGAAACCTATTTCACGCCGGCTTTTGCCAGGTGCGCGGCGACGACGTCGATACGGTTTTTCCTGTTCGCCTGGCTCGTTACCGGAATTTCGATCAGTTCGTCGAACTGGACTCCGATTGCCCGGTCTTTCGACCAGCGGACGGTCGCATCGACATTCGTGCTATGGCGGGGGAACCAGAGGTGAACCCGTTCCGGCAGGGCCAGATCGCTTTGCAGCGTGATCTGGGCACCGCTCTTGGAGAGTTCGTGCACGGTTGCGGCCGCCAGCGGCGCGCCGTTCAGCGCGCTGATTTCGACATAGACAAATGCCGGGTAGCGTTCATGATTGCGGTCGAATTTTTTCTTTTTGAAGAACAGCATGATCTGTTGTCCGAATCTTGGTCCAACCACCATGCATAAATGAAAATGGAACAGATTTTTTTAATAAAACCTACGCATCTTACCTACCGGAAGTTGATTTCCATTATATAGTAAACAGACTGGCGTCGCGCCGGTTATATGCCGGCGCGTTCCAGATGGGTGGTAACAACATCAAGCCGGTTGCGCCGGCTGACCGTTTTATCCCAGCATTCCAGCGAATGATCGAACTGGACGCCCATGTCGCCGCCCTCAGACCAGCGGACAGAGGCGCTGACATCGATCTGCTCTTTCGGGAACCAGAGATTGACGCGCTCGGGAAAGTTTCGCTGCGATGTCGAGCGGATCATTGCGCCGAATTTCGATGTATCGCGCAATGTCGCCTGGGCCAGTGGAACACCGCTTTCAGTGCGCACTTCCACGAAGCCGAATGTCGGCTGCCGATCTTCGATCCGCTTGATCTGACTCTTGGAAAAGAAACCCATATTATGCACCGCCTGTTTCCTGTCGTATCGTTATTGCTAGAATTCAAATCAATATGTCAAAACGGTGGCATGCGCCAGTTTACTCTTAATCAATAGTTAAATCGATGACCGCTATATTTAGGAATTATTTACCTTAACAATTATCACCTGTTTCCAGCACGATAATTGTTGGCCGTGATATCCGGGTCAAGAAACGGGTGGTTTCTGCCGATACCGGCGATTAGGAATGAATGTGTGCAGGGGACGATTTTCCACAAATGACGGCAAATGCAACGACGACGCACCAGGACATCGACGCGCAAAGCTGGCTGATGCTGATTGTGCTTTCGCTGCTGTGGGGCGGATCGTTCCTGTTCATCAAGATCGCCGCAACCGACATACCGATTTTTACGCTGGTCTTTCTGCGGGTCGGACTGGCCGCTCTCGTTTTGCACCTTTTTATTGTCGCCACCGGCCGATCCTATCCGAAAAACCGCCGCATGCTGCTGCTCTACGCCTTGATGGGCCTGATGAACAATGCCATTCCCTTTGTGCTCATGGTCTATGCAACGCCGCGCATCGGCGCCGGCGCCGCCGGCATTCTCAATGCAGCGACCCCGGTATTCGCCCTGCTGATCGCTCACTGGCTGACCGATGACGAAAAGATCACGCCACGCAAGGCCATCGGGATCCTGATCGGTCTTGCCGGTGTTGTCGTGATGATCGGGCCGAAGGCGCTGGGAGGTCTGGGTGTCGCGGTTCTGGCGTCGGTCGCGATGATCGGCGTTACCATTTCATACGGCTTTTCGGCGGTTATCGGCAGAAATTTCAGGGGTGTTGACCCGGCCGTCTCGTCAGCCTGTCAGCTCACTGCCTCAACTGTTCTGGTGCTGCCGCTGATGCTTGTGTTCGATGCGCCTTGGGCATTGCCGATGCCCGGCCCGGCTGCGATCTGGGCGACGCTCGCATTTGCCATTCTGTCGACGGCATTCGCCTATATCCTTTTCTTCAGGATCATCACCCGGGCCGGCGGAACCAATGTCATGCTGGTTACCCTGCTCATTCCGCCGAGTGCGGTCCTGCTGGGCATGGCGTTTCTGAACGAGCGGCTGGCAGCAGAAGAGATTGCCGGCATGGTTCTGATTTCCGCCGGGCTGCTGGTGATAGACGGCCGCGCTGTGCGCTGGTTTGCGAGGCGCCAGCCCGGATAATCGGAAACGTCCGGATCCGGACCGCAAAAGGCCCGGATCATCGAGTTTGAGGTTCGTCTAGTTCGCCGCCTCGAGCAGCGGCGTGCGGTTGCGGTCGCGCTCCTTGGAAGCATTCTTGACCGCTTTCTGGACCTTGTCGAAGGCGCGCACTTCCAGTTGGCGGATGCGCTCGCGGCTGACATCGAACTCCACCGACAATTGTTCAAGCGTCAATGGGTCATCGGACAGCCGGCGGGCCTCAAAGATGCGACGCTCGCGCTCATCGAGCACGTCCAGCGCGTCGGCCAGCATGACCCGCCTCTGTTCCAGCTCGTCCTGCTGAATCAGCTGGGTTTCCTGGCTTTCCGCCGTATCGTCGGACAACCAGTCCTGCCATTCGCCGGCGTCGCCCTCGGCGGCGCGGATCGGCGCATTGAGCGAGGCGTCGCCCGACAGCCGCCGGTTCATGGAGATGACTTCTTCTTCCGAGACGTTCAGCTTGTTGGCGATATGGCTGACATGTTCCGGCTTCAGTTCGCCTTCCTCAAGCGCCGAGATCTGGCTCTTGACCTTGCGCAGGTTGAAAAACAGCCGCTTCTGGTTCGCTGTCGTACCCAGTTTGACCAGGCTCCATGAGCGCAGGATATATTCCTGTATCGCCGCCCGGATCCACCACATCGCATAAGTCGCCAGCCGGAAGCCCTTTTCCGGGTCAAACCGTTTGACTGCCTGCATCAGGCCGACATTGCCTTCCGAGACCACTTCGCCGATCGGCAGGCCGTAACCGCGATAACCCATGGCAATCTTGGCCACCAGACGCAAATGGCTTGTGACCAGCTTATGCGCCGCATCGCGGTCGTCATGTTCCAGATAGCTCTTGGCCAGCATATATTCTTCCTGCGGCTGCAGCATCGGGAACTTGCGAATTTCATCGAGATAGCGCGACAGGCCGCCTTCGCCGGAAGAGACGACCGGAATATTGCCCTTTGCCATCCAATTATCCTTTCACTGATCCGCCGCCCAATGACGGCAGAATTGCGCACAGAACACCTGATATAGGTACAATTCCGCAGATTTCACGCCAAAAAGTCTAAAATAGCCGCCTATCTGGCTGGAATCGCCTCAAATCCGGCGATCAGCGCCGCCATATTGTCAGGCGGCGGGCTTTCGAAGCGGAGCTTATCACCTTTTACCGGATGCTCAAAACCCAGAACCGCAGCATGCAGCGCCTGACGGCGGAATTTGCGCAGCCGGCTGGCCAGCGCCGGCGGCAGGATTTCCGCCTTGGTCAGGAAACCGGCACCATAAACCAGGTCGCCGATCAGCGGGTGTCCGATATGGGCCAGATGGACGCGGATCTGATGCGTCCGCCCGGTTTCCAGCTGGCACCGCACCAGGCTGGCGACGGGTCCGGGGCCGTACCGCGCCTCGGTGCGGTAATGGGTCAGAGCCCGTTTGCCGCCGACGCGGGCGATTGCCCGTTTCTGCCGGTTTTTCGGATCCCGGTCCAGCGGTGCGTCGATGACACCGCTGGCCGGCGAGGGCGTGCCCCAGACAAGCGCCAGGTAGGCGCGGATCAAAGGCCCTTCCAGAGAATGGTCGGCAAACTGAGCCGCCAGACCGCTATGGGCGGCGTCGGTCTTGGCGACCACCATCAGGCCCGACGTCTCCTTGTCGAGCCGGTGGACGATGCCAGGGCGCTTGACCCCGCCAATGCCCGACAGGCTGTCGCCGCAATGATAGAGCAGGGCGTTGACCAGCGTGCCGGTCCAGTTGCCGGCGGCCGGGTGGACCACCAGCCCCGCCGGCTTGTCGATCACCACCAGATGTTCGTCTTCAAACACGATCTCAAGCGCAATGGCTTCCGGTTGCGGCGTCGCCTCGACCGGTGCTGGCACCAGCACGCTGATCTCGTCGCCTGCGTTGACCCGGTAATTCGGCTCGTCTAACGTCCGCCCGCCAAGGCTGACTTCGCCGGCCTTGATCAGCGCCTTGAAGCGGGTTCGCGAATAGTGCGGGTCGCGACTGGCCAGAAACGCATCCAGCCGGCGGCCGGTCTCGGCTTCTTCAACGACAAGCACCTGCTTTTCACCGGCTTCAGACATTTTTCAATCCAGACATCAGCGGACAAAAGACATGGCGCATCCCGAACAGACCGGCCCGATTGCAGGCAGCTCCATGGGCCCCGTCAGCGGTCAAGATGACGAACCGCCTCTCGATCCGGCGGTCGAGCGTGTGCGGCGCAAACTGGTGCGGCTGCTGTTGTGGTCGTTCGGGATCATGATCCTCGGGCTTATCGCGGTATTCTCAACCATTGTCTACAGGATCAACGCGACCGGCCCCGGCGAACAGGCGGCGACAACCATCGGTTCGCAAACCGGCGCCCTGTCCGGCGAATTGCTGGAAGCGGAAATCGAACTGCCCGCCGGGGCGCAGATCGTTTCAACCAGCCTCGACGGACGCCACATGCTTGTTCACCTGACAATTGCCGGACCGGCTTCCGGGCAGAGGGTGAGCCAGCTGATCGTCGTCGACATTGCGGACGGGCGGATCATCCGCCGGTTTAATCTGCCGGAGAGGAATAAAAACTAGGCGGCCGTCCCGGACAACTGCCGATTATTTCGTCGGAATTGGGCGCCGCGGGAATTTTCACAGCGCGGCACAAATTTATATTGACACGCGGCACTGTTCTAGAGCCGCGCGGCATCTGGAGGTGCCGCAGGGTCATGTGCGATGGCGGCAGAAAAATCTTATCCCCGCAAGTCACCTTCATCCACCGGGCCTGTTTGCCGTCCGGCGGTTTTTTTGGCATTGTTCACTTGTCGAAACGGAGAGAGGGCCTGGCCCGATCTTCGGACTGGAGAAGCCGGAAAGCCGGTGAAGACCCGGCGAAAGTCTGGTCCGATCTGGAGGGAACGCAGACCCGGTTTTAGACAGGCCAAGTTGCTGGCAGGCGTTGTATTTATCGCTTCCGGGCGAAAGATGGATCGCAGGTTTGAAACGAAGGCCGTGACGGCGACTGGCGAAAGCCGGGGACCGTTCAAGCAGGGGTCGGAAACTTCGGTTTCTGGCCCCTGTTTGCGTTTGCGGTTTGCGTCAGGCCTTTGCTGCTGGAGTTTGCATTCGGCGTTCGCCCTTGCGCGCTGTCGGCATCGGGCGCCGGCAATATCAAGCCGACGGCGGCAATTTCTGTGTCCGCCTCTTGTGATCGGCCCGAAGCGGGTCTATATCGCGCCTCTGCGCTCCCTTCGTCTAGCGGTCAGGACATCGCCCTCTCACGGCGGGAACAGGGGTTCGATTCCCCTAGGGAGTGCCAGTTGTTTCAATGAGCCGTGCTGCCATTTGCGTTGGTATGCTTTTGCTCCGAAATTGTGCTCCGGAAAACGCGTCCGACTGCCGGAATGACAGGGCCAGGGAAGCTATTTTACCCGTTTCCGCCAAACTGGCCTGATGTTCACCGCAAAGCGGACAGCGAACGGCAATGTCACTTCCGTTTTTAACCCGGAACGGACGGTTGGCCGATAACCGGCTAATACATACGTGTCTGATAGTCCTTGTCGATGATAACCTGCATTTCCCTGACACTGTCCGATAGTTTGCCGTGTGCAACCATTCCTTCAGCGAGAGACGGGACTTCCGACGTGTCCGGCCATTTTTCCGGCTTCCACAAATTCGCGCGCGCAATGGATTTTGCACAATGCAGGAAGGCTTCCTCCACCGTCACGGCCATGAGCAAGTTCGGTTCCCTGCCATCGACCGCCAACAGTTTCTGCAACGCCTGGTCTCTGACGATCCTTCCTTTGCCACTCACTCTCAAGGTGAACGTGTGATCCGGTATGATGAAAAACAGAGCAACTTCCGGATGGACTAGAAGGTTTTCAAAGGAATCGACACGTTTGTTGCCAAATCGATCGGGGACGATGATGGTTTTCGGATCGCGAACATGGACGAACCCAGCAGGATCACCTTTGGGGGATTGATCCAACAGTCCATCCGCACCGCGCGTCGCAACGATGATGTATGGACAGGCGGCAATGTACTTGGCGCAAATCTCATCGATATGGTCGATGACTTTACCCAGAATTCGATGGCTCGGCTCACCGATGATTTCGCGCAGGCGTTCCTGATCGGCAATTACTTCATCAAATTCGGTGGTCATGCTGCTGCCCCTCAGGTCCGTTGGCGGATGTGCTTGCAGGTCAAGCATAGTTGGATCGCATTGCCGGTCAATGTGTCGGCCAATGGCACATTTTCCCCGTCTGGAGCGGTCCCGGAAACAGCAGCTATCGATCGCACAGCGGACATTCCGGGCAAACTTGTGCAAGAGCATCTGCTTTCGGGGGTGAAGCGGCCGTCCTATTGACGGGCTCAAAACGCTAGAAAATGACCCCAAGCGGAAGTTTGTTTCACGACCTCGCCGACCCTGTGACGCCAGAGCAGCTGCGAAGTGGAGCTGTTTCTCAACGTAGGCGTGCGGTAACGGATAATGCGTCGCCAGTACCAGACAATGCCTCCGGAGGCATTGCCATGTTGTTGAAAGACGCTTGAGCACCGATGTCAGCTTTTGTGTCGCGTCTGCAATCTACGATCAAGTCAAAGGCGGCCCGCCCGTTGCGCTTTCACGCCAAAGCTCCATCAACGCCTCAAAACGCTGGTCATCGCGTACGGCCTTGAGATCGGGGTCAATTCTTGCCCATTCGCGCAACCTAACTGGACGACCAGCCTTGATGGAGAGTTCCAGAAAATCGAGAGCCTTTTCGGTCTCTTCCAGCATCGAATAGGCGCAGGCCAGGTTGTAGGTGGTCCGTGGATCGGTCGAATCGAGGCTGGCCGCAATATTCACCCACTGCCGTGCGCGCGGCTTGTCGTTCAAATGTATCAAGGCGTGAGCGCCGATATAGGCTGCGCGAGAATCATCCGGGTTCAGTTCCAACCGCCTTGCGGCGATTGTGAAGGTCTCATTCGCTACTGATAGCATGTCGGCTTCGCGACCCAGGCCGAACAGAGCATTCATCAGCATCATCTTGGACTGCAGGTCATCGCCGCGAACCCTCGATGCTTGCGAGAAAAGGTGTGCTGCTGCCTCGAAGTCACCCCGCATGGCTTTCGCGAAGCCGAAGTACCAATAGGCTTCGTAAAGCATGGGGTCGAGCTCTATGGCGATTTTGAACACCGGCTCGGCGGCCGTCTCGTCGCCACCATACGATAGGGCAAGCCCCATCGACGCATGCGCCTCGGCAAGGCGGGGATCGAGCCTCAGCGCCTTCTTGCTGTTGCTGATCGCGGCTTCGATGAAGGTTCGATCAGATGAATAGAAATTGTAGAAAATCGCATCGCAGTCGGCGAGACCTGTGAGGGCAATGGCATATTCCGGATCAAGGGTCACGGCATCGAGAAACATTTTGCGGGCATGCTCCAGATTCTCTCTGGTCATCTCGTGCAAGAACTGGCGGCCGCGCAAATAGCAGTCGTAGGCTGCCAGGTTCTGCGTCGGTATCCTCTCAATCGCCTGGCGCTCGTTGGGCGCAATGGCGACCTTCAGGGCATCGACGATGTTCTTGGTGATATCGTCCTGGACTTTGAACACATCGGTCAGATCGCGGTCATAGCGATCCGCCCAGATATGGCCTCCAGACCTGCCGTCAATAAGTTGTGCCGTCACCCGCACGCGGTTTCCGGCCTTGCGGACGCTTCCCTCTACGAGAAATTTTGCCCCCAGATCGGTGCTGATCTGCTGCGCTTTGACTGCGCGCCCCTTGTACGAAAACGTCGAATTTCTCGCGATCACGAAGAGCTGTGATATTCTGGAGAGGTCGGTGATGATGTCCTCGGTGATGCCGTCGGAGAAATAGTCCTGCTCCTTGTCACCGCTCATATTGGCGAACGGCAGCACTGCAATTGATGGCTTGTCGGACGTTGCAGGCGCTGGCACTGGTGCGAACTGCCCGCTGTGGCTCCCGTTCCGCTGCCGCACGCGGTAAATGCGGATCGGTTTGGCGATGTTCTTGAGCGGCTGCAGTCCACAGTCCTCAAATTCGCAGCCAACCTTGCCGGCGACGGTGTCGTATGCTGTCCCTGAGATGCAGATGCTCCCTGGATCGGCAAACGCCTCCAGGCGAGCCGCTACATTGACCCCGTCGCCGTAGATGTCGTCGCCGTCGATGATGACGTCGCCGAGATTGATGCCGATGCGCAGACGGATCTTGCCGCCCTGTCCGGCCAGTGCCTTCTGGATCGCGAGCGCGCATTCCACAGCGTCGACGACGGAAGGGAATTCCACCAGCACCCCATCGCCCATCAGCTTGACGATCCGCCCGCCGCGTTCGGCGACCTCCGGATCGAAATCCACCTTGCGGTGCTGCTTGAGGGCGGCAAGCGTGCCTATTTCGTCCTCGGCCATAAGCTTTGAATAGCCCACTACGTCGGCGGCCATTATTGCGGCGAGCTTTCGTTCCAAGAGCATTCTCCTCTTTACAGAGGATAGATGTCAGAGATGGGCAAATCTATAGGGCTTGCCAGCCGGTCTTCATGTCAGGATTTGGCACAAAACGGGTGTGCCTCTATGTCCGCTTTTGGGATCTTCATGATCCGTATCATCTTACCGGCAGTTCTTGATGAAAAACACGGTGCCGGCTAGACCGCCCTGTCCGCACCACTCGCCAGTTCCGCAAACCGCCCGTCATAAAATTCCGCTGCCGACCGCACCCAAACCGTCCCGTCCCGGTCGTCATAGACCACAGCATCGCTCCGGTCGGCTTCTAGGGTTGCTGAAAGCAGGACACGGTAGTCGCCGCCGCTTTTCAGATGTCTGTGGGTTGGCCGCCAGGGATTTGCATCGCCGGGTGTTGCCGTTTCCGCCAATGCGATCAGCGCCAGAAGATCGTCAGGCGACACAGATATCATCTGCCCGTTCAGGCGTGATTGCTTGACCGCTTCGGCCTTCAACTGCGCCAGTTTCCGTTCGCCGAGGTTTGTCATGACCGGTCTCCTTTGAGCGCAATGCCACTAATACCTCACACATGCCCCAGCTTTGGCGGCATGGAAAGCTCTGTCGGGGAAGAACTCCCGGGAGAACCTGTGCCGCTTTGCGTCGTCCACATCAAACAGGTGCGCAAAACGGTCGCGTCTGGTGTGCAGAGCCTGCCGCCATGCCGTCCGCTGCCCGTTCGTTAAAAAAATTAACGACTTCTCGGTGTTCGATTTTATCGGATCGAAACCATTCTCATGGATTAAGGAGCGAGAAGAATAATGGCTGTGTGCCGGGCAGGTGGACGTGTGCCGGTAGATGGCGGTTGAAGGATGCAGATCATGACGAAGATATTGCCGGTATTTGTTCCGATTCTGGCGCTGGCGCTTGCGCTCAGCGGATGTTCGGGCGAACCGCGGATCGATACGACGAGCGCCTATGCGCTGAACAAGTCGGTTGCTGAAGTCAGCACGGAGCTGGCGCCGGCGGACGCTGAGCGGTTCCAGGCGGCGATTGCGACATTGGTCGACGCCAGCAAGAACGAGAGCCAGGGGCTGGAGGCGCTCGCTGCCGCACTCGGGCCGAAAATCGGCGGCAAGACGGCCGGCGAGGTGATCGCCATTGCCGATGCCTGGAGTGCTGCCGAGGCGAAACGCATTGCCGAGGAGCAGCGCCAGGCGAAGCTTGCCGAGCTTGAAACCAATATCAGCGAATATACGCTTGAGATCGCCCGGCTGGAGAAGGTCATCAAGGCGGAGGCGGCAGTCGTCGCAAAGGGGCTTCCGGAATTTTCGTTCTCCGAACAGCGTTATTTCTGGCGCGAATCGCTGGCTGAATCCTATCCGATCATCGATGTCAGGATCACCAACAACCATGACAGGGCGATTGAAACCGTCATCATCCGCGGGCAATTGCACGCAGCCGCCGGCGGCGATGCGCTTGTGGATGGGAAACTCCGGTTCGAATTTCCCCGCGGCCTGAAGCCCGGGAAGTCGCAGAAAATGCGCTTCGAGCCGGATGTGTTCGGGATCTGGGCCAAAGCGGATCTGAAGGACCGGACCGATCTTACGTTCAGCGTCGAAATCGCCAATGCCGGTTATCCCGACGGATCGGAACTGATCCGCACCTATGTGTTCCGCGGCGACGATCCGGTGGTCAGACTTGAAGGTCTCAGGCGGCGCCTGACAAAGGCAAAAACCGACCATGCGGCACTTGTGAAAGAGATCAAGTCAGCCAGTCTTTAAAAAGCAGTTCCCCGTCCGGTGCGGTTATTCGGCTGCGTTTCGGCCGGCTTTTTTGAGCGTCCGGAGCTGGTCCACCGCATCAAAGAACCGGTTTTCCGCTGCGCCTGCCTCGGCTTCCACCGGCGCTGCCGGCGGAATCTCGCGCTGCGGCGGGTCGAGCATTTCCAGCCTGGCCTCGGCCGTTCCGGCGATTGCCGCCGGCGGCGGCGGAACGGAACGATCCGGATCGGTCGGTGGCGGCAATTTGACTGCGTTGGACCAATCGGCCGGGTGGCCGGCGTCATCCGGCGTTGCCAGATGACGGATTTCCCGTTTCGTCTCATTGGAGATGCGGTGGATCTCCGACGCGACCTTCTCGATGTTTTCAGTCTCCGGTGAGGGCCGGCCGTCGTGCGCGCTGCCTTCACCGCTGACATGATATCCGTTAACCGGCGTGTATGGATTGTCCCCCGGCGCGTCTTCGGCCGATTTGGTCTGCAAGTTGTGACGTGCAGCGCGCAGCGCGGTTCCGCTTTCGGCGAGCCTTCTGTCCGTGTCGCGCAATTGCGCATGCAGAGTGTCCAGCCGTTCGTTCAGATCGTCGATCTCTTCTTCCTTGTCATCGAGTTCGGAATTGAGCGAGTTGATCTCGATATCCTTGAGCGCCGCTTCCAGCCTGTATGAAGTCGCCTGATCGCCGGTATCGCGGACATTGCGCTCAAGCCGCTGCACTTCGACGGCATGCCGCGCCCGCAACTCGTCCCGTTCTGTCTCGAATTCACGGCGTTTGGTGGCGTACCGCAGTTTGACGCGGCGTTCGGCAAGGCGTCGAGTCCTGCGCGCCAGCGCAGACGAGGCCGCAAGCGCAATGAGGCCGCACACGCAAAAGCCGAGTGCAAACATCATGGCGGCCTGGATCATCCGGTTCGCTCCACTGGGAAAAATACAATGAGCATTATATAGCCCCGCAAATGCCGCAAACCTAGCGGCGAATCAAGCTCAGGCCACAAACCCTTCATTAGTCTTAAAGCAGGGCCTTACGCCGAAATCCAGCCGGATCGCAAAAACACTCCCGAACCGGATGGTGCGGGAGTGCCTGTTTTGCCCAAAAACCTGCCGTGGCAGATAACGGAAAACGGAATCAGAACGGGTTCCATGTCGGCCGCGGCGTGAACTTCAGATAGCCCACATTGACGCCAAGCCGCGCGCCGACGCCTGTGCGGATCGGCACGACATACATGGTGCGGCCCGTGCCGCGTTTGTTATGGGCAAGAACGGTCATGCCAAGGCCGCCGATCAGATAGGCGGAGCCGTTGACGCCGCCGAACCTGCGATAGATCGCCTCGGCGCGTTCCAGATCATAAACCAGCATCATCGTCCGGTCGCCGTCGCCGCCGACATCCCAGCCGATCGACGGCCCTTGCCAGAAAACCGGGCGTGTGCCCTCATTTTTGGTATAGAGCTGGCCTTCGCCATAGCGCAGGCCGCCGACAAAGGCGCCGGATGCTTCCTGTCCGATAATGTAGCCGTTCGGAAGCCCGAATTCGCCGACGATCCGCTCCACAATCGTGGCCAGACTGCCTGACGTCGCACCAAAAAAACCGTGCCCGGCGTCGATCACCTCGTTGCTGGAATAGTTGCCGTCCGGCTGGTTGGCCGCGGCGGTTCCGGTGATTGAGGTCTGGGCGGAGAGAGTGAAAGATGCAGCGCAGACCAAAGCTGCGAGCTTGCGTATGCTGAACATGATTTGAACTCCAAATACCTGAGGTGAGGCCTGATTGGCGCAATCCCCCCGCGCCATAAGGATGTATTAAGGTAAACATCGGGTAAATCAGGCCCGCCGATCGGTCGAAATTCCGGCCTGAGCGGCAAAAGTCATCATTTTTATGAAAGATAGCTGTTTGCTCGGCATTGACGGGATTGTAATCCTTGCCAATGAATGTGCCAGCGATTCGAAACCTGCGGGAATGTGCGGTATTAGATTTCCGTCCCATGAAAAGAACGGCAAAATGAACGATATAAAAATTGATCCTCTTGAGCTTGCGGCCCTGATCGGGAGCCGTATCTGCCACGATATCATCAGCCCGGTTGGCGCGATCAACAACGGGTTGGAAGTGCTGAATGAGGAAAAAGACGAAAGCATGCGCGAATTCGCCATGGATCTGATCCACAAGAGTTCTGCGCAGGCATCGGCGAAACTTCAGTTTGCCAGGCTGGCGTTCGGTGCATCGGGCGGTGCCGGTGCCGAACTGGACATGATGGATGCAGGCCGGTGTGCGGCGGGCTATCTGGAACGCGAAAAAGCGGAGCTCGACTGGCAGGTTGCGGCTCCGATGTTGGGTAAAAACGAGGCCAAACTGCTGCTCAACCTGCTGATTATCGCGGCAAATTCAGTGGCCCGGGGCGGGACGATTGTCGTCAACGCCGACCGTAACGAAGACCAGACGGTGATGCGGATCGTGGCGGAAGGCGACCGGGCTAAATGTGCCGCCGGCATTCGTGAAGTCGTCACCGGAGGCGCCATGCCCAATCCGCTTGATGCCCATTCGGTGCAACCGCTCTACACCCTGATGCTGGCCCGGCAGGCGAACATGGCCGTGGTGATTTCCGAGGAGGAAAACCGAGTCGTTCTGGGCGCCCGTTCGGCGACAAAAGATGCGGAAAACCCGGCGCAAACGGGCACTGAGGCCGGTTCGGAGACTGTGATCCGTTAAGCATATGGGTTGACCCCATCGTAACCTTCTTTTGCGACACTGCGCCCTGGATGAAACAGCCGCGCGAGTGCAGACTTCGCGTGCAAGTTGCGAGAAACCGATGAAGCAGTGTCTTATCGTTGACGATTCCAGCTCGATCAGGAAGGTGGCAAACCGGATTCTGATGGATTTCGGCTATGAAACCCGGGAAGCGGCAAACAGCGAGCAGGCGCTGAAACTTTGCGCGGAACAGATGCCGGACTTCATCATTGTCGACTGGCAGATTCCGGATGCCGATTCCAACAAGATGATGAACGAGATCCGCGGGCTCACCGGCGGCGATAAGCCGACCATCATCTATTGCACGCTCGAAAACGACCCGATGCAGATGGCCGCGGCCATGCGCCACGGCGCCAACGGCCATCTGATGAAGCCGTTTGACCGCGAATCGCTGACCCGCTCGATGGATTCGGTCGGTTTGCTTTAGGCGTCAACGCTTCAGAAGGGCTTGAGGGCGGGAAAGCCTTCCAAAACTCACCGAGCTTTTGACGTTCCTTCGGTAATTCCCAACAAAAAACCCCGCCGGAGGCGGGGTTTTTCGTGAAATATCCGCGTTGCCATCAGGCGCTTTCGCGGATCGGTTCCTCGTCCGGTTCGCGCAGTACATAACCGCGGCCCCAGACAGTTTCGATGTAATTCTGCCCATCAGTCGCAGCTGCCAGTTTCTTGCGCAGCTTGCAGATGAACACATCGATGATTTTCAGTTCAGGCTCGTCCATACCGCCGTAGAGATGATTCAGGAACATCTCCTTGGTGAGCGTTGTGCCCTTGCGGAGCGAAAGAAGCTCCAGCATCTGGTATTCCTTGCCCGTCAGATGAACCCGGCTGCCATTGACCTCAACGGTCTTGGTATCGAGGTTGACCTTCAGGTCGCCGGTAATGATCACCGACTGGGCATGGCCCTTGGATCTGCGCACAATGGCGTTGATCCGTGCGACAAGCTCGTCCTTGTGGAACGGTTTTGTCATATAATCGTCAGCACCGACGCCGAGACCGCGAACCTTGTCCTCAATGGCGCCAAGGCCGGAAAGAATAAGTATCGGTGTCTTGACCTTGGCGACCCGCAGCATCTTCAGAACCTCGTAGCCGCTCATGTCCGGCAGATTGAGATCCAGAAGAATGATGTCGTAGTCATAGAGTTTGCCGAGATCGACACCCTCCTCACCAAGATCGGTGGTGTACACGTTGAAACTCTCAGATTTCAGCATCAACTCGATGCTTTGCGCTGTGGCGCTATCGTCTTCGATCAGAAGAACCCGCATGCCAATCCCCTTCTTGCCCAGGTCATACCCGCATTTCTATTCAAGCACGGGCATAACGTGTCGAGCAGGCATAACCACGCACAACATATCCCCAATTGGTTAACAGAGTCTGACTCAATGGGGCAACCCCATCGATTGTCAAATTCGCTAGCTCTGCTAATCATTTACGACTCCTGTCGCTGCTTGAACCCGGAACCCGGTTTGTACTCGTTACACTACAGACTTTTTGAACCGATTTTCGATATGTGCCAAAATTTCTTGGCAATATTGAGATAGTTTACTCGGCCTTAAGTCCTGTGCGCCATGATTAACATCACCTGTAAACGAATGGTTACCATTCAGGCCTGAAATGTTCTTTTGTTAATATTTTTTTTCATTGAACGATGAAACAGGCATTTCTGGATTGTGGGAGTAACGTATGAAGTCGCGTGATAATGCAGTTCGATTGAAGCGGTTTCAAATCGAAGACAAGGTCCGGCAAGTCGGACAGATTGAAACCATGATTGAGGAATTCAACCGGATGATTGCCGATCTGGATCGTGAGATCGAATCGGAACACCGGCGTACGGGTATCGACGATCAGGCCCATTTTGCCTATTCGACATTTGCCCGCGCTGCAATTCAGCGCCGCGCCAACCTTGAAACATCGGTCGCAGACCTCAACAGCCAGCTGACAACCGCCAAGGCGGCGCTGGATCTGGCAGAGGCGGAACTGGCAAGAGACGAAGAGCGCATCGACCGTGATTCGGTAATGGATCGCCGTTCAAGCCCTGGCCGGCGTGCAACGGATCGGGGGGCCGCTCAATAGGGTTTTCGGCTCAGGGCGCCGTTTTGGCTGATTTTATGGCCGCCGTCTTGAGCCGCCGGTAAACCGGCAACACCTGGGTTTCGATCGCCTGCAAGCCGGGATCTGTCAGATCCGGCTGCGGGCGTGCTTTTGAAAAGCCTGTGGAGCGCGTCACCGAATCATACCAGTGCGCCGCCCAGACCCCGTCGGTATCGCGCCCGCCGGCCGGCCAGGACAACATGGCCTCATCAAACTTTATCGACAATTCCCCGCAAAGCGCCTGAAGAATTCCGCGCGGGTCAGCAAGCAGATCGTCAGCATCCACAACAGGCGGCTCCATGCCGGTCAGGCGGCAGGCCTGGTCGTACAATCCTTCCTGCTGCAGAAAGCCGATATCGGAGACGGTCACCGCATCGCGCTTGCGGGCGTATGAGGCCAGTACGCGGGCCGGGTGCCGAATCAGAAATACATTCCGGCATCCAGCCATCCAGTCACGCCCGATCTCGGGCAGCATATGGTGTGTCATATGTTTCTGGTAGATGAAGGCGGCACCGCCCGGTGCGGCCTGGTCAAGGGATTGCGCGACAATCCGCCAATCGGTCGGCTGATGCTGCAGGATCAGGTCGCGCATTGGATGGTCAATACCGCTCAGCGCGAGATAAGCGGCGTAGAAGGGCTCGTCGACAACGGCGCAATCGGCGCGGTTTTCAAACGCCCGCATCAGGGCTGTGGAAATATTACGCGGCCCGGACCACATTGCGATCCGCAAGGGGGCAGGCGGAGTCTGGTTCATCGCGACAGAACATCCCGGTATTCCGCGTGTTTGCGGAATTCCGAGGCCGCAAACGGACAAAGCGGCAGCACCTTGATGCCCTGATTGCGGGCATCGTCAACGGCCCGGCGAACCAGCATCTGCCCCAGTCCCAGCCCGCGCAGGGGATCCGGCACGTCGGTATGATCGATAATAATCAGATGATCTCCGGCCCGGGAAAATGTCAATTCCGCTTCATTGCCATTGACGGAAACGGAATATTTCCCACCGGTGGCATGTTGCTGGCTGGCGATTTCGTGATCCTGTTCAGACATTGGCCGCCTTCGTTGGTAAAAATCCGCCCGACGGCATTCTCGACACAATCGCCGCTTCGTGGCAAGAGCAGCGACGCTTGGCGGCTTAGGACTTTCAGATCTGTCCTGATTCGTTGCAACAGGACAAATTTCAGATCATGACGCGCACCCTGGTTCCCATCTTGCTGTTTATCGCCACATTCTCATTTGCGCTTGGGCTGGTGCTGCCGATCGCAATTTTCGAGCGGCTGTTTTTCCTGACCGAGCGGCCGTCGTTGCTGGAAATCATTGCCAGCCTGTGGACGGAGAGCGATTATTTCCTGGCATCTGTCATTGCATTGTTCTCCGTGGCATTTCCGGCCACCAAGCTGCTGGTACTGCATATGGCGGCGGCAGATGGCGCGCAACGGCATCTGGTCCACCGGGCGGGCGCACTATCGAAATGGTCGATGATGGATGTTCTGGTGGTGGCGCTGGCAGTTTTCGCCGCCAAGACGACGGGGCTGGCGAGTGCCGCCGCACAGCCCGGGATCTGGCTTTACGGTGCGGCTGCGCTGATATCAGCGATTATTGCAATAATTCTGAAACGAGAAGATCGGGTGGCCGGAACGGGTCAGCCCGATACCGGGGCAGGGGATCAGTCCCGGTAAGTCTGGATTTTTGTTGTCCGAAGCCCGGCCAGACCATGCTGGTCAATCGACATCTGCCAGGACAGGAATTCTTCGACCGTCAGCGTATACCGGTCACAAGCCTCTTCGAGGCTCAACAGACCGCCCCGGACGGCGGCGACCACCTCGGCCTTGCGCCGGATAACCCAACGCTTGGTGCTCGGTGCTGGCAAATCGGCAATTGTCAGCGGACTCCCGTCCGGTCCAATTACGTATTTGACGCGGGGACGAATATGATCGACCATGGAATACTCTTACACAAACTCACTACTGATCTACCTTTGTACGCCTTGCCTCTTAAAATTCGACTAAGCTTATAGATTGTTTTTCTTAAGGTTTCAGAGCGGTCAACAACACCGCGGAAAATGGGTAAACCTTGCAGCATCACCGATGTTGACTATATTGTCGAAATCGTGCTGCAAAAGGCTGAAATCCGGTGTTTCAGCGGAATATGATATATTAACAAACCGCCGGATAATGCGATATGAGCATGATGATCGACCTTGAACTTCCTGAACCGCGCAACGCCCAGCGCGTTGTTGTTGCCATGTCCGGCGGCGTCGATTCGTCCGTTGTGGCCGGTTTGGTGGCCCGCGCCGGCTATGATGCGGTGGGGATGACGCTGCAGCTTTACGATCATGGCGCTGCCGTGCACCGCTCTGGCGCCTGCTGCGCCGGGCAGGATATTCATGATGCCAAGCGCGTCGCCGATGTGCTGGACATTCCGCATTATGTACTGAATTACGAGGCCCGCTTCCGCGAAGCCGTCATTGAGCCGTTTGCGGACAGTTATGCCGCCGGCGAAACGCCGATTCCTTGCGTCGCCTGCAACCAGACCGTCAAGTTTGCTGATCTGCTTGAAACGGCCAAGCAGCTTGGCGCCGCCGCCATGGTGACGGGGCATTATGTCCGCTCGCGCAGTGTCGGCGGCCACCGGGCCATGTTTCGGCCTGCGGACGGCGACCGCGATCAGAGCTATTTTCTCTATGCGACGACCCAGGACCAGCTGGATTTTCTGCGTTTCCCGCTTGGCGATCTGACCAAGGACGAAACCCGGGCGATCGCGCGCGACCTGGATCTGGCGATTGCCGACAAGCAGGACAGCCAGGATATCTGTTTTGTGCCCCAGGGACGCTACAGCGACATCGTCGAACGTCTGCGGCCGGGGGCGGCGGAGCCGGGCGATATCGTCCATATTGACGGCCAGGTGCTTGGCCGCCATGCCGGCGTGATCCATTATACGATCGGCCAGAGGAAAGGGCTCGGCATTTCGTCGGAGGCGCCGCTTTATGTCGTCGGGCTGGATTCTGAGCGTGCGAAAGTGCTCGTCGGTCCGCGCGAGGCGCTCCTGGAGCACCGAATTGCCTTGCGCGATTTCAACTGGATCGGAGCGCCGCTCGACAGTCTGGGCGCCGGGGGCCTTTTGGTCTGGGCCCGCGTGCGCTCAACCCGTCCGCCGGTTCCAGCGCAATTGTTCTGGTCCGATGAGGGCGTCCACGTCATCCTGCATGACGGTGAAATGGGCGTCGCTCCGGGCCAGGCCTGTGTGCTTTATGCAGACGACACGCCGGACGCTCAGGTGCTGGGCGGCGGCACGATCACCGCAAAAAGCGCAGCCAGCGGCCATGCGGATGCTGCGTGAGCGGCCGGTCCGCAATCAATAAGTCGCCCGGCCGCCGGACAGGTCAAACGTCGCACCGGTGGTGAAACTGTTGTCCTCCGACACCAGCCAGGCGACCATTGCGGCCACTTCGGCGGTTTCCAGAAACCGGCCGCGGGGGATTTTCGACAGCATATAATCGATATGCTCCTGGGTGATCTGGTCAAAAATCCGCGTGCGGGCGGCTGCAGGCGTAATGCAATTGACGGCAATGTCTTCGCTCGCCAGTTCCTTGCCAAGCGATTTGGTCAGGGCAATCACGGCGGCCTTGGAAACCGAATAGGCCGAGGCGTTGGGATTGCCTTCCTTGCCGGCGACGGAAGCGACAAAGACGATGCGGCCATATCCGGCCTTGCGCATCAGCGGCACGACGGAACGGGCGCAGTGATAGGTACCGTCGACATTGATCGCCTGGACGCGGCGCCAGTCTTCGATCGGATAATCCCATAATGTCGCAATCGGCCCGGCTATACCGGCGCTGTTGACCAGAATGTCGACCGTGCCGGTTGCCTCGGCCGCACGTTGTGCTGCGGTCTCGACGGCATCGGGATCGGTGACGTCGAGCTGCTGCGCTGTCGTGCCGGCGCCGATTTCCGCGGCCGTCTTTTCCGCCAGTGCACCGTCCTGGTCCCAGATGATGCACTTGGCGCCGCTTTCCGTCAGCCGTTCAACAACCGCCCGGCCGATGCCCTGGGCGCCGCCGGTGACGATTGCGGTGCGGTTGTTCAGATCGATCTGGTTTCTGGCCATCATGTCTATCCCAAGGTTGGTCGTTTATCCGAGCGGCGTCAGCGCCGGCTTGCCGGCAAAGTGAGCCGCCAGATTGTCAATCACAAGATCGCCCATGGCGCGGCGGGTCCGCACCGTGCCGCTGCCCTGATGCGGCTGCAGCACGACATTGTCCATGGCAAGCAAGGCATCGGGAACCTGCGGCTCGTTGGCAAACACGTCGAGGCCGGCATAGCCGAGCCGGCCCTCAATGAGGGCCGCGACGAGGGCGTCTTCATCGACGACCGACCCGCGTGAGACATTGATCAGATGGCCTTTGGGCCCAAGCGCGTCCATCACCTCGCGATTGATCAGATGATGAGTGGCGGCGCCGCCCGGCGTTATAACGATCAGCGCCAGGCTGTCGCGCGCCATGTCGACGATATTGCCGTAATAGCGATAGGGCAGGTTGGTCCGTTCGCTGCGCGCATGGTAGGCGACATTGCAATGAAAGACGCCAAGCTTTTGTGCAATTGCCTGGCCGATCCGGCCAATGCCGACAATGCCGATCTGCTCGTCGGCTATCGCCTGGGTCAGCGGCGGATCGCCTTCTTTCGGCCAGCGGCCGGCACGGACGAACTTGTCATAGGCAACCAGATTGCGGGTGGACGCCAGCAGCAGCATCAGCGCCGTATTGGCGACATCGTCGTTCAGTACATCCGGCGTATTGGTGACAATGATGCCTTTCGATGCCGCATGGGGCAGGTTGATTGCGTCGACGCCGACCCCATAACAGGAGATGATCTCCAGATTTGCGCAGGCGTCCATCATGGCCGGGTCGGCGCCGAGATGACCGCTGGTCGCGATACCGCGGATACTCTCTCCGACCTCGTTCAGAAACTTTGTACGATCATCGGCTTCATAAAGTTTGTGTGTGGTATAGGCCGCTTCCAGGGCTTCCATCACATGCGGCATCATTTTGCCGACAATCAATACGTCCGGTTTCATGGTATCTCCCCCTGTGGCCAGTCGAGCCGGCCGGCATTCATTTCACAATTCATACCATTGCTTGCGGCACTGACAAGCGCAACCGGCAGGAATCCCTGTCGATTTAACGTATACATTCTTTTTCTGGACGGCGCGGCAATTTCCGTTCTATGTTCCCTGAGGGAAGATGAAATAAAGCGCCCGGCCCAGCCGGAAGTGTTCATCAGGGAGGAAATATGGCGTCTGTGGAAATCCGCGACGTGCGTAAGGCCTTCGGTCCGGTTGAAGTGATTCACGGGGTCGATATTGATATTCAGGATGGCGAGTTTGTCATTCTGGTCGGGCCTTCAGGCTGTGGCAAGTCTACTCTTCTGCGAATGATCGCCGGTCTTGAGCGAATTACCGGCGGACAAATCATCATCGGCGACAAGGTCGTCAACCAGGTGCCGCCCAAAGAACGCGATATTGCCATGGTATTCCAGAATTATGCGCTCTATCCGCATATGACGGTTGCTGCCAATATGGGATTTTCCCTCAAACTCAGGGGCGATGCCTCTCCCCACATCAACGAGCGCGTGGCGGAAGCCGCCGAAATTCTCGGCCTGACGCCGCTTCTGGGTCGCTTCCCCAGGCAATTGTCCGGTGGTCAGCGCCAGCGGGTGGCGATGGGCCGGGCGATCGTCCGCGAACCGCAGGTCTATCTGTTCGACGAGCCGCTCTCCAACCTCGATGCCAAGCTCCGGGTTGCCATGCGCACGGAGATCAAGGCGCTGCACCAGCGTCTCGGCACCACGACGATCTATGTGACGCACGACCAGATCGAGGCCATGACAATGGCAGACAAGATCGTCGTCATGCACGACGGGATTGTCGAACAGATCGGCGCGCCGCTTGAGCTTTACGACAATCCGGCCAATGTGTTCGTTGCCGGTTTCATCGGCTCGCCGGCAATGAATTTCCTCAGAGGCAATATCCGCACAAACGGCAGCGCACCCAGCGTTGAAACGGACTCCGGCGTTTCACTGCCGCTGGCCGGAGCACCGGACGCCAGCGAAGGCATGCCGGTGGTTTACGGTATCCGGCCGGAACATTTCACACTTGCCGATGACGGTGCGGAAGCCATCGTTTCGGTTGTCGAGCCGACCGGGTCGGAGATCCAGATTTTCGCCGAGATGGACAGGCAGCCGATTGTTGCCGTGTTCCGCGAGCGGCATGATTTCAAGCCCGGACAGACGATCCGGCTGAAACCCGACGTCGGGTTGGTGCATCTTTTCGACGGAGGGACGGAAAACGGGCGGCACCTGTAAAAAAGACCGCCTGCGACGGAACTGTAAACAGAAACTGGAGGAAACAGATGAGTAAATTCAGCAGACGTTCGATTTTGCAGGGCACGACAGCCCTGGCGGGGGGCGCAGCCCTTGCCGGCACCGACGTGGCCGGCTGGGCAAAGGCCTGGGCGCAGAACACCATGTTCCAGCCGGAAGACGGCGCCAAACTGCAGATCCTGCGCTGGAAGCGCTTTATTCAGTCGGAAGAAGACACGTTCATGGAGCTGATGGCCGCGTTCACCCAGGCAACCGGCGTCGAAATCGAAGTGTTGAACGAATCCATGGACGACGTGCAGCCGAAGGCCTCTGTTGCGGCCAATGTCGGTTCCGGCCCGGATATCGTCTGGGGTCTGTTCTCGCTGCCTCACCTGTTTACCGATAAATGCCTCGACCTGACCGACCTTGCCGACAGTCTCGGCGAGAAACACGGTGGCTGGATTCCGGCGGCCGAAAAATACGGCAAATCCGGCGACACCTGGATCGGCCTTCCGATCTGCTTTGGCGGCAACTACATCAATTACCGCATTTCCGACTGCACCGAAGCCGGCTTCTCCGATGGCGTGCCGGAAGACAATGCCGGTTTCCTGGAACTCTGCAAGGCACTGAACGGGATCGGCAAGCCGGCCGGCATGGCGCTCGGACACGCCACGGGCGACGGCAATGCCTGGACCCATTGGGCGCTGTGGAGCCACGGCGCGGCCATGGTGGACGAGAATGACAAGGTCATCCTCGACAGCCCGGAAGCGGTTGCCGCGTGTGATTATGTCAAGGCGCTGAACGACAGCTGGATCCCCGGCACGGCGTCGTGGAACGACGGATCGAACAACAAGGCGTTCCTGGCCGGCGAAGTCAGCCTGACCAATAACGGCATCTCGATCTATCAGAAGGCGATCGACGACGGTCTCGACATCAAGGACGACATGGATCACGCTTTTTATCCGATCGGTCCTGCCGGCATTCCGACGGAACTGCATATCTCCTGGACCATGCTGGCGTTCAAATATTCGAAATATCCGATGGCCTGCAAGGCGCTGATGGATTTCCTGCTGGAGAAGGAGCAGTACGACAAGTGGCTGGAGGGCGCGAAAGCCTATCTGACCCATCCGCTCAATGCCTACGACAATGCGCCGATCTGGACGTCGGATCCGAAGCGGACGATCTTCCGCGATTGCGGCAAACGGACACTTGTTGCCGGCCACCGCGGTTCGGTCGGCGAGAGGGCGGCGGCCGCGATCGCCGAATTCATTGTCGTCGACATGTTCGCCAATGTGACGACCGGGCAGATGTCGTCCGCCGATTCGGTCAAGGACGCGGCCCGCAAGGCGGAACGCATCTACCGCTAGAATTTTGAACCGGCCTGCCGCGTTCTGCGGCAGGCCTTTTGACCCGGATGGGAGGAAGGCGGACCATGGCGGATACGGCGCTTGATCGGGCACCGGTTCTGGTTGTTGAACATCGCTCGTTCTGGCAGCGGCTGAAGGTCAGCCGCAACTGGCTGGGTTTTTGGTTCATGCTGCCGACCATCACAATCCTGTTGGCGTTTCTGCTCTATCCGCTGATGAAGGGCATCTGGCTGTCGATGACCGATGCGCGTATCGGCCGGGCCGGCAACTTTGTCGGTTTTGAAAATTTTATCTGGTTGTGGGATGACAGCGTTTTCTGGATGTCCGTCTTCAACACCATGCTCTACACGACGATTGCCAGCGTGCTGAAATTTGCCATCGGGCTCTATCTGGCAATCCTTCTGAACAATAATCTGCCGTTCAAGTCGGTCTTGCGGGCCATCATCCTGCTGCCCTTCATCGTGCCGACTGTGCTGTCGGCGATCGCTTTCTGGTGGATCTACGACGCGCAGTTTTCGATTATCTCCTGGACCCTGACTGAGCTTGGACTGATCGACCGCTACGTCGATTTCCTCGGTGACCCGTGGAATGCCCGCTGGTCGGTGATTGCAGCCAATATCTGGCGCGGCGTGCCTTTTGTTGCCATTACGCTGCTGGCCGGCCTGCAGACCGTCTCGCCGACACTCTATGAGGCGGCGACGATCGACGGGGCGACGCCATGGCAGAATTTCCGCTTTATCACCTATCCGCTGCTGACGCCGATCATTGCCGTTGTGATGACCTTTTCGGTGCTCTTTACGTTCACCGATTTTCAGCTCATCTGGGCGATTACCCGCGGCGGACCGGCCAATGCAACCCACCTGATGGCGACCTTGTCCTATCAGCGCGCCATTCTTGGCGGCTATATGGGCGAGGGCTCGGCCATCGCCACCGCGATGATCCCGTTCCTGTTGTCGGCCATCCTGATATCCTGGTTCGGCCTGCAGCGGCGTAAGTGGCAGCAGGGGGAAAGCGATGACTGAGACCCCCATCAACACCTATGCAGCCCGCGACCGTTCCCTCGATATGACCGACGATTCCGTCGGCATGGATTATCTGGTCACCCGGCGCGCCAGGTTCGTCACCGTCTACCTGCCGCTGGTCATTATCATGTTCCTGCTGCTGTTTCCGTTCTACTGGATGACGCTGACGGCCCTGAAGCCGAACGAGGAGCTCCTCGACATGAAGACCAAGAATCCGTTCTGGGTCTGGGAGCCGACACTGTCGCACATCAACAATGTGCTGTTTGAAACCGACTATCCGCTCTGGATGTGGAACACGATGATGGTCTCCATCGTTGCAACGATCATCTCCCTGATTGCAAGCGTCCTGGCGGCCTATGCCATTACCCGCATCCGCTATTCCGGTGCGGCCTGGGTCGGGGGTGCGATCTTCCTGGCCTATCTGGTGCCGCCGTCGATCCTGTTCATTCCATTGTCGACCATCGTCTTCCAGTACGGCCTGTTCGATACGCCGTTCGCGCTGATCCTGACCTATCCGACGATCCTCATTCCGTTTTCCACATGGCTGCTGATGGGCTACTTCAAGACCATCCCCTATGAGCTTGAAGAATGCGCGTTGATCGACGGCGCATCGCGGATACAGATCCTGACGCAGATCATCCTGCCGCTGTCGATCCCGGGTCTGATCTCGGCCGGCATCTTTGCCTTCACATTGTGCTGGAACGAATTCATCTATGCGCTCACCTTCATCTCCACCACGTCGAACAAGACAGTCCCGGTGGCGATGCTGTCGGAATTTGTCGACGGCGACATCTATCGCTGGGGCGCGCTGATGGCAGGTGCGTTGTTCGGCTCGGTTCCGGTTGCCATCATCTATATGTTCTTCGTCAATCACTACGTCTCCGCCATGACCGGAGCGGTAAAAGAATGACTGCGCAAGACTGAAGGGCAGGGCGCCATGGATACCATCTCCCGTATCGAACTGACGGCCTATGCCTTCGATGTCGCCGATCTCGGCCTTGGCGGCCACGGTGCGATGGGCGTCAGCAACTACGAATATAAAAAAGGGGCTTCGCTTGCCGTCAAACGGCTGGCGATCAGGATCATCACCGCCGACGGCATCAGCGGGGAATATGGCGTCAACTGGGGATCGACCGACGCCACGTTCGGCCAGATATGCATGCTGGCGCCGCATCTGATCGGCCGCGACCCGGAGGCCCGCGAGGAGATCTACGACGATCTGAAACGGGAACTCAGGGCCTATGACAGGATGGGCCTCGGCCCGCTCGATATCGCGTTGTGGGACCTGGCCGGCAAGAAATACAACACCTCCGTCTCAAAGCTTCTCGGCGGATACCGCAAGACAATTCCAGCCTACGCCTCCACCCATCACGGTCAGGAAGGCGGCGGCGGTCTCGACAGTCCGCAGGCATATGCGGATTTCACGCTGCATTGCCGGAGCCTCGGCTACCGGGCGCTGAAGATCCATGGCTGGCACAATGGCGATGTCCGTCGCGAGATTGAAAATTCCCTGAAAGTCCGCGAAGCCGTCGGCGATAGTATGGACCTGATGAACGATCCCGGCTGCCAGCTGCGCACCTGGTCGGACGCGCTGAAGCTTGGTTACGCCCTCGATGAGGCCGAATATCTCTGGTACGAAGACCCCTACCGCGACGCCAGCGCGGCTGCGCACGGCCACAAACTGCTGCGCGAAAAGCTGAAAACGCCGCTGATGCTGACGGAATATGTCCGCGGCGTGGAATCGACCGCCAATTTCGTGCTCGCCGGCGCCACCGACATGATCCACATCGATCCGGAATATGATGGCGGCATTACCGGCGCGCGCAAGATCGCCCATTTCTGTGAGGCGATCGGCCTCGATGTCCAGTGCCATGCCTGCGGGCCCGCTCAGCGCCACCTGAT
>CAMYKZ010000035.1:0-28465 GCA_947259045.1 uncultured Afifella sp.
TGGCCGTCTGACCGGACAGGGCAACCAGGTTTGGCTCCGCAAGACGGCGGGCGAGACCCTTTTGCTCCAGCGCCCGGATGGCGACTTCGACGGAAACGCCGGCGTCGAGCACCTGGGCCAGAAGGACGCCGAACGGCGAATTGCCCGTGCCCTCGAAATTGACAATGCCGGGACCGGTTACAATTGGCGGACCGACCAGCGATCCGGTCTGAGCGTTTATATCGCTGCCCGCAACCCGCCAGTCGACGCCGATTTCACGGCCGGCATTGCGATTGGCTTCGATGAAGCGCACCTCAAGCATGACCTGCTGGCTGTTTCGGACGCGCATCGCATTGATGATATTGTCGGAACCGAACTGCTCGGCGATTTCCATAATGCGCCTGACGGTGGGCGCATCCGCCACGGTACCGCTGATCTGCAACCGGCCGTTTGCCGAAGACAACCGTACAGCGGCCTGCGGCGCCACGCCGCGAATGGCGCGTCGGAGCGCACCCAAATCGACGCCGACCTCGACTTCAATAACGCCGATCGGTTTCTTGACGGCATCATAGACCGTGACAGTCGTCCGGCCCTGTGCCTTGCCGAGAATGTAGAGGCTCTGATTGGTCAGCGGCGCAACATCGGCGACATTCGGATTGCCGACGACAATTTCGCCGATTTCCCGGTCAACGTTCACCGTCGTGGATTTACCGATCGGCAGAAGCGTATTGATCTGCTCTCCGCTTGAAAGGGAAAGCGTGAGGCCGTCCTGCGCCGATACAGGTTGCGGCTGCACAGCGAAAAACGCTGCGAGAAAAAACGTCAGGACACCGAGCCCGAACGTTAAATTGTTTGATTTCGATTGATTACCCATTGTGAACATGCGCCCCGCGTCACTCATACTAGGCCGCCTACCCCGCAGCCCTGCCTAGTCCCCCGCCATAGCCCGCCAGCTAACCAATGCCTGAGGATCGCAGAAAAAGACTAGACCCTATTGTGGCTGCTCACAATTGACCTCAGGTTAACCGTGAGCACTTTGACTCACTTCTGTATCAATTTTGCCACGATTCTGCCAAAATTTCCGCCTTGTCACTGCGGAAATTTGTATTCGGTCCGGTCCAAAGCACGGGAGACACCGACTGTGGAGACCCGCGGCCGCCGGTCCACCTGTTCTTTGTCGGGCGACTCGGTCGCCGTACTGAAGGTGGAAAGAACCTCGTCGGGAGCATTCAGATCCAGGTCGGAAAGCGTCACCCGCCTGGTGTCTTCCGATGTTTTATCCGACATGACGTTGCGAAGCGCCAGTGACAGAGTTCCGACTGACGAGCCGAGGATGAGCATCTGGGCCTGTTCGGTATTGACTTCAAGAGTGATCGATTTGACCACCAGAGGATCATCCTTGCGGTCGTCCGCCGATTGATCGATGGCCAGGACCTTGACACTCTGAAGAAGCACATCGACATAGGGTTCGCTGACCGCCTCGGCGCCGCGGCGCGAACGCGTCAGCATGATGTCGACCCGGTCACCTGGAAGCACGAACCCGGCAACGCCGAGCACATCGTTCACGCGAATCGTGATCGCCTTCATGCCTTCCGTCAGCGAAGCCGAAAGGGTTGCCCGCTGCCCGGAGCCGGTAATCTTGGTATTCAGAACCGGTTCGTTGCGTTCCATCGCCTTCAGGACGAAGCGTTGTTCGCCTTCGCTTTCGCTCAGCATATCTTCGATGGTTCTGAACGCACCGTCGGGAATGGTATCCGACGACCAGGGAATTTCGCGCAGGTTCTGCTGCTGCAGAAGCACGCCGAAGCGCAGCGGTTCCTTGGCGACGACGATCGACTGGGTGACGGCAGCCGGCTGCTGTCCCTCAGCCGCGATCATTGCGCGCTGGGTGTCGAGCCATGTTTTGGTTGCCAGTACAGAAAGCGCTCCGAAAACGAGTGCGAATCCCAGCATCAATATCGAATTTCCGCGCATACCGTTACCCCTGACGCCCCCTGGTTGATGTGAATGTCTTGTTGATCGTGCTGACTGCGCGAATTACCGACAAGGCAAAACAGTCAGTGCGCATCGAATGTCTTTCCGTGCCGCGCTGGTCCACCAGGGTCCAGCGCGGCCGGTTTATTTTCGAACCGCGTGTTTTTTAAGTAGTTGGCGCTGACGGAACACTACCGATCCAGGAACCCCAGGTCGACCACACTGTATTCAGACCAGAACCGAACGCGGTAACGGCAACGATCACGCCACCGACCAGAATGCCGAGCAGAACGATATATTCCGTCAAGGCCGCGCCATCTTCTTCCGCCGAAAACGCACGGAAAATCTCTGCCATTTTTGTCATGTTAAATACTCCTGACATACTTCTATCAATGACCCTTTCGGGCCGCCTGTTCCAGGGAGCACTTAAGAAAATATAGTCCCAATCCCGACCGAGCCGTTCCCGTTCGCGAGTTATTTTTGTAACGGCAACGCTTCAGTCCCCCAGAAGCCTGAAAAATTTACGCTTTTTTAACTGAATTTGTCAAGAAATCGTTAAGCATTCTCACAAGTGCTCTTAAGGGAATTGGTAAATGTGGGTCTGACCGTTCGCCGAACCGCCGGGTGGCGTAAACGCGAGGTTGCAAGCAGGATCAATGCAAGGCTGAATCAGCCTGAACAAGGTTCTGAACCAACTGCGGCATTCATGGTGCGGCGTTCAGGGCAAATAACAGCCGCCCAGACACAAACCCGACCAATCAGACGGAGTTGGTCAAACCCAGGGGCTCCCGGTGACCAACTCCAAGCTACCAGACACATTATCTGAGCGCACGGAACGGACGCAGAAACTGAACACGGTCTTGAGTCTCGTGCCGGCGTTGCTCGTGCTGGGCGCCGCCTTTGCAAACATGGACCCGATGCTCAGCGATCCCGACACCTATTGGCATGTCAAAACCGGTCTTGATATTTTCAGCACAGGGGTCTTGCCGGTTCAGGATGTCTATTCTCACAGTTATTACGGCCAGCCGTGGATCGCAAAGGAGTGGCTTTCCCAGCTGTTCTACGCCGGCGCATATTCTGTTGGCGGCTGGACGGGCGTGGCGGCGCTGGCAGCCTCAGCGCTTTCGCTGACTGCATTTTTGCTCTGCCGGCTCCTGTCGCGGGAACTGCGCCCAACCATCGCAATCGGTGTTGCGGTTCTCGCTGTATTGCTTGTTGCTCCGATCTGGGTTGCACGCCCGCATATCTTGAGTTTTCCGATCCTCATTGCCTGGACAGGCAGCCTGCTCGGCAGATCCGGCAGAGGCATGCCGCCTGATTTCCGGAGCCTTCTGCTGCTGGTTTTGTGGGTAAACATGCATGCGGCATTTTCCATCGGGCTGGTCATCGCAATGTTTGCATTTCTGGATTTTCTGGAGCGGACCCGCCTGCGCGATAAGGCAGACATTCTGCGCTGGATGATATTCGGCGCACTTTGCCTTCTGCTAACCGCAGCCACTCCATACGGCTTCAGGGTTCTGGCATTGACCCTCAGCATGTCGACGGCCAACGAAGCTGTTCCGCTGACAATCGAATGGTTTCCACTCGATCCGGCAAAATTCCCGATTCAGACAGCGGCTCTGATGATTGCGCTGACGGGTCTGCTGGTTTCCGGGTTCAGGCTCGGATTTGCCCGGTCCCTGTTCATCGTGGCCGCAGTCTGGATGATGTTGCTTCATGTCAGGTTCGTCTATCTGTTCTTCCTGCTGACCCCGATCGTCATTGCAGCAGAAACCGCGCGTCAGTTCCCGGTTGTTTCAGCGCAGTTCTGGCGAACACAGGGGCCAGGCCATTTCGAACAATGGATTTCACGGCGGTTTCGAATTGCGTCGTCGTGCATGATCGGTGCCATGATCGTGCTGCTCGCCGCGATTGGTTATGTGAAGACCGCTACGCCATGGCAAAAGATATTTCCCGAACAGGCCTTGCAATGGATCCGGCAGAGCCCGGCAACCAAAGGCAATGTCCTCAACAGCCAGAATTTCGGCGGCCCGTTGATCTTCAGCAATATTCCGACATTTGTCGATGGCCGCACGGATCAGCTTTTCAACCGCGGATTTGCCGGCGACATTTTCAAGACATTTGAACCGTCAGGCGGGCCAATATTACGGCAGCAGCTGGAAAATCATTCCATCGGGTGGGTGTTGCTATCACCTGAGGATCCAAGGCTTCCACATTTCAGCACACTGGATCAATGGCAGGAGGGCTATCGCGATGACAATGCCGTGGTCCTGATTCGAAAAAACCGAAACTGAACATCTAGCGCTAGGTTGAGGCAGACTTTTCAGCACCAACGCCTGTCGCCGCGTGTCCAAGCCTGGCAATGGCAAAGCACAAGGCGAACAGAAGAGCAGGAAAACCAACGCTGAACCCCGCCAACGGAGACAACACCTGAACCAGGCCCATGGCCCACAGACCAGCGACCACACCCGGTTTTGTCCGGTAAGGTGGGCCGAGCAGGACGGCAAAGGTGATCAGGATCAGACCCATGTCATAGTACATGGTGTGCGGGGATATCAGCACCAGGCAGATGGCGGCCAGCGCCATTTGCGCGCCGATATCCGCCCTTCGTCCACCGGCCCACCAGATGGCTGATATTGCAAGTATCGTCAGCGCGGTCAGGCCCCAACCAAGTGTCAGCGCGGCAGGATTACCGGGCCCCAGCACTGCTTCAGAAAATCCCAGCCAGGATATCGCATTGGCGGAATTTGCCGCCGCATCCAGGGCTGCGAAGCGACTTGCGGCATCAATCCAGATCAACGGCCAGTTCGGACCCGAGACAAGGGCGCCCAGTGCGTAAAGCGCAAGTGCTCCGGCCGCCGCGCCTGCACATACGCGCCAGCGTCCGGAAAGCAGGAACAGCCCCGCAAGCGGCACGGCAAACTGCGGTTTGAACATCAGAAGCCCGAGATAGAGACCCGCCTCGATTTGCCTTGCCGTGATTACCCGGTGCCAGCATAAAACGATCAGCAACAGCGACAGGGCCGTGTTCTGGCCGCCGAACACGGAGCGGAACATCGGGTAATAGGTCAGCGCGAAAAACACCCAGAAATACAGGCTGTGCAGAACCTCCGGATAGATTCGCTGCATAAGCCGGCAGGCAAAACAGAGCGCCGTGATCATCAGCAATGTGTGAACGGCATAAGACCATCTGAAAGGGAGTTGCGACAGCGGCGCATAGGCCAGCGCGACGAAAGGCGGATAGGCGAACGGCAACAATCCGGATTCATCGCCGAGCAGGGTCTTCTGATACTGATGCTGTTTTTGCGCCGAATAAAGTGCGGGCGCTTCGCCGGCGGCAATGATCTGCCCGGCGCTGTAGAACGCCGGATAATCCGCGCCGACCCGCCCGGTCAGGGTACGTGAGCCGGAGCCTGTTGTCAGGACGATCACAAATGCGATCGCCACCGCGGCGAGAAATGCGCCGCTGTACCAGGTCAGACGTGACGGCAACTTTGCATCAGGCAATTCTTGTATCTCTGTCGGTTCTTTCACAGCATGCGGAGTTGAGCGAATGTGCGGCAACGAATTTTATCCGGCGCGTATACCGGCGATCCAGGCAAACCTGGAACGAACTGTGACAGATGCCCGGTCTGATGCCGACGATCGCCCATATTCCATCATCTCAGCTGATTCTTGTATATTTCCAGGCTTGGCGGGCATGGCACTGGCCGTGTGAAAAAGGCTTTCACAAACCCCTTGTGGCGGATTTGTTTCGTCGGATAATAGATTACCGGGCACCATCTTGCCGTCGGCCGCACATGTGCGGGTATGCAGCGCCCGGTTCGTTCCAGCGGTTCACCGTGTCCGGGTGCAATTGCGCCGACGATTCGCGATTCGGCTGACGGTTTCTCGCGAATATTGAGAAAATCCCAGAATTCCACATTCGCCACTTGAAGGCAGTTTTCGGCCCCGACGGCCCTATTCGGCAAAACGATTGTCATCGCTCCCAATCCGGCAATCAGCACGATTGCTGATTTTCTCCAATGACCGGGATGCCTGCCATGTCGAGCCGATGTTTTCACCAGCCGATTTCGACCGCCCTAAGCCGACGGCGAATGTCGCTTTCCCTGCAAATTCCTTTGACAACGGCGACATAATGGCAGGCGCCACAGGCCACCAGCAAACCGACGACAAGACCAACGGTTATCGGAGAAAGGTGTTCCGTCAGTCGGAACAGCAGATGCAGATTGATGTCTCCGGGCGGGCCTGAAAGCCGTGTTCCCTGCCCGACAAGCGGCATCGACATCAGCAGCAAAGCATAATGTGACATGAGGAAACGGCTGGCCCGCCAGTTCCGGTAGACTGCCAGTGCGCTGAATAGGGCCGCGCCGACCGCGACTGCCAGATGGCCAAAGATCGGAATATCGCCAAAATGCGAAAAGAAATAATAGATTTCTTTCAGAAGATTATTGGTCCAGAACGTAAACGCCCATGCCCAGGCCATCCCGGGATTGTGATAAAGCATGATCATCGACAGCCAGCCGGCGGCGATCAACAGAAATGCGCAGGCCGGAAGATAGCTGATGAATTCGATCGATTGTCTGAAATGTCTGCGCATCCGGATCCCCCAGTCTCGGGGAAAAGCTACGATATCCGGCTTAACGATCGGTTTACAGTCGGCTGTTTACTTTATCCGTTAGCACTTGCTGGCGGCCGATAGTATCAAACCGGTACGAGGTCATGCTATCAACGGCGGAACCGAACTGGGTTTGCGGGACAGGGACATTGGCCAATCAGATGCAAACAGACTTCGCCGCGATTGGTCTCGCCGGTTTCGCGCGTTTGACAGACGGATAATCGTCCGGAAATGACCTTGATTTCGGCCAGGCTTTCGATTGTCGATATGCTGAAATCGGGCAGTTGGGCAACGCCGTGGCGGCTGGGCGTCTATTCGGCCCTTTTCATCCTCATATATGCGATCGGCATCGGCACGACCTGGCTGTCCGGGACGGGATTGCATGACGCGGCCGGGCGGCCGATCGGAACAGATTTTGTCAGCATCTATTCCGCAGGCCGCATGGCGGCGCGCGGCGACGCGGCCGGGGTCTATGCTTTCTATCAGCTGTTTCTGGAGCAAAACGCGATTTTCGGCGAGGGCGAGGAAACGCGGTTCTTTCCCTGGCTTTATCCGCCGGTGTTTCTTCTCGCCGCGGTTCCACTCGCGCAATTGCCCTACATCCCTGCTCTGCTCGTCTGGCTGGCATCGACATTCGCAGTCTATCTGCATTCGATCCGAACTATTATCGGCAGTCACAGGATTACCCATCTTGCTGCGGCTTTTACCGGCGTATTCGTGACGATCGGAAGCGGCCAGAATTCGTTTCTCGCAGCCGGTTGCCTGGGGCTCGGACTGGCCATGCTTGCGCGCAGCCCGATGGTTGCCGGAATTTTTTTCGGCCTTTTGTGTTTCAAACCTCAACTGGGCCTCTTGTTGCCGGTTATCCTGGCGTCCGCCGGTTGCTGGTCCGCTTTTCGCAGCGCGGCGGTGACTGTAATTATTCTGGCATCTGCGTCTGTGCTGATTTTCGGTATCGATCCATGGTGGGCATTTATGGAAAACAGCGCGTTTGTCAGGGAAGCGCTTTTGGAGGGTCAGGGCGCCGGTTGGGAAAAGAATCAAAGCGTATTTTCTGCAGCGCGCGGCTTTAGCGGATCGACGGTACTGGCCTATTTTGCGCAAGGTGCCGTGTCTGCTGCCGTGATGCTGACGCTGGCCTGGCTGTGGCGGCGCGGTCCGACGTCACTGAATTGTGCTGCGGCATGCGCCGGCGCCGCATTGGCAACACCCTACCTGCTCGATTACGACATGATGATTCTTGCGCCGGCAATGGCGTTTCTCATCAAACGCGGCCTGGAACGGGGGTTCGAACCCTTCCAGATTTCATTTCTGGCTTTCATCTGGCTGTTGCCGCTCCTCGCCCGGCCGATCGCCTTTTTCGCCCACGTCCCGCTGGGAATGATCGGTATTCTGGTCTTGTTCGCGTATCTGATCAAACTGGGAATGTCTGAAGGAAACCGTGAGAGTATGTCAGCGCCATCATAGCGTCCGGTCGAACAAAGCGTCAGACGCAAAGTCACAATAATATTGCCGTTCAATCTGTATGCTTGGACGGACAGCCGGCTCCATCAATCAACTGCGCCAGATCGACCAGTATGAAGCGGCCGGACTGAAATGCGATGGCGCTGGCCGGCGGTTGCCGCAGCAGCATTTTCGACTTTTCGGTCGTCTGCAGGATATCCTCCACACGCTCGTTGAACGGTTCGAAATATTTCGGCTCGGTTTCTTTGCCGGCAAAATGATCGCGGTCGACGACCAGGTAGTCGACCTGCCACCGGCAGCGCAGGCGGACCAGCGGATCGATATCTTTCGCCAGATAGGCATCAATCAGATCGAACATGCGAACCCGCATATTGAGGATGTGGCGTTCATAGGTCGGGTAATGCGCCTTGAAGTTCACCAGAAGGGGCCGGCCGGTCACATAGGGAATCAGATCTGTTTGCGGGCTGCCGGGCCAATTCGCCAGTAAACTGTCCGGCGGCAAACCACGGACAAATTCCATCAGGCGGTTGGCGGAAGCGTCCAGACGCATGGAAAAGCCGTTTCGATCAGAATCGACGCTGTTCAGGCTTATGACAAATAAACTGATAACCGCGACGGTTGCCACCTCCGGAAAATTCGGCCTTGCACGCCAGGCGTCGCAGAGCATCAACAGGCCGCAGGTGAACAGCAACGGCAGAACGGTGAACAACGGATACAGCACAAAGCGATAGGCAAGATACGGTCGAAGCGCGACAATCAGACTGCAAAAGACCAGGCTCGGAATTACGAAACTCAGAAGCGGCCGGATGATTTCCGGTCTTCTGCGAAGGCGGAAAAACCCATATCCGGCAATGCCAACGAAACACAGAGGCAGGATGGTGATAATCGCCAGAGGAAGCTCCTGCCGGAACTGTAGGATGGTGCTGTGCAACACATAAGCGAACGGGTGAAAGACACCATAAAAATGGCGGCCATCCGGGCTGTTTTCAGGATAGAGATCGGCCTTTGCGCCCGGCGCCAAAGGTGCGCCATATCCCTCCACCGGTGTCAGTTGGTGCCACAGCAGCAAAATCAGAACGACACCGGTCAGGCCAAGCACGAGCAGATCTGCAATCCGGTTCTGGTTGCGTGCCGTCAGCCCCTTGCGGGCAACCACCATATCCCAGGCCAGACACAGGCCCAGCACCGGTGAAATCGCGGGATAGAGCAGTCCGGACAGGACGGCCACTCCGGTCAGCGCATACGGCCGCCGATACAGCAGGAATACCAGTCCCCACATCAGCAGCGGAAAAGCAAATGCATGGGGTGTCGCCGAGTTGATCTGATATTGGTAGATCGGCTGCGCTGCAATCAGGACGGCAACGGCAGCTGCTGCCACCGGACCACCGACGCGCATGCCTGCGGCCGCCCCTCCCGCCAGCAGGAGAATACCGCAAACCGCACTCAACACTTTGTGAAACACGACGAGATCGATGCCAGCGCCGAGCGCCGCTTTGGTTAAAATCACATAGAGAAACGGTTGCGGAAACGCGCTCAGAAACTGACCTGCATAATCCTTTTCATTGGTCCGTGCAGGATCGTGGTGGGCAAGGATGCGGAGTTCTTCGTGGAAATTGTCAGGGTTAAAAACTTCCAGAATATTGTAGCCGGCGATTGCCAGAAGTGCGGTCAGCAGGATTGCGATGACAATACGCGTTGAAGATTGAGACCAACTGCCTTCAAACCGCGTCGGAGGTGATACTTGCAAAGGGTTTTGCAGAGTCATGTCAGGCCGCTGCAGATCATTGAAACATCCATTCGCAAAACCGGCCTTTGCGCAACCGGCGCTCTGCATCGATCAGTCGAATCAACGCCGGACCAGTTCATTGTACTTCTGCTCAAGCCAAGGGCAACCGAACGGGCCGCACTCAAAAATGATCAAACCGGAATGAGTAAAGTTTGGCGTCCTCAAACATGAACTTCAGCCGCACGGGGTGTCCGCAGAGATCGGCGAGATCGCAGCCTGCAGACCAATGCGCATGGTGCGCGATTCTGTCGCCGCGCAATGGCTGGCATTCGCCTATGGAAAAGCCGGGTACAGGCCTGCCGGCAGGCGTCTGCACCTCAATCGCGATGGCGCCGTTTCCCGTAGTCGCGAAATTGATCTCCAATCCGTTGCCATCGAAAACCAGCGGTTTCGTCATCATTTCGCTCCGCCCCCGAGCTCTCAGGGCAACGAATCCATCAAGCCGGTAGCTGAAACGCCGCAAGAATGTGGAGGCGCCATGATAGTATGATTCGGTGGCGTATACGGAGTATTCCTGCAAATGGCCCGGAAGCTGCAATAAACCCCATGCCATGTAATTGCTGCGATTTCCGGCCCGTTCGGGTGACAAAGTCAGGGGAATGACCGGATCCGGCCAGCGTGAGAATTCCAGCCCGTCCCGGCTCGACATGAACAGTGGCTCGACTTGTTCCGTGGCCGGATCAAAGCGGGTGGGAAACCCCAGCAGATATTGTGGCGCCCGCGGATAGCGAAAGATCGCATTGGTGTAGAGATGTTCGTCCAGTGTGCCGGGAAACTTCAGGAATTTCGGCTCGCTCCAGTCGAGAAAGTCATGTGACCTGGTCATCATGATGTCGCGGATACCGTCCCGGTACGCACGGTAATAGCTGACGTAACAGCTTTGGGCTGCATCCCAGAACGCCAGATTTTGTGAATCGAAGGCACCCTGGGTGATAACCGGTCCACCGGTCATCTTCGACCAGCGCAGCCCATCATGCGACTGAAATGCATAAAGCCCGTGGCTTTCGCTCTTCAGCGCCCGCCCAAGCGCCTTGTAGCGGCTTTCGGCCCGACAGCCGGGATTTCCATCGAGAAACGGTGTGAAATTGTGCCCGCCTGTTCCGTCCCAAACAATGTTATTTCTGGTCGAACCGTCGAAGGCGACAAGGTTGAGGTCCGGCCGAACCCAGTTTTCGCCATCATCACTCTGTGCGTAACAGACAACCTCATGGCCGGCATCGCGGTCACCTGCCCCGTCGAAATGCGATCCGCGGTAAAACATCCGGAAGAGACCACCGTCGCTAAAAAGCGTGAAGTATGCGCAGGTATTACCCTCCCACGGGGCCGTCGTATCGAGCACGATCTCGCGCGGAACCGGCTGCTGGAGTTCCAGACCGGCTGCCCCCGTCAGTGTGTCGATCAGCCAATCGTCAACGAAAAGCTGGCGCTGGTTTGCAATGTTGATGGGCTGAGCCATAAATTCCGGTCTGGATTCGATCATTTTCAGATAAAATGCTAGTTGCTCCCAGCAAAGTGCCAAAATACATCTTTCAAACGGCTAACGTGGACCGGTTAAGGACCAAAATCCGTGGAATTCATACCGGCGTGCATTGATGACGCCGCATTATTGTTAACCTGGCGGAATGATCCGACGACCCGATCAATGTCTCTCGCGGTTGAGGAGATCGATTGGGAGACGCACATCGATTGGCTTGACGGCAAAATCAACAGTGACAAATCGAAAATTTACATTGCGCATCATAACCATGCGCCAATCGGCAATATCCGCTGCGAGCAGCGCGAGGGCCACAGCGAACTCAGTTGGATCATTGCGCCGGAGCACCGTGGCAGCGGGCTTGGTAAACGGATGCTGCGTGAATTTGTCGAACAATATGAAAACAGATACACCGCGATCATTCGAACTGAAAATGTCGCATCGCAGAAAATCTGCGCATTCGCTCATTTCAGTGAAATCACAAAAAGAGGTGGGCTAATCTTCTACAAAAACTACTGATCCCGGTACGACGGAATCAGGACATCAGTCAGTCTTTGATGAATTCCCATTTCAGAGCAGTACCATGCGGTAGTGCACAAGCCGCCCTTTTGCCTAAAACATCTGGCAGATTTTTAGGGGCCAGTCCGTTGCCGGGCCGGATCGACCGAACATTATCCGCCGAAAAAATTTCGCCCGGTCTGACGTCGCTGACAACAAAAAGTGACCTGCGAAACTGGATATTCCCGCTGTCACTCTCGACCGGTCCATAGTGAACTTTGCCCATGGCCGCTGCCGCAATTTGCACATCCTGACAGAGTTGCCTCATCTCGTCGGGCTCGATCGAAAAACTGTCATCTGCGCCGCCGCGCGTTCGATCAAGCGTAAGGTGTTTCTCAACTATGCAAGCGCCCAATGCGATGGCGCCGATAGCAGTCACATTGCCGAGCGTGTGATCGGAAAGACCCACCGGCACGGCAAATTCCTCGATCATGTCCGGGATGGTTTTAAGGTTGTAATCTTCTGCTGGAGCCGGGTAACTGCTGACGCAGTGCAAGATTGCAATCTCGTCAGCACCATGGTCACGCGCGCATTCAATTGCTTCGGCTATCTCTTGCCTGCTGCTCATTCCTGTCGAGATGATCAACGGTTTTCCCGTCTCCGCCACCCGTGCGATTAATGGCAGATCAATGGCCTCGAACGATGCGATCTTGTAGGCAGGCGCCTGCAACTCTTCCAACAACTCGACCGCCGTGTCGTCGAACGGCGAGCTGAACAAGGTGATCCCGACATCGCTTGCCCTTGTGAACAAATCAGCGTGCCAATCCCACGGCGTGTGGGCTTTCTGATACAGTTCAAATAGACTATGTCCGTCCCACAAGCCGCCTCGAATTTGAAACTCCGGGTTTTTACTATCGATGGTGATCGTGTCTGGGCGATAGGTCTGTATTTTTACCGCATCCGCGCCGGCCTGCTTTGCCAATTCAATCAGCTGCAGGGCGTTGCCGAGGTCTCCATTGTGATTGGCAGAGAGCTCCGCAACAATATAGGGTGGATGTTCGACGCCGATTTTTCGGCCGGCAATTTCAATCGAATTTCTATCCATCGCTCAATTCCTTCGGACGGTAACCACTTCGATTGCCTGCCCAAACGCCTCCATCACCCTGTCGGCGCCGAGACCATCGGTCACCGTTGCAGCGTTGCCGCTTATGGTACGATAGGTGGCAGCATCCATGTCAATAAATCTGGCCATCAGGTCCTGGTTCAGATCTTCCGGTTCGACGCAGGCGAAAATATGCCCGTCTCGTGCGAGTTGCCGGTTAGTCGACTTCTGATTATCAGCCAATGTCACCACCAATGTCGGCAGGCCCAGCGCACACCGTTCCCATCCGGTAATTCCGCCACCGCCGATCGCAAGGTCGGCCCGCAACATCAGGCCGGCCATATCCCCAACCCTTTCGACGATCTCAATCCGCGCCGCCACTTTCGATCGCAACACGTTGCCAAGTCGCTTGCCGTTCAAGGCGTTCCCCGCGATCAGCGTCACCGCCCCCAGATTGACCGGCCGGGCTTGGCACAAAATCTCGACGACGCGGCCGAGCGCCTCGTCGGTGTCGCCTCCGCCCAGATATATCAGCAGGTGCCTGTCGCTGCCCGGGTGATGCCGGCGGGTGAGCGCCTCTGGCCGGACTGCAGCGAATTGCGGACGAAGGAGCGCATATTGCGCACCCGCCAAAACCCGGCACGAACCTGCCGCCAAACCTGCGTAGTCCGACGTGTTGTGCCCGTAATTCTGATCGACGAGCATATCGGCGCAATGCTGGCGGTCCGCAAGATCATCCAGCACCAGCAGACAGTCGGTATGCGGTTTTATTCGCGCCTCCCAGCGGTAATCAAGCGCATAATGGTCGACAATCGCAAGATCGACGCCCTGAAGTGTCTCGCCAATCTCAATGGTCGACTGAGCATCCCGGCGCCAATCTGCCGCCAGCCAACCGGCATGCGCGAGCGGCGTGTCACTGTAACCGGTATCCGATGGTGGATTTGGATCGACCTCCAGCAAAACACAGCGATGACCGCGCGCCTCGACCGATCCGGCAAGATGATCTTCAAATTCGCGGCAAACGAACAGACAGGACGCGCCGGTCTGCGCCAACCGGTCCGCCAGCACGAGGCATCGCATCACATGCCCGGTGCCGATAGTCCGGCTTGCATCGGTGCGTATCAAGACCTGCATCAGGATCGATTTCCTCCGCTCATGCCGGCTTCAGCATACGCATTGCGGCGTCTTCAAAGTCCTGCAGCATCGCTCTTTCATCCCTTTGATAGCCGCTGTCGAAATAGCGCATTTTGTCCGGCCAATCCTCGTTGAGGTAGTGGCGCCGGACATGTTCGAATATTCTGTCCTCCAGCGTCTCAGGGTAAGGCAGCACCAGCCCATGGCCGGCATAGCCGTTATAGTCGAAAACAAGCTGGTCCAGCCGATGATCATAAAGCACCGGCCGACCGCCGCGCAAAAGTTCGATCGTCACTGTGCTGTTGCCGCAGACCGCAATATCCGTGCGCTCAATATCCTCGCGCAATGGCCGGTTGTCGGAAATCTCAGCCGGCTCGCCTTTCCAGACGATCCCGGACAGGTCTGCATTCACGACCTGGGCCGGGTGGGTGCGGATAAACAACGATCCGATTGACGGCAATAGCGAAAACTCAGCCACGATCTGTTGCAGCCGGACCGTATCAGTGAGTGCTGTCAAATAAATGCCGGCAACCAGCGCTGCGGCGTTGTGGCTCGGTGTTTGCATTGGCGCTTGGGGCGTCTCGATCGGGAACGGAACGATATTCAGCTTAAGTGATGTATGGCGCTGGTAGACGTCTGCCAAAGCCTGACTGGTCACGGCCACCAGATCGGCATGAACCGGGGCAACATACCCGGTCTCGCCAGTTGCACTGGCATGATTGGTAAACAGGACTTTTTTGCCAGCCTGATGCGCCGCCGCCGCCAATCCCAGGCATTCCGGTGAATATTGGCAGGCAATGAACACCGCTTCGACATTGCTGCCGGCAAGCAGACGCTTGAACTGCATATAATAGGTTACCGTGCTGAAAATCCGGCATGCCGGCATGAAATCATGCCGCCGCGCCAAACGGCGGGCATAACGAAACAATCGAGTCACTGCGGGTACGAATGCAACAATGTCGGCCAATGCGCCAAAGCTCAGACAATGTCGTAGGGAAATCGTAACCACGCCATGTTCTACTGAATCGAGATTGTCACGGACATGGCTCAGGATGCGCCGCTCATTAGGATAGGATGCAAAATACAGCAATTGCTGCCCGTCGGACCGTTTCAAGGCTAGAGAGAGATAACACTTCAGACCATACGCAACGATCAATGCTGATTTTGCCGCGGTGGGGGCATGTTGATAAAGGGTGTAGGAGTAGCGGATTTTTTTGCTGTTGCGCAGCACGGACATGAAAACCTTCATGCGGCCGGCTGAATCGTCAGTTCTGCGAACGATATTGCAGGCTCTTAAGAGAGAATACATTCAGCGATCCGAATTATCCAATGCATCATGTATAATTTATTAAAAACGTTAACACAGAATTCGGCATTTTATATCTTCGCCAATTCAATCGAAGCTTTTTCGCCTTTTTTACTAGCAATCATACTGACGCGGCAGCTGACACCTGACGAATATGGCGTCTGGGTGCTGTTCATCGCGCTTGTGACATTTTTGCGCCCCCTGATCAACCTCACCATTCAAGACGCCCTGCGGATGCATTTCTACGAAATGAATGATGCAGAACGCGCTCGTTTCGTATGGTCGTCGTTCTGTCTGACCACAATCTGCACAGCAGGTCTTGTCGCCATCACCCTGACGCTTTCGCGCCCTCTTTCAGCCGCCCTGAAAATACCGGCCGAGTGGCTGGTGGCAATTCCTGTCGCTGCATATCTTTATGCTGTGTTCTATTTCCTGCTCGCCTATAACCAATTCGCTGACAACCGCCGACAGTTCCTGAACCTGCATATTATCCAGACCATCGCCAGTCTGGCCTTTATTGCCGCGCTGGTGTTCACCGGCTGGGGCTGGCCGGGTGTCGTGGTCGGTAAGATCGCCGGCCTCGCGACTGGATGTATTGCCGGCACCTACTGGTTGGTCGGGGGATTGCAGATCGCCGATATCTTCAGGCAGTCACCGCAGCTCGGTCGACTGGCAAAATTCGGTCTTTTGTACCTCCCGACCGGGCTGGGTGTCGTCGCCATCCCCCTCACCGACCGTCTTATAATCACCCACGTTCTTGGCCAGGCTGAAAACGGGCTTTATGGCGTCGCCGCGCTGTTCGGATCCGCCGTGTTTGTCGTGATCAATGGCATCCTGTACGCTTGGATGCCATGGCTCTTTCGGAGTCTCGTCGACCAGCAGGACAAACGCCGCGAGATCATCGCAGTATCAGCCGTCTTTTTGATCCTTCTGCCGCTCGGAGGGGTGATTGCGCAAATTGTCGCCGGTCAGATTGCACCGCTGATAATCGGCAGCAATTTCGACAACGCCTTTCATATGATTCCCTGGGCCATCGCCGGCACTGTTTCCATGGGATATTTCTTTCACAATCAGGCCTATCTGCATTTCAAGAAAGCCATTCTACCGATGTCGCTGAGCAGCGTCGTCTGCATCACTCTGAATGCGATTTTCAGTTATTACGGAGCCCTTCAGTATGGTGTAATCGGTGTGCTTGCCGCAACAATCATCGCTTTCTTGATTGCCGCCCTGATCAGTGCATCATTCATCATTCCACGATATCATCTGAAATTCGCAAAAGTGTGAGGCTCCGAATGCTCGACGATAAAGCGGTCCTTATTACCGGCGGGACAGGATCGTTCGGCAAAAAATTCATCAGAACGATATTGGAGCGCTATGATCCGCGCCGCGTTATCGTATTCTCACGCGATGAACTCAAACAATTCGACATGGCGCAGGCAATCGGGAACCATCGCATGCGCTATTTCATCGGCGATATCCGTGACGCTGCCCGGGTCACAATGGCGATGGAGGATGTCGATATCGTCATTCACGCTGCCGCACTGAAGCAGGTGCCTGCGTTGGAGTACAACCCCACCGAAGCTATCAAGACCAATATCATCGGCACCGAGAATGTCCTCACCGCCGCCCTCGCCAAGGGCGTGGAGAAAGTGGTCACGCTGTCGACCGATAAAGCCGCTGGACCGATCAATCTATATGGCGCAACGAAACTCGTTGCTGACAAGCTAACCGTTGCTGCAAATAACATCCGCGGCAAATCGAAATCGAGATTTTCTGTCGTCCGGTATGGCAACGTGATCGGCTCACGTGGTTCTGTCATTCCGCTCTTTCAGAATATGATGTCAAATCGCGCTGTCGAACTGCCGATCACCGATTTAGGCATGACACGTTTTTTGATCTCACTGCAGGATGGCGTCGACTTCGTGCTCAAGACGCTGGAACGAATGCAGGGCGGTGAACTTTTTATACCGAAGATTCCGTCAGCCACAATCAGCACCATCGCCGAAGCAGTTGCTCCAGGTATCAGGACGAATGAAATCGGTGTCAGGCCGGGCGAAAAGTTGCACGAACTCATGTGCCCGCGCGATCTTGCGCCGCTCACCTACGAGTATGATGGCTTTTTTCTGATCAAACCATCCGTCGAATTCTTTCATCACACCGACTACGCCAAAACCCGGCTCGGCGAAAAGGGACATACGGTAGCCGACGATTTCGAATACAATTCCAACGACAATCCGCATTTTGTCGACGCGGCGGAATTGCGCGAGATGATCGCCAAAGCGATGCCATTCGATGACTGACGTATACATCCCCTATAGCACTCAGGATATCGACGACGACGACATTGCCGCCGTCACCGAGGTCCTCAAAAGCCGCTTCGTGACCCAGGGTCCGGCCATCGAACGCTTTGAAAAGGCGATCGTCGACTATTGCCAGGTCCCCCATGCTGTTGCCGTTTCGAGCGGCACTGCTGGAATTCATATCGCGCTTGCTGCTCTTGAAGTTGATCGTGATAGCCTGGTGTGGACCTCGCCAATCACATTCGTCGGCACCGCCAATGCCGCCCGCATGCTTGGCGCCGGGGTCAGTTTCATTGATATTGACAAAGCCACCGGCAACATCGATACCGCAGCGCTCGCCGAAAAACTGGATGCCGCCCGCCGCGACAACATCTTGCCTGATGTGCTGGTAGTCGTGCATTTTGCCGGTCGCGCCTGCGATATGGAAACAATTCATTCCATGTGCCGCCAGCACAATATCGCGATCATCGAAGATGCCGCGCACGCGCTTGGTTCACAGTATGATGATAGCACCAATGTCGGCCATTCGCATTTCTGCGATGCCAGTGTCTTCAGTTTCCATCCAGTTAAGGCGATCACCACCGGCGAAGGCGGTATGGTCACGACACGTCGCGCCGATCTGGCCAAACGATTGCGCAGGCTGCGCTCACATGGAGTCAGCCGCAACAGAGAGGATTTTATTGCTCCCGCCCAATCCACAGACGAGCATGGCGACTGGTACTACGAACAGCTCGAACTCGGTTACAATTACCGCATCACAGATATTCAGGCGGCCCTTGGCGCGAGCCAGATGACCCGCCTGGATGATTTTATCAAGGCAAGGCGCGCTCTGGCGGAACGCTACTCCCACTTGCTCGACGGCCTACCATTGCATCTGCCGCCACCTAGCGCTCACAGCGCCTGGCATCTTTATATCTTGCGTCTGGCCGAATGCGCCCGCCTTTCAAGGCGCGCGCTGTTTGATGCCCTGCGCGCCGCAAACATAGGCGTCAACGTCCATTATATTCCAGTGCATCTTCAACCCTATTATCGCGATCTCGGGTTTGAACCAGGGGATTATCCGGAAAGCGAAGCGTACTATGCTGGCGCAGTCACGGTGCCGCTTTATCCGAAACTCACCGAAGATCAGCAGAATAGCGTCGTGGCTGTCATCCGCCAGGCATTGGCCTGAAGATGCATAAGGTCTGCATCATTCAGGCGCGTATGGGCTCAAGTCGCCTGCCCGGTAAAGTTATGAAACCGCTCGCCGGCAAAACTGTGCTTTGGCATGTGCGCGATCGCGTCAAACATTGCCGGCTGATCGACGAGATCGTTATTGCCACGACCACAGACCCTGCCGATCAGTTGATCGATGCTTATTGCAAGCGCGAAGAATGGCCCGTTACCCGGGGTAGCGAGCACAATGTGCTTGAGCGCTATCATCAGGCAGCCACTCGATATGCTGCCGATATTATCGTCCGCGTCACCAGCGATTGCCCGCTGATCGACCCAAGCATATTGACCCGGTTGATCGACGAATTCGATCCCGCCACGATGGATTATATGAGCACCAACTATCCGGCGCGCAGCTTTCCGATCGGCTGTGATTGTGAAATCATGACCTTCGCCGCACTCGATCAGGCTGAACGCGAGGCGACCAAGGTGTATGATCTCGAACACGTCACGCCCTACCTCTATACAAATCCCGAGTTGTTCCGATTGGCCGGACTCGCCAATTCCCATGATCAGTCCAATGTCCGCCTGACGCTCGACACCCCGGCCGACTTTGAACTCCTGGCCGCCATATACGAGAAACACTATCGCCCGGACGGCATCATCGCCGTTGCCGATGCCGTGGCGTTTCACGACAAGATGAAAGCCGAAATGCCGACACGGCGGTGATTCGTTGAATAATTGCTCGCCGAGACCGGGTTCTGAATTGGTGCCCGCACATCAAAAAGGGCCGCTCGATTTTTGTGCATTGGCGCTTCTAACCTCACACTGTAAGATTTGAGATTGTTCGATCTCGGGGGATGTCGTCCTGGACCTGTCAGTCATCATGATGTTGCTGATCGTTCTTGCCGCCGGGATTCTGTCCGGCGCTGCGGGCTTCGGTCTGCCGGCTTTATCCGTCGGATTGCTTGCCGGCATCCATGAACCCCGGGTTGCAGTTGCAACTATGGTCTGCCCTATCCTGATCACCGGCTTGCGGCAGTTGGTCCGATCCGGCGACTGGTTGCAGACAGCCCGCGTTTACTGGGTTCTCTCCATTGTCATGGTCGCCAGCCTGTGGGTTGTCGCAAGCATCGCCGCCCTTATGTCCGCCGCCGCCATTGCCGTTGCCATCGGCGGCGCGCTCGTTTTGTTCGCAGCAACCGGCCTGACAAAATCCCTGCCGCGCGTCACCGACGGCGCCGACAGTGCGGCGCAAGGCGTCGCCGGCCTTTCCTGCGGCATTATCGGCGGTCTTACGGCAATCTGGTCGCCACCGATCATGATCTACCTTCTCGCCCGCGGTGAGGATCGCGATGGCGCCGTCCGGCAATCCGCCTGGTTTATATGCCTTGGTACAGTGCCCCTCGCCGCCGCATACTGGCAGGCCGGGCTGTTCACAACTCCGATTGCACTTATGTCGCTGCTGATGTGCGTACCGGCCTTTGCCGGGCTGATCGTGGGCGAGCGGATCGTCACGCACTTTCGCGCTGACAATCTGGCCCGCGCGCTCATGCTGGTTCTATGCCTGCTCGCAGGTTTCAACCTGTTCCGGCAGGTCTTTGCCTGACGGGCCGCACAAAAACGCCTTGAATACGCATCCCGGGTGCGTCAGTTGCCGGCATCGGGGTCAACAAGCAGATGCTGCCAGGCGTAATCGAGCAGTTCCTCATTGATCACGTGATCGATTCCGTAATAATCGCAGGCCGCAATCATATGATCGACCATGTATTTCGGCTGATAACCTGCGGGCGTGATATTTTTGCGCTGATAATATTTTTCATAAAACGCCAGCAGCAAATCCTGATCGATCCGGATATTCCTTTCCCTGCAGACATTGTTGAAAATCTTCAGATAATCGTCGCTGCCCGGGCTCGGCACATGGATCTTGTAATAAAGCCGGCGCAAAGTCGCCTCGTCGGCCAGGGTCTTCGGAGGGATGTTCGTCGAAAATATCACCAGTTCATCAAACGGGATGGTGAATTTCTTTCCCGTGTGCAGCGTCAGGAAATCGAAACCGCGCTCAAGCGGGACGATCCACCGGTTCAGGATAAGCTGTGAACTGACGTTCTGACGGCCGAAATCGTCGACGATGAATACCCCGCCGGCGGCCTTGAGATGCAGCGGCGCTTCGTAGAATTTCGACAGCGGATTGAACGAGAGGTCGAGCATTTCGATCGTCAGTTCGCCGCCGGTCATCACCACCGGCCGCTTGCAGGCAATCCAGCGTGGATCCATGACCTTGCGATTGTACGCCGACCCCTGGCTCGGGATGGCCGATTCGGCCCGCGAATGCACGATTTCATCATAGAAACTGATGATCTGTCCGCCAACCTCGATACTGTATGGAACGTAGATGGTCTGGTCGAAAGCGCCGCCCAGCGCCTCCGCGATGCTCGTCTTGCCGTTGCCGGGATCGCCATACATCAGGATCGACTTTCCGGAATTCACCGCCGGGCCAAGTTGGTTGATCAGCATTTCAGGCAAGACAAGCATCGACAGACTCTTCGCCAACGTGTCGTGGTCGACATGTTCAGAGGCAATCTTCTGGGACTCGATCTGGTCACAGAATGCATCCAGAGGAACCGGCGCGGGCCCGACATATTGCGATTGTTCAAACGCCGCGGCGGCCCAGCGTCCGCCCTGCATTGTCAGCGCATAGCGGATTTCAGAAGACATTTCCTGGCCGGCCAGACCGCGCGATTCAACCATGCCGAGACTGACGAGTTCCTCCAGCAGCGGAATGACAACCGAGTTGGACAGCATGATGTCGCCGGCAAGCTGAGATGGAGTAGCCGTATCCCTGATCGTCATCCATTTGGCCAGCAACCGGAGCAGCAGGCCCTTTTCAATTCCGGTTTCTTCCAGCGTTTCCGGCCGGATCGGCGGTTCGTTCGTGCTCAAAATTCTAACCTCTTTGTCATTCCCCGCCGAACGGGCGCCTGCATATCGGATGGTCCGGAATATCGCCTATATCCCATTTTTCGCCGGTTTGACATTGAATCGGAGAGATATGGCAAACGGACGGGTTGGCTGCTATTGCTGGTGAACCAATCCCGATCAGCGGGATTGACAGTCAGATTATCGCGCAGAGAACTGCGGTTTTCCGCTTGTCCCCGCCTCAAACGAAAACCCAAGGACACGCGTCTCAAATTCGTCCTATTCTTGCCCGAGATCTCGCGCGCATCATGCGGGGGCTCATGACACAGTTGGAAACCAGAAAATGAACAAGCAAATTCGAACGATCCTGATGCTGGCCGGCATGCTGGCCGCTGCCGGTCTGCTGATTGCCGGCAATGCCGAAGCTGAGGAAACCCGCGAGATCCGCGTCACCGGCATTGGCGAGGTTCTGGCTCAACCGGATATGGCAACGATATCGCTCGGCGTCGTCAGCGAGGCGGAAACCGCCGGCGATGCGCTGGCGCAAAATTCCGATATAATGGAGAAACTTGTTGCCAGCCTGAAGGCCGACGGTATTGCCTCGCGCGATCTGCAGACATCGGGATTTTCGGTGCAGCCGAACTTTGTCTATCCCGACCGCAACCGGGGCGAAACGGGCGAACCGCGCATAACCGGTTACATGGTCCGAAACATGCTGAGCGTGCGGGTCCGGGACCTGGCGCGCACCGGCGAATTTCTCGACCGGATGGTTTCGCTCGGATCGAATTCCGTCAACAATATCAGTTTCAGCGTCGCCGATCCCGGCCCCGTCGAGGACAGTGCCCGCCAGGCGGCGGTAACGGACGCCCGCGCCCGGGCGGAGCTTTATGCCGCTGCAGCAGGCCTGAAACTGGGCCGGATCATGCTGATTTCAGAACCGCAGGCCGACTCCCGCCCGCCGGTGAATATCCGCGCAAGGGCATCGCTCGAAGCAGCGTCCGCTGTCCCTGTCGAGGCCGGCGAACTGGCGTTTGGTGCGCAGGTCAATATCGTCTGGGAGATCGAATAGCGAGGTCCCGATCCGCCGGGTTGAAGCTCGGTCCTCCCACGTGAATTTGTCCCGCCTCACAACCGCTGATAAAATATCGCCCGTGATTCGGAATTGCGGAGCACCCACGCTCTGTGAGGATCGCAGATCGGGGTTATTCATGAAAAGTATCGGTGGACTGCTCTTGCTCTTTGGCCTGGGTTCGATTGTGCTCAATTACCTCGGCCGTGAATTCACGCTGCTGTCCTGGATCGACAGCTGGGGTCCGGAAGCCGGGTGGGCTATCCGCATCGGCATGGCCGTCGTCGGCGCCGGCCTCTGGTTCGTCGGCAATATGGCGGAAGGCGAGCCGGCCGAAGAGAGCGAAGAGGCAACCGAATAGAACAATAATCTGATCGGGCCGGCCGCGTATCCGTAGCCGGTCCGATACTGATCAAACCCTGGTATCAGCTGTCCAGGAAACTGCGCAGTTTGCGCGAGCGGCTCGGATGTTTCAGCTTGCGCAGCGCCTTGGCTTCAATCTGCCGGATACGTTCGCGGGTCACCGAAAATTGCTGACCGACCTCTTCAAGCGTGTGATCGGTATTCATGCCGATGCCGAAGCGCATTCTCAGAACCCGCTCCTCACGCGCCGTCAGCGACGCCAGAACCCGGGTGGTTGTCTCGCGCAGGTTTGACTGGATCGCCGCATCGATCGGCAGGATGGCATTCTTGTCTTCGATGAAATCGCCGAGATGGGAATCTTCCTCATCGCCGATCGGCGTTTCCAGGCTGATCGGCTCCTTGGCGATCTTGAGCACCTTGCGCACTTTCTCAAGCGGCATCTGCAGTTTTTCCGAAAGCTCTTCCGGCGTCGGCTCGCGGCCGATCTCATGCAACATCTGGCGTGAGGTCCGCACAATCTTGTTGATCGTCTCGATCATGTGGACCGGGATGCGGATGGTGCGCGCCTGATCGGCGATCGAACGGGTAATCGCCTGGCGGATCCACCATGTCGCGTAGGTGGAGAATTTGTAACCGCGTCGATATTCGAATTTGTCGACCGCCTTCATCAGGCCGATATTGCCTTCCTGGATCAGGTCGAGGAACTGCAGTCCGCGGTTGGTGTATTTCTTGGCGATCGAAATCACCAGGCGCAGATTGGCTTCCACCATCTCTTTCTTGGCCTGGCGGGCTTCCCGCTCGCCCTTCTGCACCTTGTGCACGATATCGCGGAATTCCTTGATCTGAAGACCGGTTTCGGCCGCCAGCGTATGGATATCGTCGCGAATGCCCTTGATCGCGGTCTTTTCGCTGGCGATGAATTCCTTCCAGCCCGGCGTCGTCAGCCGCTGGACGCGGCGCACCCAATGGGGGTCAAGTTCGTTGCCGCGGTAATGCGACAGGAATTCCATCCGCTCCACGCCATAACTCTCGCCAAGCCGCATCAGCCTTCCATCATAGGAGATCAGCCGCTTGTTGATGTCGTAGAGCTGCTCCACAAGCGCCTCGATCCGGGCGTTATTGAGAGCGAGGGATTTGACATCGGCAATGATATCTTCGCGCAGTTTCTTGTAACGCCGCTCCTGGGAGGGCGAAAGCGTACGCGCCTGCATGCCGCCTTCGACAAGCTGGTCGTGCAACCTGCGGAGTTTCTTGTAATTTCCGGCAATGCAATCGAACGTCTCGACGATCTTCGGTTTGATTTCCGCTTCCATCGCCGCCAGCGACAGGGCATTTTCAAACTCGTCGTCATCCTCGTCGTCGTCTTCGTCACTCTCGCCTTCGGTCTGGCTCTCGCCGTCACCGTCGCCGTCTTTGGCGGTTTTTGGGGCAGTTTCCGTGGCAGTTTCCGCAGCAGCGTCCGATTTGGCCGGCGCATCGGCAGTTGCTGCCGGCGCACCGCCTGCAGCGGCCTCCGGCGGTTTGATGGTCGCATCCGGCGTTTTTGCATCCGGCCCGGCATAGGTTGCTTCCAGATCGACAATGTCGCGCAGCAGGATGCCGCCTTCGGCAAGCTGGTCGCGCCAGATGATAATCGCCTGGAATGTCAGCGGGCTTTCGCACAGACCCGCAATCATCGCCTCGCGCCCGGCTTCAATGCGCTTGGCAATGGCAATCTCGCCCTCGCGCGACAGAAGTTCCACCGTGCCCATTTCACGCAAATACATGCGCACGGGATCATCGGTGCGGTCGGAGGGTTCGCGTTTGGTGGTTTTCTTGGCAACGGCGGTCGAGCCGGCTTCCACCAGATCCCGGCTTTCGCTGGCTTCTTCCTCTTCCGCTTCAGCGTCCTCAGCTTCAACGACATTGATGCCCATATCGCTCAAGAGCGACATGGTATCCTCAATCTGTTCGGACGTGACCTCTTCTGAAGGAAGGACGGAATTAAGTTGATCCACAGTTACATAACCGCGTTTCTTCGCATCCTTGATCATCCGCTTGACGGCGGCATTGTTGAGGTCGAGAAGAGGCTTGTCAGAAGGCGACTGTGCCTCCGGAGCTTTCTTCTTCGCTTCGGCAACGTTTTGCGTGCTTGCTGTCATATGTGTCGTCTCCGCGTCCGCTGTACCGCCGGACTGCGATTGTCGATATTGCCCGATTCGTCGCAAAATTAGCAGCTTCCCGTTAACCGGAGCCTAACCATAGAACGTGTTCCGGTCATTGAAGCCGTAATGCTCCATGTAAGTCTGACCGCGAAACTTGCAATATCTATCGCGATTGCTCCTTAAAAGGATGAACGACAGAAGCCGTCTCCAGTTCCTCATTGTTGTCTGCAAGGAACCGCCGCTGCTCCTGGTCCTGAATATCACGAAGCCGCTCCAGATAACACTCGTCGCCATCGCGTCCGAGCGCTTCCGCAGCCGCCTGTCGATCGCTAGATAACGAAGCTGCGGCAAAACGCAAGTGCGCAGCATCATCCCAAATTGCCGCCGCCCGCTCCGGATCGCCGCCCGGGCCGATGTTTCCAAGCCCCGATTGGCGCAATTTATTGAGCACTTTTGACAATATCTCGCCCTGCCCGGCTCTTTCCAGCGCAGCCCTGAGGCTGCCAAAATCCACGTCCGGCATGTCGGCGTGGACAAGCGCCATGGTTTCCGTCAGCCTGACAAGAAGCGGCGGCAGCAGTTCCGCTTCCGCCAACCGCTCGATGCGCTCTCCGGCGATTTGCGGGTGGCAGACAAGGCAACCGATCAAAATTGCATCCGCGACGCTGGGTTCGTTGACATCGACGCGGTTTCTGACCAGCCGGTTGGAGAGAAGGCTTTGCGAGGGAACGACCTGCTTCGCGCCGCGCAGGCTGGCCTGGTTCTTGGTGCCGTTCCATCCTCCGCCCTGGCCCTTCTGAAAGCCGGAAGGCTGACCGAATGCCGCCACCATCCGCTCGCGCAATGCGGTTTCATAATGGCGCCGTACCGAAACATCGCCGACCGTCGCCACGGCACGGCGAAGCTCCGCTTCGATACCGGCGCGCCGTTCCGGCGTATCGGCGGACTGGTTTTCCGTTTCGCGTGTCCACAACATATCAAACAGGCTGCGGGCACGGCCTAGCACGTCTGCAAACGCAGCCTTGCCCTCGTTGCGGATCAGATCATCGGGATCGGCGCCGGCCGGCAGGATCGCAAACCGCAAGCTCCGGCCGGGCTTCAATGCGGGCATGGCCAGGTCGACCGCTCTGAAAGCGGCTTTGAGACCGGCTGCATCACCATCGAAACAGAGCACCGGCTCGTCGCTCATTTGCCACAACAGGCGCAACTGATCTTCCGTCAAGGCCGTGCCGAGCGGCGCGACCGTCGCCTCGAACCCGGCGACCACGCAAGCAATGGTATCGGTATAACCTTCAACGGCAACAACCGGCCCGCCCTTGCGCGAAGCCGCCCGCGCCTCCTGCCCGTTAAACAGGACCTGACCCTTGTGAAACAGCGGCGTATCGGGCGAATTGAGGTATTTTGCCGGCACATCAGCCGACAGCGCCCGGCCGCCAAATGCGATGATCCGGCCGCGAAGGTCACCGATGGGAAAGATTACCCGGTCGCGAAACCGGTCATAGGAGACAGGGATATCGTCGCCGGCGACCAGCAACCCGGCTTCGACAATCTGCCGGTGATCGAACTTGCGCTCAGCCAGAAACGATTTCAGTCCGTTGCGCCCGGCCGGGGCATATCCGATGCGGAACCGTTTCTGGATTTCAGGCGTCAGGCCGCGGTCACGAAGATAGGCCCGGGCCGTGGCCCCGTCGGCATTCTGCAGTTCGGCCTCGAACCAGGCGGCGGCCGCTTCCATGACGTCATAAAGCGACGCCCGCTGCGCGTCCCGCTTTTCTGCTTCCGGATCGCGTTCCGGCATGGCCAGGCCGGCGTCACCGGCAAGCCGCTCCACCGCTTCGGGGAAACTCAGCCCCTCCTGCTCGACCAGAAATGTAAAATGATCGCCCGAAACGCCGCAGCCGAAACAATGATACCGGCCGCGCCGGTTGTCGGCGTGAAAGGACGGCGTTTTCTCGCCATGAAACGGACAGCAGGCCCAATAATCGCCGCGTTGGGGCTGGGATTTGCGCTTGTCCCACGGCACCCGGGCCCCGACAACGTCAGAAATCGGTATCCGGCTGCGGATATCATCAAGAAAATGGGCTGGGAAACGCATATTCGGAGTTTACCGCGAATCAGACCCGACCGACACACAAAACAGCATCCGCCTGCCATCTGAGCCGATTGATCTGTGGATCATCGGGCCGGATCTTATTTCAGGATGCCCTTGACCACCGAACTGGCCTTGCCAAAATCCATTTGGCCGGCATAACGCTCCTTCAGGGCGCCCATGCATTTGCCCATGTCTCGAAGGCCCTGGGCGCCAGTCTCCTGCACCACCTCACGGCAGACGGCTTCGACATCCTCTTCGCACATCTGTTCCGGCAGGAATTCGGAAATGACGTCGATTTCCTGACGCTCCTGATCGGCCATCTCCAACCGGCCGTTTTCCTCATAGATCCTGGCAGATTCCTCACGCTGGCGAATCATCTTGGCCAGGACGGCAAGAATCTCATCGTTCGAAATCCCGTCACGGCCCTTCGACCGTTCGTCGATATCACGATCCGTAATGGCGGCATTGATCAGCCGGAAGGTCGCTGTACGCACCTTGTCGCGGCTTTTCATCGCCTCTTTCAAGGCAGCATCGATCGCTTTACGCATCATATCCTCGCAGTGCGTTTGCACATAAGCTTGAAAAATCCGTCAGTGTCACGCCGGTTCACCTGCTTTCGCCCGATTCCTGAACATCCGGGGAATATTAACATCTGGGAAACCAGCTTCAATCGGCATCTGCACATTGACGCTCGTCAGGCGGTTCACTATGTCGTCACAGCGCCGCCCAGTCAGCCAAGCCATATAAGGTCAGGTGCAAGAAGATCAAGCCCGACGATTGTACAGCCGGATGACGTGGCCAAACGAAAAGATTCGTGATCAGGAATGCAGATGACCCTTTCTGCCAAAAATACGCCCCTGCCATGGAGCGAACCGGAAGCTGACGCCATGCTGGTGCTTGCTGACGGCACAATCATATCCGGAACGGGTATCGGCGCGACCGGCAAGGCCGTCGGCGAAGTCTGCTTCAATACCGCCATGACCGGCTATGAGGAAATTCTCACCGATCCCTCCTACGCCGGACAGATTATCACCTTCACCTTCCCGCATATCGGCAATGTCGGCACGAACGAGGATGATATCGAAACGGTC
>CAMYKZ010000035.1:28481-74873 GCA_947259045.1 uncultured Afifella sp.
CATCACCGATCCGGCCAATTGGCGCGCCACAAAACATCTGGACCAATGGCTGAAGGCGCGCAACATCGTCGGTATTTGCGGCGTGGATACGCGGGCGCTGACCAATCTGATCCGTGAAAACGGCATGCCAAACGCCGTCATCATGCACGAACCGTCCGGCCTTTTCGATACTGATGCACTGCACCGGGAAGCGTCGGGCTGGGCTGGCCTTGAAGGAGCGGACCTGGCCAAATCGGTCACGGCTGGCCAGAGTTACGGCTGGACGGAAACCCCTTGGGATTTGGCGGCGGGATATGGCGAGCAGTCTGACCCGACGTTCAACATCGTTGCGGTGGATTTTGGCATGAAGCGCAATATTCTGCGGCTTCTGGCGGAACGCGGCTGCCACATCACCGTCCTGCCGGCCACCGCGACCGGTGACGATATTCTTGCGCATAACCCGGATGGCGTGTTCCTTTCCAATGGACCGGGCGATCCGGCCGCGACCGGATCATATGCGGTTGCAGCCATCCGCCAGGTGATTGAGGCAGGTGTGCCGATCTTCGGCATCTGCCTCGGCCACCAGATACTGGCTCTGGCGCTTGGCGGCCGGACCCGAAAAATGCATCAGGGCCATCACGGCGCCAACCATCCGGTGATGGACCACACCACCGGCAAGGTTGAGATCACGTCGATGAACCATGGTTTTGCCGTCGATGCCGACAGCCTGCCGGACCATATCGAACAGACCCACATTTCGCTGTTTGACCGGTCAAACTGCGGGTTGCGCGTCAGGGACAAGCCGATATTTTCCGTGCAGTATCATCCCGAAGCTTCGCCCGGCCCGCAGGACAGTCACTATCTTTTTGACCGCTTTGTCGGGCTGATGAAGGACCGCCGGACGACGGCCTGAGCCGTACCCGCCGGTCGGCTCAACGGCTATATATCTGTATTGCCTATATGTCTGTATTGAACGTATCGCAGGACTGGAAATCGCCGGATTTGAAACCCTGGTAAAACCAGCGCCGCCGCTGTTCGGACGTTCCATGGTTGAACGCATCGGGCACGACGTAACCCTGCGTGCGCTTCTGGATCGTATCGTCGCCGATCTGGTTGGCGGCATTCAGCGCCTCGTCAATATCGCCCTCCTCCAGATATCCCTTCTTTGCCGTTCTGTTGGCCCAGATACCGGCAAAACAGTCAGCCTGGAGTTCGACACGAACCGACATCCGGTTGGCCTCACGTTCGCTCATGCTTCGCCGCGCCTGGTTGAATTTCGGCAGCACGCCGATCACGTTCTGCACATGATGGCCGACCTCGTGCGCCAGCACATAGGCCTGGGCAAAATCGCCCGGCGCTTTGAACCGGCGTCTCAACTCGTCATAAAAGGCCAGATCGATATAGATCTTGCTGTCGCCGGGACAGTAAAACGGCCCGGCTGCGGCGCTGGCAAATCCGCAGGCTGAACGAACAGAGCCTGAAAACAGGACAAGGTTCGGTTCCGGATAATTCTGTCCCGCTTCGCGGAAGATCTCATTCCAGACATCCTCATTGTCGGCCAGCACTGTTGCGATAAAATCATCGGCATCGCTTTGCGTGCGCTGGATACCGCCGCCCGACGTGTCACTTGCCGGCGTGCTCTGTTGCGGCGCAATCGATCCGCCGCCGCCCTGCAGCAAGGTGATCGGGTTGATGCCGAAGACCAGCCACAACACGCCGATAATGATGATAAACCCGATGCCGCCACCGCCGGCCCGGCGCACGCCACGACCGCCGCGGCCCGAAAAGCCGCCCGGCCTCCCGAAACCGCCGCTTTGTCCGCGACGATCTTCAACGTTCTGACTTTGCCGACGCCCACGCCACCGCATCTGCTGACCTCACTGTGGAATTTCCAAGTCAGCCCCTTATAGCGAAACAGGCTGCACTTGCCAGCATCGCATTGACAGGATCGTGAAAACAAAAAAGCGCAGCCGAAGCTGCGCTGTTGTCTGGCCGTTATCCGGCCGAATTTCGAAGGCTCAATAAATCCAGTAGCGGATCCGGCGCATCAGCCTGGACCAGCGGCAACTGAATCGAGCATGGCTGTGAAGATCCATTCTGTCCGTACCAAGCCGTGCCCGCGTCACCATGATATCACCCAGCATAATGTTCTCCTCGACCGGCCCACCCGCCGCTGATTGTTACGAAACGGGGTTAACAGCCGGCCAATTATCGTTCGATTTTACGCACAGAGTGCGTTTCGGAAAGACTATATACGCACAGAGTGCGTCAAAATCAAGGATAACCCGCACTTTGTGCGCTATCGGCAAAAACACCATTATCATCGCGGCAAAAGTGTTTTAAACTCGATCCATGACGGATCAGCCCGGTGTGTCCACAGATGGCCAATATGACATCATCACAATTCAAATCCTGGCGTAAATCATTGGGATTCAAGCAGAAAGACGCTGCTGAGAAGCTCGGGCTGAAAAAGCGCATGATTCAGTATTATGAAACCGGAAAACGCGATGGCAAGGCCGTTGCCATTCCAAGAGCAGTGTCGCTGGCCTGTTTTGCCCTGTCACAGGGGGTCAAGAGTTTTGACGGCTCGAAAGCCGTCTATGAGGACGGCAGAAAATCACACCATGACAGTGACGGAGAGCCCGATCTGCGCAGGATCAACGGCGCAGGCTGACAGTTCCTGTTAATGTCGCCCGCAACGTCTTTGCCAATGCGGCCTTTTCCTCTATAAGCGCGCCGGTCCATTATCATTATTTTTCCTGACCTGCGTTGGCACGACAGCCAGACCCATTGCGCAGGGCACCTTCAAGGCGCGCTGAAATGCCAAAACGCACCGACATTTCCTCGATATTGATCGTCGGAGCAGGGCCGATCGTGATCGGTCAGGCCTGCGAATTCGATTATTCCGGCACCCAGGCCTGCAAGGCCCTGAAGGCGGAGGGCTACCGAATTATCCTGGTCAATTCCAACCCGGCAACGATCATGACCGATCCGGATCTGGCCGACGCAACCTATATCGAGCCGATCACGCCGGATATTGTCGCGCGCATCATCGAAAAGGAGCGCCCCGACGCGCTGCTGCCGACGATGGGCGGGCAGACTGCGCTGAACTGTGCGCTGTCGCTGAACAAGATGGGTGTGCTGGACAAATTCGGCGTCGAACTCATCGGCGCGCGCGCAGAAGCCATCGACATGGCGGAAGACCGCGAGAAATTCCGCGAGGCGATGGGCCGGATCGGGCTTGAAACACCGCGCTCGGAGCTGGCCCATTCCATCTCCGATGCGCTCCAGGCGCTGGAGATCATTGGCCTGCCGGCGATTATCCGGCCGTCGTTCACGCTTGGCGGCACCGGCGGCGGCATTGCCTACAACCGCGAGGAATATCTGGAAATCATCGAGCGCGGTCTGGACGCGTCTCCGACCAACGAGGTGCTCGTCGAAGAATCGGTTCTGGGCTGGAAAGAATATGAAATGGAGGTCGTCCGCGACAAGGACGACAATGCCATTATTATCTGTTCGATCGAGAATATCGATCCGATGGGCGTCCATACCGGCGATTCCATAACCGTCGCCCCTGCCCTGACGCTGACCGACAAGGAATATCAGCTGATGCGCGACGCATCGATTGCGGTGCTGCGCGAAATCGGCGTTGAAACCGGCGGGTCGAATGTCCAGTTCGCAGTCAACCCGGAAGACGGCCGGTTGATCGTCATTGAGATGAATCCGCGCGTGTCGCGCTCATCGGCGCTGGCATCGAAGGCAACCGGATTTCCGATTGCCAAAGTGGCAGCGCGGCTTGCCGTCGGCTACACGCTGGACGAACTGGACAATGAAATCACCGGCGGCGCCATGCCGGCAGCCTTTGAGCCGACCATCGATTACGTCGTCACCAAGATCCCGCGCTTCGCGTTCGAGAAGTTCCCGGGCGCGGAACCGATCCTGACAACGTCGATGAAATCGGTCGGCGAAGTGATGGCGATCGGCCGGACATTCGCAGAATCGCTGCAAAAGGCGTTGCGCGGGCTGGAAACCGGACTCACCGGCCTCGACGAAACTGAGATTGCCGGCCTCGGCCAGGGTGATGACCTGAATGCCGTTCGCGCCGCGATCACCAAACCGACCCCGGATCGGCTGCTGCAGGTTGGCCAGGCCATTCGGCTCGGTGTCGATCTCGACGAGATTCACCAATCCTGCCGCATTGACCCATGGTTCCTGAACCAGATGAAATCGATCATCGACATGGAGGACCGGATCCGGGCTCATGGCCTGCCCGACAGTGCCGCACTCTGGCGCCAGATCAAGGGCATGGGGTTTTCCGACGCCCGGCTCGCCACGCTTGCCGGTTTGCCGGAAGATGAGATACGGGCCCGCCGGCACTCGCTTGATGTGCGTCCGGTCTACAAGCGCATCGATACCTGTGCTGCCGAATTTGCAGCGCCGACCGCCTATATGTACTCCACCTACGAAGTGCCGTTTGGCGATGAACCGGCCAACGAGGCAAGGCCGTCAGACCGCAAGAAGGTGATGATCCTGGGCGGCGGTCCGAACCGGATCGGCCAGGGCATCGAGTTCGATTATTGCTGCTGTCACGCGGCGTTCGCACTGGCCGACGCGGGTTTTGAATCGATCATGGTCAATTGCAACCCGGAAACCGTGTCGACGGATTACGACACCTCCGACCGGCTCTATTTCGAGCCGCTGACCATCGAGGACGTGCTGGAAATCATTGCCGTGGAACAGTCCCGCGGCACGCTGCACGGCGTGATCGTGCAGTTTGGCGGCCAGACGCCGCTCAACCTGGCCAACGGCCTGCAAGCGGCCGGCGTGCCGATCCTGGGCACTTCGCCCGACATGATCGACCTGGCCGAAGACCGGGACCGGTTCAAGACCCTGCTGCAGGATCTTGATCTCAAGCAGCCGGAAAACGGCATTGCCTATACGCTGGAGGCATCCCGGGCGGCGGCGCTGGAGATCGGCTTTCCTCTGGTGATCCGGCCATCTTATGTGCTTGGCGGCCGGGCGATGAAAATCGTCCGCGATGAGGCCGGCCTGGCCGATTACATGGCCAATATCCTGCCAGGGCTGGTGCCGCCCAATATCGTCCAGAGTTTCCCCAATGACCAGGCAGCCCAGATCAATGCGGTGCTGAAGGATAACCCGCTGCTGTTCGACAGCTACCTCTCCGATGCGATCGAGGTCGATGTCGATGCCCTGTGCGACGGCAGCGACGTTTTTGTCTGCGGCATCATGGAACATATCGAAGAGGCGGGCATCCATTCCGGCGACAGCGCCTGTTCGCTGCCGCCCCACTCGCTCGGCAAAGAGATTCAAAATCGCCTGAGGCAACAGACCGAAGCACTTGCCAGGGCGCTCAATGTCGGCGGACTGATGAACGTCCAGTACGCCGTCAAGGACGACGATATCTATGTTCTGGAGGTCAATCCCCGCGCCTCGCGCACGGTGCCGTTTGTCGCCAAGGCAATCGGCATGCCGGTTGCGAAGATTGCCGCCCGCATCATGGCCGGTGAAAGCCTGTCGTCATTTGGTCTGAAACACCGTGAATTCGATCATATTGCCGTCAAGGAGGCCGTCTTCCCGTTCGCCCGGTTCCAGGGTGTAGACACCGTGCTCGGCCCGGAAATGCGTTCCACCGGCGAGGTCATGGGGATCGACAACCGGTTCCCCGTCGCCTTTGCCAAGAGCCAGATCGGCGCCGGCAGCCTGATGCCGCTCAGTGGCAAGGTTTTTGTGTCCGTCAAGGATTCCGACAAGCCGCGAATTCTCGACGTGGCGCGCAAACTGGCAGAGCAGGACTTCGAAATCATTGCAACCGCGGGCACCTGCCGCTTCCTGAATGATCATGATATCGCCTGCAAGCGGATCAACAAGGTCCTGGAAGGCCAGCCGCACATTGTCGACGCCATCAAGAATGGCGATATCCAGCTTGTCATAAACACGACAGAGGGCGCGAGGGCACTTGCAGACAGCCGCTCACTTCGTCAGGCTGCGCTCTTGCATAAAGTGCCATATTACACCACTTTATCAGGTGCACATGCCGCAGCGTTGGGTATCGAAGCGCTTGTCGGCGGGCAATTTCAAGTCAGACCGCTTCAGTCCTATTTCACGGCGAACTGACATCTAAGTAACGCCGTTTCACAGGAGACATTCTGTGGGATGACCTTTTTTGCGCTGGATTTATCGCCGGCAAACGATCCGGCCCAGCGGCCGGCAAGGAGAATGAAAATGGAAAAGGTTCCGATGACGGCAGGCGGCCATACCGCCTTGGAAACGGAGCTGAAGCGGCGGACGAGCGAAGACCGGCCGCAGATTATCCAGGCGATCGCCGAAGCGCGTTCGCATGGCGATCTGTCGGAGAACGCCGAATATCACGCCGCCAAGGAGCAGCAGAGCCTGAACGAAGGCCGTATCCACGAGCTGGAAGACAAACTGGCCCGCGCCGAAATTATCGACGTCTCCAAATTGTCTGGCGATACGGTCAAGTTCGGCGCCACGGTCAAACTCGTCGATGAAGATACCGACGAGGAAAAGACCTATCAGATCGTCGGCGATGTGGAAGCCGATGTATCTGCCGGCCGGATCTCGTTGTCATCGCCGATTTCGCGCGCGCTGATCGGCAAGAGCGTCGGCGATTCCGTCGAAGTTGCGGCGCCCGGTGGTGCCCGCTCCTATGAAATTCTTAAGATAGGATTCAAATAGAATATGATCGACCTTTACACTTGGACAACGCCGAACGGCCGCAAGGTTTCAATCGCCCTGGAAGAGATGGGCCTCGATTACGAGGTCCATTCCATCAACATCACCCAGGACGACCAGCTCGCGCCGGATTTTCTGAAGATCAGCCCGAACAACAAGATCCCGGCCATCGTCGATCGTGACAATGGTCTGGCATTGATGGAATCAGGCGCGATCCTGCTCTATCTGGCGCAGAAGACCGGAAAGTTCATGCCCGCCGGCGACGATTACTGGAAGGCCATGGAATGGCTGATGTGGCAGATGGGCGGGTTCGGCCCGATGCTCGGCCAGGTGCACCATTTCGTTAAATACAATGCCGGCAAATCGGCCTATGCCGAAGAACGCTATTCCGCCGAGGCCCGGCGGCTCTACAAGGTCCTGAACACTCAGCTTGAAGGCCGCGATTTTATTGTTGGCGATTATTCCATCGTCGACATGGCAACCTGGCCCTGGGCGTCACGTTTCGACTGGCAGCAGATCGACCTTGACGATTTCCCCAATGTCCGGGACTGGTATGTGCGCATCGCCGAACGTCCGGCCGTCCAGAAGGGCTATCAGGTGCCAAAATACGTCACCGACGTGCCGATGCCGTAAGGCGAGCGATGCGGCCGGTCGGGTCCGCCCGACCGTCACGATCCGGACGACTGCAATATCAGCGCAATAATATTTTTTCCAGGGCCCGGTGGAGCAATCCGTCCGGGCCTTCTATTCAAATAGGCTCAAAAAAATCAGACCGCCCCAACCGATCGCGCAATATGAAGCGAGGATGACAGCTATCGTACACCCGTGAAATACATAACCAATCCGTCTGTATCGTTTCGACAGATCCGTTGGATGAACATACGGATATTTCCAATCCTGCTTTTCTTTGGTCATGGAAAGGCTGTAGGCATACTGGCTGAGATAGGCGCCGCCGGGAGCGACCACCGACAGGAACAGTGCCAAAAAAAGCCAGAACAAGATGTTATCGAAGACCTCGAGATTGTCTTGGTAGCGGCTGAAATTTGCGGAAAAGAAGCCGAGCGCTGCGGCAATGCCGCCGGCCGAAGCCAGCGCCGGCGCCCTCATTGAAGCCAGCGAAAACGCCTCGATCGCATTCAATATGCGATCATGCTGATCTTGATGTATGGCATGCACCAGCCGCCCGTCATCAAAGTTGCTTTCCGGTTCATGTTCTTCAGCCATCGTTGCTTCCACGTCTTTGCCGATCGTCACACGGTCAGGGCCGTGTGCTGCGGATTCCACGATCTAACATTCCACCATGGCAAAGTTGCGATGACCGGGAATTGACGTAGGGGATGCAGCAGGGCCGCCCGCCAGCCGCCAGCGAAGATTATCGGGTGTTGAAATATTTCACCGGGGCGCGGATGCCTGAGCGCACTTATGCGGCAGCGGTTTGCCGCATTTCGTTTAGCCCCAGTCTCACTGCAAAACCGAACAACACCAGCATGCCGATCAGGCCGATCGGGATGTGGGCGTATTGCGCAACCGGTCTGGCAATCAGCGGCAGCAGCCACATGAAGGCAAGCAGCGAGATCTCATAAGGCTGAAAGCCCTTTACCCGGCCGCACAGCGCCAGAAAAGCGACGGCAGGCGCCAGCACCATCAGATCGTAATCGAGAATATAGGGCGTGATCAGCGCGGAACCGATACAGGCCGCGGCCATGCTGGCTGGCGTTGCGCCGCCGCGCCACAACCAGCCGAGCGCGATCAGGACGCCGCCGGCGACGATCGCCTGCACGCCGTAGGCGAGCGCCACCGGACCGCCGAAACCGCGCACGGCGGAAAACGCGCTCTGGATCTTGAACCAGCCTGTCGAAACGTCCTCAAGCACGATAGTGCGGGTCACCGTGCGGCTTTCCAGGAATGCCGGCCACGGCTCGATGCCGAACAGCATCAGGGTTGCCAGGCAAAGCAGCGCGACCGTGACGCCGGCGCTGAAAAAACTGCGCCAGTAGCCGCCGGCGATCAGAACCAGCGGCAGCACCGCGCCGAGATGCGGCTTGTAACACAACAGGCCGATAAAGATGCCGGCAAGCCAGGGCCGCCGCTCCAGCAGTGCCAGCCCGAACGCGAGGCAGCCGGCAGTCAGAAAGGCGTTCTGGCCATGGGCGACGGTGACGAAAGTTGCAGGAAACGCTGCCGCCAGAAGCAAAGCGCCACGCATTTCGGCAAGGCTGCCGTTCATGCCATTGGCGGCGCCATTCGCAATAATCGCCCGCATTGCCGCCAGATAGAGCGCGAAGGTCGAGGCGAGCCAGATCAGCAGCGCCGGAATGTACGGCAATGTGGCCAGCGTCGCGGCGGCCAGAAAGAACACCGGCGGATAGTGCCAGCCGTAAAACGGCAGATCGTCGGGGTCGTCAAGGCCGGCGGCAAAAAGCGCCTGCTGCTCGCGATATTGCGTGGCGTAATCATAGGCCGCAGCCGCATCGCCGCGCTGCGCCATGAGACCTGCCGAATAGGGATTGGCAAAATCGGTGCCGATGGGCCGGCCGGCATTGTCCAGCAGGCCGGATCCGGAGAGCCAAAGGATCAGAACGCCGATCAGCGACGCCGCGCTCAAAAGCCCGACATAGACCCGCAGCCGTTCAGCCGTCAGCCAGCCGCCGTTGCGCACCGCCCGCCCGATCGACTGCCCTGCCGTCAGCGCAGTCGCTGGCCTGATCGGCTGATTTTGTTCAGATATCCGCTCCATGGCCGCGACCATGCCTGAAAACGGCTAACCCGGACTTAATGGGAAGAAATTCAATCGTCGTGCGGCAGATCTTCGGTGTAATCCGACCAGCGGCCGATCCGTTTCCGGTTGGCGTCGAAATCGGCGTAACCCACCTGCGCGCGCGAATAGATCGCCATCGCCGACTGGTCGTCGCTGAGCGGAAAAAACCGCACATCGATCGTATCGGGAAATTTCATCACCGCAGAGCGCTGCACATAGCGGCGGTAAAGCGGGTCTGCACCATTATCGACCCGGACAAGATTGCCCTCAAAGGCCAGGCCGCTGTCCAGAGCCGCCGCGACTTCAGCAGCACCGACATGATAGAGATTGCCGCGACGATCCGCGATTGCCGCCGGGCAGAAATTGTCGCGGCATTGCAGAGCGTCGTTCGGTGAAGACCGGCGTTTCAGTGTTGCGAAATCGACCTGCCCCAGATCCGCCGGTCCGGCCAGCAACTCCCATGTCTGTTCGCGTCCATAGGCGAACGGAAAGATCAACCCGGCGACAAGCAGCCCGGCAACGATGAGCAGGATTTTTTTCACAGAGCCTCTTCCGCCAGGGAATTTTGATGCTGTTCTTTTGTGGCTCAACTTCCAATCGGAAATCAAGCGCTTCTGCCGCCCTGTAAGCCGAATCGCCAAACGGCCTGACCAAAATCCGCCGGATGTGATATTTCAACGAAAGAACAACCGACAGGCCGAAACCATGATGGCTCACTCAAGAAACCTGATTCTGACAATTGCACTATTGGCTGCGGCAATTTCCGGCGCCAGGGCGGCCGAGGCGATCAAAATCGCATTGAACCCGGAAACCGGCCAGCGCATCATTGCCCAGATCGCAGGCGAGGCGCTGCAGGAAGCCGGTTTTGCGGTGGAATATGTCACAGTTCCGGTTGCAATCCAGTATTCGCAGATCGCAGCCGGCGCTGTCCACGTTCAGCCGAATGCCAGCGACACTGCCGACAGCGAAGATTACAAGGCCGCATTCGCCACTGGCAAAATTGCCGATGTCGGCCGAACAGCAGCTGAATCCGGCAATACCCGGTCCAGAAAGATCATCTGGACCGGCGTCAACGGCAAATGGCCGGGTGCGGCGAAGTTGCTGCGCAACATGACATTGCGGTCCGCCGACCTGCAAAAGATGGCCGCGGACGTGGACGAAGAGGGTCGCGATATCGACGCGGTCGTCACCGAATGGATGGCCGCCAACCGGAAGAGATGGAAATTCTGGACAGCCGCGTCGACGAACTGGATGAAGCAATAAGGCTGATCGCTCGCGTGATCAGCAACGGCCGGTCCATCCCGTCGGTTTAATTAGCCGCGAAACAGTATAACAGTCCGTCGCCTCCGGTGCCCTGCAGTGCCGCCTGGCCGCAGCCTCGGCTGCCATGGGACGAGTTCCACGATTTCGACGGCGCATCGTCGCGAAGACCCATGCGATCGTGATGGCCGACCATGGCGCTGCCTTCGCCGTTGAGCGTCCAGTCGCCGCAGGTGTTTTCGTTGGCAGTGCCGTCAGGATTGCTTCCGGTCAGGATATCGTGGCGATTGGGGCTGTCGCCGCGGCCGTTGACGGTCTCGCCCTTTTCCGACAGCGCTGTTTCCTTGCTGATCGAATTGGCGTCGGAGTGCAGCGCCTCAATGCTTTCGGCAACAACCACACCCTCGGCATTCTGCCACGGACCTGAACCGATCCGGTCGCGTGCGTTTTGATTGCCGGTGCTGAGATAGGCGCGCCATGTCTTGCCGCCCGCTCCGGCATCCTCCGCCAGGGTCTGGCAATGAGCGTCCGCGCCCTCAAGCCCGCCGAGATTGGCGCCGTCGCCGGGGCCGGCGCTGGTGATGAAGAACGACATGTCCTGCATTTGCGCGGCTGCGGGCCCTGCCACGGCGATGCCGGCTACAGCGAACACAATCAATGGAGCTTTCAACATAACATCCTCCTTCAAACAGACGGAACATTCCGAATTGGAGAGTAAGCCGGAATAAGGAGGTGAAATCATGGCCGGCCGGGCGGCTTTTTTGGGCAGATCGCGTTGCCGTGTCTGGATGGGGTTCGGCTCAGACGCCGGGCTGTTCGCCCGGAACCGAAGATGACCAGATGCCGTTGAGCGACGCCCACGCCTTGCCCAGCGCCAGAAGCAGCGTTGCGAAGGCGCAGGAAAAACCCATCGGAATACCGATCAGGCCGAAATCCTGATAGAAAAACGCCATCAGGCCCATAAAGGCGATGCCGGCGGCTTCCCAGGGCAGAAAACCGTGTTTCAGCCCGTAGCGGATCAGAAAAGCATAGGCGACACCCATCACCACGTGATCGTAATCGAGCACGTAGGGCGTGATCAGCAGCACCGAGGCGGCGAGTGCGGCCGATTTCAGATTCTGATCGGCCCGCGAGCGCCAGAGCCAGCATACCGACACAAGGCAGAACAGAGCGATTGCGCCCTGCGCAAGATAGGCCAGTTCCACCGGGCCGCCCAGATTGCGGACCGCGGCAAACATCGACTGCAGGCGCTGCCAGCCGGCCAGACCGATTTCCAGCACCTCCTTGCGCGTGCCCTGTGTCGTCGCCTCCACAAAGGCGAACCAGATATCGACGCCGAAGATTGCTGTCGTCAGCGCGAAGAGAAAACAGACCGTAGCGCCGGCGGAGACAAAGACGTGCCAGCGTCCGCTCAGCATCAGCACCAGCGGGATCAGCAGGCCAAAATGCGGTTTGTAGGCCAGAAGGCCGATGCAGATGCCGGCGACAATGGGCCGGCGATCGAGCAGCGCAAGGCCCAGACCGAGCAGTCCCGCGGTGAGAAAACCATTCTGGCCATAACCGAAATTCATCAGGATCGCCGGGAAAGCCAGTGCCACGAGCAACGCCGGCCAGCCCGGGATAATTGCCCGTACAGCCGCCATCCAGACCATCAGGGTCAGCCCCATCCACAATGTCAGCGCGACCAGATAGGGCAGTTTCGCCAAAGTCCCGGCCACCATCAGGTGATTGGGCGGGTAAAGCCAGAGAAGGTACGGCGCATTTTCGCCGAACAATTCCTGCTGGACGGCATAATGGGCGGCAAAATCGTAGACCGCCTCCGCTTCGCCCCTGAGCACCATGATCCCGGCAGCCCAGACCTGACCGAAATCGACGCCGATCGGCCAGCCGCGGCTGTCATAGATCGTCTCCAGCCCAAGCATGACATAGACCACGCCGAACAGGATCCAGCCGGCCAGCGTGCCGGCGCCGATCAGCACGCGTTCACGGGTAAAAAAAGCGCCGGAGCGCAGGCTGTCCAGAGGTGCAGTCACTGCTGTCATCGCCGAGACTTAGCCCGGGCGCGGTAAATTCCGGCTTAATGGCGCGCCGGTTCGGGAATTCTACTCAGGCCGCTTCAGGCCGCCAGTCGATGCCGACATGGCCGGGCTGATCCGCAATCCGCTTTACCCAGGCTTCGATGCCCGGAAACCGCGACAGGTCGAAACCGCCGACATGGGCATCATGGGTGTAACCATAGAGCGAAATGTCGGCGATCGACATCACCTCGCCGGCCAGCCAGTCATGATCCTTGAGCCGCGTCTCCATCACGCCAAGTGCCCGGTTGCCGCGCTCAAGCAGGTCCGCCATCCGCTCCGGCGTCGCCAGTTCCGCCCGTTCCGGATAGACCGTCAGTGCCCGGCGCACGGCGATTGACGGCTCGTGGTCATATTGTTCGAAAAAAAGCCATTCGAACATCTTTGCCCGATCATAGGGATCGGCCGGGATAAAACCGGTTCCCTCGGCCAGATGCACCAGCATGGCGTTGGACTCCGCCAGATGGCGTCCGTCCGCCAGTTCCAGAAGCGGCACCTTGCCGTTTGGATTGCGCGCAAGATGATCTGGCGTACGGGTCGATCCGTCACGCGAACTCATCTCGACGAGCCGAAACAACAAATCCAGATGTGCCAGCAATAACCGTGGCTTATAGGAATTTCCTGAGTCTTGATATGAATAGAGCGTCAGCATGGCTAATCTCCTGCAATTGCCAATGAGTTGTCACGGAAATGAGGGAAACTCCAGCGCGTTCCGCTGATCACAGCGTGAAGAAAGATTGAGCCGGTAATCCGGATCAGGTGACCATTGCGAGCGTTTCCCGGCGCATCCGGAATGCGTCCGTCGTCTCGTCGACGCTCACATCCGCCATCGACAGCACCGCGCCGGCGGCCACATCGCGGATCAGGGTCACATCCTTGGCCAGACCGATCGGCAATGCTGAGGCGGCGACACTGTCGGCAGCCGGCATCAGCCGGCCCCAGACGGTATAACCGCCCTCGCCGTCCAGCCGGTCTCCGGTCGCCAGGTCCTTTTTGGCAACAGCAACCGCATCGCCGCGGAAAGCCGTCGCAGAACCTGTCGCCTCGCCGCGGAGCGCTGCCGAATAAACCGATATGCCCAGTTCCAGACCGATCAGATGATAGGGCTTGTACATACCCGCATAGACACCGCTTGCGTCGGTTTTCAGGCCGTACTGGCCGAAACAGTCGGCAGCATAGGCTGTCGGCGCTTTCAGGACCACATAGACGCCCCAGCGCAGATCCTTGTCCACCGCACTGCCGTCGCGATGCAGCGACGAGACGACTTCGACGTAACCCTCGCCGTCAAGCTGGCCGCCGGATGTCGCCGGGCAAAGCACGTTGGCCAGATCGTCAACGGACACCGGTGGAAACGCCAGCCCGGCCTTCGGCACGTTCAGATCGCATCCGTTGGCGACAGCCGCCATCTCGATGGCCGATTTGGTGCCGTCAAGGAATGAATTGAACATCTGGCTGTTCATGCCGGCCGCCCGCGCCTGCTCGGCGGTCAGACCGTAATGGTCCCAGACGGTATCGGGCGTAACGGTGTGAAACAGCGGCAGGTATTTTGTGCCCTTGCCCGCTGCGGCGACGGAAAAACCGGCCGCACGGGCCCAGTCGACCATTTCCGCAATCAGCGCCGGCTGGTCGCCATAGGCCATGGAATAGACCAGGCCCGCGCTGCGCGCCCGAGCGGCAAGAGCGGGACCTGCCAGAACATCGGCTTCCACATTGACCATGATGATGTGCTTGCCAGCGGCAAAGGCCGCCAGCGCATGGCGTACGCCGGCAACCGGGTCGCCGGTCAATTCGATTACCACATCGATATCGTCACGCGTTATCACCGCTTCGGCATCATCGGTCAGCCCGGTTGCGGCAATGCGTCCGTCGTCCCAGCCGACGCTCTTGAGCCGGCCGCGAACACCATCCGGGTTGAGATCGGCGATCGCCCTGACGCTTAGCCCTGCCATTGTCGGAACCTGGGTCAGGAACATGGATGCGAATTTGCCGGCGCCGATCAGACCAACGCCGATCGGCCGGTCGCTGCCGCGTTCGGCGGCAAGTTTGAAAAGATTCATCTCAAAGCCCCTTTTAAGACACCAAGCGGCTTGCGCGGCCGCCGGAACCGGAATAGTTCGGGATCGAAACATCTTCCGGAGAATTTCGATGTCTTTTCTTGCCGACAGCCTGGCCCGGGTCAAGCCTTCCGCCACCATCGCCGTAACCCAGAAGGCCCGCGACCTTCGCGCCGCAGGCCGGGACATCATCGGCCTTGGCGCCGGCGAACCCGATTTCGATACGCCGGACAATATCAAGGAGGCGGCGATCGCGGCCATCCGGCGCGGTGAAACCAAATATACGCCCGTGCCCGGCATCCCGGAACTGCGTCAGGCGATCGTGCAGAAGTTCCAGCGCGAAAACGGCCTTGCATACACCACCGACCAGATCATTGTCGGCACCGGCGGCAAGCAGGTGCTTTACAATGCATTCGCGGCAACCCTGAACCCCGGCGACGAGGTCCTGATCCCGGCACCCTACTGGGTCAGCTATCCCGACATGGTTCTGCTCAATGGCGGCGAGCCCCGTTTTGTCGACGCCACTCTGGAAAACGGCTTCAAGCTGACCGCTGCCGATCTCGATGCAGCGCTGACGCCAAAAACCAAATGGCTGATGTTCAACTCGCCCTCAAACCCGTCGGGTGCAGCCTATTCGGCGGCCGAACTGCGGGCGATCGCCGATGTGCTGCTCAAACATCCGCAGGTCTGGGTGCTGACCGACGACATGTATGAGCACCTGCTTTATACCGATGAAGCCTTCACCACGCTGGCCCAGGTCGAACCGGCGCTGTACGATCGCACCCTGACCATGAACGGCGTTTCCAAGGCCTATGCCATGACCGGTTGGCGCATCGGTTATGCCGGTGGCCCGCCGGAGCTTGTCAAAGCCATGACCAAGATCCAGAGCCAGCAGACATCCGGCACCTGTTCGATCGCCCAATGGGCTTCCGTCGAAGCGCTCAACGGACCGCAGGATTTCATTGCCCAGCGGGCTGCAATCTTCAAGGACCGGCGAGATCTTGTCGTTTCCATGCTCAACCAGGCCACGGGCATCAACTGCCCGGTGCCGGAAGGCGCATTCTATGTCTACCCGTCCTGTGCCGGCACGATCGGCAAGACGGCGCCAAGCGGCAGGACAATCGAGACGGACGAGGATTTTGTATCGGAGCTTCTGGAGGCGGAAGGCGTCGCAGTGGTCCAGGGGACGGCATTCGGACTGGGTCCCAATTTCCGTATTTCATATGCCACGGCGACGGAATTGCTGGAGGACGCCTGTGCCCGGATTCAACGATTCTGCAATACGTTGAAAGGCTGATGCAAAGGCTTCCGGATCAGGAAAAGGATCGACCCTTGCAGTGTGCCCCGATTGCAACACGGATTTGCTAAAGCGAAACACCAAGCAATCGTGACTCGACTCTATTCTGCTTGAGCCAATAAATTGTTTCAATCTGTTTGGCTGTGGGGATTGAATAATGACGATTAACGAATGGTGCCGATCAACAACAGCAATCGTTGGCATTCTGGGCTTGGGTTTTGCCGCAAACGCGGCCGATCTTCCTGTCTACGAACAACCTGCGGCCCCACCCTCCGACAGCCTTCCGGCAGTCTCGGGGATCAATTTCAAGATCGATGGCTTTGGCGGTTATTACGAGACCGACAATACCGACGGCGGAATTGCCGGCGTTTCCGGTTCAGTGACAGTGCCGCTCGGTGAGCGATTCGGTGCCCAGCTTGATGGCATGGGTGCCAGCGTCGACGGCGATTTCATCGGCGGCGTTGCCGGACATCTGTTCTGGCGCGATCCGGATACGGGTCTGTTTGGCGGTTACGGATCCTATGTGACGCGCGACGGATCGGGGATCGACACATGGCGCTTGGGAGCGGAAGGCGAGATTTACTTCGGGCAGTTGTCGCTTGAAGCCATCGTTGGTTATGAGGATGTCGATTCACCTGCCGGCCTGGTTGACGACGGCCATGTATTCGGAATTGCCGATGCGGCTTATTACATCACCGACGATTTCCGTGTGGCGGTCGGCTATCGCCGCCTGCTGGATATGAATATCGGCGCATTGGGCATGGAATACCAGTTGCCATCGAATTTCGTCAGCGGCGCCTCCCTGTTTGCGGAAGGGCGGATCGGCGAGGACGATTATGCCGGCGCAATCGGCGGGATCCGCTTTGCCTTCGGCGGCGGCGACAAGAGCCTGATCCGGCGGCACCGCGAAGACGATCCGCGCAACCGGTTGCCGGACGATCTGTTTGATCTGGCGCCGTGTGCCCCTGGCGAGACATACGATCCCTTTGACGGCTGCACTGTTCTCTTCGCGCCGCCGCCACTTTGAAGGCGCGTGACTACGGCTGATCCAGTTCGCAAAGATAATCGAAAAATTTGCCGCTGGCTGACCTGTCTATAGCCTCGCAGGCTATCGGAACGGCTGTCAGCGAGGGGTGCAGATTTTGCCGGAGGAGCCGGGTCAGAGCGGCCTCGTCGACAAGCTGATCGGGCGTTTCAGGGACATATCGGACCTCAACCCGGTCCAGATCCGTTTGGGCTATCTGCAATTGCCTGTGCGGCAGCACCTCGAGAATTTCCCGCAGTTTTATAAACGGGAATTTGCTGCTGCCGTCGTTGAAGCGGAACAATGACCGGGCGCGGCCGACAATCCTTTCAATCTGGTCCAGATTACGGCCGCAGGAGCATTGCTGCGCTGACAGAATGGCATAATCGCCAACGTCGTAGCGGATGAACGGCATGCTGTACTGATAAAATCCGGTAACCACGACCCTGCCCGGTTCGCCGGGCTGCGCCGACCGGCCATCTTCGTCAAGGATCTCCAGATACACATTTTCCATCGATACATGATGACGGGACGAGGCATGGCATTGCGCAGATATCTGGCCGACCTCGGTTGATCCGTAACGATCAAGCAAGGGCGCGCCCAGGACATTTTCAACGATCGACCGCATATCGTCGCTCACGGTTTCGCCAAATGAAAAACAGGCCTTGAGACCAAGCGCCCTGCCCTGCCGGCTGCCGATGGTTCTTGCAATTTCCAGAAGATTGCTCGGGTAGGAGGTCAGATAGTCCGGACGGCAATCGTCAAGCCATTCAATCTGCTGCTCAACTGTCGCCGTCAACGTATTGAGCTGGAAGACTGCAGCCTCGCGTGAGGAGGCATGCCAACCGCTGGAACGGCTTCCTTTGGGAAAAGCGTGAGCGCCCTTCGGAAACGATTTCACGATCGCAAGGCTGCGGCCGGTCTCGATGCCATGCCAATCGTAAAACCGGGCATCAAGCATATGACAGGCCATTGCGGCCAACCGGTCCCACAGGATACGGATTGGCCGGCCTGTTGACCCTGATGTCCTGATTTCCGTTGGCTGGCCGACCGGTTGGGGAACTGACCTGGCAAACAGCCTTTCGGATTTTGCCTGGACGGTTTCCCGGTTTAAAACCGGCACATCCTGCCATCTCCGCCAATCAATCGAACCATGATCGGTGAACAGAACAGACAGCGCCTGGCGGTAATAGTCGGTTTCAGCATGTGCATGCCGGACAACTCGTTCCAGCAGGCGGCGCTGATATGCGTCCATGTCCGGCTTTGACAGCCATTGCGATTTCCGCAGGGCGTCAAGGAACCGCCGCCTGGTCTCTTCGTCTTGTTTCAGGGTCGTCTGGTCTGCGTAATCCGACATTCAGGTCTCGCTGTCCCGTCCCTGCAAAGCCTTTACAAGGATCGACGGCGGGCTTCGCGCCCGCCGTTCAGCACCATATCTTCCGTCAATTCCGTCAGTCGTCGATCAGTTGCAAATTCACAGCCTGCGGCCCGCGCCCGCGCCTGTCCTGCTCGGTTTCGAACGATATCTTTGTGCCCTCTTCCAATTGCGGAAGACCCGAACGCTCGATGGCTGAAATGTGTACGAAAACATCTTTGCTGCCGTCTTCCGGCGACACGAAGCCAAAACCGCGTTCCGCATTGAAAAACTTCAGAACGCCATTTTGCCGTGGCCCGAGTTCCTTCGGCGCCTGATCCTGATATTGCGGACGACCGCCACCCTGGCCGCCGCCGCCCGGACCGCTGTTCTGGCCACTGTTCTGGCCGCCGCGATAGCCGCCGCCGCTCTGGTCCCGGTCGCCACCGCCACGGTAGCCACCCTGGCCGCCACGGTCGCCGCCTCCGCGGTATCCGCCGCCCTGGTCCCGGTCGCCGCCGCGATATCCGCCGCCGCGATTACTATCGCCAAAAGGGTCCCCGGCGTCAGGCGGAGGACCGCCAAAATCCGGCACATCACCGGTAAATTCACGTCGTCCACCGCGGCGTTGGCCGCGATCCCGGTTCCTGCGACTACCGCCGAAATCATCTTCGTCGTCGTCGTAGTTGCCGCCTGCCGTCATCAAAGTCGTCCTTTCAAAGACAAGGTTCGGCCCTGCTCACACACAAAGCCAGTGTTGCGCCCCATGCGCATGTATTTTCGAATTATCGTCATCTGAACCGGGAAATTTATCCGCAAGGCCCCTCGCAACAAGCCAGCCGGCAGCCAATCTGCGGTGCTGTGCAGCCACAGTTATGACGGCAAGACGCCGCATCGGCAAGTGAAAATTCCACGGCGATGCTTCCAGTCACGGCAGGAATTCAGCAATTATTGTCAAGAATCCCGGGCTGTCCGGGTACGCCTATGCGAACACGAGCAGTCCCAGCGCGAATAAAACCGAGCCGGCCGGCGGCCTGCTTTGTGACGTCGATTATCCGCCCGGACCGAAACGGCCCCCGGTCATTGACCGTGACCATGGCCGCATTGCCATTGCGAAGGTTTTCGACTTTCACCAATGTGCCGAAGGGCAAGCTGCGATGTGCTGCAGTCATTGCTGACGGATCGGAATGCTCTCCGGAAGCCGTCAATCCGGGCATCGCGTACCACGATGCCTTGCCGCACCGTTCTGATGCGGACGCACGTCCGACAAGTAAAAACACCAAACATACGACAAAAACGCCGACACCAAAACGAAACCCGTTGACCGACACCATTTCCGAAACCCCGAACCACCGAACGACTATCGCCAGATGACTGTTTATCCGGGCAGGACTATGGCAAGATTCAGACTTTTCAGCGCAATCGCAAACAAAAGCGGCGAAGTTTCATCTGCGGCTCCGCCGAAGCAACAAGACCGGCCCCGTGCAGAGCACGGAGCCGGCAAGGTGCGGCGAGAGGGGCGGAGCCGCACCGAGGCCGGAATAATCAATGATGACTGGAGGGTTCCGGCCCGGATATCGGTCTGCTCAGTACAGATATTGCGAGTAACAGATACGGGTCCGGTAATGGTAGTCGACCCAGGTGTTGGTCGCCACGTCATAACTCTTGTAGCGATCGAAGCAGGACTGGACATGGGCAGCCGGCAGCGCTTCGTAATAATGACCGTGACCATGGCCGTGACTATGGCGTTCAGACAGCACACCGCCCACAATGAGGCCGCCAAAGAAGCCCGCGCCGGCAGCAATGGCTGCATCCCTGCGGTGGCCAGCCTGCGCCTGGGAAGCCGGCAGTACGGCAGTCAGGGAAACGGCGGCGGCAACAGTGGCAATTGCAAGTGTCTTGATGTTCATGTGTTTGATCCTTCCTCGATGGCATCGTGATGCGATGCCGTTGTCCTGTAGGACGCGGCGACGCCAAAGACGGTTCAAAGTTTTTTCAGAAATTCGTCGGGTTGTTCATTGCAACGTGGCGCCGGAACGCACCATCGGCTGCTGCACCTGTTTTCAACCGGCACCCAAATTCTCTACGTCGCCACGCGGCAAATCCGACGCAAAAAAAATCCCCGGTCGAAACCGGGGATTTCAGTTGGTCTGTTCCGGACGCCCGGAAGGCTATGATCGCCGATTGCTCAATCGCAGAAATGGTACCGTCCGTCGTATCCGAGATAATATCCGGTACGCGGGTTGAACGACCGGTAACGATCAGAGCAATAATTGTACCACGCCCGCGTCCACGGCCTCAGACCGTACCGGACCGGCTGGTCGTAGCGACGATCCGAATAGTGGCGCGGACGGGAAAATGCGCTGCCGAGAATGACGCCGACACCGAGCCCGATAGCGGCGGCGGCGGCAGCATCGCCGTGCCGGTGACGCCGGTGACCGGCTTCGGCCGCACCAGGCAGAGACAGGGCGGCAATCGATATGGCCAATGCGGCCGCAAGAATAGGTTTTCTGGACATGATCCCTCGCTTTCACAGCCGGTCAATCCCTCCGGAGACCGGCAATGTCTGACCGTATATCGAGCGATATCTGAACGCTGGATGAACGCGAAAAATACCGGCGAAACGCAGCTACCGCCGCTTGCGGCGCGCGCCCGAACCGGGCCGTCGCGGCTCGCTTCGTGCCATCGGATCATCGGCCAGCTGCAGTTCTTTTTCCTGCAATCTTTTGACTTCGTCGCGCAGCCGCGCGGCATCCTCGAAATCGAGATCGGCAGCCGTGTCGCGCATGCGCTTTTCCAGATCAGCGATATGGGCCTGCAGATTGTGGCCGATCAGGGCTTCGCCATCGGCGCCGCGTTCGCCGGCCAGCCCCTTGTCCACACGCACATGATCGCGTTCATACACGCTGTCGAGAATATCGGCGATATTGTTCTTCACCGATGCCGGCGTGATATTGTGCGCCACATTATAAGCGACCTGCTTTTCCCGCCGCCGGTCGGTTTCCTCGATCGCCCGTTCCATCGAACCGGTTATCTTGTCAGCATAAAGGATCACCCGCCCGTCGACGTTACGCGCCGCCCGGCCGATGGTCTGGACCAGCGACGTTTCTGAGCGAAGGAAACCTTCTTTGTCGGCGTCAAGAATGGCGACCAGTGCGCATTCGGGAATATCGAGCCCCTCACGCAGCAGATTGATGCCGATCAGCACATCGAACGCGCCCAGCCGCAGGTCGCGGATAATCTCGATCCGTTCCAGCGTATCTATATCGGAGTGCAGATAGCGCACGCGAACGCCGTGCTCGTGCAGATATTCCGTCAGGTCTTCAGCCATACGCTTCGTCAGCGTCGTCACCAGGGTCCGGTAACCCTGTTTCGTCGTTTCCTGGATCGCGCCAAGCAGATCATCGACCTGATTGGTTGCCGGCCGGACTTCCACCGGCGGATCAATCAGGCCGGTCGGTCGGATAATCTGTTCGGTGAAAACGCCGCCCGTCTCCTCCAGCTCCCAGCCCCCCGGAGTTGCCGAAACACAAACACTTTGCGGCCGCATTGCATTCCATTCCTCAAACCGCAATGGCCGGTTATCCATGCATGAGGGAAGCCTGAAGCCATATTCGGCCAATGTCGCCTTGCGCCGGAAATCACCACGATACATGCCGCCGATCTGCGGGATTGTCACATGGCTCTCATCGACGAAAACAAGGGCGTTATCGGGCAGATACTCAAACAAGGTCGGTGGCGGTTCACCGGGCTTGCGGCCTGTCAGATAGCGCGAATAATTTTCAATGCCCGCGCATGCTCCGGTTGCGGCCATCATTTCCAGATCAAACCGGGTGCGCTGTTCCAGGCGTTGCGCCTCCAGCAGACGGCCCGCGCGATTCAACTCGTCCAGCCGCCAGACGAGTTCCTCCTTGATGGATTTCATCGCCTGTTCGAGTGTCGGCTTTGGCGTGACATAATGAGAATTGGCGTAAACCTTGACCGATTTCAGGTCCGTGGATTTCTTTCCGGTCAGCGGGTCGAATTCGGCGATCGCCTCGATCTCGTCACCGAAAAACGAAAACCGCCAGGCCCGATCCTCCAAATGCGCAGGAAAAATCTCCAGCGTATCGCCGCGCACCCGGAATGTGCCGCGAATGAAGTTCGCGTCGGAGCGCTTATATTGCAGGGCAACCAGATTGCTCATGATCTGCCGCTGATCGACGGCCTGGCCAATCTCCAGGCCGAACGTCATGGCGGTATAGGTTTCCACCGACCCGATACCGTAGATGCACGACACGGAAGCAACGATGATCACGTCGTCGCGCTCGAGCAGGGACCGGGTGGCGGAATGGCGCATCCGGTCGATCTGCTCGTTTATCGAGCTTTCCTTTTCGATGAAGGTGTCGGAGCGCGGCACATAGGCTTCGGGCTGATAATAATCGTAATAGGAGACGAAATATTCCACCGCATTGTCAGGAAAGAAACTTTTGAACTCACCATAGAGCTGCGCGGCCAATGTCTTGTTCGGCGCCAGAATCAGCGCTGGACGCTGGGTTTCGGCAATCACCTTGGCCATTGTGTAGGTCTTGCCGGATCCGGTTACGCCAAGCAGGACCTGTGTCACTTCCCCATTATCGCGAACGCCTTCAACCAGGTCGCTTATGGCCTGCGGCTGGTCGCCTTTCGGATCGAATTCGGACTGAAAATTGAGCGTAATGCCGCCTTCCGACTTGGCCGGCCTGTCCGGCCGATGCGGAATCCAGGTCCCGGCTTTGAACTCGTCGCGCCCCTGCTCGATAAGCTTCGACAGCGCCTCCACCGTGGCTGTGACACCCGATTGCGGCAGCGCATCGGCATCTTCCAGCGCAATATCCAGACCGGCGACCGGCATCAGACCGGCGCCGGCGCGCTCTTTTGCCGTGCCACGCCCGCCTATCGACGTGCCACGCGCCGACTTCAAAGGTTTTTCGGATTTTTCTTTTGTCTTCGCGGCCCTCCGCGCAGGTTTTGCCGCCGGGCCGTCTCCTGCAGGCCGCTTTGACAGTCCTGGCGCATCAGGATCGACAAGCGGAATTGACTGATCGACAGCTCTGCGGCCGGTTTCCGGCGCCTTGCCTTTCGGGCCGGCGGGCTTTGACAATTCGCTGACCCAGGCGCCAACCGGGCCCTTAAAAGACGCCGGCTTCCCTTCAAACGCCTTCTGCGGAGCTTCGCCGAGGCCAGTAGGATTTGCATCGGGGTCTTGCGGTTGTGTCGTCTTCTTTGCCATGGCAGGAATATATGCGTATCCAGCAGCGAAAGGGGAAGAGGCCGGCGCGCAATAAACGCGATAATTGGGCCGGGAAACAGGTTCCGGCACGTTTTTATCGAAATATCACCGCATCATCAATTATCAGGCTGCAGCCAGGGACAGACCATCGGGAGCCAGCCGGCTCCAGACGATTCAGGAAACCGCCTCAGTAAAGTATGATCTTCTTCCGGCGTTTCCTGTGCCATTTCCTGCTTCGGTAATGCCGATCATGACAGCACCCGAAATCAACCGGATCACCCGGAGATGCCGCCGCCGGTCGCGGCGGCGGCCCCGAGAGGCCTGGCAGTCGCCTTTGGCGGCAGGTCAGTCGACGCGGATGACCCGATAACCTGACGGGCCGCGACGGGACTCCTGTTCGACAACGAACGGAATAACGTCGGCGGTTGAGTTACGCCCACTGCTTTGATCGGTTACATTGATCACGATGACAGCATCATCGAATTCATTCCTGTTGCGGCTGATGCCGGTAACGATGACATCGCCGGCCCGGACCCAGCCGTGACGCCCGTCATAACGGACGACGCACCAGCTTTCACCGGATGTGCACCCGTTGACGCTGACATCGGCATCCGCCGGCACATATCCGACAACCGGGAAACCCGCGCCGGGTCCGATTCGCATTTCCGAATCGACCGAAATGGCGCCCTCAAGCGCCTGGGCGGCGGTCATGGAGACCCCCATGGCCAGAACGGCCGCAACAGCGGCAATTTTCAAACGATCAGACTGTGTATTCATCACCAGCACCTCCTTGAAATTCAGCAGGCCTCCTCGCCGTTAACGTCTTGTAAACTTGCGTTAACGAATTCGATTACCAAGTGGAAGCGACAGAAATTCGCAACCCGTCGGCGAATATGGTTAATTTCCGGGGCAGAATTCCAACCCCGCCTGGCAACCGCCGGAAGGTCGAAATCATGATTGGGAAACGCTATCCCCTGTTGCGCAGAATCCTGGCGTCTGCTCTGGTTATTGCCTCATTCGGACTGATCTGGATTACCGTGAAAACACCGCGCCACGACCGCAACTGGGCTGAGGATGTTGCCCGGCTGCCCGACGCCGCGGTTCAGGCAGACGGCACTATTCTCATTACGGACATCAGGGAATGGGATTATGACCGATCAGGGCCGACAAACAGACAATGGACGGACAGATCGTACGACCCTTCCCGCCTGGTCGGGCTCTGGTTCAATCTGGATCCGTTTCCCGCCTGGGACGGCGTCGCACATACATTTCTGGTTTTTGAGTTCGCCGAAGGCACACCGCAGCGTTTTCTCGGGGTTTCGGTGGAAGCGCGGAAACAGCGCGGGCAGACCTATTCCGGACTCAACGGGCTGTTCCGGCAATATGAACTGCTCTATGTCTGGGCCAGCGAATCCGATCTGCTGAAGCGCCGGGGGCTGTATCTTGGAGAAGATGTATACCAATACCGGCTCGATCTGACGCCTGATCAGATCCGCTTTGTTTTTCAGGCTTTCCTGGATCGGACGCGGAAGCTGGCCGACGAACCGCGCTTCTACAACACCTTGCTCAGCAATTGCACCAATGAGCTCGCCAAAACCGTCCGGCGCAGCGGTGGCCGGATCCCCTGGCACTATTCGTTTTATCTGACCGGATATTCCGACAGATACTTGCATAAACTTGGTTTTATCGGCGCTTCAGACCAGGCTTTTTCGAGGATTCGCGAAGCCGCGCACCGGAATTCGGCCGTTCGCGATCATGCCGGCAAACGCGGGATGGAATTTTCCGACGCGATCAGGCGTTTACGTTGAAGTGATGTATCGCGATTATCCTTTACCCGATCGCGATGATAATATGTTCCAATATGGTCCATTGCCCTGATGGCCGACTGTGCCATATGCCGGCACTGGTTATTTCATGGAGACAACGATGTCGGGAAAATTGCCAACCGTTTATTCCAGGGTCAGGCATGTCATGCCAGCAGCCCTGCTGTTCGCCCTTCTGAGCGCCCCCCTGATGCCGAACGCCTACGGCGCAGGCGACGAAAACGAAGAGCCGACCTGCCGCAAGGGGTTGGTATGGGACAAGAAAAAGCAAATGTGCATCCCGGCGAAAGCCGGCGTTATCAGCGACGATGCCCTGGCCGATTATGCCTATGCCCTTTCCAGCCAGGAGCGCTTTCAGGATGCATTGGACGTTCTGGCGCTAGCTGTCGATCAGAACAATGCGAAAATCCTCAATTACCGGGGATATGCGACCCGCAAACTTGGACGGCTCGATGAGGGCATCCGCTACTATCATCAGGCGCTCGCCGTTGATCCGGAGAACGTGCTGGTGCGCAGCTATCTGGGCGAGGCCTATCTGAAAAAGGGAAATGTCGATAAAGCCCGTGTGCTGCTGGATGAAATCCGCGATCGGTGCGGAACCGAATGCAAAGCCTATGTCGACCTCGCCGCGGCGATCGGGACCGGCACGAACGGCTAGACTTGCCATCAGCTCAACCGATCACTGAATATTCCGTCATAAACGATTGAAAATACTCGTGTAACGGAAAAACCCGGTTGCGGAATTCGCAACCGGGTTATTCTTTCCCGTACCCGTTATCTGGATGGTGCTAGCGGTTTACCGGCTCATTGGAGCAAACAAAAGCCGGCGAACCATATTCCTGCGTCCTTCAAGTCCATCCGTTACGGGCCGAGGCCGGCATGGCGAGCAGCACCATGTTGCCTCGGGAAGAATGAAAAGCGTGCGATGGACGTGAACGGTTCGGCTGTTTGTTCAAACTGGATGGCCTGAATACCCAGAAATGAACGGACAGAGTGCCAATCACGGCAATTGCGATAGAGATTTGCGATAACATCGCACGCCTTTCAAATTGCATTTCGACGTCGGAGGAGCATCCGATAAAGATCAAGCTACATGATCGGCAATGACAGTTACCTGAGCGGTGTTGTCAGCAATTTGTCAGGTTCATTTCAGCAAAACCCCTGTATGCCTCTGCAACGCCGCACAATAATGCAAATACTCGCCTTTTCCTTGGTTTCAGGGGCAATTCCGGCGCTTGCAAAAAAGGCCGGCGGAAACGGATATGGCGGTGGAAACAGCAATGGAACCGGCAGATCCGGCCATTCCAACGCTGCCGATGGCAGACGCAATCGCGGTAAAAGCGTCGATAAGCGCAATCGGCAAGGCCGCCGGCTAACGAATTCTCAACCACCCGATGGGATAATTCCGCTTGAGAATATTCTGGCCGACATCAGGCCACAGCAGCACGGAACGCTGATCGGGGTCCGGCTGGTGCCGCTCCGGGGCGCTCAGGCCTACCGGCTGCGGGTTTTGAAGGATTCAGGTGGGGTTGTTGATATCTATGTCCATGCAAAGACAGGCGCACGGATGTGATTGCCGGCGCCGTTTCACAAACGGGTGCCAGTCATGCGCATTCTGATCGTCGAAGATGATGTTCGCATTGCCGAAGACGTCAGCAAGGCCGTGCAGGCGGCCGGTTTTGTTGCCGATATGGTTCACGATGGCGACGAGGCCTGGTTCATCGGCGGAACGGAACCTTATGACGCCGTGATCCTCGATCTCGGCCTGCCGGGCATTGACGGCCTGACAATTCTCAAACGGTGGCGCTCTGAGGGACATCGTTTCCCGGTTCTGATTCTGACAGCCAGAAGCGCCTGGCAGGAGCGCGTCGATGGCATCGACGCAGGTGCCGACGATTATCTCGTCAAGCCGTTTCAGATTCAGGAGCTGATTGCCCGCCTTCGCGCAATTGTCCGCCGCGCGGCAGGACATGCCTCAACCGCGATCCAGGTCGGTTCGCTGAATGTGGATACCCGCATGATGGCTGTCACCGTCAACGAAACGCCGGTTCAGCTTTCGCCGCTCGAATACCGCCTCGTCGCCTATCTGGCGCACAATCAGGACCGGGTCATCACGCAGGCCGAACTCAGCGAACACCTCTATGCCTATGACGGTGAAAAGGATTCCAACGCCGTTGAAGTTCTGGTCGGCCGGGTTCGCCGCAAGCTTGGCGAAGGTCTGATCGAGACGAAGCGCGGTTTTGGTTACCTGATCAGCAATCCGGCAACCTGACCGGTGGGATCGCTCAAACTCCGGCTCTGGATCGCAGGCGGCTACCTGATCGTCATCACCCTGGCGATTGCCGGCCTCGGCATCGTCCTGCTTTTTGAATGGCAGCTCGAACGCCAGGTCGTCGACGACATGGAAGTCCACATCAACCAGATCGTTGCCGGGCTGGAGCAGGACGATGAAGGCAATCTGCAATTGCGGCAGCAACCGACGGACCCAAGGTTCTTTCAGCCCTATACCGGCCTTTACTGGCAGATTGCAGATGTCCGCGATGACGTTTTGCTGCGGTCGCGCTCGCTCTGGACCGACGATATCAAACTGCCGGAAAACTCGCAGCCCGGGCTGATCGTTCACAAGTCGCTGACTGCCGGCCCGCGTAACCATCAATTGCTGGTATTGGAAGGACTGATCCGGTTGCCGGACGGATTCCAGCAGAAAAACGTTCGGATCGCCATCGGGTTTGATCGCGGCTGGATCGAAGCCAGGCTCAGCATCTTCGTCAGCGAGATGTTGAAGTATCTCGGAATTCTGGCGCTTGTTCTGATCGTCGGCGGTTATTTGCAGGTTGCATTCGGTCTGAAACCCGTCATGCGGATCCGCGACGAGATTGCCAAAATCCGATCCGGCGGACGTGAACGGCTAAGCGATACCTACCCGGAGGAACTTCAGCCGCTTGCCAACGAACTGAATGATTTGCTTGATGCGCAGGATCGGACACTGGATCGCGCCAGAGCCAGGGCCGGCGATCTCGCTCATGGGTTCAAGACCCAACTGGCGGTGTTGAGTTCCGAAATCCGCCACCTCAAGGAGGCAGGCGATCTTGACGCGGCAGAACGCATCGAAAGCGTTGCCGATACAATGCAGAGGCAGGTGGAGCGGGAGGTCACACGGGCCCGGGCAAACGCGCTGGCGCTCTCGCGGAACTTGCGCACCAATATCACGCCGGTGGTGGAAAAACTCTGTCAGACGCTGTCTCGCACACCGCGCGGCGAGACCATCCCCGTCAAGCTCGAAGCGCCTGAAATTCTGACGGTCGCCATGGATCAGCAGGATATTCTGGAGGTCCTCGGCAACATCCTGGAAAACGCGATCAAGTTTGCCGATTCCACCGTTACCGTCATTGCCAAAAGGGACGAGGCAGAGATTATCCTTACCGTCAGTGATGACGGTCCCGGCATTCCGGTCGAAAGACGCGAAGACGTGCTGCAGCGCGGCGTCCGTCTCGACATGCGCAAGCCCGGTTCCGGGCTTGGCCTCGATATCGTTTCAGAGCTGGTCACCGCCTATAATGGCAATGTCCGCCTCGACGAATCCGACAAGGGCGGCCTGATGGTGCGGTTGGCGCTGCCGGCCGCATAGACCGCCCCGATCGAAAATCGGATATTATCGGAACAACCGGTCGCCTTCGGATTCCATTCCGGCATAGAGATCCGCCACATATTCACCGTAACCGTTGTAAATCTGCGTCGGAATGCGATCACTCGAACCCAGCGGCTTTTCCGTCGCCTGGCTCCAGCGCGGATGCGAAATTTCCGGGTTCACGTTGGCCCAGAAGCCATATTCCTGTTTGTTGATCGTTTCCCAGAAGGTCGCCGGGCGTTCGTCGGTAAAGTTGAACCGGACAATCGATTTGATCGATTTGAAGCCGTACTTCCATGGCACAGCGAGTCGAAGCGGCGCGCCGTACTGCTTGGCAACCGGCTTTCCGTACGCGCCGGTGACCAGGAACGTCAGATCGTTCGATGCCTCTTCGATCGTCAGGCCTTCGCCATAGGGCCAGGGATACCAGACCTGTTTCTGCCCGGCAGCCACAGACGGATCCATAAACGTCTGCATCTCGACATACTTTGCCGATCCGAGCGGCCTTGCGTAGTCCAGCAGAGCCTTCATCGGAAATCCTGACCAAGGAATCGTCATCGACCAGGCTTCGACACAACGGTGCCGGTACAGACGCTCCTCAAGCGGCATGGCGCGGATCAGCGTGTCGATGTCGACTTCACGCTTTTCTTCCACAAGCCCGTCAAACGTGACCGTCCATGGCCGGGTTTTCAGGTCTTGCGCCCGGCGCCAGATCTGCTTGTGGGAACCGAATTCATAAAAATTATTGTATGTCGATGTCAGTGATTCATCGGTGAGGGAACGCTGAAGCGAATAGCTCTCGTTGCGCTTGACCGGATAAAGGTCTGCTGTCGGATCACTTTCTTCAGCCCTGGCCTGACCCATGAAAAGTCCGGCGCCGGCACTCAATGCGCCAAACCCGGCCGCTTTCAAGAGCGTCCGGCGCTGATGAAAAAGATCTTCTGCGGTCGCACTGCTCTCAGGCAGATCAAATCCGCGCTGCCGCTTTATCAACATGTAATATCCTCCAGAATTCCGACACACATGACGCTATTGCCCGCCGGATTCAAGTCACGTTCGGATCAACTTGCCGTTAGTCAGCCGGCTGAAAATTGCTGCAAAGAAAAAGCCGGACCCGCAAAGCGCGTCCGGCTATTCAAGTGTGCTGAACATGAAGCTGCTCATCCTTCCAAGAGGAGAACAGCTGCTCCGGTCGAAAACTCAGCCGGGAGGAAACCTTGTTTCCGACCAGGAGCAACAGCTGAACTGAATATCGTATCCGGACCGGAAGAATACAAGCGATGATGCTGCATAGCTGCCATGCAATGGGGCAAAACTGTGTTCATATCCGTTTCGCCGCAGTCGCCTGCCGGCGGTGGCACGGGATTCGTTTGCGTTTTGGACCGAATTCCATTTCAAAGCAGCCCATGAATCATTTTGCCCTGCATCAATATCAATGCATGAACAGACCGGGATCGGGGCAGGCCGAATGAGCAAGCCTCCTGAACGATGCTGGGTCTTGACCACCGGCGAAGCCGGCATGCGTTCGCAGGTTATCGGCCTTGCCGAAGCGACCGGGCTGGAATTTGAAGAAAAGCAGATCAGCCTGCGCGCGCCATGGTCCTGGCTGCCAGGACATTTGTGCCCCTTCCCGCTAGCCGGGCTTGACCGCGCCCATGACCGGCTCGAGCCGCCCTGGCCAGACCTGTTGATCAGTTGCGGCAGGCGTTCCACAGCAGCCTCCATCGCCATCCGCAGGCGGTCCGGCGGCCATACGATGACCGTCCACATCCAGGATCCGCAGGCGCCGCCATCGGCTTTCGATCTCGTCATTCCGATGCGCCATGACGGCCTGACCGGCGCGAACGTCTTTCCGGTCGATACCGCGCTGCACCGGATTTCGGCTTCAGTACGCCAGGAGGCGGAAAAAATCTGGCACAAGCGCCTGAAGCCGCAAGAGACTGATCTTCTGGGCATCATCCTCGGCGGCGCCAACCGGCATTACGAATTTTCCGATGAAACGGTCACACGCCTCCACACTATTATCGAGGACGCCCGGAGCCGCGGGACAGACGTTATTGTCACACCGTCGCGGCGCACCGAGCCGGCTGTGAGTGAAGGTCTGGTACACCATTTCGGTTCCGATCCGGGCTTCAGTCTATGGGATGGCAGTGGCGAAAACCCCTATTCGGGCATCCTTGCCGTCGCCGACAGGTTTGTCGTCACCGGCGAATCGATATCGATGGTATCGGAAGCGCTTGCGACCGGGCGGCCTGTCCACATTCTGCCGCTTGCCGGCAAAGGCCGGCGTCATCAACGATTTCTCGCCAATCTTTACGAGATGCGAATGGCCACCCCGATCGTTGGTGCTGTGCTGAACTGGCAATGGACGGACAGCGAGGCAACAGACGCGACCCCGCTGGCTGCTGCTGAGGTCAACAAGCGGCTGAGGCAAAAGTCCGGATCGCTTTAGCTGACCGGCTGCTCCGGAAATGCCAGCTGTTCGCGGGCCCGCCACTCATCGGTCACGAAATTGACGATGATTGATTTTCTGATCCCTTCGATCTCACGCGGCTCAAACCCGTGCCAGGTATGATTTGAGGGAATGAAGATCATGCAGCTGTTGGGCACGAACGGCGGACGTCCATAATGCGTTTCACCGTCCGAGTAGATGTCGGTTCCCAGGTCAGCATGCCGCGGGTCATTTGACAGGTAGGACAGCATCGTGAACGCCTTGACGCCGATATCGGTGTGCGGCTTGAGCCAGAAACCGCCGGTATCCTGTGCATATTCGATCCGCAGCAGCGTTTCAGCGAGTTCGCCGCCAAAGGCTGCCTTGAATAACGCCACGATCTCCGCGTCCTGAAGCGCTTCGGAGACTTCGCGGCAGACCGGAAATTCCGCCTGGTTTTGCTTGTCGAAGTAAACCCGGCTCGCATTGTGAACTTCGCGGGTTCCCGACACGCCGGCAAGATCGGGCGCCGGAAACGGCAAATCCCTGAGTTCCGCATAAACATCGTCGGGGAAAAAGTCGTTCACGATCCAGTGCGGATAGGGTTCATCGAAGCTCTTTGCATTGCTGACGGAATTGCGAACAGACTCCTTGATCGCGTCCTTGCGGCTTTCCATATCATTTCCCATAGGTTTTGCACTTTCAGTCAAACAGGTGCAGGTAAACGTGTTGATCAGCCCGCCGTAACCCACGGATCGGGCAATTGCTGGGCAAAGCGGCGACACCGGCCTTGCCTTTTCAGTTTCACCACGGTGTAGAAGAAGCAGGAACGGTCTGTCCAGTGCGATCATTGCATGGCTCGGTCCCGTTTTAAGGCATCAGGAGATTGGAATGCACGCGAAAGTTCTGATAATCGGATCCGGCCCTGCCGGCTACACGGCTGCGATTTATGCCGCCCGCGCGCTGCTGGAACCTGTCCTGATCGCAGGCATTCAGCCCGGCGGCCAGTTGACCATCACGACGGATGTGGAAAACTATCCCGGCTTTGCCGACGTTATTCAGGGCCCCTGGCTGATGGAGCAGATGCGCGGCCAGGCCGAACATGTCGGCACCAAGATCGTTGAAGACAATGTCGTCAGCGTCAATCTTGACGTGCGGCCGTTCCGGATCAAGCTCGACCGCGGCGATGAATGGACCTGCGATGCGCTGATTATCTCCACCGGTGCACAGGCCAAATGGCTGGGCCTGCCGTCGGAAGAGAAATTCATGGGTTTCGGCGTCTCCGCCTGCGCGACCTGCGATGGCTTTTTCTACAAGCAGAAGGATGTCATCGTCATCGGCGGTGGCAATACGGCAGTGGAGGAAGCGCTCTACCTGTCCAATCTGGCGTCGAAGGTGACGCTTGTTCACCGCCGCGATGAATTGCGTGCCGAACGCATCCTGCAGGACCGTCTGTTCAAGAAATCCAACATCGAGGTACTCTGGGACACCCAGTTGGAAGAGGTCACCGGCCAGTCCGGCTTTCCGCCATCGGTTTCCGGCGCCCGGCTGAAAAACACAAAAACCGGAGAAATCACCGAAATGGCCGCAGACGGCATTTTTATCGCCATCGGCCATGCACCGGCGGTCGACCTGTTCAAGGATAAATTGCGGATGACGCCGAACGGCTATCTGTGGACGGCGCCTGATTCCACGACGACCGATATTCCCGGCGTTTACGCCGCCGGCGATGTCACTGATGATATATACCGTCAGGCGGTCACGGCCGCTGGCATGGGTTGCATGGCAGCCCTTGAAGCGGAAAAATATGTCTATGAGAGCGAAGCCGTACGTGAGGCGGCTGAGTAAGCGTCACACCAAACATGCGTCCGCAAGTCGGGCATACCGCCAGCACGAGGACAGATAATGGACTGGGACAAACTCAGAATATTCCATGCCGCCGCCGAGGCCGGATCGTTTACCCATGCCGGCGACACGCTGAATCTGAGCCAGTCGGCGGTCAGCCGCCAGGTCAGCGCGCTTGAACATGAATTGGGTGTCGCGCTGTTCCATCGCCATGCCAGGGGTCTGATCCTGACCGAACAGGGCGAACTTCTGATGCGAACCACCGACGAGGTCATGAACCGGCTTCAGACCGTCAAGGCGGAACTCGCCGATTCCAAAGGCCGTCCGACAGGTTCGCTGCGCGTGACAACGACTGTCGGACTGGGTTCGACCTGGCTGTCCACACGGGTCAACGGCTTCATAAATCTGTATCCCGGCATCAACCTCGAACTGATCCTGAGTGATGGCGAACTGGATATCGGCATGCGCAAGGCCGATGTCGCGATCCGGCTGCGCGCGCCGACCCAGCCCGATCTGGTTCAGCGCAAATTGTTCACCGTGCATTTCCGCGTCTACGCTGCGCCAAGTTATATCGAACAGTTCGGGCAGCCGAAGAACCTGGAGGATCTGGACAATCACCGGCTGATCGTCTTTGGCGAAAACGCCCCTGAATATCTGCGCGAGATGAACTGGCTGGCGACCGCCGGTCTGGACGGTGAAGAAGCGAGAACACCAGTTCTTGCCGTCAACAATGTCGTGGCGATCCGAAATGCGGTGACAAACGGCGTCGGCATCGCCCTGTTGCCGGATTATATCATCGAACCGGATTCCGACCTGATCGCGGTGATGTCACATGATGATATTCCGAGTTTCGACACCTATTTTGTCTATCCGGAAGAATTGCGCAACACGGCCAGGGTCACGGTGTTCCGTGACTTCCTGCTGGCCAACGCCAAGCGCTGGGAATTCTGATGCGATGCGGAAGCCCACAGGCCTCCGCATCATCCATAATCAGGCAGCCTCTCGTTCAGGCAGCCTCTCGTTCAGGCAGCCTCGCGGCCGGCTTCCTTCAGGATATCGTCGGCCAGCCGGCCATTGACCTCCGCCAGATGGTCGAACGCGGTGGTGAAGGTACCGACACCTGCCGTTGCCGAGCGCAGTTCGATGATCAGATCTGCGATCTCGGTTTCCGGGATCAGCGCCTTGACCTCGTCCCAGCCGGCCCATCCCTCGCGGGCGTCGTAACCCATCAACTGTCCGCGGCGGCTTGAAACGATCGCATTGACCCTGGCCGTCATTTCGCTCGGCACGGTGATCGTTGCAGACAGGACCGGCTCAAGCAGCACCGGCCTTGCATCAGCCAGCCCTTCGCGGATGCCCATGATACCGGCCATCTTGAACGCCTGCTCCGACGAATCCACATTGTGATGAGAACCGTCGATCAGGGTCACACCGATATCAACCACCGGAAAGCCGCCCAGCGGCCCCTGCGCAAGCGCTTCTCGCACGCCGGCTTCCACGGCAGAGAAATATTGCCGCGGCACAACGCCGCCGGAAATGGTTTCGTTGAAGACAAACCCCGAACCCCGCGGCAGCGGCTCGATCTTCAAGACCACGTCACCGAACTGGCCATGGCCGCCGGACTGTTTCTTGTGCCGTCCGCGCACCTCCACGGAAGCCCGGATCGTCGACTTGTACGGTACGGTCGCCGGCCGGGTCTCAACGGATATTCCGGCCTTGCCGGTCAACCGCTCTTCCGCCACCCGCAGATGCATTTCGCCCTGCCCGCCGATCAGGGTTTCGCCGGTCTCCTGGCGATGGGTGACGACCAGCGAGGGATCTTCTTCCACCATGCGGTGCAACGCGGTCGAAAGTTTGACTTCATCCTTGCGCTCCGTCGGCGTGATGACCTTCTGCAGCAACGCTTGCGGCGGCGGCGCAATGTCGATTTTTGAAACCTTGCCGCCACGCAGGGTCAGCGTATCGCCGGTCTTGGCAAAGTCGATCTTTCCAAGAGCAACCGTATCGCCGGCGACGGCCGCCCCGCCCTTGCTGGCCTTCTGGCCGAACAACCGGTAAAGGCCGGACGTCCGCGCGCTTTCTCCGGAAGCCGATTCAAGCTCGGCCCCGTCGTCGACCCGGCCGCGCAAGACCCGTCCGATCGACAGTTTTCCGCCGTGCGAGGTGTGGACAGATTTGAGGATCTGCACCATCGTATCGCCGTCCAGAAGACGCAGGATTCCATTGCCATTCAGGGCCGATCCGATGAAGACCGGCACAATCAAGCCGTCGCGCACTTCGCCGATCAGGTCGTTGAAAACGGCATCGCGCGGCGGATCGATATCCTCCAGCAATTGCTCCATCAGCGCATCGTCATGATCGGCCAGTGTCTCAAGCATGGAATAGCGGGCCTCGTCGCGGCGCGCTTCGTCGTCAGCCGGCAAATCGACAATTTTGCTTGCCGCATGCTCGCGGTAGACAAAGGCCCGGTCGAGTGCCAGATCGATAAATCCGGTCGCGATCCCGTCGTTCCAGATCGGCAACTGGCGAAGGACAAGGGGCTTGGTTGAAGCGGCCTGAAGCATCGACAATGCGTCGCGAACGCCCATCGACGCCTTGTCGATTTTGTTGAGAAACAGAAAATGCGGAATATTGCGCTCCTCCAACTGGCGAAGCATCACCTGGAGGGCAGGAATCTTTTTCTCATCCGGTTCAGCCACGACAATTGCTGAATCAACGCCGGCCAGCACCGGAAGGCTTTCATAACCGAATTCCACCGATCCCGGACAATCGATGAATGTGTAGTGGTCGCCCATGAATTCAGCGTCCGCAACATTGACCTCCACACTCATTCCGAGCTTGCGCGCTTCCGGCGCGCCATCGCCCAGTGACGTCTTCGCATCGACCGAACCTGCTTTGTCCACGGCGCCGCACCGGGCAAGCATTTCTTCAAGCAGGCTGGTCTTGCCACTTGCGAACGGGCCGACGATGGCAATGCATCTTGGCCCCGATTTCCCCGCTTCCGATTGGTTATTTTCGCTCACAAACCCCTCCATAGACTGGTGTTTCAACCTGGTGATCCAGGTCGTTATCCGGTCCTGCACAGGGGCGCCAACAGTTATGTTCTTGCTCTGTTCTACCTTGCTCACGCACAAAAATCAGATCAGAGCCACCGCTTTCAAAACTGCCCCATCAGGAGCCGCAGTCCGCATCGTCTCAGGCGGCGCGCGGTTTTGCAAGGGTGTGTGGAGAAATTGCTTTTCCAGGGCCTGGAAACCTAAATCCGATTGCCGTCAGCACAGCGAAATATTGTTGAAATCCGTGCTACATTTGCACATGGTCGTCGCAACCGAGTCCGAAGGAGAACGCTCATGGTCAGAATTGCAGTGCTCGCAGCTTTATTCGTTTCCGGCATGTTCGCACTATCTGCGCCCGCCTTCTCAAAAAACCGGGCGTTCGCTTCGCAATGCCAGAACCAGTCCATTCTGAAAAGGATAACCGGAAAGTTTGCCTGGGCGGAGCGCAACACATGGCGCCGTGGATTTATTATTGACGAAATCCGGTCGCCGCGTCTCAATTATCAGATTCTCAACGGGCCGACATCAATCAGGCATGATCATTGTCTGGCCAAGGCCATCATGACGGATGGACGTGTCCGCAATATCTATTACATGGTCGAACGGGGTCAGGGTTTCGCGTCGATCGGCAATAATGTGCAATTCTGTATCATCGGCCTTGACCCCTGGCGGGTATACGGAGCGGCCTGCAGCACGGTCAGATGAGCGAAAATGGCTGCCAACCTGTTTAAAGCCAACCTGTTGCACGGTTCGCGCCGCAACCTTCCAATGAAAAAATCAATCGCCGCCATATTGATGTTTTTGCTGATTGCCGGAGCACAGGCTTTCAACGCGCCGGCCCGGGCCGACGGGCGGCCCGGTGATTTCGACTTTTACCTGCTTTCGCTGTCCTGGTCGCCAACCTATTGCCTGGCACAGGGCGATCGCGCCAACCGCCTCCAGTGCGGCAGCGAAAAGCCGAAGGCCTTTATCGTCCATGGCCTCTGGCCGCAATATACCAGAGGATATCCGCAATATTGCCAGAGCAGCGAACCGCAGCGCGTTCCCCGTTCGTTGATTGATACAATGCTCGACATCATGCCAAGTGCCGGACTGATCGGCAGCCAATGGCGCAAGCACGGCATTTGCACCGGACTGGACCAGAATGAATATCTGGCCGAAACCCGCCGGGCCTATGAAAAGATCGACATTCCCGATGGTTTTGAAGATGCCAGCCGCCGGCACGTCCTGTCTGCGCGCGATGTGGAACAGGCCTTCATTGCAGTCAATCCGGGGCTTTCGGCAAACGGCATCGCGGTTTCCTGCAAGAAGGGCCGCGTATCCGAAGTGCGCATCTGCCTGACGCGCGGGCTGGAATTTCGGCGTTGCGAGAATGTCGACAGAAATGGCTGCCGGGCATCACGCCTCGTCATGCCATCAACGCGGTGACGAAAGCGATGTTCCGCACACTCGTGTTCGCCGCATCATTGTTCTGCGCCGCATCAGGTGCGCCGGCCGGTGACAGCTGGTCCCAGACGTTCCGCGACTGGCAGGCAACCTGCTTCCCCGATGGCGGCTGTGAGGCATCAACCGGCGATCAGGGCGTATCGGCCGCCGGCGACACCCTGCGCCTGATTGTGGAGCGCACCGGAGCCGATCGCGCAGGCTGGTTTGTCGCCATTGAATTTTTTCACAAACCGCCCCGAACCGACCGGGCGATAACGTTAGCGTTCAACGGCAGGCCGGATATTGTGCTATCCGCAGATGGCGGCTATCGGGCCTACCGCGCGAATGAGCGGTTTTACGTCACTGATCAAAACGCTTTGCAGATCCTGTTGCCGGCCATCCTTGCCGGAGAGGCACTGCGCATCGACTATTTCGACGTCACCAGCGAAGCCCGGTCCTTCACGCTGTCGCTCTCCGGCGTCACGGCGTCGCTGTTGTGGGTTGAATCGGAACTGAAAATCACCGGCGCTCCGCGCATCGCGATCTTGCCCTCCGGTCTTGCCGCGGCCGAACCGCCGCAAACAGATCCGGTTCGCGACGCCGGCATCCCGGAGACAGTACTCGCCTATCATCAGCGCACTAGCGATTGCGAACGCTATGACGAACAGGAGATGCAGGACCGCGGCAGTGTCATTGAACCGCTCAGCGGCACCGCCATTCTCTATGCCCTGCCCTGCACGGCACACGCCTATAATATCACCTATCGCCTGTATCTCAGGCAGACCGGCGAGATCGGCGGAATCCGGACCCTGTATTTTGCCGATTATTCAACAGAAACCAACTGGGCTGGCACCGACCTTCTGTTCAACATCGATATCGACGGCCCGAAACTGTCGGCCTTCTACAAGGGCCGCGGTCTCGGCGACTGCGGAACATGGGGCGAATGGGTCTGGCAGGAATACCATTTCAAGCTTGTGCGCTATGCCTCGCAAACGGAATGCGAAGGCATTCCGTCAGACAGATGGCCGGTCGTCTTTCCCTGAAATTCTGATCCGCATTTCTGAACTTCAGAGCGAGAACGATGTCGCCCAATGATGGGCCACGACGATATAGCTCACGGCGGCGAGCAGAAGCGTGCCGCGCACGATCCGGCTGCGGAAGCGCCGCCAGAGGATGATGACCAGCCCGGCGGCCAGAACGATTTCAGCCATACTGACATAATTGCCGAAATATTGCGGGTCCCAGTAAGAAATCCCGGACTGGAATATCCAGCCGGTCAACGGCCAGAACGGCGGATGGCCGTCAAACACATGCAACGGCACATCTGTTGCGATATGGACCAGCGCCGCCAGCGCCAGGACCAGGACAGCGTCGGCAATTGCGGATGCGCGTGTGACAGAAAGAAGCGAGCCGGGCAACTGATTCCGGGTCGATTGATCGACAACCGCACTGGCAAGAACAACGCCCGCAAACAACGGCACCGAATTCGTGACTGCGCTTGCTTCCTGCCATTCGGGCCGCCAGTACAAGTCACGCCAGATCGTCGTTTCCGCCACACCGGTCAGCTTGCCATAGCCCCACATGATAAAGATCGAAATGTCGGGAAGCAGTCCTCCGACAATGGCGGCTCCGTTTCGCAACGGACGGTCCCGGCGCGTAAACAGCGCCGCGGCAAGAAGGATATGAGATTGGGTATTCATCAGAGATCGCCGCTCAGCTGCAACCGGCGCTACCCTTCACTGCGCGGCCCGCGAGATCAAGTGCACAGCGTAAATATCGGATGCCGATCCGGATACCTGACTATTTCGGGTCTTTTTTGACCCAGCCGCCGCCGGTATAGGAAAGACTCTGTTTGACAAACATCACCACAGGTCCAACCACCAGCCACGTGCCTCTGTTGACCTCTTTGTGGAATGTTTTCAGCCCGCCATCGACCGCATTCGGCCGATAGGGTTGGAAAACATCAGCGCCCAAAAAATATATCAACAGCACTGTCCCGACAGCAAAACGGATCATTGTTGCGGCTCCTCTGGCATTGGCCAGCCGGGTTTTCGGATAGTGAAGCCGAAGTTTGTTGGATTCTGGTAAATATTCCGTAAAAGTGATCCTACCGCGGCAAACGAAAGACAGCCAATGCCCATCCTGAGATCATCCCTTCCCTCGCCCTTTGGCCGAAAGGTCAAGATCGCTGCGCATATCGCCGGCCTCTACAGCCAGATTGAGACAATCGACGCGGATACGAATGATCCCGACGATAATCTCAGGGAGCAGAACCCGTTGGGCAAGATTCCCGTCCTTGTTCTCGATGACGGAACGGCATTGTACGATTCCCGCGTTATCGTCGAATGGCTCGACCACGCCGCCGGCGGCGGTGTGCTGATCCCTGAGGGCCAAGACCGTTTTGATGCTCTCGTGTTGCAGGCCCTTGCCGACGGGATGATGGATGCATCCATACTGATCATTTACGAAGGCCGCTTCCGGCCGGAGAAGCTGCAGTTCCAGACCTGGGTCGACTATCAGCGCGGCAAGGTCAGCCGGGCTTTGGCCCGGCTGGAAGCCGCCCCGCCGGCGATGCCAAGCACCGGGTCAGACACCGGAAACGGTTCGCCCCATATCGGCCACATCGCCTTGGCCTGTCTGCTTGGTTATCTCGATTTCCGGTTTGCCGGCGAGTGGCGTTCAGACCATCCGAAGCTTGTCAGCTGGCTCGACAATTTTGCGGCCGCCGTACCCGCATTCGCAAAAACCGATCCGCTGGGCGGCTGAGAGGTTTACTCTCAGCCCTTTGCAGTCATGGTTCAGAATTTGACGCCGACGCCGGCACGGATCGTATTGGTGTTCAGGTCGGCGCTGGTCGGCGCGCCGAGGTTGAACGTCTTGTCCTCGTAGTCGGTGTACCGGTATTCGATACGCGCCGTGATATTGTCAGTGATCATGCTTTCAACACCGGCACCGAGCGTCCAGCCAAGATGAGTGTTGCTATCGCTGAAGCCGCCCGATGACGCTTCGACTTCCGCCAGGGCAAGGCCGCCCGTTCCATAAAGCAGGAACGATTCAAGCGAATAACCGGCACGGGCACGAACGGAACCCGCCCAGTTTTGTTCGACTTTGACGCCGCCGCTGGAGCCTTCGGCTCCGGAATATACCGCATCGCCTTCGACGCCGACCACCCAATTATCGAACTGATAATTATATCCGGCATAGACGCCGCCATCGATCCCGTCGACATCGACGGAGGGACCGCCGGAAATATCCGATTCGCCTAAATTATATCCCAGCAGAACGCCGAGATAGATCCCGGACCAGTTCTTTTCCGGCGTTTGGTAGACGGGTGCGACGGGCGCCGGCTCAGGATTGATGATATCGGCAGCGGATGCGGACCCTTGAAATCCGGCAACGAGCACCGGAAGGGCGAAAATAAACGATCTACGCATAACAATCTCCGTAATAGGTGAACGTCACTTGATGCAGCGCTTTCATGTCCTGAGCATTTGCAACCCGAATGTGGAAGATCATCGCTGAAAAAGCGGCGAAACCTCGAATAAATATGATTAAATTGCGCAAGACCATAACCTCAGGCTGTGCACATGGTGTCAGTTGGCCGATTTTCAATATTGGTGGAGCCTGTGCGGATCACGTTGACAATAATGTGATCAGAAAGGGCATCAATAGCCCATCCGCATCCGCCGGCGAAGCGTTAGCCGCCGGCAGCGTTAACCGAATATTGTCCGAAAATCGGCGATTCAGACCTCATTGCCGGTTCTATTCGGTGTCGGCTTCACTATATCGAGGCGACGGATCGTCGGCCATCGTCATCGCACTGCATACGAAGTCAGGAAAACATGCTCAGCGTCCTCCAGCTTATTATCGGCCTTGCCGTTCTGACGATAGGAGCAGACATACTTGTGCGGGGATCGGTGGGCATTGCGCAGCAATTGCGGATCCCGCAACTCATCGTCGGTCTGACGATCGTCGCATTCGGCACCTCGGCGCCTGAACTTGTCATTTCACTCAAAGCCGCGGCAACCGGATCCGGCGGCATCGCGATCGGCAATATTGTCGGCTCCAACATCGCCAACATCCTGATTGTTCTCGGGCTGCCGTCCGTCATTGCGGCAACCATGTGCAATGCCTCAGGCACCGGCCGGAACCTGGTGTTTCTGATTGCGATCACATTGATTTTTGTCGCTCTTTGCTGGGACGGGCAATTGAGCCGCAGCGACGGAATCATCCTGCTTGTCCTGTTCGGAATATTTTTCGGAGGCCAGATTGCTTCGATACGGTCCGCCCGCCGCAGCGACGTGGAAATCGAACAGATTGATGGCGTCCCCGATTCAATGGTCATTGCCGGCCTGTTCACCGTAATCGGCCTGCTTGCCCTGCCGTTTGCAGCCAATGCTGTCGTTGACGGGGCAACGTCGATCGCCAAGATGTACGGCGTTTCGGAAACCGCCATCGGCGTGACCATTGTCGCGCTCGGCACGTCACTGCCGGAACTTGCCGCGGCCGTCATGGCGGCGATGCGCGGACACAGTGCCGTTGCGGTCGGCAATGCAATCGGTTCGAACATCTTCAACCTGCTGGCCATTATGGGGATCACCGCGGCGCTTGTGCCGATTGGCGTCCCGGCTGAATTCTTCGCTTTCGAATTCTGGGCCATGGTTGCCGTCGTCTTCTTCATCGTCCCGTTTGTCGCCCTGTGCTGGCCGATCAACCGCGCCACTGGCGCATTGATGACACTGGCCTATTTAGCTGTCATGTTCGCCGCACTCGGCGAAAGTGTCATCTAACGGAAACGGCAATCGGGTGATTCATGGCGTTTGAAACGGGCCCACGCACCGCTTTGGTCACAGGCGGCGCAAAACGCATTGGCCGCGCAATCGTCAATGACCTTGCATCCCATGGCTGGTCGGTGGCGATCCATTGCAACAGCTCCGTTGCGTTGGCGCAGGAACAGGTTCAGACGATCCGTACCGCAGGCGGCAATGCGCATATCGTCGAGGCGGACCTGGCGGATCCGGCAGCGGTTTCGGAGATCTTGCCCGCGGCCAACAAGGCGCTCGGTCCCGTCTCGCTGCTTGTCAATAATGCCTCTGTGTTCCTGCCCGACAAGATCGGTTCCCTCGATACCCGGACCTGGCAGCACCAGTTTGCCGTCAATCTTCAGGCTCCGGTATTTCTCTGCGAAGCGTTCGCCGCCCAATTGCCCGAAGGCGTTGCCGGCAACATCGTCAACATGATCGATCAGCGGGTCTGGAAACTGACTCCGCAGATGATGTCCTATACGCTTGCCAAGTCGGCTCTTTGGGCCGCGACGCAAACCATGGCGCAGGCTCTTGCGCCGCAAATCCGGGTCAATGGCATTGGTCCTGGCCCGACATTTGCAAACCCGGCGGACGGTGAAAACGGTCTGATCGCGGAGGCTGCCGGCACATTGCTCGGCCAGCCGATCGACCCGTCGGAGATCGCTGCTGCAATCCGCTTTCTTGTCGCCGCGCAAACGATAACCGGCCAGATGCTGGCGCTTGACAATGGCCAGCATCTTGCGTGGCAAACGCCGGACATCGTAGACAGGACCGACTGACGTCCGGGGCCGAACCCAAAGCTGGCGAACTGCAGATGAGCAACCCAATGAGTGAAGGCGACATGCGCTGGCGGGATGTATCCCCGGCGCCCGGTCAGGCCGTGCCCAGCCCGCAGGCGCCTGAAGCAGTTCACATCCGGTCAGGGCCGGAAATTATCGCCGCCGCCGTCAAGACCCTGCCAAACGGCCCCGGCGTCTACCGGATGATCAGCCAGGCCGGCGATGTGCTCTATGTCGGCAAGGCCCGCAGCCTGAAAAAGCGGGTGCAGAGTTACACCCGCCTTGGCGGCCAGAACAATCGCATCGCCCGGATGATCCATCTGACGGCATCAATGGAATTCGTCAGTACGGAAACGGAAACCGAGGCGCTGTTGCTTGAAGCCAATCTGATCAAGCGGCTTCGGCCGCGTTTCAACGTGCTGCTGCGCGACGACAAGAGCTTTCCCTATATCCTGATCTCCGACGACCATGCGGCCCCGGCGATCATGAAACATCGCGGCGCGCGCAAGCGCAAAGGCAGCTATTTCGGCCCCTTCGCGTCGGCCGGCGCGGTGGAACGGACGATCAATGCCATGCAAAAGGCGTTTCTGATCCGCACCTGTTCCGATTCCGTCTATGACAGCCGCACCCGGCCCTGTTTGCTGCACCAGATCAAACGCTGCGCGGCGCCCTGCACCGGCGAAATCGGCCTCGACGAATATGCCGATCTGGCCAAAGGCGCCAAGGCGTTTCTCGCCGGGCGCAGCCGTGCCGTCCAGACGGACCTGGCCATGGCCATGGAGGCTGCCTCCGCAACACTGGATTTCGAAACCGCCGCCTTGTACCGCGACCGTCTCTCCGCTCTCTCCCATATCCAGTCGCACCAGGGCATCAATCCGCAATCTGTCGATGAGGCCGATGTTTTCGGCATTCACCGCGACGGCGGCATGGCCTGCATCCAGGTGTTCTTTTTCCGCACCGGCCAGAACTGGGGTAACCGCGCCTATTTTCCGAAAGCCGACAAGAGCCTGTCGGCGGCCGAAATCCTGTCCTCGTTCGTCGCCCAGTTCTACGACGACAAGCCCGTACCGAAACTGGTTCTGGTGTCAGACGATTTCGAAGACCGGGCACTGTTGGCCCAGGCACTTGGCGAAAAGGCGGAGCGCAAGGTGACCGTCAGCGTGCCGGTACGCGGCGAGAAGAAAGAACTGGTCGAACACGCCTTGAGCAATGCGCGCGAGGCGCTTGGCCGCAAGCTGGCGGAATCGTCAAGCCAGGCACGGCTGCTGAACGGCCTTGCCGAAGCACTCGGCATCGACCGGCCATTGCGCCGCATCGAGGTCTACGACAATTCCCATGTGATGGGCACGAATGCGGTTGGCGGCATGATCGTCACCGGCGCCGAAGGTTTTGCCAAAGCCCATTACCGCAAATTCAACATCAAATCGGATGATATCACTCCCGGCGACGATTACGGTATGATGCGCGAGGTCATGCACCGGCGTTTCTCCCGTCTGATCAAGGAGTTCGGCAGGCCCGCTGATCCAGACGTCGAAGCGGCGGGAGGACCTGATGAGAGTGCGGATTCGCCATCTGATGCGTTGCCCGCCTGGCCGGATCTCGTCGTCATCGATGGCGGCAAAGGGCAGTTGTCGGCCGTCATGGGCGTCATGAAAGAGCTTGACCTGACGGATCTGCCGCTGGTTTCCATTGCCAAGGGCCAGGACCGCGAGGCCGGGCGCGAAACCTTCTTTCAGCCCGGCAAGGCGCCGTTCGCCCTGCCGCACCGCGATCCGGTTCTTTATTTCATCCAGCGCCTGCGCGACGAGGCGCATCGCTTCGCCATCGGCTCGCACAGAGTGCGGCGCAAAAAGGCGATGACCGCCAATCCGCTGGACGAGATCGGCGGCATTGGCCCGTCACGCAAAAAAGCCTTGCTGCGTCATTTCGGCACCGCCAAGGCCGTCAGCCGCGCCGGGCTCAATGACCTGATGGTGGTTGACGGCATTTCCCGCCAGATGGCGGAGGCGATCTATGATCATTTTCATGAAAGCGGAGAATGAAGTTTGCTATGTATTGCAAAGCATCGGCGAGATAAGATCCCTATGCCTTCGCCGATATTTTTGCGGAGGCTGCCACGTATGATCGCCCTAACCGACACACAAATTTGACAACCAACGGTCATTGACGGCAATGACCGGGAACGGCCAAGGTATTCCGATGACAGCAGACGCCAAAGATACACCGCCGACGATGAAAGACCTGAAGCCGCTCAGTATCCCAAACATCCTGACCTACGGGCGGATTGCGGCTGCGCCGCTGGTCGGCGCAACCTTTTTCATCGAAGGCAATGTCGGGCCGTGGATCGCCTTCACGATTTTTGTCATCGCCAGCATCACCGATTATTTTGACGGCTATCTGGCCCGCATCTGGAACGAACAATCGGCACTTGGGCGGATGCTCGACCCGATCGCCGACAAGCTTCTGGTTGCCGTCTCCGGCCTGCGTGAATTCCTGGCCGAACTCAGGGTCAGCGTTCCGGTGACGTGGCTTGCCAAGTGGAAAACGACGATCCAGCTTGTCTCCATCGCGGCTCTTTTGGTCGCGCCGGCCCTGCAGGGCGCCAAGAGCGGCATGATTATCGATATGGGTCTGGCGCTGTTCTGGATGGCGGCGATCGTCACGCTTTATACCGGTTATGACTATCTGCGCGCTGGTCTGAGACGGCTTGTCGAGGAGACGGAATGAAACTGCGATATTTCGCCTGGGTGCGCGAACGGATCGGACATGCGGAAGAAGACGTGGATGTTCCCGACCATGTCGCCAATGTCTCTGAGCTGATCGCCTGGCTTTCA
>CAMYKZ010000036.1 GCA_947259045.1 uncultured Afifella sp.
CATCGCACTGACCAACACGGATGATGTTGGCTACGCATCTGGGCCCTTACTTTTCCCCGGTTGGGCTCGCCCCAACCACGCCTTTCGCTGTCCGGCCGCGGGTGGCTGGACCGGGATCTGCCAGTCTATCAGGGCCGGAAAGATGTGTCCAAACGTACAACCCCCACTTTCTCCAAACCCCATTGTGCAAGCCGATGAACACGTTACACTGCCCTCAACAAGGACGTTCCGGACGGGGAATCCGGGGCTGTTTCTTTCGGGGTAGGCTGGGAATCAGACGTGGCACTGATGCCGCGCCTGAATGCATGCGCAATCTGGAGGAACTATATGCGTAACTTACTTGTAATCACCACAACCACCGCCGCTCTGCTAGCGAGCACAGCGCTTTCATTTGCCGGGATGGATGAGGCCAAGGCGTTTCTTGACGCTGAAATTGGTGAGCTTTCCACGCTCGACCGCGCCGCTCAGGAAGCCGAAATGCAGTGGTTCGTCGATGCAGCCAAGCCCTTCGCTGACATGGAAATCAAGGTCGTGTCTGAGACCATCGATACCCATAGCTACGAGTCGAAAGTACTCGCTCCAGCCTTCACCGCCATCACCGGCATCAAGATCACCCATGATCTGATCGGCGAAGGCGATGTGGTTGAAAAGCTGCAAACCCAGATGCAGTCAGGCGAAAACATTTATGATGCCTATATCAATGATTCCGATCTGATCGGGACCCACTCGAGGCTGCAAAGCGCCGTTAATCTGTCTGACTGGATGGCCGGCGAAGCCAAGGACGTCACCCTGCCGACGCTCGACATTGAAGATTTTGTCGGCGCGTCATTCACCACCGGCCCCGACGGCAAGCTCTGGCAGCTGCCGGATCAGCAGTTCGCCAACCTCTACTGGTTCCGCAAGGACTGGTTCGACCGCGAAGACCTGCAGGCCAAGTTCAAGGAAATCTACAATTACGATCTCGGCGTGCCGGTCAACTGGTCGGCCTATGAGGATATCGCCGAATTCTTCTCCGTCCATGTCAAGGAAGTCGACGGCGTCCGCGTCTACGGCCATATGGATTACGGCAAACGCGCGCCCGATCTCGGCTGGCGCATGACGGATGCATGGCTGTCGATGGCCGGCGCCGGCTCCAAGGGCCTGCCCAACGGCGTGCCGATCGATGAATGGGGCATCCGCATGGAAGCCGGTTCGTGCAACCCGGCTGGCGCTTCGGTGACCCGCGGCGGCGGCACCAACGGCCCGGCCGCTGTCTACGCCATCCGCAAATGGGATGAATGGCTGCGCAAATATGCGCCTCCGGGTGCGGCCGACTATGACTTCTATCAGTCACTGCCGGCACTGTCCCAGGGCAATGTCGCCCAGCAGATCTTCTGGTACACCGCCTTTACCGCGTCGATGGTGGCGCCGAAGGAATCCGGCAACAATACAGTCGACGACGAAGGCAATCCGCAATGGCGCATGGCGCCGTCTCCGCATGGTCCTTACTGGGAGACAGGCCAGAAGCTCGGATATCAGGATGCAGGCTCGTGGACCCTGTTCAAGTCGACCCCGGTCGACCGGCGCAAGGCTGCCTGGCTTTACGCCCAGTTCGTCGTCTCCAAGACCGTCGACGTCAAGAAGAGCCATGTCGGCCTGACGTTCATCCGCGACACCACGATCCGGCATGAGAGCTTCACCGAACGGGCTCCGAAGCTCGGTGGTCTGGTGGAATTCTACCGCTCGCCCGACCGGGTTCTGTGGTCGCCGACCGGCATCAACGTGCCCGATTATCCCAAGCTCGCCCAGCTCTGGTGGCAGCAGATCGGCGACGTCAACTCAGGTGCATTCACAGCGCAACAGGCGATGGACCGCCTCGCCAGTGAAATGGACACGATCATGGGCCGCATGCAGCGCGCCGATGAAGCCAACAACACCTATGGTGGCTGTGGTCCTCGCCTGAACGAGGAAAAGTCTGCGGACGAATGGCTCGGCAAGGGCGGCGCCAAGGCCAAGCTCGAGAACGAGAAGCCGCAGGGCGAAACGATCGCCTATGACGAGCTGATCAAGCGCTGGGCCAACTGAGACCCGCCTGCAGTTAAACCTGTCCGGGGCGCGCTTGCTGCGCCCCGGGCAAACGGCGGCATGATCGGGCAGGACGCGCCCGATCCGATGCCTGCCTTTCAAGGCCGATCGGGGATGAGGTCAAAACGCTCAATGGCACTGGAACTCAGAAATATTGAAAAGCGCGTCGGCGCAGAGGTCCATATTCATCCGACGTCGCTGACGCTGGCAGACAGCGGGTTCAATATCCTTCTGGGTACAACGCTCGCCGGCAAGACGACCCTGATGCAATTGATGGCCGGCATCGACAAGCCGACAAAGGGCGAAATCTGGTTCAGGGGCCGCAATGTCACCAACGTGGCGGTTCAGAAGCGCAACGTTTCGATGGTCTATCAGCAGTTCATCAATTATCCCAATATGAGCGTTTACGACAATATCGCCTCGCCGCTGCGTGTCGCCAGGGTCGCATCGGCACAAATCGACAGGCGGGTTGGCGAAGTCGCCGAAATGATGAAACTCACACCGATGCTGAAGCGCCGGCCGAACGAACTCTCCGGCGGCCAGCAGCAGCGTACGGCCATGGCCCGCGCTCTGATCAAGGATGCCGACCTTGTTCTGTTCGACGAGCCGCTGGCCAATCTCGATTACAAGCTGCGCGAGGAACTTCGCGACGAACTGCCGAAACTGTTTGCCGAGCGCGACTGCACCGTCGTCTATGCAACGACTGAGCCGACGGAAGCGCTTCTGCTCGGCGGCCATACCGCGCTGCTGCACAAAGGCCGCATCTGCCAGTTCGGCCCGACATCGGAAATCTACCGCAATCCCCGGGATCTGATCAGCGCTCAGGTGTTTTCGGATCCGCCGATCAATCTGGCCCGGGTCGACAAGAAGGGCAACCGGATCACTTTATCCGACAATGTCGCCTGGGATGCTGCCGGCAAACTCAGAGCAGCGCCCGATGGCGTCTATACGATGGGCATCCGTCCACACCATATCAGCCCGGCCGCATCCGGCGAACAATCGGTTCCGCTTGAAGGCGAAGTGTTGGTGACGGAGATTTCCGGCTCTGAAAGCGTTGTCCATTTCCGGCTCGCCGGCCAGTCCTGGGTCTCCCAGTCGCACGGCATCCACGCATATGAAGTCGGTCAGAAGACAAGGCTCTATGCCAATATCGGCAAAGCCATGCTGTTTGACGCCGACAACAATCTTGTTGCCGGATAGGAGGCAGCGATGGCACAGATCACACTCGACAATCTCCGCCATTCCTACATGGCGAACCCGGCAGACGATACCGACTGGGCGCTCAAGCAGCTTGATGTGGAATGGGCCGACGGCGGCGCTTACGCTCTGCTCGGACCGTCCGGTTGCGGCAAGACGACATTGCTCAACATTATCTCCGGTCTGCTGCATCCCTCGCATGGACGCATCCTGTTTGACGGCAAGGACGTTACCGACCTGCCGACAGACCAGCGCAACATTGCCCAGGTTTTCCAGTTTCCGGTGATCTACGATACGATGACGGTCTACGACAATCTGGCCTTCCCGCTGCGCAACCGCGGCGTCGGCGAAGCCGAAGTCGATGCCCGCGTTCGCCAGATCGCGCAAATGCTTGAATTGAGCGAAACGCTGACAAAACGCGCATCCGGACTGACGGCTGACGGCAAACAGAAAATATCGCTAGGCCGAGGGCTGGTGCGCGCCGATGTCAACGCCATCATGTTCGACGAGCCGCTGACGGTCATCGATCCGCATCTGAAATGGGTTTTGCGCTCCAAGCTGAAAGAGCTGCACCATGAGGTGAAGACGACGATGATCTATGTCACGCACGACCAGACCGAGGCGCTGACATTCGCGGACAAGGTTGTGGTCATGAATGCCGGCGAAGTGGTGCAGATCGGCACACCGGTGGAACTGTTCGAAGAACCGAAGCACACCTTTGTCGGCCATTTTATCGGTTCGCCGGGCATGAATGTGCTGGCGTGCAAACTGGAAAACGGCCTGCCGGTGTTTGCCGGCCAGCGGATCGCCGCATCGAATGCCGGCGCCATCACCGACACGGACGGAGCGCTGGAGATCGGCGTGCGGCCGGAATTCATCACCTTCGCCGATGACGGCATCCCCGCCGATGTGGTCAAGGTGAGCGACGCCGGCCATTACCGCATCGTCGAAACGCGCAGCCCCGGCCGCGATGGCGGCCAGAGCATCAAGCTTCTGGTCGGCGAGGAGGAGGCAATCCCGTCCGGGTCGACGCATTTGAGCTTCGCTGCAGACAATACCCGTATCTACCGCAATGGCTGGATGGTGTCATGAACAAGACAGTCAATCAGAAAGCCTGGTTTTTCGTCCTGCCGGTGCTGCTGCTGGTAGCGTTCAACGCCATCATTCCGCTGATGACGGTGGTCAATTATTCTGTCCAGGAAACCTTTGGCGACAATACGTTCTTCTGGTCCGGCACCTTGTGGTTTCAGGAGATCCTGACATCGGAGCGGTTCCATGCTTCGCTTGGCCGGCAATTGTTTTTCACCTTCACGATCCTGGCCATCGAAGTGCCGCTCGGCGTGATCATCGCGCTCGCTATGCCGAAAAAGGGTCCCTGGGTCCCGGTCTGTCTGGTGCTGATGGCGCTGCCGTTGCTGATCCCCTGGAATGTGGTCGGCGCCATGTGGAATATTTTCGCGCTGCCCGATATCGGGCTGCTCGGCCGGACTCTGAACGCCATGGGGTTTGACTACAATTTCACCCGTCACCCGGGCGATGCCTGGTTCACGTTGATCCTGATGGATGTCTGGCACTGGACGTCGCTCGTCGTGCTTCTGGCCTATGCCGGCCTGGTGTCGATCCCCGATGCCTATTATCAGGCGGCCCGGATCGACGGCGCACGGCCGTGGGCGATCTTCCGCTACATCCAGCTGCCGAAGATGAAACGGGTGCTGACGATCGCGATCCTGCTGCGGTTCATGGATTCCTTCAACATCTATACCGAGCCCTTCGTGCTGACCGGCGGCGGGCCGGGCAACTCCACGACCCTCTTGTCGATCGACCTGGTGAAGGTGGCGCTCGGACAGTTCGACCTTGGCCCGGCAGCCGCCATGTCGCTGATCTACTTCCTGATCATCCTGCTCTCAAGCTGGCTGTTCTACACCCTGATGACCAACATGTCGTTCAAGACGACCAACGAGATCCTCGGCTCGTTCAGCCTGTGGCCGCAGAATTTCACGCTTGAGAATTATGCCGAGATTTTCAACAACCCAGTCTGGTATAACGGTTACATCAATTCGCTGATCTATGTGTCGATCAACACGGTGCTGTCGGTCACCGTCGCCCTGCCGGCAGCCTATGCGTTCTCCCGCTACCGCTTTATCGGCGACAAGCACCTGTTCTTCTGGCTTCTGACCAACCGCATGGCGCCGGCGGCCGTGTTCGCATTGCCGTTCTTCCAGCTTTATTCGGCCATCGGCCTGTTCGATACCCATATCGCCATCGCCCTGGCGCATACTCTGTTCAACATTCCGCTGGCGGTCTGGATCCTTGAAGGTTTCATGTCCGGCGTGCCGAAAGAGCTGGATGAGACCGCCTATGTCGACGGCTATTCGTTCCCGGCCTTTTTCGTCAAGATCTTCCTGCCCACCATTGCCGCCGGCATCGGCGTCGCCGCCTTCTTCTGCTTCATGTTCTCCTGGGTGGAGTTGCTGCTGGCCAAGACCCTGACATCGGTCGCCGCAAAGCCGATCGCCGCCACCATGACACGCACGGCCAGTTCGTCGGGTTACGAACTCGGGCTGCTGGCGGCCGCCGGCTCGCTGACCATCGTGCCCGGCGCATTCGTGATCTATTTCGTCCGCAATTACATCGCCAAGGGCTTTGCCCTCGGGCGGGTCTGAGCAAGCAGGGAAAGGAGCGTTTCAATGGACCTTTCATGGATGGCATGGACCAAGCCGACGGTCGCGTTTTTTGTGTTCATTGCGCTATGCCTCACCGTCATGTCGGTCTGGGAATATAAAGTCCCCGGCGGCGCGCCGCGGCGTGGCATATTGGGACTGGACACCACCCGTGGCGACCGGCTGTTCATCTCGCTGCTCGGCAGCGCTTATATCCACCTGGCCTGGCTCGGACTGATCGGCCCATGGCTGTGGGGGGCGGTGATTGTCAGCGTGCTTTATGCTCTGGCGGTGTTCCGCTGGGTTTGAAGAGGGTTTCAAGCATCTATGCGGACCTATGATTCCGGGATGCCTGCTTTGCGAATACCTTCCCAATATTCCGGATCGTTCAGGACGACCCCCGGCGGAAGCCCCTGAAGCATCTTTGCCATCGTGACGCCCGGATAATAGTGCATGAACTGGGCGAGAGCTTCCGTTGACTTCTGCTTGTCGCCCGCCCGGCCATGGAAGTTGGCCAGCATCCGGTAGGCCCAGGTGACGCCCGGCCCGGCCCGCAATCCCTTTTCCGTCAATTCGATTGCAGTCGCAAAATCATGTTTATGAGCCGCTGCAGCCGCCTGTCCGAAATAGATGTTGAACATAAACGGATCAAACGGACTCAGAGCCTTTGCGCGCTCAAAACATTCATCGGCGCCGTCTGAGCGATGAAACAGCGATTTCAGCCAGCCGGCCCGCATCCAGCCCCAGGCATTGTTCGGATCGAGCGTCAGGCTCCGGTCGATAAACGATTTTGCCAGATCGTAGTCGGCCGTCGTGATGCTGTAGGCTGCTCCGATTGCAGTCAATGCGGTCGCATTGTCATGCACGTGCAGGGCAGCCTTGTCGGCAATCGCAATGGCATTGGCCCGCTCACGGCCAGGATCATCGGCCCACAGATAGCAGGCCTGCTGCGCATGGCACCAGGCCTTCAAGGCCAGCGCCAATCCGTATTCGGGATCGCGTTCCAAAGCCTTCTCGAACAGTTCCAGCGCAATCTGATTGTCTTTCTTGCGATGCGCCCAGAAGTGCGGGAAGGCGCGCAGCACAAAATCATAGGCCTGAAGATTCTCAGGCGGCGTCCGTTTGGACAGTTCGATCTCCGAGGCACGGATGCTTGGATTGATCGCGCCGGCGACATGGGAAGCAATGCGATCCTGCAGATCGAAAATGTCGGTCGTGTCGCCTTCGAACCGGTCAGACCAGAGCTGCGTGCCGGTCTCCGTTTCAATCAACTGAACATTGATGCGGACCCTCTCGCCGCCCCGTCGCACGGTGCCTTCCACGGCATACCGCACACCCAGATCCCGCCCGACTTCGCGCGCGTCCACGAAACGGCCCTTGTAGGTGAACGCCGATTGACGGGCGATAACGAAGAAGTCCCGGATCCGCGACAAAGCGGCGGTAATTTCCTCAACGACACCGTCGGCAAAAAAGTCGTCCTGCCCCGCTCCCAGATCATCGAAGGGCATGACCACCACGGACGGCGCCGACCGCAGCTGTTCAGGCGGCGCAACCATTGTCGCCGAAACTGCGGGCGCTTTAACTTCAACCGGCGGCTCCGACATATCCGACAGATCAAGCAGCGCTGTTGTTTTCTCCTCCGGGCCGGTTCCAAATGCCTGCGCGACGGCTTCCGTGCAGCGCTCCAACTGCCGCCGGGCGGCATTCGGCTGACCTTCCGCGATCCGGATGCGCATAACGGCGCGGTGCGCCTCTTCAGCTGCAGGATCTGTGGCCAGCAGCCGATCGGCAAGCGCCAGGCAAGCGGCACGGCTGCCGTCGATCGGAACTTTGTCTTCGCTCAGGATTTCGACAAGCGTCAGCGCCCGCCGCCGATATTGCTCACGGAGCGAAATCACCAGATTGTCCAGCGGCGGAGAAAGCTGAACATTATCCAGAAGATCGCCGGCATACAGTGTGGCAGCCCGCACACGATCATCGGGAGCGTCTGAATCCGCCAGGCTCTCAAACAGCCGGGCATCGATCAGTTCGGCGGGGCCGGCCAGCCTGACCGATTCCAGATCGGCCTCAAGGACGAAACCGTCCAGTATCGATGGCAGTGCCTTTCTGATCGCCGTCAAAGCCTGTCGCAAACTGGATTTGGCCTGCGCCTCCGACCGGTCCGGCCAGACAGACTCCGCCAGGGCTTCGCGCGCCAGCCCTTTTTCGCCCGGCAGCGCCAGAGCGCCAAGCACTTGCGCCGTCTTGCGGGTGGGCAGGGTTTCGGTCTCGCCGTCCGGTGTCGCAATGCGAATGCCGCCAAACAGCAAAACCGGCATGGATCGCCCTCCCCTTCATCATCTCCGCTTTCATCGGTCAACAGCCGATTTAACGCAAATTTCACGCACAGGCCATGTTTTTCATGGCGGTTTCCCGTTTTCCAGCCACCGCACCAAACGCGCCAGGTTGATGGTCGGTCATCGCAAAGCAGTGAAGACCCACGGGCAAGAAGGAGAATGTCCCATGACCCTTTCAACTCTGAACAACATCGCCGCACCAGTTTCGTTCCGCACGATCTTCGTGGCCTGTGCCTGGATGAAAAAGCGTCTTGGCCTGATGGCGAGCCGCCGGCGGCATCTCGCGGTTCAAGGTGAATTGCGTTCGCTGACCGCAGCACAGCTACGCGACGCCGGCATCGACAAATCCGAGATTTCGACAGGGCCGGTTTTTGAGATCGAAGCCCGGACGATGACGGATCTGATGTCAATGCGCTGAACGGTCATGCGGGCCGGACGATGCGATCGGGCATCGACCGGTCGCCCGGCCGCTAATTCCGGCCCATCGTGTAGAATTCGTCATTCGGCCGCATCGACAGCATGTTCGCCATCCGGTTGCTCAAGCCGAACAGGGCCGTGATGGCGCCGATATCCCATATCTCGTCATCGGAAAAACCGTGCTGGCGCAAAATATCAAAGTCGCCCTCGCCGATGGAGCGGGACTCCTCACAAACCTTCATGGCAAACGCCAGCATCGCCTTCTGACGTTCCGTGATATCGGCCTTGCGGTAATTCACCGCGACCTGATCGGCCACCAGCGGGTCCTTGGCGCGAATGCGCAGGACAGCACCGTGCGCAACAACGCAATAGAGGCAATTGTTGGCGCCGGACGTGGCGACGACGATCATCTCCATCTCCGCCTTGGAGAGGCCGCTGTCGCGCTCCATCAGCGCATCGTGATAGGCGAAGAATGCCCGGAACTCGTCCGGACGGTGGGCGAGTGCCAAAAACACGTTCGGTACGAAACCGGCTTTCTCCTGCACGGCAAGGATCCGCTCCCCGATATCGTCGGGCAAATCGGCCAGGTCCGGCACCGGAAAACGGCTGATCGGTCTGTCGCTCATCTTTTTCTCCCTTTGACTGCCACTGCACATCAGCAGACGGGTCATCTGCCTCGCAATATTGGTTCCGGCAGCGCCGGTCTACATCCCCCAGCGCAATGCCGGTGTATGAACGGCCGCATCGAAATGCCGCTTGATCTCGTCGTCCAGCATTGTCACCGTCAGCGAACAGCCGGCCATATCGAGCGAGGTGACATAGGAGCCGACCATCGAACGGCCGATTGTTACGCCGTGTGCCGCAAGCTGTTTGGCCGACGCATGATACATCAGATACAGCTCCATCAGCGGGGTTGCGCCAAATCCGTTGACCAGCAGGATCGCGTCACCGCTCGCCTGACCACCAAGATCGGTGACAATGGCACCGATCATCTCCTCGGCAATCGCATCGGCACTGGCAACCTTCACCCGCTTGCGTCCGGGTTCACCGTGGATACCGACGCCCATTTCCATTTCGTCTTCACCGATCTCGAACATCGGCTTGCCGGCCGCCGGCACCGTGCAGCTTGTCAGCGCCACGCCCATCGACCGGGTGCGGCTGTTGACCTTGTCGCCAAGCGCTTTCAGCGTCTGCAGATCGCCGCCGGCCTCCGCCGCCGCGCCGACGACCTTTTCCACAATCATCGTTCCGGCAACACCGCGCCGGCCAGTGGTGTAAAGTGAATCCTCGACGGCCACATCGTCATTGGTCAACACGGTAGCAACATCGCCGGAGGCCATTTCCGAGGCCATTTCGAAATTCATCACATCGCCCTCATAATTCTTGACGATGAACAGGCAGCCGGCGCCGGTATCCACGGCTTCCGCGGCTTCCAGCATCTGGTCCGGCGTCGGCGCGTTAAACACCTGGCCGGGACAGGCCGCATCCAGCATGCCGTGGCCGACAAAACCGCCATGCAACGGTTCGTGACCCGAGCCGCCACCGGAAATCAGCGCCACCTTGCCGTCTTTCAGGTTCCGTCGCTTGACGAATTTGCGGCTGCTGCCCGCTTCCAGAAGGTCGCTATGTGCGGCGCAGAATCCGTCCAGGCTTTCCGCCAGAACATTATCGACTTCATTGATCAGTTTTTTCATCGGTCAGTCTCCCTGGTGTTTTCTGCGCCGCACCGTCTTTGGCGAAACCATCGTCATCATCATCATCGGGCGCGGCAACCAGATCAATCAGCTTGAGCACAAAGTCGCCAATCAGCACATCGACTTTGTTGTTACGTTCCGCATCACCGAAATCGGGCAGGAATATCGTATGCGGCCGCACCTTTGGCCGCGCCTCGACCAGGGATATGCGGCGTGGATGGGCCTCGGCATAGGCATCGAGAAAGGCCGTCTTTTCCGCCGGCGAAAAGTGACAGATTTCCATGATGAGATCGAGATGGCGCGCCGGGATCGGAGTTGAATAGGATGGATTGGCGATCTGAGATACAAAGGACCGGTTCTTGCCGAGCGCCGACGCGATCCGTTGCCGCGTGCCTGACGGCCGGGCATCGAGAACCTGCCGCAACACACTCTTGTAGCGCGCAACCGCTTCGGCATTGTCAGGTTCCGCTGATACACGGGCTTCAGCCATCGCCTGCCTCCAGATCGGTATCGGCAATTGCCATCTTGGCGCGGGCCATGGCAGCCGGCGCAACCGACAGGGTTCGCAATCCGGCTTCCAACAGCGCGCCGATATGAGCAGGATCGCCGCCGGCTTCGCCGCAAAGACTGACATGGATGCCCGACTTTCCGCCATATTGGCAGACCCGTTTGATCAGGCTCAGAACCGCCGGCTGACCTGGATCATGCAACGCCGCCACGGCATCGCCCTCGCGCGATGCCGCCATGACATATTGCGTCAGATCGTTGGAGCCGATGGAAAGAAATGCTGCCGCCGAAAACAGTTCCGGCATGATCGCGACTGCCGGCACTTCCACCATGATACCAACCGGAGGCCGAACGGCTTCGGTGTCCTGCGCCGTCAATTCGGCGACGCATTCATCGAGCAACTGCGCGGCCGTTTCAAGCTCCGCCGGCACACTGACCATCGGCAGCATGATCTTCAGATTGCCGTGCATGCCGGCACGGGCCAGCGCTCTGAGCTGGGCCTTGAAAATATCACGATGGATCAGGCTGAGCCGGATGCCGCGCAGGCCAAGGAATGGATTGCTCTCCTCAATCGTCAAGCCGGCAATCGGTTTGTCGCCACCGGCGTCGACGGTGCGGATCGTCACGGGCCTGTCGCCGGCCCATTGCAGCACCTTGCGATAGGCCTGATATTGCTGTTCTTCGTCCGGCAGATGGCTGCAACGGTGAAACAGAAACTCCGACCGCATCAGACCGACACCATCGCAGATATTGACATCGATCCCGTCGACTTCATCAGGATCGGCGATGTTGACCATCATGGCGATAGGCGTGCCGTCGGGCGTGACGGCCGGTCTGGCAAGATATGCGTCGGCCTGCTGCCGCAGCGCATCGGCCTGGCGGACTTTTTCGGAAAAACCGGCAAGCTGATTTGCATTCGGGCTGAGGATCAGATGGCCTGAATCACCATCCAACAAGGCACGCTCATGGCCATCGAGATTGCCGAACCCCAACCCGGTGACCATCGGAATGCCGCGCGAGCGCGCCAGCATCGCCGCATGGCTTGACGGGTTTCCGTGCGCCAGCGCCACGCCGCCGCCCTGAGACCAGTCGGTCTCCAGAAACCGGGTCGGCGTAAGATCGTCGCCGATCAGGATCGCCCCCGGCCGATGACCGGAGAGCCCTTCGCCGGCAAGATTGCGCAGGACGCGGTCGCGCAGATCTATCAGATCGGCCGCGCGCGCCCTGAAATATTCATCGTCTGCCGCCTGATAATCCTCAATCTGCCCGCCAAGTGCTTCGCGCCAGGCGGCAGCCGCGCCGGAGCCGCGCCCGATCGATGAATAGGCCGGTTCGCTGAGCGCCTCATCCTCCAGCATGACCGTCTGGAACTCCAGGATTGCGCCCGTCTCCACGTCACCGAGCTCCGTCAATGCAGCAATCTGCTCTGTCGCGGAGCCGATGGCCGCCGCCAGTAAAGCGCGCTCTGTTGCCGGATCACCGGATGTTTCATGACGGCCGGCAATCGGCACTTCCAGTCTGACAATCGGTCCGTCAATCAGACCGGATGACGCCGGGCGCCCGATATGGTCCGGGCCCTGGTCATCCGGCGGAGGGGACATCGTTTCATCCACCTGAGGAAGACCCCGATATATGTTCGTCGTCAAAGTCGCGTTCGACAAGAGCAACAAGCGCGCCTACAGCATCCCCGGCATCGTCGCCGGCAGCGCGGAAATTCAGCTCGGTATCCCTGGGCGCCTTCATCGCCATCACCTTGACGATACTCTTGGCGTCGATCCAGGCACCATCGGCCGCCGACAGTTCGATGTCGGCATCGAATGTCTTGGCCAGTTTGGTCAGCTTTACCGACGGGCGGGCATGGAGCCCGACATCATGGACCATCAGCACGGACGCAGTTGCAGTGTGATCGGACATATCAGACCTCAAGCGGGGGAAAGTTCTTCGGCGGTCGCACAGACGGTGGCCAGAGGCGCGCCGCCGGATGCTTCCGTCGCCGCGATGACCGAACCCTCGACAATTGGCGCGTTGCAGATCATGACACGTCCGGCCCGGTCCCCGTCGAGCATTTCGATTGCCATCTCGCTATTGGTTTCGGCACCGCCAAGATCCACCAGGATCGCCACGCCGGCATCCGACCAGGCCTGATCGATGGCCTCCATGATGGCCTGCACACTGGTCCCCAGACCGCCGTCCGGATCACCGCCGCAGAAAGCAAGCGGAACTTCGCTGCCAACCATCTGCCGCACCATATCCGCCGTCCCCCTGGCGACATCCGGTGAGTGTGACACGATAACGATTCCGACATTCCGGTTCATGACAGATCATCCAAAATCGCTGCGGCCGCCGCGATCATCAGTTCACTGGACCGCGCTCCGGGATCGACGTGGCCGATGGAACGCTCACCCAGAAAAGACGCCCGGCCGCGCTCAGCCTGCATCGGTATGGTCGCATCTCGCGCATCGGCAGCAACCCTGGCGATAACATCGGCCTCGGCCCTCTTGCGCATGGCCTCAAGCACCGGCACAAGCACGTCAAGCATGGTTTTCTGGCCGGCTTCGGCTTTCCCTCGCGCCTTGACCGCATCGACCGCCTCACCGAACGAATTTGTCAGTTCGTCATAAGTCGGCTCGGCCGGCAGGCTCTTGCCGAGCCCAATAAGGAAAGTGCCGTAGAGCGGACCCGATGCGCCACCGACATTGAACACCAGTTGCTTGCCGGCCGCCTTGAGAGCATCGCCGGACGGCATTGCCGCAATCGTGTCGAGCTCGGCCAGAACCGCCGCCATGCCGCGTTTCATATTATGACCGTGGTCGCCATCGCCAATTGCCGAATCCAGTTCCGTCAGCTCATCGGCATGGTCGATCAGAGCGGCGGCTATGGTCTCAATCAACCTCTTGCGGGATTCGATGTTCATCTGAACTATCCGTCTGGCCTATCCATTGAAAAAAGAGGGCCGGTAATGTTTACTGATTTTGTTTAGTAATGATGGAAACACTAAACATTTCAATTGAATTCGTCGCTGCACTGCAACAACGAGAGTGCAATACCCGGACGCCGTTCCGTTTTCACGAAATGTGATGATTTTTCGCAATCTTTAGATTTTTCGTGCAACATGAACCGTGCTATGCCCCATCTGGGGAATGTATCGGTAATCGCACGGGCTAACGGATCAGCATGATTAAACGGAACCAATGGCTGCAGGGCATGTGGGCGGCTGCAGTGTTTTCGCTGGCCTTGGCGATTTTCGCCGGACCGGTATCGGCAGCCGACAAGCAGGAACTCGTCGAGGGGCCATACGTCGTCGTCGATGTGGATTCCGGAGCCGTGCTTTATCACCACGATGCAGTGCGCCCATGGTATCCGGCTTCAACCACGAAGCTGATGACGGCCTATGTCACGTTCCGCGCCATGCAGGCCGGAACGATCGTAAAAAAATCACCAGTGATTATTTCCGAAAACGCACTTGCAGAACCGCCGAGCAAAATGGGATTTCCGGTCGGAACCGTTCTGACGATCGACAACGCCCTGAAGATCATCATGGTCAAATCGGCCAATGACGTATCCGTTGCAATTGCCGAAAGCGTTGCCGGCTCCGAGGATCAGTTCATCTCGCGAATGAACGCCGAAGCGCGGCGCCTGGGCATGGTGCAAACCCGGTATGCCAACCCCCATGGCCTGCCTGATCCGAAACAGGTCACGAGCGCCAGGGATCTCGCCGTCCTGTCATCGGCATTGCTGAAGGATTTTCCCGAATACCGGCATTACCTTCAGATCCCCTCAATCAAGGTCGGCAAGCGCATATTGCGCAATTACAACCCGCTGGTTGACCGTTACCGGGGAGCGACAGGCCTGAAAACCGGGTTCATCTGCGCCTCCGGCTTCAATCTCGCTGCCAGTGCCAAACGCAATGGCCGGGAAATCATCGCGGTCGTTCTGGGTGCCTACAGCTCCGTGGAGCGGGCGGAAAAAGCGGTGAAGCTGCTCGACAAGGGTTTCCGCTCCCGCAAGACAACCGCCCTGCCGAGCATCAACCTGCAGAGCATCAGATCAGGCAGCAAACATCAAACGGCGTTTAACATGCGCCCGCTGGTGTGCGGCAGGCAAAAGGTTGCCGCAGCAAGGCTCCGTTTCAAGTCAGAGGTCGGCGGCAAACTGATGGTGGCGGAAGGCAAGAAACTCAGACCGAGCAATCTGGGACGCCGACGGCCGACCGATCCGATCCTGGTGTCGCTTGGCGGAACAATTGGCGAGACAGCGGGCAAGACAAAAATATTTCTCGGCACTCTGCCCAGACCACGCCCGGCAGACGCACCCGAAGTGGCTGTCGCCAGAAAAACAGTTGACGTGGAGGCGCCCGCGCTCACAACCGCGTTCGTGTCGGCTGAGGGCTCAGGCCCCGTTGCAAATGCATTTGATGCAGCGATCAGGGATGTTTCGGCAATACCGGTGCCACGGCCACGACCGGAAGGACGATAAATCAGGATTGACCGGCCGTTGCCTTTTCGATTTCAAACCGCAATGCGCCGTCCTGTTCACCCTTGTCCAGCAATCGATGCCCGTTTTCCTGACAGAAATGCGGAATATCGATGGCCGCCATCGGATCGCTCGTCAGCACGATCACGCGTGAACCGGCAACAAGCGGCGCCATTCGCTTGGCCGTCTTCAGCACCGGCAGCGGGCATTTCAAGCCTCGCACATCAATCAGAAACGGTTCATCCATGCCAGTTCCCTAACGTATTTTTTACATGCAGCGAAGCGGCAAGCCTCTCGCTTTGGAGAGATCGGAATGATACTTTCGTCGCAGGTTGCGCAGTAGACGATTGTGTTGCGCCGTGTCGACCTTCGATTGGCAGATCGGATTCAGACAAGCGCAGGGGGAAATAATGGGCCTGATTGACAGGATCAAAAGTGAATATGCCTACCTCAAGGGCGCGATTTCGGTACTGCGCAACGTAACGCCTGTCGCCAAGAATCCGGACAGGACTTTCCCCGACGTCGCCGAAAAGCTGGCGGAGGAATTCGGCCCGCGCACCGCACTACTGTCGGACACGGAATCGCTCACCTTCAGCCAGTATAACCATCGGGCCAATCAGTATGCCCACTGGGCCATGGAACACGGCATCAAAAAGGGCGACGTGGTTGCCCTGATGATGCCCAACCGGCCGGAATATCTCGCCGCCTGGCTCGGTATTATCAGGGCCGGCGGTGTTACGGCCCTGCTGAACACCAATCTGACCGGCCCGGCCTTGGCCCACTGCGTCAATATCGTCAAGCCGAAACATGTTATTGTAGACGCCACCCTGATCGATGCATTCAGAACCGCCGAGGCTCATCTCGATCCGGGACCGCACTTCTGGTGCCACGGCGACAGGCCGGCAGGCTGGCAATCCATTTCCGAAGCGCTCGAGCAGCAGCCGGGGGAAAATATTCCCCAGTCAGATCGGCCGAAACTGACCACGAGCGACAAGTGCCTGTTCATCTACACAAGCGGCACGACGGGATTGCCGAAAGCTGCGAATATCAATCATTACCGGGTTCAGTCGATCATGTTCGGCTTTCGCGCCGCGATGACGATGTCGAAGGAAGACCGGATCTATGTCTGTCTGCCGCTTTATCATACATCCGGCGGCGTTCTCGCAGCCGGCGCGGCTCTGACGGCAGGCGGCAGCGTTTTTGTGCGCGACCGGTTTTCTGCCCGCCAGTTCTGGGACGATATCGTCGATAATCAGTGTACCGTGTTCCAGTATATCGGCGAACTCTGCCGCTATCTTCTCAACTCGCCGACCCATCCGAAGGAAAACGCTCATCGCCTGCGCCTCGCGTCCGGCAACGGCCTGCGCCCTGATATCTGGGAAGATTTCAGGACCCGCTTCCGCATTCCCAAGATTCTCGAATGGTATGCGTCCACGGAAGGCAATGCGGTGTTTCTGAATTTCGACGGCAAGCCCGGTGCCGTTGGAAGGATCCCGAAATGGGCGGAAAAGAAATTTGTCACCGAGGTCGTGAAGTTCAATATCGATACCGAAGAGCCGGTGCGCGGCCCGGACGGTTTCTGCATCAAGGCAGCCCCAAATGAGGTTGGCGAAGTGATTTCGCAGATCCTCGACGATCCAAGCAGACCAAGCCAGCGTTTCGAGGGATATGCCGATAAAGCGGCGACAAAAAAGAAGATCCTCGAAGATGTTTTCGATAAAGGCGATCGCTGGTTCCGCACAGGTGACCTGATGCGCAAGGACGAATTGGGCTATTTCTATTTTGTCGACCGCATTGGCGATACGTTCCGCTGGAAGGGCGAGAATGTCGCGACATCGGAAGTATCGGAGGCGATTACGGTCTATCCCGGCGTCAAGGAAGCCAATGTCTACGGCGTCAAAACCGGAAAGATGGATGGCCGTGCCGGCATGGCATCTCTCGTTGTTGATGACGGCTTTGACATCGACGGACTGCAGGCCCATGTGACGCAGCAATTGCCGGCCTATGCGCGGCCATTGTTCCTGCGGCTCCAGCCGGAAATGGAAGTCACAGGAACCTTCAAGCAGCGAAAGGTCGATCTGGTGAAAGAGGGTTTTGATCCTGCCGCACTCACTGATCCGATCTATTTCAACAATCCGGAAACCGGCACCTACGTGCCCCTGACAAATGATCTTTACGAACGGATCAACAATGGCACAATCAAGCTCTGAACCGATGTCAGAAACAATCACCGGGCCCGACGAAGTCGTAACGTTCTGGCAGCAGGCCGGCCCGGATCTCTGGTTCAAAAAAGACGAGACCTTCGACCGGCAGCTTGAAGACCGGTTTCTCAAAACCCACGACGAGGCCAGCTCCGGCGCTCTCGACCATTGGTCGGATGACGCAGAAGGAAGCCTCGCCCTGATCCTCGTTCTGGATCAGTTTTCCCGCAACCTGTTTCGCAATTCACCCCGCGCCTTCGCGCAGGACCACAAGGCGCTGGCGATCGCGCGCCGCGCCGTCGAACGTGGTGATGACCGGCGATTCGACACTGATATGCGGTGTTTCTTCTATATGCCGTACGAACATTCGGAATGTCTCGGCGACCAGCATCTCTGTGTCTCGCTTGTGCATCAGCTGAACAATGACAATTACCTGCAATATGCCAAGCTGCACCGCGACGTCATCCAGCGGTTCGGGCGTTTCCCACACCGCAATGTCGTGCTCGGCCGGCACACAAGTCCGGCCGAACAGGCTTATCTGGACGCCGACGGTTTCTCCGGCTGAACCTTCAGCCGGACCCGCCTGCCGCTTCCTCTTCCGCCTCCCGGATGGCCCGGTCGCGGAAGTGCCGCCGGATCACCTTGCCGGTCGTCGTCAACGGTATTTCCTCAACGAATGCGACTTCCCGGGGATATTCGTGCGCCGACAGCCGTTCACGCACAAAAGCCCTGATTTCACCGGCCATCGCATCATCGGACCGGAAACCGTCATTGAGGACTATAAAGGCCTTGACGATTTCCGTTCGCACCGGATCGGGCTTCCCGACCGCGGCGGCAAGCCGGACCGCCGGATGCCCGATCAGGCAATCCTCGATCTCGCCCGGGCCGATGCGGTAACCTGACGAGGTGATCACATCGTCATCGCGGCCGACAAACCGGATATAACCCTCAGCATCGCACTCGCCCTGGTCGCCGGTTTTCAGCCAATCGCCGACATATTTCTCGACTGTCGCCTTACGGTTCTGCCAATATTCCAGAAACATGACCGGGTTCGGCGCGCGGATTGCGATCTGCCCCTGTTCGCCGGGGCCCAGCACACGGCCGGTCTCGTCGATGATCGCAACATCATGGCCGGGGACGGCACAGCCGATCCAGCCTGGCCGGCTGACGCCGATGGCTGCACACGAGGAAAGCACGTAATTGCATTCCGTCTGGCCATAGAATTCATTGATCGTCAGGCCGAAGGCCGAACGTCCCCACTCAAGCGATTCACGGCCGAGCGCTTCGCCTCCGGAGCCGATGGTTCTGAGTGAAAGATCGAAACGGCCTGCCGGATCGGCTGCGGCTCGAAGCATCTTCAGGGCTGTTGGCGGAATGAATGCGTTGCGTACGGCCAGATCCGCCATCAGCCTGTAGGTTGCATCCGGGTCGAACTTTTCCGAAATGCTGGCAACGACCGGTACGCCGAAATAAAGCCCCGGCAGCAGAATATTGAACAGGCCGCCAGCCCAGGCCCAGTCCGCAGGCGTCCATAGCCGGTCACCGTCCTGCGGCAGAAATTCGTGGCTGAACTGGACACCCGGCAGATGACCCAGCAACACCCGGTGGCCATGCAGCGCGCCCTTCGGCGGACCGGTTGTCCCTGACGTATAGACCATCACAGCCGGATCGTCCGGCCCGGTATCGGCAACGTCAAACTGATCGCGGGAGCGCGCGCAGAGCGCATGAAAATCTTCAGCGCCGGGACCGATGCCATCAACGCTCAGGATTGTCCGCAGACCGTCCAGCCGGTCGCGGATCAGGCTCACTTTTTCCACGCCCTGAGCATTCGTCACCAGAATGCTGGAGCCGGAGTTTTCCAGCCGGTACGCCAGTGCATCCGGTCCAAACAGGATTGCCATCGGCACCGTAATCGCGCCGCACAACCAGGCCGCAAGATGGGTGATCGCCGTCTCAGGCGCCTGTGGCAGCAGAATTGCGATCCTGTCGCCACGGCGAACGCCAAGATGAACCAGAACATTCGCCAATTGCGACGCCTTCCGGTCGAGGTCGCGGTAGGACCATTGCTCCACAGTGCCGGCAGGCAGAACGTTGAAGATAGCAGGTCGGTCATCCTGATCCGCCCACCGCCGGCAGCACACTTCCGCTAGGTTGAAACGGGCCGGGATCTTCCAGCGGAAATCCTGTCTGAGCGCAGCGTAATTGTCTCTGATGGGAAGCATCTGTCGGTGTCCATTCACTTGCGGCGGACGTTAGCCAACCGTGCCCGGCAGTGCAATCGGCGCGCCGTGCGATGCTGGTAGTGCGATGCTGGTAGTGCGATGCTTTTAGTGCGATGGCGGCCGGAACAAGATCAGCGTCCAGTAAGTCCGGAAGCGCGACAGAGGGTTGATCGCTGCGGCAAAGCCGAAATGGGTCATTCTTTCCGACGCCAGATTGGCCAGATGGCCACGCGAGCGGCCCCAATCCTGTATCAGGGAATCGACTGTGGAATGACCCGCGCCGACATTCTCCGCTGCAACCCCACGCACACCCGCCTCCGCAAGCCGGCTGCGCAGCCCGGTTCCCGGGCCGAACGAATTGGTGACCCGGCCGTTCGATGCCATCATCATGGAATGATTGAGCGCAAGCGTCGTCAGTTGCGCATCCGCAAGCACCGGTTTCGCCCCATGGCGGGCACGCATCTGATTGATCAGCCGCGCTGTGCGGTCAATATCGATGGACTTGACGACGAGCGCATCCGCAATACCGCTCATCGGGCTTGCAACGTTTTCAAACGCATGAATTCGATTGAACAAAGCCATCTCAGCCTCGACGGATTCTGTTTCCGCTCCAATCGTGACGGTTTTTCGTTTCGATATTGTGTTCAGATATGGTTACCGGGCGATGAATTTTTACGGTCCAAGACGCGTTTTTAGACGCTGAAAGACAAGTGTTCTCAAGGTTTTATGCGATCAATCAGGCTGATCATTTCATCAGATGAGCGGATATTCAGATCGCGCTGCGGGAATGGAATTTCTACGCCTGCGTCCCTGAACCGCCGAAGTATCTCAAACCTCAGTTCGCTGCGCACCCTGAAACCGTTGCCGATATCGGAAAGATAGACATCGAGCCGGAACTGCAGCGCACTGTCGCCGAAATCCAGAAAAAAAACTGCAGGTTCCGGATAGGCCAGCACAAGCTCATTGTCCTCCGCACAGGAAAGCAGCAATTCGCGGACCTGATCTGCGTCGGAATTGTAACCGACACCGATGACAAGGCTGCTCCGCCCCATCGTGCCGCCCAGCACCCAATTGCGAACCGTGCCTGAAATCAGATCGGAATTGGGGATGACGACCGAAGCCCGGTCGAATGTTTCCAGTTCAGTTGCCCTGACATTGATTTTTTTCACCGTGCCTTCTTCGCCGCCGACGATAATCCAGTCGCCGGCCTTGATCGGACGCTCAGCCAGCAGGATCAGCCCGGAGACGAAATTGTTGACAATGCTCTGCAGGCCGAAACCGATACCAACCGACAGCGCGCCGGCAACAAGGCCGAGCTGCGACAGGTCGATACCCACAAAGCCAAAGGCTATGACAACAGACGCAATGAAACCGACATATCCGATTGTCGTCGATATCGAATTTTTCAATCCGGTATCAAGTGATGTGGCCGGCAGCAGATGCTCGCCGAGCCAGGTCTTGAAACTGCGGGCCAGAACAAGGCTGACAACGAATACAATGATACCGCCGGCAATCGTGCTGAGTGAAATGTTGATACCGCCGATCCGGAAACCGGTGAGCAGCGAATGGGCCTGTTCGAATATGCTGACCGATTCGAAACCCCAAGGTGCGGCAACGGCGATCACGCCGATGCCGACCAGAAAGAGTTTGATAAAGCCGAAGCCGACAATGCCGAATTGCGCAACCGACGGGCGCCGCATTCCGGTCAGCCCGGCGATCCAGGCCGATGGTGAACCGTCCGGACTCAGGACCACATCGCTGGCACTGTCAATCAGATTGGCGATCAGTGCGTAACTGGCGAAGACAATTCCGATCCAGACAACCTGTTTGCTCAAGAACCATGCCAGCGGGACATAACCAAGCAGGACTGCGCCGACAATGACGGCCACGCTCAGGAAGCCGGACATGCTGATGAACCGCAAAACCGCGGCATATTTCATACGGCTGCTCCCTGGTGACATGGAGTCGTCGCCGAGATTCGACCGATAGGGTTTCAGCGCCATCCACAACGTCCAGGCAAACGCGATCCCGATCAATCCGCCGACAAGCACGATGAGGGGCTGGGGAACATTGGCAACGTCGGCGACGCCCTGGAGAACAACCCCGCCGGCAATAATGGCGACAGCCGACCGGATATGACCGGCCAGTGCCCGGGCTTCGTTCTCGCTCGCTCTCGCCAACCGCCAGTCCGGTCGGTTTGGCGCCAGTATGGCCCGCGAAAAACCGATGCTTGCCGACATGATCAGGATGGCAATACCGATCCTGTCCATTATGCTCTCAAGATTGGGCGATGTCAGATCGAGCGTCTGGGCCGCCCAGCGGGTAAGGAAAAACCCGGCCAGCGGCACCAGCATGACGAACAATACGACAAGGCAGGCAACCACCGCCTTGCCCAGTTCAGTGGTTTCATGATGTCCGAACCGGGCTGCGATCAGATTGACCATTCCGTGCCGCAAGCCTGGAATAATCACCAGACACAGGGACAACAGGAAAAGCAGTGGCGGCAGGAGTCCGATAATCCCTTTCGATGCAACCCGTTTGGCAATATCGCCGAAAACCCGTTCGATACCGGCGACGGCATCAGGAAAATCGGTTAGCGCGGATCGCCAGAGGCTCGGTGCAAGGACGGACCTGTCGCGTTGGAATATCTGCCGGTTAAAGCGCTCGCGCTCTATCGTGGCGGCCCGTCCGGCAAGCTGACTGCCCCGGGTTGCTATCGCTGCAGCGCGCTTGGATTGTTCCTGGACGGCCGCCAGCGATGCTTCGGTCTGTTCGCGCTCCCGGATAATGTTATCGGATTCTGCCGGATCCGACGCATTTTCCTCACCGGTGTCGTTGCCCGATTTCAGTGTGTCACGCCGCGCTACAAGTTCGACAATCGATGGCTGCAGAGCATTGGCGATGCTCTGAGCCCGATTTGAGATTTCAATCGCCTGCAGGCGCCGTTCCGAAACCTGATCGTCCGTCAGGCCCTCGCGCTCCAGCGCCGCGGCGATCGTGTCCAGCACCACCGACATACCGTTCAGATCCTGGGCAAGATTTTCCTGCCGCTGAGCGTGTCCGGCAGTCGCAAAGGCGATGCAGATCAGGAAAGGCAGGAAGAGATTGCGGCTCATCATCACTGGCGGATCAGTTCCCTGTTCGTTTAGTCCCGGTTCGTCTCGGCCCGGCTGGTCTCGTCACACTCCGGGCGCGAGGCGACTTCTATCATAATCGGCCATGGTTCAACCGAAAAAATCGGGCGCGGAAGCCCGGTCGAAAATACAAAAGAGCCGCGCAGGTCCTGCCCTGCGCGGCTCATGGAGCAAAAATGCAATTCGTTCAGGCTGCCAGATGCCGATCAATCCAGGCCAGGTTTTCGTCGAAGCGAACGCCGACCTGGCGGCCCAACTGCCAGCGCTTGGAGACCAGCATCGTTTTGTTTTCCGTCTTGATGTAGAGTTGGAATCGCTTGCTTATATCGACGGGTTCGTCAAGTACGATTCGCGCTCCGCGACCGCTGATGTTCTTGATGACGCAGTCATGACCGGTACCGGAAACTTCAACCACAGCCCGCGCACCTTTGATGGAACGGACCCGTGGTTCTTCTCTGTTATTGATCATTGTCTGGCTCCTTAATAAAGCATGAAGACCACACCACACGGTCTGGCGTCACACAAATGTTACCAATTATTAACCTTTCATATCATGCTTAATGTCTGCCGCTGCATTTGACAGACCAAAGGCCCTGTTCGCCTCTTCGATCAAACGGTCCGGCTGATCGATATAGCGCGGTGAAAAATGAAACTGCTGAAACCGTCTTACGCCGGCAAGCCCGGCAATCTCGCCCGCCTGGCGCGCCGTCAGATGCATCTTCTGCAGGGCGATATCGGCGTCAGCGTCCAGGAACGCGCTCTCGATGAACAGCTGGTCGGCATTTTCAGCGAGCCTGACAATTTTGCCCCGGTTACCCGGCGTGAAGCCGGTATCCGTGACATAGGCGACCTTCTGGCCACGCGTGATTTCGACAAGATCGCGCAGTGTGCCGAGCGGATGAACGGCCTGAATGCGTTCCCCCTCCTCCACCCAACTGGCGGTTATCGGCTTGTCATCCGGCGCGCCGCAGAGGATCGCCCGTTTCAGATCGTCAAGCCACGGGCCAACGCCCAGCTGCATGTCTGAGACCCGGGTCCGCCAGATATTGAGGCGCTGCTTTTCCTCGACAGCAAACCCCAGACAGGGAATATGGTGGTCCAGATGAACGGCCTGCACGGTGTAATCGGCTACATCGACGATGATCCCGTCCGCCACCCGGCGTTCGCCGAGCTTTTCCTTGCGAAACTTGTTGCGAAACCGGAACAAGGCCGAACGCAATCGGCCGTCTTGCGCATATTCTGAAGCCTCGATGGAACAATTGACGGAATTTTCGCCGGCCAGATTCCACAGATAACCGCCAAGTTTGTTCTCCACATGGGCAATGAATCCGTCCGGACCCGTGATATGCAGCCGCCGGGGCTGGCCAAGCAAATACCTCAGAAGCTGGTCGAATCCGCAGAAATGATCCATGTGGGTATGGCTGACAAAAGCCTGCCGTATCCGCAGCATCTTGCGCGACGGCAGATTGGCGAGATCGCCCATGTCGAACAGCAGGGCATGATCGCGGTGCTGCAGGTCGACGTATAGTCCCGGATCGCCAAACGGCTCATTGACCAGTTCGGGATGGAAAAGCTGGGTCATGCCCGTCTATCCGGCGAAGATCAGCAAAAAGCAAGACCAGGCAACCACAGTGTCCGGCCGGACCTGTGCTATCTTCGCAAACCGTAAACAAAGCCGTTCTATCCTGACCCTGAGCGAGCACAGGACCCGCTGCCGCACGAATACAACGAAAGACACGACGATGCCCGATAGCGCCCATAAATTCAGGACACTCCGAAGCGCACTCTATATGCCGGCTTCCAATGCCCGGGCGCTGGAAAGGGCAAAAACATTGCCTGCTGACGCACTGATCTTCGATCTGGAAGATTCCGTGGCGCCGGATCTGAAGCCTGAAGCCCGCAGCCGCGCCTGTGACGCCGTGCGGGCCGGCGGTTACGGAAATCGGACGATTGTCATTCGAATCAACGGCTTTGCGACATCATGGGGCGAAGACGATCTCGACGCCGCTCTGGCCGCTGGCCCCGATGCCGTTCTTGTCCCGAAGATCAACCGGAGTGAAGACGTCATGCTTTTGTCGCAGGGCATGGCGGAAGCCGGTGCCGAGGCAACAAAATTATGGGTGATGATCGAAACGCCGCTGGCCGTCCTGAACATTGCCGAGATTGCCGCCGCGTCCATGCCGCCGGACTCGCGGCTTGCCTGTCTGGTGATCGGAACCAATGATCTGGCCAAGGAAACCTCAGCCCGGATCATGCCGGGGCGGGCGGCAGTCGTCGCCTGGCTGTCGCAATGTGTTTGCGCCGCCCGCGCCTATGGGCTCCAGGTGTTGGACGGCGTCCATAACCGGTATGACGATAAACCCGCACTGCAGGCGGAATGCCAGCAGGGCCTTGAACTGGGCATGGACGGCAAGACGCTTATCCACCCGGACCAGATCGGTATCTGCAATCAGGTCTTCTCGCCAACCGGCCAGGAGGTCGCTTGGGCAAGGCGGATCATCGGCGAATTCGACCGGCCGGAAAACGCCAAAGTCAACGTCATGTCGATCGACGGCCAGATGGTGGAGCGGCTCCACGCCGACATTGCGCGACGTGTCATCGCCATCGCCGAAACGTCGGGAGATTCATGACCGGCGATTTGGCCCCGTTGCCGGGGAGCTTCGCGCCGATCTCCTGTATCGGGCAGATGCGCGCGCCTGAGAACGGCAAGGAATGACGTCATCAGCCGGATGGTTTTCGGGGGTCAGGGGCGCAGGGCGATAGTTTATGATCCTTGCCATCGGCTCGGCCTTGCGCGAAGAGTGGAGCGGCTCTTCGCGCATCACGATCATCGACTGTCCGGTTTTGTCAGGCGGCCGCCGCAAGTGGTACAAAATACTTGGCGACTTTCTCCGCCCGGTTTCTCCGGTGGACCAGGAAGACCTCAAGATCGACTTCTTCTTCAAAACGCACGCCCGCCTCGTCCATGCTGCGCCACTTTGTCGAGCTCTTGACGGTCCGGCCCAGCTTGGGGATCCACATCTCGAATTCCTCAGGCAAGACCTGCTCTTGGTTCAGATGAATGAAGCCGCCGGTTTTCGAAATATCGCGCAATGTGGCTTTTGTGATCAGCGCGCCCGATGCCGTCATGATTTCGACAGCTGCAAATGTCGGAAAACGTTCTTCCTGGCGCGGGAAAAATTCTTGGATCTTTGAAAAGAGCTGCATGGCTTACCTCTGCGTTAATTGTACAGCCTAAAGTGAATTGCAACCGGTTTCGTTCCATGCAGGTTGCCAAGATAGTCACTAAAGATTTAATCGAATTGCCAAATAGCGGTCTGTCAGCGTTAGCAAATCTTGAATTCCGTTACGAATAATAGGACTTGGCTGTTATTCCAGCCTCGGATGGTTCAATTCGGGCCGCAGATTAATGCCACTTTAACTTGAGTCATCTATTCTACCGAAAGTGGTATCGCGCATCGTGATGCCGCGGACGGTCAATCCCGCATGGTAATTCACTGAGTAATAATCAGGCTGGCCTCGCGAAAACAAAAGAACAATAAAGCGACTGATGAATGAATGAGTTCCCGTTAGAAGGCCCCACCGCAAAATCTCAGCGATCGACGCCCAAGATATTCGGCTTGCCGTCACTGCTGCTCGTTGCTGTCATAAGCGTCGGGTTTTCGATATTCGCCGCCCACCTCGTGCTTCAGGCGGAGCAGGAAAAGGGTGTCGCGCGCTTCGAAATCCGTATGCAACGCGTTGTCACGGAAATCCATAACCGCATGGGCGCCTACGCGCAATTGCTGCGCGGCGGCACGGCACTGTTCAATGCCAGTGACGCTGTCAGCCGCAGCGAATGGAAGACCTATGTCGAAAGCATCGATGTCGATAAATTTTATCCTGGCATTCAGGGGATCGGGTTTTCTGAATGGGTAAGGCCGGAAGATGCCGACGCTCATGTGGAACGGATTGTTTCCGAAGGCTTTGGTGAATATCGCATCTGGCCGGAAGGCGAACGGTCCGCCTATACGGCAATCGTATTTCTTGAACCTTTTGACTTCCGCAACCGCCGGGCCTTCGGGTTCGACATGTATTCCGAACCGGTCAGGCGGGCTGCGATGGAGCGCGCGCGCGATACCGGCAAGGCTGCGATGTCGGGCATGGTCACACTGAAACAGGAAACCGGCGAAGACGTGCAGGCCGGATTTCTGACCTACGTTCCGGTTTACCGCCAGGGGCAGCCGCTGACCAGTGTCGCCGACCGCCGGGCCGCATTGACAGGGTTTGTCTACAGTCCGTTTCGCATGAATGATCTGCTGCACAATGTTCTCGGCCAGGACGGCCTGGATGTCGCCCTGTCGATTTATGATGGCTCCATTCCATTGGATCAGACGCTTATGTATCAAAGCGGCGAAGCATTGACTTCGCCTTTGTACAAGGACACCCGGCGTCTGGAAATCGACGGCCGAACCTGGACGGTCCGGGTTGCCAGCCTGCCCGCATTTGAACATTCGATCGGCAAGAGCCAGGCGATCACGGTTCTGATATTCGGCCTTATCGTCAGTCTTCTGCTGATCGCCGGAATCCGCATCATGACGATGACCGGAACCAGAGCGGTTTCGCTGGCCAAGGAGATGACGTCCGCCCGCCTGGAAAGCGAAGGGCGGTTTCGCGGCGCATTCGAAACGGCTCCCCATGGCATGGCTCTGGTCGGCACCGACGGCCGCTGGATCATGGTTAACCGGGCACTGTGCAGGCTTCTGGGCTATAGTGAAGAGCAATTGCTTCGCATCGAGTTTCAGGACATTACCCATCCCGACGATCTTGACGATGACCTTGAACTGGTCAATCGGGTTCTGGCGGGGGAGATGGAATCCTATCAGATAGAGAAACGCTACATTCGCAAGGACGGAACTGTCATTTCAATTCTTCTGAGCGTCGTGCTGGTGCGCAATGAAAGTGGCGCACCGGTTCACTTTGTAGCCCAGATCCTCGATCTGACAGACCGCCTGGAGGCGCAGCGGCAGTTGATGCAGAGCCAGAAGATGGATGCCGTCGGCCAGCTGACGGGCGGTCTGGCGCATGATTTCAATAACCTGCTGGCGATCATCATAGGAAATCTGCAACTGCTGCAGCGCACGCTGAAAGGCGACGAGAAAGCTAACCATCGCGCGGCGTCGGCAGTCGAAGCGGCCGAGCGCGGCGCCGAAATTACCCAGCGGCTACTGGCATTTTCACGCCGCCAGACGCTGGAAGCAAAGGTCACCAATGTCAATGGTCTGATTGCCGGCATGGCCGGTCTGCTTCAGGGAACGTTGGGCGAGCACGTCAAACTCCAGACGGAACTGTGCGAAGAGGACTGGCGGGCGAAAATCGATTCCAACCAGCTGGAAACGGCGATCCTGAACCTGGCCGTCAATGCGCGGGACGCCATGCCGCATGGCGGCCACCTGACAATTGATACCTCTTCCGTTCAACTGGACGAGGATTACACATCCGCCAACAGGGAAGTCGCCGCCGGCGAGTATATTGCCGTCAGCGTATCGGACAACGGCTCAGGCATGCCCGCCCATGTCGCCAACCAGGTTTTCCAGCCCTTCTTTACGACAAAGGAGGTCGGTAAAGGCACCGGGCTCGGCCTCAGTATGGTCTATGGATTCGCCAAACAATCCGATGGTCATATCGAGATTTACAGCGAAGAAGGTGTCGGCACGAAAGTTACGCTCTATCTTCCGCGCGACAGTGAATCCGCCCTGGAAAACCCGACCATCAGCCTTTATGCCGAAGAATTTCCGCGCGGCACGGAAACCGTCCTTGTCGTGGAAGACAATAACGGGGTTCGGGAAGTTACCGTGGCGCAACTTGAAGACCTCGGATACACGGTCCTGGAAGCGGAAAACGGCCTCAAGGCGCTGGCGATGCTGGCAAATCATCCCGACATCGCGATCATGTACACCGATATCATCATGCCGGGTGGCATGAATGGTGCGGAACTGGCGGCACAGGCTTCGGCCCGGTTTGCCGATCTGAAAATTGTCTACACGTCCGGTTTTGCCGAAACGGCGATATTGCAGGGATCCGGCGTACAGGCACTGGGTGTCCTGCTGACAAAGCCTGTCACGAAGAGCAACCTCGCGAACGCTTTTCGCCATGCACTGGACGATGTGAATTCCACAGCGTCGAATGTTGATGAACATGCCCGGCTCGTCGGCGACTTCGCCCATGACGACGATGGCCGCCGCCGGGGAATGGCCGGTTCCGGACGATCGTAAGGGCTTGCCGTCGCAATACGCGCGATCGGGCCCCAATAAAATCCGGTGTTATCGCCGGATCAACAATATTAGAACAGGTTTTGAAATGTCTCCCTCCCTGCTTTTGATTGAAGATGAGCCAATGATTGCCGATCTTGTTCAGACGATCGCTGAGGATATGGGTTATCAGGTCGAGCTTGCAGACACATTGCAGGGCACGGCGGCGGCGCTGTCTGCGGCTCATCCCGACATTGTCGTCATGGACCTCAATCTGCCCGGCGTCAGGTCCGAGCACGTCCTGCAGTTGTTTTCAGATCGGGGCGTAACGGCGCCGATCACGCTGGCGACGGGCTCTGACGGATTCAAGATCGATGCAGTGCTCACGCGCGGGCGGGAACTCGGGCTGAATATGCAAGCGGCACTTTCCAAACCGTTCGATATCGAGAGACTGGAATCATTGCTTGGCGGGCCAACGGCCAACGTCAGCTGAAACGCCTGAGCTGAAGTTTAATCAGACACGTCGCGGGACAAGGTTCATGACTTTGCAAGCAGACGGGCTGTAACGGCATCGGGACCGAAAACGTCATCTTCGGTGACGCCCAGATATTCAATCAGAGCGGTCCGAGCCCGACTGACCCGGCTTTTGAGCGTGCCCGGGGCAACACCGCAGATTTCCGCTGCTTCATCATAGGTAAACCCGGACGCTCCGACCAGAATGATGGCCTCACGCTGATCAGCCGGCAACGTTGCAAGAGCCTGTTTGAAATCGTCCAGATCCATGACGCCATGCTGGTTCGGGCCATCGACGAGCTGGCCCGCATGGAAACCGTCCGGGTCTTCAACTTCCCGTTTCGTTTTCCGTATCTGCGAAAAATATTCATTGCGCAGAATTGTGAACAACCACGCTTTCAGATTTGTTCCCGGTGTGAATGATTCAAACTGCGTCCATGCCCTGACGATCGTATCCTGCACAAGATCGTCCGCATATTCAGGCCGGCCCGTCAGTGAGATTGCAAACGCACGCATATTGGGCAGAACCTTCAACAGGTCATCCCGGAATTCGTCAGGCGCGGTCGCGGTCACGGACCTTCACCCATCCTTTTTCGATTTTTCAAGCTTGTCGAGCAGATCGAGAAAACGGTCGGGAATGTCTTCTTCGACGACTTCCCCATACAGGGTCTTCAGTTTCTTGCCGATCGCAGACGGAAGCTGCGGCTCGGTTTCCGCATCGCGGTCGGAACCGGGCTCATCAGTGGTTTTTTTGCTTTCAGCCACGTCTAATATTTCCCGGATTACTGATATCTGCTTTATGATAACGCATTCTACCGGTTTCTTAAAGCTGCAGGCATTAATTTTTGATTATTGACTGCATTTTCTCATCCATCGTTATGATTTTTAAACAGGTTGTCGGCTAAAACCGGATTCAACCGACCTTATGAATTTCAAGGAAATTTCGATGTCATTGGCAACTTTGATCGCTCCGCATATTCCTTATCTCCGGCGTTACGCACGGGCGTTGTGCGGCAACCAGGAGAGCGGCGACTCCTACGTCGCTGCAGTTCTGGAAATGCTTGTCGAAAACGGGGCGGTAATGGACTCCCATGTCGATCCGCGCGCTGCAGTCTATCGGATTTTCACCTCGGTCTGGCAGTCTCTTTCCATCAACATGTCTGAAGACGAACCGGGCCACCAATGGGAAGTTGCGGCAGAACGGCAATTATCAGTCCTGACGCCGATGACCCGGCAGGCATTTCTGCTTGTGTCTGTTGAGAATTTCTATCCCAAGGAAGCAGCCTATATTCTTGGAATCGATGAGACGGCCTTGTCTGGTCTGATCAAGCAGGCCGCCAGTGACATCGCCCGCCAGATCGCCACAGACGTTCTGATCATCGAAGATGAACCGCTGATTGCAATGGAAATCGAAGCCCTGGTCCAGGGGCTTGAACACAAGGTTGTCGGCGTGGCAAGAACGCAAAGCGAAGCCGTTCAGATGGCAGAGAAATACAGGCCTGGCCTTGTTCTGGCAGACATTCAGCTTGCCGATGGCAGTTCTGGCGTGGATGCGGTTAATGATATACTGGGGTCGCTCGAAGCACCGGTCATTTTCATTACCGCCTTTCCGGAAAGGCTGCTGACCGGCGAGCGGCCGGAGCCTGCCTTCCTGATCACCAAACCGTTTGCCGCCGATATGGTGAAGGCGATCATTTCGCAGGCGCTGTTTTTTGACGAGAAATGCCGGTCCAGTGATCGTAACGCCGCAGCCTGACAACGCGCAAGATTCCTATGGATCGCAAGAGCCGATCGTGACAGACCCGGAAAAGACTCCTGGATCGATCGATCAGGTGTTACGCGCCGTGCAAGGGTCGCGTGTCAGCCTGTTCCGGCAGGATATGGATCTCAAGTATCAGTGGATCGAAAACCCGTTCGCCGGATTGTCGACGGCATCGGTGGTCGGCCTGACGGACATGGACATTCTGCCCGAACCGGCTGCATCCATCGCAACCAGCAGAAAACGTGCGGCGATCATGAATGGAGAGAGTTGCAAGTTCGATCTATCGGTCCTTTCCGATGGTCTGACCCGGATATTCGAAGTGTTCGTCTGCCCCGAATTTGACCTTGATGGAAATGCCGTCGGGCTGACCGGATCCGTGGTCGATATTTCGCGCGAGCGGCAGCAAGCCCAGTCGATGGCAAATCTGATCCTGGAAGTCTCGCACCGGTCAAAAAACCTGCTGGCGATCGTCCAGAGCATCGCCAGCCAGACCGTGGCGGGAGAAAATTCGGCGAAGAGCTACAGTGACCGCTTCGTCAGCCGCCTGCAGTGCCTCTCGCGCACACAGGATATCGTTACCGCAAGAGACTGGCAGGGCGCCGGTTTGATCGAGCTGATCAATGCCCAGATTGACGGGACTGCCATCGACGGCCAGATCCTGATGCATTGCGCGGATATTTTTCTCACGCCATCTGCCGCGTTGCATGTCGGTCTGGCGATGCATGAACTGATACAGAATGCCGAAGACAATGCACACAGTCCGCTCAGCATGCAATTGTCCGCCTCCGATGACGCACAGATGCCAACGATGATCAGTTGCAGAACCGTCTATCGGGACCCAGGCTCAAGAAAACCGCTTGGTCGATTTTCATGCTCTGTCCTGGAACGGGCCGCACCGCAATCGGTTAGCGGAAAAGCGCAGTTGCAGCAGGATGACAATGTTCTCGTCTATGCGCTTTGCATCGGAAGCGATGCGACGATTGAACGAGGGTTCTGATCCGCGTTAACTGACAGTTTACCGACATCGCGCCTTTAACCGATTTTCAATCCCGGTTGCGCTACAAAGACAGTCGAATGAGTTTTTACCGATTGCGATAGATATGCGCCGGAATTTTGTCAGTCTTGCCGTTACAGTGTTTGCCATTGCAGCAATAGGTCCGGCACATGCCGTGGCTCAGTTTCAATTGCCGTGGAGTCTCTCTGATTATCCTACTGGTGGTAGCGCAATGACGGGAATGGTCGCCGGGACGCTTCAACGCCAGGGTGATCTGACGATCTCGACCTGCAATACGCTGGGGGCCGGCAATGTTCAGCAGATCACCAGCGGCGTGACCGGGATCGGTCAATCGATCGCAAATTCAGAATCCGACAATGCCGCTTTGATTGTCGACCAGCTGCCGCAATGTTGTGAAGTGTTCACGTCACTCGACATCGACAGCCGTATCACCTTGGGTGCGGCCATCGCACTGGCGACACGGGTCGTTGGAGAAAAAGATATGCGGTCTGCCCAGGAGATCGAATTTGTCATTGAGGCCTGTGACGATGAGATCCTCCAGCGATCATACCAGGTGGCCAGGGGCCAGGATAATCTGGGGCAGCTGATTGCTCAGGAGGACGGCGAGTCCAATCCGTCGTTGACGACCCCGCCAGTCACGCCAACCGGCAGCGGCGGCGTTCCCTCGCCGAACTGACGATCAGATCCGGGCCAGAGCGCCAATCGGATAGAGATGAGCGACCGGTGCATCATCGGGGTCAAAGCCGAATTCGATCCGCAGGCTCCGGATCTTCTGTTCCCGCCGACTGGCAATCATCATTTCGTTTGTGATCCCCTCATTGATATCGGCTTCGTTGGCCAGGTCAGTCAGCTTGCCGACCAGGCTGTTGGTCTTTAGAGCAAACAGGCTGTCGATCTGAGCCGGTGCAACAGCGGTGAAATCCTGATACTGAACTGACATTGCGTTTCTCCTTCGCTATCTGAATGCGCGAAGAGCAGGATTGGTTCCCGGACAATGCGTGCAATGGTTAACAGTTCCTGCCGGCAAAAATGATCTGCACTGACGCATTTTTAGATATATTTATTACATAATTCACGTTATGGCTGCATTTTGAAACAGACGTCTGTCTTGGGCGAAGACAGTGGCAAAAGAACAGCTGATATATGAAAACGGAATTGCCCGACGCCCGGCAAGACGATATCCGCACGCGTTTGCAATTGGAACTGGGCCGCTTGGTCCTGGACACCGACGCAGTGCTGACATTCGACTGGAACGTCATCACCGACCACCTGTCGCTTAACGGCTTTGGTCAACGGTTTCTCGAATTGGGCGACAGCACCATGACGATGGCCGGGCTGCTCAACCGTGTCGATGCGGGAGATGCGGGGCAGTTGAAGCATAATCTTAATCAGATTATCGCCGGTGAAACCGAAGCGATCCACACATTCAGATATGCGAAAAACGACGGCCAGGTCGAATATCTCTCCGGCTGCGGCTCGATACTTCCGGTTTCCGGCAGCAATCGTCATGTCGCCGCGGTTCTGATCGATCAGACAAGTGCACAAAAGCGTGCTGAGTCAGAAGCCGATATTGCTGAAGACAGAGCTCATCTGATCAAAAACACCCTGAATACGGTCTCCGGCATCGCCGCCATGACACAGCGCACCACCCGCTCTGCGGAGGCCTTTGTCCGTGCCTTTAACGGCAGGCTTCAGGCCATCGCCAAGTCCGCCGAACTGGTCGCTTCATCAACGACCGGACATCTGCCGTTGACCGTCTTCGTAGCCCTGGTTGCCGCCGGCCCGTCGGGCGGAAAGAAAATCAGCGTGAAAAGCTGCGGCTACGGCATCGGAACAAAACAGTGTCAGACACTCGCGATTGCGATTCACGAATTGACCATGAATGCGGTCATCCATGGCGCGCTGGCCAGTGACGGCACGGTCGTTGTTTCGTTTGAACAACACAATGGCAGTCTGAAAATGATCTGGCGGGAAGAATCGGCTGAATTCGTGCCGCCATCCCAACCAGCCAAGCAAGGCTTTGGCTGGCAGGTTCTGAGCCGCATGTTGGCACGGGAATTCGATACCCGGCCAGAAATGATCTGGAACGAGAACGGATTCCAGTATGAACTCGTCATTTCGGCAGACCACCTTGTCCCGATCGGCGATGGCGGTGTGCCTTAAGCGTCCATTTTCAGGCAATCATCCATAAGTGACGACACATCCGGTCGACCGCTCTCGAACTGAATTCCGATCGATTTTCCGCTTTGCCATATTCTGGTGCACTTCAGCGCGATCTTGAATTCGGGAACAAACAAAACGAATGATTTGCTTTCGATCGGGGCCCCGGGCACTTCCACCCTCGCACCGCTCGTCGACAGATCCTTCACGACGCATATCTTGCTACCGTTTCCCTCCGTGACTGCAAGGGCCTTGATGCTGGCGGGCAGGCGAACCGCATGTCTGGCAAACGGCTTGATATCCGGCCGGGCGACCGGGTTATCCAGGCGGGGACCGTCGCAGGCGATATTGCCGTTAAAGATAGCGGTCTCTTCGGTCGTGGAAGGCAAATTTGAAAGCATGATCTGCTCCTGTTTACGATTGTCGTTATTCTTAAGGCGGGTCGGCTTTTTTTCGCGGATTTGGTCTCCGGCACTCAAGATATGCCGGCACATTCTATCCGTTCGTCTGCGTGAGATGCTCCGGCTTGCCGACCAGATGCAGATGGCTTCCCCGGCCACGTTGCTTCCTCCAGCGTTCGATAAAGCCGGGAACTGCGCAAGCAAGCATCGGCCGGGCATAAGCGAACCCCTGCCCGACGTCGCAGCCCCAGGTTTTCAGGGTCCTGTCGACCGAGGCTGTTTCAATACCTTCAGCGATAACTTCCAGATCCAGGTCATGGGCCAGGTCGATGATCGAGCGGACCAGTGTTTTCTTCGTGGTATCCTCAAGCAGGTTGGTCACGAGGGAGCGGTCAATCTTGAGCCGGTCGACCGAAAAGCCGGAAATGTCACTCCAGCTGGCGTTGCCGCAGCCAAAATCGTCCAAAGCGGTGCTGAAGCCGGCCTGCTGCATGCAATTCAGGGTCCGCGATATCGTGTGATCGCAGTCGCTCAGCAGAACATCCTCTCCGATCTCAAGTTTCAATTGCGATGGCAGGATTGCGTTTTCCTCAGTCATTGCCACAAAGCGATTGAAGAAACCCGCATCGAGGAGCTGGCCGCCGGCGAGATTGACCGCGACATTCCGGAAATTGATGCCCGTATCGCTCCAGCTGGCGAGTTGTTTCATGACTTTCTGCAGGATCAGTTCGGAGAGATCGCTTTCCAGTTCAGGGTCGGCGAGGGCAAAGTGAAATGCTGCGGGTTCCAGCAGTCCCTTGACCGGATGCTGCCATCGGATCAGTGCCTCGAAGCCGGCAATCGAATTCTTCCGGAAATCAATCTTCGGCTGATAGGCGACGACGAATTGATCGAACCGCTGGGCATCACGTATTTCGCGGGCGAACTGCGAGTGCTTCTGCGTCGCGGATTGCCGCAAATTCCGGTCGCCGCGGACAGCATCATCCGGTTTTGACGACAACCGCGCCGTTTCTCCGGAACCACGGACGATATCCAGACAAGGCCGAATTTCGATATCGCCATCCAGACTTGCAATCGGGCGCTCGATCTCCGCCCTCAGGCAGTCTGCGAGCTGCGTGATTTCACTATCGCAGCCGAGACATTCGACCAGTGCGACAATGCGATCGCCATCGAGAGCCATCACCTGGCTCTGTTCAGGCATGATCCGCCTGATTCGGTCGATCAGTTCATCGATCACAACATCGCCCGGCAATGACGGCGATCCGCCGGCTTCCCGGCCCGGCAATGAGATACAGTAGACGCCATATTCCTGTCCGCAGCCTTCGGCAACGATCCGGGCGCGCCTGATAATATCTTCAACCGCCGTGAATTTCGGAGCCGGACCGTCTGCGATGCGGTGAGAATCGCCGGACTGCGCCGGTTTGACATCCGCGGTCGGTGTAACGTCTCTAATCGTCCCCAGGAGACGTGCAGGTCCGTTTTTATCGATGTGGACGCAGGCGGACGTCTTCAACCAGCGCAATGATGTGTCCTGCAATCGGACGGCATATTCGCACTCGAATCCGGAGCCGTCCGAAAGGGCGAGATCAAAAGCGGTTTCAGCCTCGTCCAGACCTGGAATTGTAAGATCGCACATTCGCCGCAATGTCGGGATGAACGTTGCCGGTACATCATGCAGATCATAAACCGCGTCGCTCCAGAGCATGGTGTCTGATCTGATATCATACGACCATGTGCCAACGTGAACCGGATTGCCGACCGACTTGGGAACCCTCGTTTTCGGGAACAATGTGGCCGTCTTGAACTGAATGTTATTATTGGTTTTCATGGCTTGATCCGATCAAGTTGGGTTTTGCTGGTTCGTGTCTTCAATTACGAGACGAGCATCGGCTTGCCGCAACGCCGGAAGAAGCGGCTTACATCGGCAGAATCCATTTTCAGCATCCGGTCTGTCAGGCCGCCCCGCTGGGCGATCCACTGGCGCACACCGGCCGGATAACTTGCCAGCATCATGCGGTTGGCGTCGCGCAGGATTTTTCGGCCGTTGCGGATCGGTTTCTGGAGCCGGGCGCGGTGGAAATGGAGCCGCGCCCGTTCCGTGACACAAAGCTGACTGTTCGGCAGGTTGATCAGAAGCGTACAGGCAGAGGCGCAAACGCCATCGATAACCACATTGAGCTTCAGCTCTTTGGCGACCTGGGCCTTGACCTGGTAAAGCCCAAGATCGCCTCCGGGATCATAGCGCACATAGATGGTCCGGTCGTCCGCTGCACCTGTTCCCGGCATCAGCATTGTCGCCATCATTACAGTCGCGATCATGAATTTCTTGATCAGCATAATTGCCTCCATTGTCTGAAGGCAAAATGCAAACCGGAGTATTATCGTTCCAAGTTACTCAGATTTCCGTTCATCTATATCAAATGAAATCTTAATATGAACGAATAATAAAAAGGCCGCCCATCGACGTGGCTCAGATATATTCTTCTATATTTGTTTTCGTGGAATATTTCATCATGCAGGATACTATAACGACCCGAAAATCACTAATTCAATTGGCCGAAGGCACGCCTCCGCCGGACGTCGTCGGAATCGAGCCGGTCGTCGGTGGGCCCCCTCCGCCTTCCTGGGCAATCAGCACGCCGAGTGAATCCTCGCCCAGGGCGATAGCGTAAGAACTCTGAAGAACGTCGTCATCACAGATCCTCACCAGTTGGTTTATTGCCCGGCCGACTTCAATATCGGCGTCGCCGAATTCGCGGGCCAAAAGCGCCAGCTGCGCCCCGATTGTAATGAGTGTATCAGCATCCGTATTTGCCACATTCGGGCAACAGTCCGGAACCCGGCTCTCAAGCTCCGATGAAACAGGATCCTGCGACGTTGCGATCGCGAAGCCAATTCCGGCAAACCCGCTTGCCGCCTGTTCGGCAGTGCCCGGCCTCAAAGCCCGGCATGTTGGCAGCAGGAGATCCGCATTCTCAACAAGCGGCTTTGCCACAATTCGGGAAAATTCCGCACCGCCGGCAGGATAATTGGCAAGGCGCCACGGCAACGCCTCTTGCGCAAACGCCGGGCCAGCGAGGCCGGCAATCGGCAATACCGAAGCGACAAAGATTTTGGCCGCTATAATCGTTTGTCGGTTGACCATCAACAATATCCGTTCCTGTTCAAAATGCTTGCAATCGGAACGGTATTCAAGCGGGAAATCCGGTTTTGAACATATGATGGCGCAACGGTCAGTGTTTTGCGATTCCCATCGACTTGACCATATTCAGAACAGAGTTTCTGTCTGTGAAATCGGTATCGGCAATTTTCCTTTCCCATCCGGAGAAAGAAATACCGGCAAAAAAATTGGTTTGCCACATAACCGTTGCATCCCGGACCAGCCCCTCGCGCTGAACGAAGAGCTGGAAATGTTCAGGCAGCTGATAAAACCCGTTAAGGCGCACACAGGCTCCGTTTGAACTCAGATTGCGGATTGCGCAGTCGATGCTGGCGTGCCGTTGTCCGCCAGTGATCTTGCCGCTCATGAGAACACGCCTGCGTCGTTCGGTCCGACGTTCATCGGCTGCGGCATCAGCTAACACGGTCGGGCCAATCGGGGAGCCAGCAACGTTCGCCGTCAGTGCGTGGCTGTATCTGTCAACGCGCATGTTCAATCCACCCAACTCGGCGATTGCAAGATTTGCTGGCATATTATTGTCCATTCTTATTTTATTCGTTGGTCTGCGGGTACAATGCCGGCGTGACGGATTTGGTTCCCCCTGCCTGCTGAGCATGGTTAATCAATCGTTATTCGGGATATTGCATTCCGGATGACTTGAGCCGCACCTGACATCCATATTTAAACTTGCCGACAGTGACGCCGCCGGTCTCCGCTTTCCTCGCAGCGAAACAACGCGATTCCGGGGAAATGCCGGTTTATTTCTTAACACACTGTTTTTCATGATTGCTGGTTGCATTCGCTTTCAAGGAACGGAATTGGCGCCGGCGGCATTCTGTCTCCAGTTGAAGGAGACCGTTATGTCGATCAGGAAATTTATTCTTCCCGCTATGCTCGCAGCATCAATACTGGCGCCGGCGGCAAGCTTCGCAGAAGACCGGACAATCTATGTCCGTCATGATCCAGGCGGTGATCTCGGCCTTTATCAGGTCAAAGCCCAGGTCGTGCGGGAGCTGAACCTGAAAGTCGTCATTGACGGTGTCTGTGCATCGGCCTGCACGATGCTGATCGGCGTGCCCTCTACCCAGGTCTGTGTCACGAAACGCGCAAAATTACGTTTCCACCGGGCCAGGCTCAAGAAACACGTTCCCAACGGCCGTGCGATCCTTCGGGAAGCCAACCGCATGATGCTGGCCAGTTATCCGGCAGGCGTGCGCAACTGGATCCAACAGCGCGGTGGCTTAACCGACAAAATGCTGACTATGGAATCAGCCGACGTCATGCGCCTGTTCCATAAATGTAACGAACCCATGCTGGTTTCGTAACAATGATTGTCGGCACCGACCGAATTCATGATCCATCCGAACCGGCACAATTAACCCTGATGCAGGCGTTTCACACAGGAAGGAGAACTCAGCCATGTCAGACCAGTATAACAAATTCAATGCACTTTTGGACCGGGGCAGCTTGAATCAGGACACACCGGCAAAAACCGGGATGGCCATCAAACTGTCCATTCTGCTTCGCGATCTGGAACATGTCACATACGAGGCGAAACACGGCGGTGTTCACATGTCAGGCGCCGATCACAACGATCCGATTCGCTCCCTGCGGATGGAATTCGGTTACGACGATCGCGGTGACATGGCTGCACTGCAGCTGACAAATGCAAGAATTGCGAATTTTCGCGGCGGCGCGGAACCGGTCATCCAGTTGGAAGTCGCTGCGAAACTGAAATCCCTGTATGCCAACGTCGTGGAAGAGGAAATCCCCGCACGGTTTCTCAGTCTTCTCAAACAGATGCCCAGGCAATCTCTTCTGCTGAAATCCGCTGTTCATCAGATTTAGCCCAGCGGCGATCAAGCAGGATCGGCCAGAATGATGCGACGGCCCAGGAAACCGGGCCGAAGCGGACTGATACGCCGGGCCGGACAGATGCCCATGGGCTCAGCTCGCGCATTGTGAAGCCCTTGCCGCAGATAAAGCACGACGCGGTCGCAGCTCTCTTTCCGGATTGTCTGGCTGCGTTCACATTCGTTGGCGGCCTCCCTGGCGCAGTCGTGCCGCGCAGCATTTGACGTTCAACCCGGCTGCGCCGCCTCCGGCGTATAGATCCGCCTTGCACCGTCACGGAACCCGTCCATCGAAAACGACCAGACGGTGCTTGGCCAGCGGATTTCCATCTCCTGCTTGCGCGGCCGGTAGACAGCGGTGTAGAGCGTGCCGAAACCGGCTGAGTAAGCCGTCGAATAGAGCGGCGGCTTCAGGAATGCACCGATGAACTTGTCTTCCGGGTCGACATGCAATGTCAGCCTTTGCAGCAGGAACCGTTCCCGTTCCACCGTTGACGTGAAACGTGCATGGCTGAACCATTCCACCGTTTCCTGATGATTCGTCGCGATTCCTGAAGCCGTCAGCACCGCCGGCCGGTCCGGCGCCAACATCGCGGTCAGAAAGTTCCGTTTCGCGTCCAGGACGGTGATGTTGTAGCTCATATGAGTTGGCAGCCGGGCGAGAACCTCACCGGCCTGTTCGGTATTTTCGCAGGTCTGCAGCACGTAGCGCAGGATCAGCGGAACGCCGAAACCGTTACCGACGACCCGCCGCCCGCCGAATGTCAGCGAGACGGCAAGACCGGCATCGTTGACGCCGTCGACGAGGCCCCACAGGCCGTCGCTGGTGCCCATGACCCGGCGGCCCTGCCAGCCGGTGTGCAGAACCAGACTGTCGAAGGCCTGCGGGCTGTAGTCGTAATTGCGCACCAGAACCGGCTCATCGCCCGGCCAGACGGCCTGGGAACAGCCGGACAGATAGGGCGGCGGGCAGTAAAAGCTGAGAAACCGCGCAGCATGATCGCCGCCGCCGGCGAGGCTGCACAATTCGTCGTACAGGGGCACGATTTCCGGCATATGGGTGGACAGAGCCCGCCGGCTTTCCCCGTAGGTCGGGCGCGCAGATTCGCTTTCGCGCAACCACCAGCGGCGGTAATCGGGCCAGTATTCGGCAAACAGAGTGGCCCATTTCGGACCGGGCTTTGTTTCAGACACCGCGCGCCAGAGGGTTTCCACGGCTGCCTTTAAAGGATCTTGAAGGCTGGTTCAGCCAGCGCCTGGGCCGTCGGCAACGAGCGCGCACTGAAACTGGACTTGATGCCGTCGATCCACTTCTTCGCGCGATCATTGAGTTTGAAACCTGGCGTCATCGACCGGCCCCGCGTCACCAGTATGCCAAGATCGGCGCCCTCATAGCGATAGTCGCCCGGTTCCAGAATCCGAAGGAAAAATGCCTCTTTCTCGCTTTCAACAGCCCGCCGGTGATAATCGAACCGGTCGAATTCGACGTTGCCGTCATCAAGCATGCGGTAGATGCCGGACTCCGGTGCCTGTGTCAGAATATCGACACTGTCTTCGGTATGCTTGATGACCATCTGCGACCAGCCGTCAATCATGTCGGGATCGGCCCAGCGCGCGTTGATTTCATCGACATCGAGCTTGAACGGCTTCTTTGAAAACTCCAGCAGGTGAAACAGGAAAAGCGGCGCGTCCGCATGGGCGAAGGCGGCATGGTTTGTCATCGACGACGCGCCGGTGATGCGCGGATTGAGCTCACCCAGCCAGAGGTCTCCGGTCTTCTTGTCGATCAGGAAATCAAGCTCGAAATAGCCGCGATAGCCTTCCTTGCGCAGCTGCTCGCCGAATTTGAACGTCAGTTCGCGGGCGCGCTGGCGGACCTTTGGCGGAAACGCTGTGGACAGGATCTCGTTGCCGCACCAGCCGCCGCGGTAGGGCGTCAGTTCCTTGAAACCGACCAGCTCCGTCATCAGCGGGCCGACGATCGTGCCCTGGGAGGTCGCACATGCCTCGATTGCCGAACCGCGGCAGTCGATTCGCTTCATGATCTTGATTTCGCCCTCGCCGATAATCTCATGCTGGTGGCGGCGGAAATCGGCTTCCGATTTGATGAAAAACGTCGTGTGGCCGCTGTCGCCGAATGCAGACTGCAGCACCAGGTCATGGCCGATGCCCGCTTTTTCGCAGACCTTCTTCAGTTGATCGTAGCTTTGCACCTTGCTCAGCGTATTGGGAACGGAGGGAACGCCGGCCTTGTCGCCGATCCGCACGGTCTCGATCTTGTTGTCGCAGCGCGTGCGCAGTTTCGCCTTCGGGAACCAGAGTTCGCCGCCCATCTCCTTGACCAGACGTTCCGTTTCTTCATCGAACATCAGGAAGACGAATTTCGGCTTGCCGCCACGCTGCTTGATAAAGTCGATCACCTCCTTGTGCTGCAGCAGGTAATTGTTGATGTCCTCGATAGACTGGAATTCCGCATGCGGCTGTTCGGAGGGCGAGAAGACATTCGGATGCCGACCGTCATAGCAGTCGATATAGCAGATATATTTGAAGTTCTTGACCCACTCATCGAGCCCCAGAAGATTGAAGTTGGTTGCCGATACAAAATAAACCGGATTCTCGTTGCGATGAAAATACCGGCGGATTTCGGAAATATTCTTGAGTGTTTTCTTCGGCATCTTGTTCTCCTGTATGAATAATTATTCTGCAGCTTCGCGCCGCTGTCCGCCCGCATGCCGGGCGAGCGCTTCTTCCGTGAAGACACGCAGGCCGAGATCGGGCCGGTATCCATGAATCTCGTTCACGTCGAGCGCACGCATGAAGGCGAGGATCTCGTGCGAAACGACCTGTCCCGGAACAAGGATCGGAAAGCCCGGCGGATAGGGAATGATGAATGAGGCGGAGACCAGTTCCGTGGCGCCTTCGCCGACTGCAAACGTGCCGTTAAGATCAAGATAGTCGCAATTGTCCTCATCGTAACTGAGGAAAAACGCTGCGCGGATATCGCCCTCCGGCGTGACCTGGTCGGCCCGGAATGCGTCATGGAAGCGGCTGAAGTCGGGCAATGGCGGCAGATCCTCCATCAGGTTCTTGACGCGGCGCTCAAAGCCGAGCTTTTCCATTTTCGAGGCATCGTCGAGCAGATCGTCAAGATCCTGGGCAATCTTCACCAGCACCTCGATCAGATAGGCGACTGAGGATCGGGTGGTGCCGATATTGGTCATGAACAGGACAGTGTTGCGCGACGTCTTGTTGATCTGGATGCCGTATTTGTCCATCAGGATCCGGGTCTTGAACGTATCGCCATCCCAGCCGGTACCGCCGACCGACAGCGTCACCCGCGTCGCATCGAGCACGAACTCGTCGCGCGCCCACGATTCCCAGATATCGTTCCAGCCCTGATCGGGATCGTAATAGGAGGTGATGCCGCTTTTGCGGTGGGCTTGCGGGATCATGTCGCCGGCGGTCAGAACCTTGAAATATTTCTTCAACAGCGGATGGGTCGATATGGCCCGGCGCATCGACATCGCCGCTTCGACCTGGCGCTGGACAAACTCAAACCCTTCCAGTTCCACCTGGCGGCGGCCGACATCAAGGCTGGCAATGATCTGGTAATTGGGCGACGTCGATGTGTGGGTCATATAGGCCTCGTGAAAGGCCTGCTCGACTTCACCCTTGAAATCCTGGTCGTTGACATGGATCATCGAACCCTGACGCAGTGCCGTCAGCGTCTTGTGGGTCGACTGGGTTGCATAGGCGCGCACTCTGGCATCCGGCGGCGGGATCAGCCTTGTGTCCAGAAGGGCGTCATCGTCGGCGCCTTCCAGTTTCTTTTGCTGCGCGGCATAAGCCTTTGCCAGTTGCGGTTCCTTCAGCCGATCGCGCAGACCCTCTGCCACGTTCATGGCGGTGCGCTGGCGGTAGGTCGGACCGAAGCGCGCAAATGCAAACCAGGCCTCGTCCCACAGAAAGACGAGGTCGCGCTTGATCGCCAGACATTCCTCCATGACGCGTTCGACGTTATAGACAATGCCGTCGAAGGTGCAGTTGGTCAGAAGCAGCATCCGCACCCGGTCAAGTTTGCCTGCAGCTTTCAGCTTCAGCAGCTGATGCTTGATTTCGCGGATCGGCACGGCGCCGTACATGGAATATTCGTTCAGCGGATAGGAGTCGAGATAGACCACCTGGGCGCCAGCGAGCACCATGCCGTAATGATGCGACTTGTGGCAATCGCGGTCGACAAGCACAATGTCGCCGGGCCGCACCAGAGCCTGGACAACGATCTTGTTGCAGGTCGACGTACCGTTGGTGGAAAAGAATGTCTGCTTGGCGCCGAAGGCCCGCGCCGCAAGTTCCTGGGCTTCCTTGATCGGCCCGTGCGGCTCCAGCAGGCTGTCGAGACCACCGGACGTCGCCGATGTTTCCGCCAGGAAAATGTTCGGGCCGTAAAACGCACCCATATCCTGGATCCAGTGCGACCGCGAGATCGACTTGCCGCGGCTGATCGGCATGGCGTGAAAGACGCCGGTGGGCTGCTTGGAATAATCCTTCAGCGCCGTGAAGAACGGCGTCTTGAAGCGCGCCTGCACGCCGCGGAGGATATTCAGGTGCAATTCCAGAAAATCCTCCTGATTGTAAAACACCCGGCGGCAGAGCCCGAGGTCTAGGCCGGCGATTGCTTCCACCGACCGGTCGGTGATCAGATAGGCGTCGAGTTCGGGCCGGACCTTGGCAATCAGCCGGCACAGTTCCGCGCCGTAATTCTCCGGTTGCAGCCCGTCAACGTCCTCATTGTCGCCGACCCGGTTGAGATAGCGCTTGAGAATCGCCAGTTCGTTCTTCGATTTCAGGGTCAGGCCCGGCCGGACGACAATCGCCTGAATATTATGGTTGAACAGAATACCGATCAGCGCATCTTCAAGGCTCGGCACGATGACAGGCTCATAGATGAACTGGTCTTCAGACCGGAACATCCGCTGCATGGAATTGCGCAGCCAGCGCCCCTGGTGTTCGTTCAGATCGTCGACGATCAGAACTTCGAAATAGGGTTTGGCGAGCGCCCTCGCCTCCGGCGAAAGCAGCGCTTCGTCCTCAAGCTCGTCGCCATCGGCTTCTTCACGGTCGAGCGGGATGGTCCTGCGGCGGTAAGCGCCCGACGTCAGCGCCCGCAGGATACGGCGAACCGCAAAAGCCAGATCGTCATAATTGCGATGTTCAAATTGCCGGCGCAGATGGTCAAAGGCGGCGTTTCCGGGAAACGCCCAATAGGTCTCAATCGGCGCCAGCGCTTCAAACAGCGCCTCGACCCGTTTATGCAATGCCGCTGCCGCACGCGCATTGGGTTTGCCGGCGAGCGCATTTGTCGCCTCTCGAAGCGAACTCCAACGGTCGGACCGCAACTGGATCGCACTGTAATAATCACTCATCGACTGCATACGCCGTCGTCTCCTCCAGTTTTCGGCGAGATCGGGCTGCAGTCGGAAAAGTCCGGATTGAGTTCCGGACTTCCTCCAGCGTCAGCCGCTCACCGTTTTACCAGCGGTCGGCGCAATGTGTCCGTCCGCTGGATCGAATGTAACGACCGTTTCGCCAACGCTGTCATGCGGCGTCACGCGATCAGGCCCGGTGGCATCGCCTTGCCGGCGCATCTCGAGTGGGCCGAGCGTGTGCAGAAACGCGTCGGCGCCGCTGGCGCGGTCGTAGACGGGGAAATCGACCGGCCGGTCACGGAAGCTTTTCAGAACCTGGCCCAGGCCCTTCATGCCCGCTTCACGCTGACGCCGAACCTGATCGAGGTCGATTTCGATCGGGAACATCTCCTCCTGGCCGGCGGACTGATGCAGGACAGTGGACGAAGGGTCGATGACACAGGATTGGCCCACACCGCCGGCGCCCAGCCCGTTCACGTCGAAGACATAACACTGAAACTGCGCCGCAGTCGCACGCGCAATCGCCAGTTCGGCGTCCCTGTCCGTCGTGCCGGTCAGCACCGGATGCAAAAGCACCTCCGCACCGGCGCTTGTCAGATGCCTTGTGGTTTCAGGGAACCAGATATCATAGCAGATCGACAGGCCGAAACGGCCGACATCGGGCACGTCGAAGACACAGAACTCCGTGCCGGCCTCGACACCCTGCTCATAGGGCCGGAAGGGAAACATCTTGCTGTATCTGGCGACGACTTCGCCGGCCGGATTGATGACGGCGGAGGTGTTGAAGATCCGCCCGTCCGGCCGACGCTCAAACATCGAACCGGGAATGAGCCAGATATTGTGACGCCGCGCATCCTCGCGAAACAGGTCCAGCGCTTCATTCTCGAACGGCTGGGCGAATTTCGGCAACGGGCCGTGTTGCGCCAGTTCACTGAAAAGAACCATCTGCGTCCATGGAAACCGCGCCATCAGAACGTCTAGCCGCTGTCTCATGCCATCGACATTGGAATGGAGAGCCGAGACGTGCATCTGAATGCCGGCGATCGAAAAGGGGGTCATATCGAGAATCTCTCTGAACGGTTAGGGACCAACGGCGTTCTAGGCGATATCTCGGCAGTAGCAAGTTGCATTTTCAACAATCAGTCACCCATGACCGGACCGCAGCCCGGAATGGCAGCGCCGCGGCACTCCTGAAGCGGTATTCGGCCCATGATTCAAGATGGTTGATACAGACTGAAGCCGGAACAGGTCTGGTCATTTCCCCCTCTCGATCAGGCGGCAACAGGCTTTGACACAACGCCATCGGCCCGGCGGCGCTGCAGGAAGACAATCAATCCAAGCACAAGAAGTGCCGGAATGAACATCAGATATTTCGTCGGCTGGCTGACCGGCTGCAGAACCCGCAGGACCTTCTGGTCCCAATCAAGTCCGGCTTTCTTCGCCGGACTGTCAAACGCAACGTCGTCGATGATCATGGCATCTCCGTCGGTGCGGAATTTGAGCCCTGCCTTTTCCAGCCTTTCCTCGCCGGTAGCGCCGTCCTGCATCGGAACCAGTGCAACAAATTCGATCGGGTCACCCACGTCGCTCAAGCCGGATACGCGAATGCGGAGATCTTCGCCAACAGGTGTGTTGGCGGCAGCCTCAGCAATGCCTGACGGTTCAGCCTCGGAATAGGGCGGGAACGCCATGTCCATCCAATAACCGGGACGAAACAGGGTAAAGGCGATCAGCAAGAGCGCCACGGTTTCGTAGGACCGGTTGCGAACGATAAACCAGCCCTGGGTCGCCGCGGCGAATAGAAGCATCGCCACGGTCGCTACCGTGAAAACAAACAGGCCCTGGATCCATCCGACATTGATCAGGAGGAGTTCCGTGTTGAAGATGAAAAGAAACGGCAGCGCCGCGGTTCTCAGGCTGTAGAAGAATGCCACGAGACCGGTTCTGATCGGATCGCCGCCTGACACGGCGGCGGCGGCAAAACTGGCCAGGCCGACCGGCGGCGTCACGTCGGCCATGATGCCGAAATAGAAGACGAACAGATGGACGGCGATCAGCGGCACGATCAATCCGTTCTGCTGACCCAGTGTCACGATCACCGGCGCAAGCAGCGCGGATACGACGATGTAATTGGCGGTGGTCGGCAAACCCATGCCAAGGATAAGGCTGAGGATGGCGGTCAGGAAAAGAATGGCCATGATATTGCCGCCGGACAACACCTCGACCACATTGGCGAGCGCCGACCCGACGCCGGTCTGGCTGACGGCGCCGACGATAATTCCGGCTGTTGCCGTGGCGATGCCGATGCCGATCATGTTGCGGGCGCCGGAAATCATGCCGTCGACCAGATCTTTCACGCCGTCGCGCAGATCGGCCGCGAGTTTGCTCTCTCCGCGGAAGATGGCCATCAAAGGCCGCTGGGTGAGCAGGATGAAGATCATGTAGGCCGCGGCCCAGAATGCGGAAAGGCCGGGTGACAGCCTGTCCACCATCAGCGCCCAGACCAGCACGACGACCGGGAGAAGGAAGTGCAGGCCGGAGCGCACCGTCGGACCGGGAAGCGGCAGGGTCGTAACCGGCGAATTCGGATCATCGAGTTTCAGCGGCTCTTCTTTCGAGGCCACATACAACAGTCCCATATAGGCGGCGCTGATCATCACGAAGATGATATAGCCCGCCACATCGGGAAACGCCGGACGCAGCCAGCCCATGCCGTAATAGACGGCAAAACTGAGCGCGCAGATAGCGGCAATGGTGAACGCAATAGCGATGAGCCGCTGGACGATCGGCTTGGGAACATAGGCGCGGGGCAATCCCTCCATACCCGCCTTCATTGCCTCCAGATGCACGATGTAAACCAGCGCAATGTAGGATATGACGGCCGGGAGGAATGCGTGTTTGACAACTTCAAAATAGGGAATTCCGACATATTCGACCATCAGGAATGCGGCCGCTCCCATCACCGGCGGCATGATCTGGCCGTTGACCGACGAGGCGACTTCGACCGCACCGGCTTTTTCGGAAGAAAATCCGACCTTTTTCATCAGCGGGATCGTAAATGTGCCGGTGGTCACGACATTGGCAATGGAAGAGCCTGAAATCAGTCCTGTCATCGCGGAGGAAACGACGGCGGCCTTTGCCGGCCCGCCGCGCATATGCCCCATCAGGCTGAAGGCGACCTGGATGAAATAATTGCCGGCTCCGGCCTTGTCGAGCAGCGACCCGAACAGCACGAACAGAAACACAAAGGACGTCGACACGCCAAGCGCGATGCCGAACACGCCTTCGGTCGTGATCCACTGGTGGTTGACCACTTCAGAGAGCGCATTGCCCTTGTGCGCGATGATCGCCGGCATCCACGGACCGAGAAATGTGTAAGCGAGAAAAACCGTGGCGACGATCATAAGGGCAGGCCCGAGCGAGCGCCGCGTCGCCTCCAGAAGGATCATCAGGCCGATAACGGCGACCACATAATCCTGCAGGATCGGCGCACCGACACGATCGGCAATCGAGTTGTAGAAAAAATACAGGTACGACGCGGCGGCCGTTCCAATCAGCGCCAGCGCCCACTCCCAGACAGGAACGCGGTCATGCGGCGATCCCAGCAGGACCGCGGCGGCGAGCGCCAAAGCCGGTATCGGTATCCACCAGACCGACACACCCTGCTTCGCGCCGATCATGAACAATATGGCCAGAAAAATTGGGATGACGACGCCGAGACCCAGTTGAAACGACGACCGGACGGCGGGATAGGTCATGAATGCAAGGAATATCGCAAACGCCAGATGGATTGACCGGGCTTCGGTGTCATTGAAGACGCCAAAGCCAACGATGAAGGGGACAGGTGAAGCGATCCAGAGCTGAAACAGGGACCAGACGAATGCCGTTACAAGGATAAGTGTCCCAATCGGGCCCGCTGGGGTTCGCCCGCCGGTATCGGAAGATGCGACAAGGTTGTCGAGTTCAGACTGGCTGAGCGCTTCAGTTTTGGCTTGCTCTTGTGACATTTGGCCCCCTCCGATAACTCGGCTTGTCAGATTTTCCTGCCTCACACCGGACTGTGTCCGGCTAGATATTCCCCAAGCGGACGAAAAATGCGTCCTCTCAGTTACACGGATTTGCATCCGCCCGGCATTTGCAGGCGGATGCGAGTGTCAGCAATCTATTTGATCAGGCCGCGTTCCTTGAAGTAGCGGGCAGCGCCGTCATGAACGGGCGCGGATACGCCTGCGGTGATCATTTCTTCCTCTTTGAGATTGGCGAACGCCGGGTGCAGTCCCTTAAAGCGGTCGAAGTTGTCGAACACTGCCTTCACGACCTGGTAGATTGTTTCCTCATCGGCTTTTGTTGACGACACGAACGTCGCCCTGACACCGAACGTGTTCACGTCGCTGTCGGTTCCGGTGTACATCCCGCCGGGCACGGAGGCGGCAGAATAGTAAGGATTGTCGGCGATGAGCTTATCGATCTCAGCGCCTTCAACGGAAATAATCTTCGATTCACATGACGTTGTCGCTTCCTGGATCGTGCCGCTGGGATGCCCGACGGTAAAGACGATCGCATCAACCTTGTTGTCGCAGAGTGCCTGTGCCTGTTCGGCGGATTTGAGCTCTGAAGCCAGCGCGAAATCCGACATCGCCCAGCCCTTGACGCCCATCAGCACTTCCATTGTGCCTCGTGCGCCGGATCCCGGGTTGGAAATGTTGACCCGCTTGCCCTTCAGATCGTCAAAGGTGTTGATGCCGCTATCGGCCCTGGCAACCACGGTGAAAGGCTCCGGATGCACGGAAAACACCGAACGCAGTTCCGGAAACGCCCCGGTTTCTTCGAATTTGGACGTGCCGTTCAAAGCGTGGAACTGCCAGTCGGACTGGGCCACGCCCATATCCTGGTCGCCCGCCTTGATGGCGTTGATGTTGGCAATAGAGCCGCCGGTCGATGGCGCAGTGCACTTGATATTGTGTGTTGACGTGCCGCGGTTCACGAGCTTGCAGATCGATTGTCCAACGATAAAATAGACGCCTGTCTGGCCGCCCGTTCCAATGGTGATGAACTTCTCTTCAGCCTTGACGGCTGTTGCCGCCAGCACCAGCGACGCCGCCAACGCGAATTTTTTCCAGTCTTTCATTTCAACTCTCCCGTTACATTCTTTGATGGACGCCGAACGTCATTGCATCCGGCATTGTCATTGACCAATCCGCGCTCGTGTGACCGAAACCAGAGGCTTTACGACAACCATGTGGAACGCTAACAGTGTTTATTATATTGATCAAGTTGGGTATGACTTCACAGCCGCGCATCTGAAAGAGGCCGGCACTTGTCACCAATGCCCGGCGTCTTACAGCATGGTTTTCTGAAACACGATCAATCTCAGCCTGTCTGAATATTGTCGGGTGAGCGGTTTTCCAGCGCGGCGATCGCGCTGAACAGAACAGTGCAAAAACAGGGGTTCCATGGAAGTCGGTGAGAGAATCAAGTTTCTGAGAACGGAGAACGGCCTGTCACAGCGGCAGCTGGCTGCCAAGTCGGGCGTAACAAACGGCTTGATTTCGATGATCGAGCAGGGCCGGACCAGCCCCTCCGTCGCGTCTCTCAAAAGGATACTCGACGCGATACCGATGAGCTTTTCCGAATTTTTCAGCATGGAATATCCGGACCAGAATCAGGTTTTTTACAACGCCCATGAATTGAGAGAGATCAATCCGGTCCGTGTTTTCCGGGTCGATGAGGATGCCGCGACATTTGTTTCGCTCAGGCAAGTGGGGGACGCGTCCCGCCATTCCCTGCAAATGCTTCACGAAACCTATGCGCCGGGCGCCGATACGGGAACAGAGCTTTACAAGCATGAAGCCGAAGAAGCCGGCATCATCATTGCCGGCGAGATCGAGTTGACCGTCGGCGACCAGAAGAAAGTACTGGGCTCCGGCGACGCTTACATATTCGACAGCCGCATCCCTCACCGGTTCCGCAACATCGGCACTGAACCCTGTATCGTCGTCAGCGCCTGCACGCCGCCGACCTTCTGATCACTTTCGGCGGCGGCAGCCTTTCAGACCCGTGTCGGCAACCTTTGCCGCCGGACGAAAAGACAGTTGATGCCATCGCCGGCGCCGACAATCAGGCTTTGACAATTTCCTTTGCCGCCCGGATCGATGCTTCAAGAATATCCAGCGCCTCGCTGAACACAGTGTCCTGGATTGTAATCGGCGAGAGAAAGCGAATGACGTTGCCGTATACGCCGCAGGTCAGCAGGATGAGGCCGCGCTGCTGGGCCTGGGCTCGAACATTGTTGGCAAATTCCATGTTCGGAATGTCGGTCCCTGCCTTGTTGAACTCAACCGCATTCATGAAGCCCAATCCGCGGATGTCGACAATTTCAGGGATGTCCGGCCGCAGGCTTTCAAGCCGCTGCTTCAGATGTGAGCCGAGTTTGTTGGCCCTGTCACAGAGCTGCTCTTCCTCAATCACGTCAAGCACGGCATGAGCGGCAGCGATGCCAAGCGGATTGCCGCCATAGGTTCCGCCAAGGCCGCCAGGCTGCGGCGCGTCCATGACATCGGCCCGTCCGGTTACGGCGGCGAGAGGAAAGCCGCCGGCAAGACTTTTCGCCATCGTCGTGATGTCGGCAGCGACATCATAGTGATTCATTGCAAACATTTTCCCGGTACGGGCAAAGCCGGTCTGCACTTCATCGGCGATGAGCAATATGCCGTGCTGATCGCAGATCTCGCGGATTTTCCGCATGAATTCCCGCGGTGCATCGTAGAAGCCGCCTTCGCCCTGGACCGGTTCCACGATGATCGCCGCAACCCGAGTTGGATCGACGTCGGCCTTGAACAGGGTCTCAAGTGTGCTCAAGGACTGTTCAGTGGACACGCCATGCAACGGCACCGGGAACGGCGCGTGGAATACGTCGGTCAGCATCGAACCAAATCCGACTTTATAGGGAACGACCTTGCCGGTCAGTGACATGCCCATGAAAGTCCGGCCGTGAAATCCGCCGGAGAAAGCTATGACGGCATTCCGCTTCGTCGCGGCCCGGGCGATCTTGACCGCATTCTCCACGGCTTCCGCCCCGGTCGTCACGAACACCGTCTTTTTTTCAAAGTCTCCGGGGACAAGCGAATTGAGGCGCTCTGCCAGGGCAACATAATTCTCGTAGGGCAGAACCTGATGACAGGTATGGGTAAAACGATCGATCTGCTTTTTTACCGCTTCAATCACCTTCGGGTGGCGATGGCCGGTATTCACGACTGCAATTCCGGATGCAAAATCGATATACCGGTTGCCTTCGATATCCCAGATTTCGGCATTTTCCGCATGATCTGCGTAGATCTGCGTCATCATCCCGACACCGCGGGAAATGGCGCGGTCCTTCCGAGCTGAAACTCCAGAATTGTCCATTCGACCAAATCCTTCAATTTTCTGTCTGCGTGGCGACCCGTTCTGGATCACCCAATCGCATGCGTTTAATTTATTAAACGCCTAGCGATTCTGAGGATAAAACACCAGCCAAAAAAAGATCCGGGGCGGAAATGAACAAGATCAATGCGACTGCTCCCGCCACCACTTGAATCGCTGCGCATTCGTTCCGGCTCCATGAACTTGGCTTGCGGTTTTACCATTCAGATATATATAAGCATAACTGCACATAACGGTAATAATTATTCGTTTGTATTATTTTAACAAACTCCTATTTTTTGCTCCTGGATGTGATCGGGAGGGATCATCCATCGCACTTTGGTAGCTGGGTTTCGCGTACAGAACCGGATAGCCGGCAGAAACCGAAGCGCCAATATCGAGAGACCAACTTGAACCGCCGGCAGACCATCGCCCCCTTTTATTGCCGGCGGTCCTTTTCGTTCGAATGGAGACAAGGATGAGAACTGCATTTTTCGCCATCGTGCTTGTGCCTGTTCTCGCAGCATGCGGCACCGTTGATTTCGGTGACCGGCTACAATCGGAAGGCGCCGCAATTTCGTCGCTGGGAAGCCGGTGGGACAACGGTAAAGAGCTGGTCGATCGTGGCCAGGCCCTCGTTCGCAAGGGCCGGAAGAAGATCGCTGAAGGCGAAGACATGGTCGAAGACGGCGAGGACCTCATCGAACGTGGCGAGGATCTCCAGCAATCTGCTGAACAAAATTACAAGCAGCAGACCTGATAAAACTTATGGCCCGTCGGGCCCAAAAAAGGAGACTGAAATGGATAATTTGAATATAGGGACTATCGCACGCGCCGGACTTGCCGCCGCTGCGCTTGCGACACTGGTGTCGGCTGCGCTCGCAGCTGGCGACACTGCACAGAAGAAACAGGGCAAGGTGCAGTCGGGTGTCCTGAACTGCGAGATTGATGGCGGAGTCGGCCTCATCATCGGGTCGTCGAAGAAGATGAGCTGCACGTTCAAGCGCGGCACCGGTGATGAAGCCGTCAAGGAATTCTACCTCGGGTCCATCAGCAAGTTCGGCCTGGATGTCGGCATCACCGGAAAACAGTTCATGAAATGGGCGGTTTTCGCACCTGAAGATGCGGATTCGACAGAAGGTTTTGCCGGCAAGTTCATCGGCGTCTCCGCAGACGGTTCGCTTGGTGTCGGATTTGGCGCCAACGCACTGGTCGGCGGGTCCGAAAAGAGTTTTGTCCTCCAGCCGGTCAGCGTGCAGGGACAGACGGGCCTGAACCTGGCGATTGGCGTCTCTTCGATGAAAATCGAAAAAGTCGCAGAAAAGCCAAAGAGCTGATCAACTTGCGAAATCATCAGGCGGCGCACCCGCCGCCTGATGATCATCCTGCCGGCGCACGACCGGCCTACCGTCCATGAAACCCGGGCCCTGCCGGTTTCCGATAGCGGTGATTTTCATGCTGTCGACAGAGACTGCCCTTTCCGGTCAGCTGACGATCACGGACCGCGTAAATCTTGCGTTCAGCGCCATCTCTTGCCCGGCTCATTCTATTGTCGCACACCGGCGCGACGCATCAAGTTCGACAACATTGTCTGGATATTCCGCCCGATCGGACATCGTTGCGGACGGTGATGCGGCCGGTTCGGAAGAACGGAACTTGCCCCGGTCTCGGCCGCCGCGCGGGTTTGCCGGCAACAGTGCTGCCTGGCGCAGGGCGCCGGCCCGCGACTTCGATGGCTGCAATTCTGTTTCAGACGCCGCACAAAAATACATCCATGATATCGATCTGGAGAACGAGAGCGACCTGAACAGGTTTTTTCAGATGAACGCCATCTCCGTCACCAGGCTCACAGGCGGCACTGCCCAGCCGGGCCGGACATCTATCGGCGAGAGGGAAGTCATCGATGAACTTTACGGCGATTGGCTTTTGACAGGAGGCATTGCCTGGCGCCCGGCACGGGAACCGGCGATGACCGCCGATATCGCAGTCGGGAATTGGTAAGCGTGTTTGATCGCCGCAAATCATCGCGACATCATCACGGCGGGCTGTTGCATACCGGCACATTCCCGGATCTCAGCTCTGCGCCTCATTCTGATCGTGCAGCTCATTCAGCACGAACTGCGTCGTCCTGTCGGCTTCTGCCGCAAGGATCCGCAGTTCCTCCAGCGCCGTTTGCAGCAGGCGCGGCGTGAGGTCGGTTTGATAGACGACAAAAACCGGATTTGGAAATGTCGGCACATTCGGCACAAGAAAGAGCTGCTTCCGGTCAAGATGCTCTCTGACAAGGCGGGCCGGGAAGTACCCCGCCCGCCCTGCGCGGATCACAAAGTTCAGCCCGAGCGCGCCGACGGCGAAGGTTGTCCGCGGTATATCGCTATTGGGGAAGGCGGCATTGTGGGCTGCAATAAATTCTTCGCCCCAGTCCATGAAAATGTAGCGCGCGTCGAAATCCGGCCCGAAATCGGGATCGCCCGACACCATCACAAGTTCCCCGTCGAGAATTTGTTCGACCGCAAGTCCGGGCCGGAGTTGCGGCCGGTACATGATGGCAATATCAAGAACCCCCTCAACCATCTGCCGGATCAGGCGATCGGGCATCCCGGCCTCGACACGAAATGCCACGTCACCAAGCCGTTTCTCAAGCCGTTCAAGCCAGCTCATGGTCAGCTTCGGCAACAGGCTGTACTGCCCGCCGATAACCAGCCGTTCGATATAATTTTCCGGAACGGATACCTGATGGCGCGCCTCTTCCCAGACTTTGACCATCGACAAAGCGAACCGTTCGAACTGCCGGCCTGCCGGTGTCAGTTCCGTGCCGGATTTAACCCGGTCGAAAACCGCCTGACCAAGCAATTCCTCAAGTTTCTTGACGCGAAGCGAAACAGCAGACTGCGTGACATTGAGCCGGCGCGCTGCGTTAACGAAATTTCCGGCAGCAATAATTTCGAGAAAGGTTTTTGCAAGCACGATGTCCATGGACGCTATATATATCCAAAACTCATAAATGATACAATAATTATTCGTTTGTCATATATATTAACATGCACCATATTCGATTTGTCAACCGGCGCAGATGGCGGCTTAAAGAACAGCTTCGGCCTTTCGCCCGGCAATCAACAAGAGACATTACGATGGAAAAATCGACACGCCAGAACGGTTCTTCGATGCAGCAACCAAAGAATCACCGCGAATTCACCGGAGCCATCAACGAGCCGGTGCTGTTGACTTTGATTGCTTCACGCTCAATCGCAGACGTAATTTCCCAGACCGGGATTTCGTCACGGCATCTGGTAAAACTACGCGACCGGTTTGAAATCTAGCAATACCGCGGCAAACTGAGATGCAGCGGGATCAACGAGGTGAAACAATGGTTCAACGTAAGTCGACGGCAGGAAATCCCGATCTCGCCCGCAGCGGCGCACTGATCATTGCGGTTCTGGCGATCCTGTCGCCCTGGCCGGCATTTTCAGCAGAACGGATTGTCGATCCGGAAAGCTGCAAGACGGCGCTCAGCGGCGCCGAAGACACGATCGTTCGGGCAGACATCGACAGCGCAACCTTCAGGGTGCTTAACGATCAGCTTGTCGAGATGCGAAACCTTTGTGCCAATGAAGATTATACCGGTGCGGAAACCAAACTTCTCGACGTCATGAACGCGCTCAAAGATCTGCAGAAGAAATCATGAAAGCGCTCCGATCGGCAGCAACGATGCATGCCGATAAGCGGTTTGACATGCGGGCTCATGAACCAGCCTCCAAATCGGTCATGCAGCAGAAAATCCGCATCGGGCGCTACGAATCCGTCGCGCTGCCGCTTTTCCGTCTCGGGTCTATCGATGCGACCATCGATCCCGGTCTGCCCCACTCGACATTATCGGTTGCCGATTATCACATCTATGAACGCCGCGATCGGATGCGGGTTGTGTTCCAATTCACGGATCAGAGCGCAAACGAAAAAATCTGCAGGCGGCTGACGGCTGAAATCACCTCCGTGACCGATTTTGTCTGGCCGGATTGTTCACAGGAGCGCCTGATCGCTATACAGGGACATGTCGTCCTTGGAAGCTACTTGTCGTGTTGCGATCTCTATCTGACCAGAAAACGCGTTCGGTCCACCCAGTTGGTTCTGGGAGAAAGTTTCATCGGACCGAATATGTCGGTTGATGCGGGTTGTGCATTTTCAGCTGGCCGTCCGCACCATCCTTTGATCGATGCGGCTACAGGTTAAAACCCTCTGTCGGCGATTTCGGGCGCGCAAGTCGCTATTGCATGAGAAGGTTTTACGAGATGCAGATTGACCCCGCGAATCGCGTCCCAGGCGTTCACCGGAACATGTGTATGTTTGTCGTGTGGAGCACCGCACTTCTTCTGGCCGCACTTCTTCTGACTGTCTTTGCAACGATCGCCGGTCACCATCCGGCTCGCGCCCAACCGACCGAAAGCGTCAATCTTACCCAGCAAATCGAGTCGATCGGCGGCGCCGCATCGCTGATCGAAAGGCTGTCAAACGCGGATACGGTGGAAGATCAGACGCTTGCAGCAGCCCGTGTCAAACTGGATGGATTGAGCCAGGACCTGCAGGCGACAAAAACCGCGGAAGTAAAGGACGCCACCAACTTTAAGTACGGCCCCTATATCAAAGGTTCGGCCCTCCCCGCCAACCCGGTCGATATCGGCGCGACTCCGAGCGACGTGGTTTTCAACGCCGGGGCTAGCCTGGGGAATCTGACGGCAACCGGAACTAATGCCGGCGGGTGGTGGTTCGATCGCGACTCGGGCAAATTTATTGCTGACGTCGATAATTCCGGAACTGGCGGCATCGACTACCAACTCTGGTAAAGGGGAACTTGAGTGTCCACCCGTGGTTTTACCTTCGTAGAATTAATGGTGGTCGTTACCATTCTGGGGGTCATGGCGATGGTCGTCATTCCCCGGGTCTCCTCCCATGGCGATGGGCAGAAGCTCACCGTGGCGGCGACCGAACTGGCCAACGCTATGCGCTTCGCTCGCAGCGAAGCGCTTCGCACCGGGGGGAACTGCCGGGTTGACATCGACACGGGGGCGGAGACTTTTAGTGTGGTTGACAGCGCTGGAGCCACCCTCTACCACCCGGTGAACAAGCAGCCCTTTGTTGTCGACCTGAAGTCGCTCCCCTCGGCCGGCGGGGTCGATATCGTTTCGGTCGGCGGCAGCTCCGGCCT
>CAMYKZ010000037.1 GCA_947259045.1 uncultured Afifella sp.
GAAAGCGCCGCCGGACCGTCCTTACGATCCGGAAGCGCCCGCCGCAATGGGGATCCGGACAGGCGATCTCCGTATCGGTCGTCATCCAGTCATTGGCTGACGTTTCACGCTGGCGCGCCGGCAGGAACGGCAACAGGGCCGCCAGTGGATAGATCGGGAAAGAACCGCCTGGGCCGAATATGACATTCTCGCCCTCGACCTCGAAAAAAGCGCCCTCCGGATGGTTGCACACCATCGGCCTGTCGCTGCCGACGACTTCCACTTTCAGATCATAGAGCCAGAATTCGTCGTCGGTCATTATTGTCTGTCTCCGGAGCAACTGTTGCAGATCGCAGCGAACATCGTTCATCCGATCGGCGAACGGGTCAACCCGGTTGATGCAAATAGACGACGCAGAACATTGTCGCAGACCATCGTTCAGGCGATAAACATGCCGCCAACAGCGCAATCGCTTCGGATTTGACGCAACAGCCTGTAACATCATCGCGAGTCCACTTATTCGAGGGAGAATAGCAGTGATCAAACGCATCATGGTTCCAGGCATCATGGAACCGGTCAGCCATTATTGCCATGTCACGCGGGCCGGCCCGAATGTCTGGGTTTCCGGCATTGTCGGCATGGATGCAGAGGGCCATGTGCCGGCGACAACCGTTGAACAGTTCGACATGGCCGTCGATGTCATGGACCAGTGCCTGCGAGCGGCCGGCGCAAGCGCGGCGGACGTCGTCAAGGTGTTGGTGTTTCTGACGGATATCGGCGACCGCGCGGTAATCAATCCCCGCCGCATCGCTTATTTCGGCGACAACAGGCCGGCCTCATCGCTTGTCGAGGTTTCGGCTTTGGTCGATCCGCGGATGACGGTTGAAATTGAATGTCAGGCGTTTATCGACAGGTAGCGGAGTATTTTGGAGGGCGTCATGGATGACCGTGCTTTCGACACGCTGACGGAATATCTGGGGAGGATCCCCGGTATTGAAGGTAAAATCGGATTTGGATCAGACGATAATGGACTATGGTGGGTGAAATTCAACTTAGACATCACAAATCCCTTGGCTTGGAACGTTGTCCAGGAATTGGGACATGTTCTAAACTACATCTCAACTGACGAGCGCCTACCAGCTGTATTTTACCCCGCCTCTCCGCCGCCGTATATGAACGGCGGACCTCAAGATTTTCTGTCTTGGGTTATTGAGAACAAGGACTCCGATTTTCGACCTGGAACTGCACAAAAGTGGTTAGAAGGTCGATTGCCTCAGCCGGTGGACAATCTGGATGAGTGGACCCCTGATTGAGCGTGAGTTGTCTGGAATCCGGTCTGCCTTACGCCCCACCGTAGCCGGCCCCCGCTTCGCGGTATTCATCCCGCGGCGGGCTGAATATGTCGAGCACCCGGGCACCGTCGGGCCCGGCGCGAAAACTGTGCGGCACGTCGCCGGGCGTGCGCCAGAAATCGCCCTTGCCCACGGCAATCTCCTCGCCGCCCTGAATCCGCACGCCGCTGCCCTCAAGCAACACGCCCCATTGTTCCTCCGGGTGGTGATGGATCCGGCCGCTGGCCTCCGGCGCAATGGAGACGATGGACAGCATGGCCTGCTCGCCGGCAAAAATCCGTGTCGACAGGCCCGGCGCGAGTTCGCGGACAAGACCGCCGGTATTGTCATCGAGATTGAAAAAATTGTCGCGTTCGCTCATCCGGTTCCCTTCCTGTTTATAATGGCCGCATATTCCGGCTGCTGATCGCGGACACTCGTCTTGTCCGCCCGTTGCATTCAGGGTTTGGCGACCAGACCGAATATCTCCGCGGTCGTGCGCCCGTCGGCAAGCTGTTTCATGATCTCTTCTTCGCGCCCGGCAACCGCGCGCACGCTTTCTTCCACTTCAGCGGAAATGGCGGACGGCACGACAACGATACCGTCATCGTCACCGACAATAAAATCGCCGGGGCTCACCGGCACGCCGCCGCAGACAATATCGACATCGGTTTCGCCGGGTTCGGTTTTCGCGGTGGCCGCCGGGTGGGCGCCGCGGCAGAAGACCGGAAACTGCATCGCCTTGAGTTCGGCCGTATCGCGGACGGTGCCGTCGATCACCAGACCGGCGATGCCCCGGTTGCGGCAACAGGTGGCCAGGATATCGCCGAACGGTCCGAAGGTCCGGCTGCCACCGGCATCGACAACCAGAACCTCGCCCGGCTTTGCCGCATGGACGGCCCGGTGAATGGCGGCATTCTGGCCCGGCACGATGCGCACGGTCCTGGCCGGGCCGCAGAGCCGGATACCGGAAAACAGCGGCCGGACAGCGGACGCCATCGCCAGGACGCGTTCGTCTGCATTGCACAGATTGCCGGTTGGCCAGGCGCCGAGCGCTTTTGCGATATTGTCTGCAGTCATTTTGGTGCCTCCAACCGCACCGTTCCCGCGAAACACCAGGCACGTCAACAAAAATGCTGACCGGCAACGGTGAGTGAACCGAAGCCGATTTGCCAAATAACAACCTGTAGTATAGAATTCCATCGGAACTCCGGCCCGGCGCGCAAACTTACCCCCAGCCCGAATGCGCGTTTCCTCCAGCCGATAATGCGGCGCAGCACCTCCCAGCTGCACGGCGATCGGGGGGCCGGGTTCCGGCAGCGATGGAATTGTTATCCGGTCCAGGCTCGATTCCGGCATGGCCGAAGATCAGCTCTGAATCGCCGAAAACCAGCATCGCTATTGCGTTAATTCCGATCATCGGTCTCGTTATCCCGACCTCGCCAATTACCCTTTTGTGCGCTCGCAATCGTTCCGTGAAATCGGATTATCGCTGTTGCTGACGGACCGACATGTCGGTTCAATGTATCGATTCCAACGCTGTCATCTCACTTGCATGAATGCAACTTTTAGTATAATTTTGTGGGGCATGCCGAAGCCAATACCGGATCAATGCGCATCCATGCGGTGAGAGGACCCAGCCCCCGCTTCCCGCCCGCGCAACCGGCCGCACCGGCTTCGAATGCTGACACGCGAGCAGCCCGGGGTAGGCGAGAGACAAACGCCGGGGCGGACGGTTCCCCCTTTAATTGTCCGCCCCGCCCCGGTTCACCAGACTAACGCGCCGGTTCACCAGACTAACGCAGAGTGCCGAATGCCGCAGTGAACCCGGACAATGAGAACGGTACGCGGATTGCCTTGCGCAAACGCCGTGACAATCCGATTTCAGCTGTCTTTCCGGCCTTGAGCCGCTTGAGAAGTTCTGCCGTCAGCGGCATGCTGGCGGAACAATAGTTCCCCGCGATACATTCCACCTGACCAGGCAGTTGAGGCGGCCCCTGGTCAATCCGGATTTCGCCCCCCTTAGCGAACCGACGGATCCGGAGAGCGAGACGAAAAGCCGGAGTTCACCGTCCACCCGAATAACGCCCAAACCAACCTCAGCACGGTAATGCTCGGGAAAAACTGCGTTGGTCTCAATGAAACATTTCGCCCAATCAATGCGCTCGCCCACACACCGAACGGTCCAGCCGTCATGAACCGAATGCACTTTCGCCGGCGCGATGGAAAGAGCATGCGCCAACGGCACATGCGCAACCATGATCAGAACAATCACTGTACACAAATGTACAATTCTCAAAGCGCACTCTCCGATATCCCGAACAAACAGTGGCACGGCCAGAAAGCCGCGTCGAGATTACCGGCGGCAAATGTCGCAAATGCGGCTTGACCGCCGGCGCGAACGTGGCAGTTTCGGCAAAATACGAAATCAGGAGTTCGCCCATGAAAATCGGCTTTATCGGCCTCGGCAATGTCGGCGGAAAATTGTCCGCCAGCCTGTTGCGCAACGGTTACGATCTGACCGTCCGCGACCTCGACCGCAGCGTGGCGAAGCCGTGTCTCGCCGCCGGCGCAAAATGGGCCGACAGCCCGAAGGCCATGGCCGAGGCGGTCGACATGGTAATCACCTGCCTGCCGAGCCCGGCCGCCAGCGCCGCCGTGATGGAAGCCGATGACGGCATCCTGGCCGGCCTTGGCGCGGGAAAGATCTGGGCGGAGATGAGCACCACCGATGAAGCGGAAGTGAAGCGGCTTGGCGCGCTGGTGCTTGAGAGAGGCGGCGAGCCGGTCGATTGCCCGGTTTCCGGCGGCTGCCACCGCGCCGCCACCGGCAATATTTCTATCTTTGCAGGCTGCGAGCGCACGACGTTCGAACGCATCCTGCCGGTGCTTACCGCCATGGGCCGGCGCATCCTGCATACCGGCGAGCTTGGTTCGGCCTCGGTGCTGAAGGTTGTCACCAACTATCTCGCAACCGCCAACCTGATCTCGCTTTCAGAAGCCCTGGTGACGGCGGAGCGCGCCGGCATGGATCTGTCGACCACCTATGAGGCGATCCGCATTTCATCGGGCAATTCCTTCGTACACGAAACCGAAAGCCAGGTCATTCTGAACGGCAGCCGCGATATCTCGTTCACCATGGATCTGGTGTCGAAGGATATCGGCCTGTTCCAGTCGGTGGCCGATCGCGCCGGTGTGCCGCTGGAGCTCAACCCGGTGATGATCGACATATTCAAGGACGGCGAAGCCCGTTTCGGTGGCCGGGAACTGTCGCCCAATATTATCCGCCGGCTGGAACAAGCGACTGGCGCAGATGTGCGCGCTCCGGGTTTTCCGGCCGAGATGGTGGATGACGAACCGGAAGAGCCCGGCTATGAAGTGGTCGTGCGGCGGGGTTAGCTCAAACGAACGGCAACCGGTTGCTTGTCGATTTTCCCGGCGCTGCAGGCAGCGCGTCTGGCGCGCATTTCCTGCCGGCGGCACTCGCGATAATGTGAGCAGGATTGCCTGCCACCGGTGCCAGGATTTGATATCAAGCTGCGACCAGATGGAATTGTGAGGCTGATGGCATGCCACGAGATGCTCTTTCCCGCCGTGGGTTCGTGACCGGCTGGTTCGCGCTGCCGTTCCTGTCGGCGTTGTCGCTTTCCGTGAACAGGCTTGCCGCGCAGAACGCATCGCTACCGCTGACGCCGCAATGCGGTTCGCCGGAGGATCTGACCCGGGCCCAGACGGCCGGGCCGTTCTTTACCCCCGATACGCCGCTGAAGCGGGCGTTCCGCGGCGACGGTCATGGTGAACCGGTGACCCTGATCGGCTTTGTGCTCAACCCTGATTGCAGGCCGCTCGCCGACGCGGCAGTCGAACTCTGGCATGCCGACAGCAGCGGGCGCTACGACAATCGGGGGCATCTGTTCCGCGGCCACCAGCGCAGCGACGATGCAGGCCGCTTCGTCTTTGAAACGATCCTGCCCGGTCGCTATCCCGGCAGAACCCGGCACTTTCATGTCATGATCCGGCCACAAGGCGGCAAGCCGCTGACAACGCAGCTTTATTTTCCGGGCGAGCGTGGCAATCGCCGTGACTCGATCTTTCATGAAAGTCTGCTTATGGAAATGAACCCGGCAGCCGACGGAAAGATCGCACGTTTCGATTTTGTGGTTGATGCCTGAACGGTGCCGCAGGAGCTATCTGCATACTGGCTCTATGTCGATTTCCCGCAGAATGCGACAAATGCACCCCATCGACATGGCAATGACGGGACGCGGACATGTGTCAATCATCTTCGCCGGGGACGGCGAAAGCGACAATCTTTATCGACAATGAGAGGACGCGGGTCACCGAATGGCGATTTGCCGGACGCGGCGACAATACCGGCTGGCATCGGCACGACTGTGATTATGTCGTGGTTCCGCTTTTCAACGGTGTGCTGGAAATTGAAGATGCGAACGGCAACCGGACGCTGGCGGAACTGAAAAACGGCGTGCCGTATTTTCGCGAACTCGGCGTCGAGCACGACGTCATCAACGGCAATGAATTCGAATGCGCGTTTGTGGAGATCGAGTTTCTGAAAGCCTGAAAACACACCTGTCGTTATCGTCGCATTCTGATACGAATGTTCGTTCTGACACATGGCGAGGAAACGCAGCATTGTCACATCCGGCGCAAACCCAGACCGCGGCGCCCGACGCCGACCGGCAGGTACTGACCGGCATCGCCCTGATGCTTGTCGCCATGACCATTATTCCGATGATGGATGCAGTGGCGAAATATCTGTCGGACGATTTCGATACCCTGCAGCTTGTCTGGGCGCGCTATTTCTTTCATGCCCTGTTCCTGCTGCCGCTGGTGTTCTGGCGCTATGGCCGGCGAGGACTTCATTCCCGCCGCCCCTTCATGCAGCTTTTGCGCGGCTCGCTGCTGGCGGCGTCGACCTGGCTGTTCTTTGCCGCGATTGCCCGCATTCCGCTGGCCGATGCGATCGCGACGATCTTTGTCTATCCGTTTATCGTCACGGCGCTGTCGCCGCTGGTTCTGGGCGAGCCGGTCGGCATCCGCCGCTGGCTGGCGGTCACGGTCGGTTTTGTCGGCGCGCTGATTGTCATCCGGCCGACAGGCGCGGTTTTCGAGACCGGCACAATGCTGGCGCTTGCCGCCGGCTCAGTCTTTGCCGGGTACACTCTGTTCACCCGCAAGCTGGCCGGAGTCGATCCGCCGCTCGTTACCCTGACCTTCACCGGGCTGGTCGGCGCCATCGGCGCCAGTTTCCTGGTGCCCCTTGTCTGGATCACACCGCAATTGTCCCATTGGCCGCTGCTTGCATTCCTCGGTCTGTGCGCGGCCGCCGGCCATTATCTGATCATTCTCTCCTATGAGCGGGTGCGGGCAGCAACGCTGGCGCCGTTCGGTTATTTCGAGATCGTCACGGCAACGTTGCTGGGTTTTCTCTTCTTCGGCGATCTTCCCGATCGGTTCACCTGGCTTGGCATCGCCATCATTGTCGCCAGCGGCATCTATATTTCCAACCGGGAACGCGTGCGCCGGATTGCAAGCGCCGAGGCGGTGCCGAAGCAGCGGCTTTGAGTCCCGCACGGCCGGCGCCATCGTGCACCTGCTGCAAAATCTGATGGAACTTCTTCGACCGTCTTGCGTTGTTACAGATCAGAACAGGACGCAGAAGGAGATCGGACATGGCTGATAAAGAACACGATACCACCGTCATCAATACAGGCAGCGACAGCGGCGGCGGCGCTGTTTGGTTTATCGCCGGTGCTGCCCTCATCATTGCGCTGATCGTCGGAATTTTCTATCTCGGCGAACCAACCGGCAACAGTCTCGACGTGAATGTCGGAGTTGAGACGCCCGCCGGAGATACCGGTTCATCGGGTAGTGATTCTTCTGCCACCGGCGGTTCGGCAGGCGGAGACGCCGGCAGCAACGCGGCAGGCAGCAACTCGAATTGACCGCGCCGGCCACCATGAGACGTTTCGCGGGGCGGTAGCCCCGCGTCAGCCGGCGCCGAATTCCATAACCAATACTGAATTAAAGATCTTAGCCTTCACAAGGGGCGCTGAAAGGATAAGCCATGCTTGGAACAATTCTCGTTATCGTATTGATTTTACTCCTGATCGGGGCACTTCCCAACTGGGGCTACAGCCGGTCCTGGGGCCGGGCGCCGTCCGGCGCAATCGGCACAATCCTGGTCATCGTGATCATATTGTTGCTGCTTGGCGTCATCTGACGTCACGCCCGGCTGCTCTAATTCGGTCGTTTCCGAGTGTGAACCGGTCGACGCAGACCGTGGTCCGGCCTCAATCGGGTTGGCTGTATCCGGGCAGCAGATCCTTGTAATCCGGCGAACCGTCAGACGTCTCAGGCTGCAACATCAGGCAGAGATTTGTTGCCGGTTCGCCGTTCTCGTCAGCCTGCGCAAAAACAATGCCGGTCCAGCCGAGCTTGAAATCCACCCCGCAGGCTGCCGACGATGTCGAGCCGACATGGACGACCATTTTTTTCAGCTCCGGCCCCTTCCAGCTTTTGCGGACCTCAAACACCACGCGCTCGCCGCGCGACAGCGGGTTGAGCAGACCAGCGGTGCTGCGCTTGTCGACAACTTCGCCGCGAAAGATGAATTCGGTCCGATCGACATGCTCCGCCGGTGACAATGGCCGGCAGGAACAGGAATATGCCGTGCCGGTCAGGAGATTGGCCATTACGGCGAAAATCGCCAGCGCAAATGCGCGATGCAGTTTAATCATGAATCCAGCTTTCAGGTTCTGACTTTTGCCAATGAGACCGACCTGCACGGGCAGGAGAGTTCTGGTTTCCCGCCGGAATTCTCGTCTTTGCTATTTCTACCAGTGTGGTGCATTCCGGTATAGGATCGGTTTTCTGACCCACTATCACACGGAACGATCATGTCCGATGCATTCACAGATCATCTGAAATCCGAACTGGCCGGCCTGCATCAGGCCGGGCTCTACAAGGCGGAGCGGGTCATCACCTCGCCGCAATCGGGCAGGATCGAAGTCGCTGGCGCAAGGGTGCTCAATTTCTGCGCCAACAATTATCTTGGCCTGGCCGACAATGCCGAGCTGGAAACGGCGGCAAAAGCGGCCATCGACCGTTACGGTTACGGTATGGCCTCGGTGCGCTTCATCTGCGGCACCCAGGAAGAGCACAAACAGCTGGAAGCGCGCATCGCCGGGTTTCTCGGCATGGAGGATTCCATCCTCTATTCTTCGTGTTTCGACGCCAATACCGGCCTGTTCGAAACCCTGCTCGGCGAAGAGGATGCGATCATCTCCGATGCGCTCAATCATGCCTCGATCATCGACGGGGTGCGGCTGTGCAAGGCGAAACGCCTGCGGTACGCCAATAATGACATGGCCGATCTCGAGGCGAAGCTGAAAGAGGCCGCCGGCTGCCGCTTCAGGCTGATTGCCACCGACGGCGTGTTTTCCATGGACGGCAGTATCGCCAATCTTTCCGGCATCTGCGATCTGGCGGAAACTTACGATGCCATGGTGATGGTCGATGACAGTCATGCTGTCGGTTTTGTCGGCGCCCATGGCCGCGGCACGCCAGAGCATTGCGGCGTGGAAGGCCGGGTTCACATCATTACCGGCACCCTCGGCAAGGCGCTCGGCGGCGCCTCCGGCGGTTATACGGCGGCCAGCGGTGAGGTGGTCGACTGGCTGCGCCAGCGCTCGCGGCCCTATCTGTTTTCCAACACCCTTGCGCCCGTGATTGCAGCCACTTCGCTGAAAGTCTTCGACCTGATCGACAACGGTCACGAGCTGCGGACCCGGCTTTACGGCAATGCCGCTCTGTTCCGCAAACAGATGACGGCGCTCGGATTCGACCTTGTGCCGGGCGAACATCCGATTATCCCGGTGATGCTCGGCGACGCGGTGCTGGCGCAGCAGATGGCGGCGAAACTGCTTGAGCGCGGCGTCTATGTGATCGGTTTTTCCTTTCCCGTCGTGCCCAAGGGCAGGGCGCGCATCCGCACGCAGATGTCGGCGGCGCATTCGCGCGAAGACGTCGAAACGGCGCTTGAGGCCTTTGCTGCGGTCGGCCGCGAACTCGGCGTCATTCAATAAATCGAAGGACAAGTTGCGATGAGCAATATGATGAAGGCGCTGGTCAAGGCCAAGCCTGAGCCGGGCATCTGGATGGAACAGGTCCCCCTGCCCGAGGTCGGCCCGAACGACGTGCTGATCAAGGTGAAAAAGACGGCGATCTGCGGCACCGACGTGCATATCCACCAATGGGACGACTGGGCGGCGGCGACGATCCCGGTGCCGATGGTTGTCGGCCATGAATTCATGGGCGAGATCGCCGAGGTCGGCTCCGCTGTCACCGCCTATCAGCCCGGCGAGCGGGTGTCGGGCGAAGGCCATATCGTCTGCGGCACCTGCCGCAACTGCCGGGCCGGCCGCGGCCATCTTTGCCACAATACACTGGGTGTCGGCGTCAACCGGCCGGGCGCGTTCGGCGAATATCTGTCGATCCCGCAGCGCAATGTCGTGCGCCTGCCCGACGACGTGCCCGACGAGATCGCCGCCATCTTCGATCCGTTCGGCAATGCCGTGCACACCGCGCTGTCGTTCGACCTGGTCGGCGAGGATGTGCTGGTCACCGGCGCCGGCCCGATCGGCATCATGGCGGCCCTGGTGGCGGAAGCCGTCGGCGCACGCAAGGTGGTGATCACCGACATCAACCCGGTGCGGCTCGATCTCGCCCGCACCATGGGCGTACCCTATGTCGTCGATGCGGCAAACGACGATTTGCACGACGTGATGGGCCGCATCGGCATGAGCGAAGGGTTCGATGTCGGGCTGGAAATGTCCGGTGCGGCACGGGCATTCCGCGACATGATTGACGTGATGAACAATGGCGGCAAGGTCGCCATTCTCGGGATCGCGCCGACGGCGTTCGAGATCGACTGGAACAAGGTGATCTTCAAGATGCTGACGCTGAAGGGCATTTACGGCCGGGAAATGTTCGAGACCTGGTACAAGATGATCACGCTGGTGCAGCCCACCGTGCTGCGCGACGCAGAGGGCGAACGCGCGACCGGCCCGGCCAGGCTCGACCTGTCGCCGCTGATCACCCACCGGATCGGCGTGGATGATTTTCAGGACGGGTTCGATGTGATGATTGCCGGTGATGCGGGCAAGGTGGTGATGGATTGGTGAGGGTGGCGATGCATCCGGGCGACGAGCAAAATTGTGTTGAAGGTCCGCCCTGAATTGTTTGTCATCCCGTGCGCATTGCGGTGCGAAGTACCGCTATGCAGACCCGGGACCCACTGATTACAACCGCACCGCAACCGATGGATCCCGCATCTGCACCGCATCATCAAAGATGCTGCGGAGCGTGCGGGATGACTTTGATACGTGATCGTTTTAAAGCTACTGGCTTGCACGGATGACAGATCCCCCTCGCCTTTTACATTTCCCACCCCGAAGTGCGGATCGAACCGGACCGCCCGGTGCCGGATTGGAGCCTTTCCGATATCGGACGGGCGCGGGTCGTTTCCATCCTGGCGGAACCATGGATCACCGGCCTGCGGCGCATCATTTCAAGCGCTGAAACCAAGGCGATTGAAACGGCCGATCTGATCGCGAAATCCGCAGGCATCGGCGTCGAAGTCCACTCCGACACCGGTGAAATCGACCGCTCAAGCACCGGCTATGTGCCCCATGAGCGGCATGAAGCGATCGCGGATGCCCTGTTCGCACATCCGCAGCAATCGGCCGGCGGCTGGGAACGGGCGATCGACGCCCAAAGCCGAATCGTCGTTGCCGTCGATGCGGTTCTGGGCAAAAATGCCGAGGCCGGCGACATCGCCTTTGTCGGCCATGGCGGCGTCGGCACCCTGCTCAAATGCGCTCTGCTGTCCACCGCCATCGATCGCAGGCACGACCAGCCGGGCGGCGGCCATGTGTTTGCCTTTGACCGGAGGACCCGTAAGGTCTGCTTTGACTGGGTGCGGCTGGAGGATGTTCTGAACCGGGTTACCGGCCGGCAATAGGCCCCTAATCCACCAGCCCGTGGCGAGCAGCGGCTGGCCGGTTGCAAGCACGGCCTCAGAGCCGGGTCGAGCACAACGCCGGTCAACTCGCCGACATAAGCATTTTCGGCGACCGGCCGCGTGCCGACATCCGGCAACAGCGCTTTCAGAAAACGGTCGACCATCGACCGTGTCGATACGGCGTCAATTCCGGTATGGTGACAGGATAGGCGTTGCGAAATCTATCCCTTCACTGCCGCCAGCCGGTCCAGCCGCAATCTGTGGCGGGTATCCGTCAGACGCCAGAGGCTGGCGAACACCGCGCCCAGCACGCCGAGCCCGGTGGCGCCGCCGATCAGGAACATGATCAGAAGCTGATACTTCACCGCCTCCGTCGGTTCCACCCCGGACAGGATCTGACCGGTCATCATGCCGGGCAGCGAAACCACGCCGGTGGCGGCCATGGCGTTGATGATCGGCATGAAACCGCTTCTCAGTGCCCGGCGGGCGAACGGCGTCACCGCCTCCCATCGGGTCTGTCCCAGCAGCAATTGCGCTTCGATCGCCCGCTTTTCCCGGTGCAGCGCGCTGTTCAACGTATCGAGGCCGAGACTGACGCCGGTCATCGTATTGCCGAGGATCATGCCGAACAGCGGCAGGGCGAAGCGCGGCGTCCACCAGGGTTCGGGCTGGATCTGCGTCGTCAGCGCAACGAGGGTGATGATCAGGCCGGACATCATCATCGCCCCGGTGCCGATGCCGTAGCCCCAGACGCCTGAAAGCCGGCGCTCCTGGCGGGCAAGGATCTCGCGGCCCGCAAACGCCGCCATGACACACGCAACAAGCGCCGTCAGCGGCAGCGAGGAAATGGCGAAGATCGTCTTCAGCACGAGGCCCACCAGCAGCAACTGGACAATCATGCGGCTCGCGGCGATGGCCAGTTGCCGCTCAAGTCCGAGATTGAGCGCAACGGAGAGAATACCATTGAGAACAAGAAACACCGCGGCAAAAGCGATATCCCAATAGGACAGTGCAATATAGCCGCTCATTGTGCGGCTTCCGCATCGGCGGAAACGGCAAACCGGCCATCGGCCATCTTGAACCGGCGTATCGCCATCCGCTCCGCCTGGGCCGGATCGTGGGTGACCAGAATGATCGGTGTGCCGGCGGCAAGCCGTCGGTTCAGCAGCGTTTCCACCTGCCGCGTCGCGGTTTCGTCCAGCGACGCCGTCGGTTCATCCAGCAACAGCGCAACCGGTTCGCGGGCAAAGCACCGGGCAAGCGCCGCACGCTGGCGTTCGCCGCTGGAGAGCCGGTCAACCTCCCAATCCATGATATCGGGGCTCAGACCAAGCGCATCGAGCAATTTCGGTTCTGACCAGCCTGAGGGAAAATGCCCGCCGACCCTGTCGGCCCACCAGCCGCTTTCCGCCGGCACAAGCGCAACGTTGCGCCGCCATTCATATGCCGGCATGCTTTCGCGCGCCCGTCCGGAGAGCGCAACGTGCCCGTGATTGGGGTCCAGATCGGCGATTGACCGCAAGAACAGCGATTTGCCTGCCCCCGACGGCCCCATCACCGAGACACACTCGCCTGCCGTAACGTCAAGACTGACCGGGCCAAACAGGGTGTTTTGCAGATTTTCGATGATCAGCATGATTGCAATTGCCGGCTCCGTTGAGGAAACGACATTAACCCGGAAACAGCGCAGATTGCCAACAATGTGTCCCGGCGCGATACCGCCTAAACCATAATCATGGACAGCATATAAATTCAGCTTGACCTGAAATGCGGCAAATGGTCGGATGTGGCCCCACAACAACAATTTGATTAAAAACAGAGTGGCGAGTGATTTTGGGGACAGAAAACGCAGTGGTCTTTGACCAGGTGCAAAAAAGCTACGACGGCGAAATACTGGTCGTCAAGGATCTCAATCTGGAGATCGCCAAGGGTGAATTCCTGACGATGCTGGGGCCGTCCGGGTCGGGCAAGACAACGACCTTGATGATGCTCGCCGGCTTTGAGGTGCCGACCAACGGCCAGATCATCCTGGAAGGCGAGCCGATCAACAATGTGCCGCCGCACAAGCGCGGCATCGGCATGGTGTTCCAGAATTACGCTCTGTTTCCGCACATGACGGTGGCTGAGAATCTGGCCTTTCCGCTCAAGGTCCGAAAGATGCCGCGTGAAGAGATTGCGCAGAAAGTGCAGCGCGCGCTGGAAATGGTCGAACTGCCGCAATTCGGCAATCGCCGCCCGGCGCAGCTTTCCGGCGGCCAGCAGCAGCGCGTTGCAGTGGCGCGCGCGCTGGTCTTCGACCCGCATCTTGTGCTGATGGACGAGCCGCTCGGCGCGCTCGACAAGCAGCTGCGTGAGCAGATGCAGTACGAAATCAAGCACATTCATGAAAATCTCGGCGTGACAGTCGTCTATGTCACCCACGACCAGTCGGAAGCGCTGACGATGTCGGACCGGATTGCCGTCTTCAATGACGGCGTGATCCAGCAATTGTCGACTGCCGACTCCTTGTACGAGCATCCGCAAAATTCATTTGTCGCCCAGTTTATCGGTGAGAACAACAACTTGAACGGCCAGATTAAAGCGATGAATGGAAGCGCTTGCGACGTGCAACTCGCGGACGGGTCCATCGTGAAAGCCGAGAAAGTCAATGTCAGCGCCGTTGGCGAAGCGACAACCCTGTCCCTTCGTCCCGAACGGGTCGAATTGGAACCGGAAAACGAAATGGACAATATCGGTTCCGGCAAAATTGAAGAGCTCATCTATCTGGGTGATCATATCCGCGTGCGGATGAACGTTGTCGGCAACAATGAGTTTGTCGTGAAAATTCACAATCGCGGCGAACGGCACAACCTAACTGCTGGCCAAACAGTAAAAATCGGCTGGGCCGCGAGTGACTGTAAGGCGCTCGACGCGGTTGCGTGACGAGTGCGTGCCCGGCATCGTGCCGAAACGCACCGAGATGAGGGATTTGTAGTCCCTCCTGGAATTCAAGAATGGGAGAAATATTGTGAGATTGAATACAATTATTCTGGCAGCTGCAGTGACTGCCGCAGCTATGTCGTCTGCATTTGCAGAAGACATGACGATCGTATCGTGGGGAGGCGCATATTCTGCATCGCAGAACAATGCCTACCACAAGCCCTATATGGAAAATAATCCGGCCATAACGATCATCAATGATGAATCGTCCCCGGAAGCCGTCGCAAAATTGCGCGCGATGAACGAAGCGGGCAATATAACCTGGGACCTGGTCGACGTCGAAGCTGCGGACGCAATTCGTCTTTGTGACGAAGGTCTGGCGATGGAAATCGATCCGGACAAGGATCTTGCCGCAGCACCTGACGGCACGTCCGCGTCCGAGGATTTCGGCGACATGCTTGTCTCGAATTGCTTCATTCCGCAGATCGTTTTCTCGACGACCTTCGGTTATCGCACAGACAAGCTGCCGGAAGGCACTGCAGCCCCGACTGGAGCCTGTGACGTCTTCGATCTGGAAAAATATCCCGGCAAACGGGCATTGAACAAGCGTCCGATCGCCAATGTGGAATGGGCGCTGCTTTGCGACGGCGTTCCCTATGAGGAAGTCTACGACTTGCTGGAAACGGATGAAGGTCAGGCACGGGCCTTTGCGAAACTTGATACGATAAAAGACCAGACCGTCTGGTGGAGCGCGGCCGCAGAACCGATCCAACTCCTGGCTGATGGCGAGGTCTTCATGGCTTCAAGCTACAATGGGCGGCTGTTTGCAGCGATCGTTGAGCAGAAGCAGCCGATTGGAATGGCCTGGGACTGGCAGATGTTCGACCTCGACGGTTGGGTCATCCCGAACGGACTGCCTGAAGACCGCCTTGCTCGCGTCAAGGATTATTTGATGTTCGCTACGGACACGCAGCGGCTCGCGGACCAGGCAAAATATATTTCCTATGGTCCGGCCCGCAAATCCTCCGCTCCGCTGGTTGGCAAACACGCTGAACTGGGCATCGATATGGCACCGCATATGCCGACCGACCCGAACAACGCCAAGAATACGTTCGTCAACAATTACCTGTGGTGGGCGGATAACCGCGATGATCTGGATGCAAAATTCCAAGCATGGCTGGCTAAATAGCCTTCTTTAAGATCGGCAGGGTCCGGTTGCACTGGGCCCTGCAATTCCGAAGTCTCAGAATTTCCGGGAAACAATGACGGCAGCAAGCGATTCAGAACCGGCCCCAGGCGCAGTTCTCACCAATGACGGGGTACCGTTGAAGGTAAGTCTGGCCAAGGCGCTGCGGCGCGAGAAGATGCGCTCACTGATGCTCATCGCACCGCTCCTGCTGTTCATTGTCTTGACCTTTGTCGCTCCGATCGCGGATATGCTGTTCCGCTCGGTTGAAAACGGAATTGTCGTTGACACCATTCCCCGAACCGTCGAAACGCTGAAATCTTGGGATGCGGATGGCGATGAATTGCCGCCGGAACCGGTTTTCGCTGCTTTTGCAGCGGATCTGCAGATCGCCGTCAAAGAGAAGACACATACGCGCCTGGGATCGCGCCTGAACTATGAAATGTCGGGCATGTCCAGCCTGTTTCGCAAGACCGGCAGGCAGGTCAAGGGCATGGAAGAGGGCAATTACACCCAGCAATTCATCGATGCCGACGAGGATTGGGGCGACATCGAAGTCTGGAGAACCATAAAACGGTTATCGCCAGCCTATACGACCGGATATTTTCTCAACGCGGTCGATGCAGAAAGAACGTCCGAAGGGCTTCAGATGAAGCCCGAGAGCGAACAGATCTATCTCTTTCTGTTCTGGCGAACCCTCGTCCTGAGCATCACCATCACCGGCTCCTGCCTTCTGCTCGGATATCCGATCGCATTTCTGCTCGCCAGCCTTCCGTTACGTTCGTCCAACCTTCTGATGATCCTGGTGCTGCTGCCATTCTGGACATCGCTGCTGGTGCGTACATCGGCCTGGAAAGTCCTCTTGCAGCAACAGGGTGTCATCAACGACTTTCTAGTCTGGACTGGCATCATTTCCGATGCCGGCCGGCTCGTCATGATCAACAATCAGACCGGAACGATCATCGCGATGACGCATATTCTGCTGCCATTCATGATCCTGCCGCTCTATTCGGTGATGAAGACGATCTCGCCGACCTATGTCCGCGCAGCAAAGAGCCTCGGTGCAACCGACTGGACCGCATTCTGGAAAGTCTACTTTCCCCAGACCGTGCCGGGCATCGGCGCCGGCGCGATCCTCGTGTTCATCCTGGCGATCGGCTATTACATCACCCCCGAACTCGTCGGCGGGACGTCAGGGATCTTCATTTCCAACCGGATCGCCTATCATATTTCCAGTTCCCTGAACTGGGGTCTTGGCGCGGCGCTGGGCGTCATCCTTCTTGCCGCCGTCATGGTCCTATTCTACGTCTATGATAAGATTGTCGGCATAGACAATGTGAAGCTGGGATAGGTCAGATATGTCAGCACTACCGCCCTATGCATCCCTCGGCCAGCGAGTCTGGTATTACAGCTTCCGCATCTTGTGCGGGCTGATCTTCTTTTTCCTGATTTTTCCGATCGTGGTGATCATCCCCCTTTCCTTCAATGCGGAGGATTTTTTCACCTTCACCAAGGAAATGCTCGCGTTCGATCCGGAGGGCTATTCGCTCAAGCACTATCGCGATTTCCTGACCAATCCCGATTGGCAACAGGCGCTCAACAACTCGGTGACGATCGCGCCTGTCGCGACAGTGCTGGCGACCGGATTCGGCACTTTGGCGGCGATCGGTCTTTCGCAAAGCCATGTGCCGTTCCGCTCGGCCATCATGGCCATACTGATTTCACCGATGATCGTCCCGCTGATCATCTCGGCTGCTGGGATGTATTTTTTCTATTCCCGCATCGGCCTACAGGGAACTTACTGGGGCGTCGTGCTGGCACACGCGGCACTCGGCACACCGTTCGTCATTATCACCGTGACGGCAACGCTTGTCGGTTTCGACCGCAGCCTTGTTCGGGCTTCGGCAAATCTCGGCGCAGGTCCTATCAGAACGTTTTTCAACATTCAGATGCCTCTGATCGTTCCAGGCGTCATTTCAGGTGCGCTGTTTGCGTTCATAACCTCATTTGACGAAGTGGTCGTCGTGCTCTTCCTTGGATCTGCGGCACAGAAAACATTGCCATGGCAGATGTTTACAGGTCTGAGGGAACAGATTTCACCAACCATCCTGGCAGTTGCGACCATCCTGGTCGTCATCTCCATCTTCCTGCTGACGGCCGTGGAACTTCTGCGCCGGCGCTCCGAACGGCTGCGCGGCCTGTCTCCGGGCTGATCCCGCACCACACACGGTCAAAAGTTCGCAGTCTGCTTGCCCGGTGTCGCTTATGAAGCGTCACGCCGCACGGCGACTGCCGAAGACAATCTGAACAAAAACATCGGAGAACAACGATGGGTTCGAATGACAATCAGGACAGACTCGTAACCTGGCGCAATGGCGAAAAGGCCTTCAGCCCCTTCTCTGAAGCCGAAATGGACCGGCGCCAGGCCATGCTGCGCCGGCATATGGCAGACGCGAATATTGATTGCTGCCTGTTCACGTCGATCCACAATATCGGCTATTTTTCCGGTTTCATCTATTGCGGTTTCGGCCGCCGTTACGGTTTTGTCATCGATCAGGACAGCGCCACGACGGTCTCTGCCGGGATCGACGGCGGCCAGCCCTGGCGGCGCAGCCACGGCGACAGCGTCACCTACACCGACTGGCGGCGGGACAATTATTTTCATGCCGTGCAGACCCTGACCGGCAGCGCGAAACGGCTGGGCATCGAATTCGACCACGTCAACCTGGAACTGTACCGGCAGCTTCAGGACGCCCTGCCCGGTGTCGAACTGGTCGATATCAGCCAGGCCACCATGTGGATGCGCACGGTCAAGTCCGACGAGGAGATCGCACTGATCCGCCACGGCGCGCGCATTGGCGACATTGGCGGCCAGGCTGTCGCCGACGCCATTCAGCCGGGCATCGGCGAGCATGAGGTCGCACTGGCATCGACAGCCGCGATGGTGCGCGAGATCGCCAACAGCTTTCCGTTTGCAGAGCTGATGGATACCTGGACCTGGTTCCAGTCCGGCATCAACACGGACGGTGCGCACAATCCTGTCACCAACCGGAATGTGGAGAGCGGCGATATTCTTTCGCTCAACTGCTTTCCGATGATCTTCGGTTATTACACCGCGCTGGAACGGACCCTGTTCTGCGATCATGCCAGCGACGAGCATCTGCGGCTGTGGACCATCAATTGCGACGTTCACCGGCGCGGCCTGGAACTGATCCGGCCTGGCGCCCGCTGCTGTGATATCGCCGCGGAATTGAACGAGATCTACCGCAGCCACGACCTTTTACAATACCGCTCATTCGGTTACGGCCATTCGTTCGGCGTCCTGTCGCATTATTACGGCCGCGAGGCGGGCGTTGAATTGCGCGAGGATGTCGAAACGATCCTGCAGCCGGGCATGGTTGTTTCCATGGAGCCGATGATCATGCTGCCGGAGGGGCTTCCCGGCGCCGGCGGATACCGCGAACATGATATTCTCATCGTCAAGGAAGACGGTGCGGAAAACATTACCGGCTTCCCGTTCGGACCGGAGCACAATATCATCCCCGCGCGATGAAAAACCGCCGCTTCATTCTGAAAACCCACGCCACCGGGCTGCCCGGCCCGGAGCATTTCGTGCTGGTGGAGGACGAAGCGCCGGAGCCCGGGCCGGACCAGGTTCTGGTGCGCAATCATTTTGTCACAATCGATCCGGCCATGAAGGGCTGGATCTCGGAAGCCAAGAATTATGCCAGCGTTGAAACAGGCGCTACCATGCGCGCCTTCGGCGTCGGCGAAGTGGTCAGCAGCCGGCATACGGATATCAGTCCGGGCGATTTTGTCTGCGGCATGACCGGCTGGCAGGATTACGGTATCGCCGATGCAACCCAGCCGTTTTTCCGCAAGGTGGATCCTGATCATGGCCCGATATCGACGGCGCTGGGCATTTACGGCATCAGCGGGCTGACGGCCTATTTCGGACTGATCGATATCGGCCAGCCCGAAGCCGGCGAAACCGTCGTCGTATCGACGGCAGCCGGCGCCGTCGGCAGCGCTGTCGGCCAGATTGCCGGGATCTGCGGCTGCCGCACTGTCGGCATCACCGGCGGACCGGCAAAAGCGGCGCTTTGTACCGACATTTTCGGTTATGATGCCGCGATCGATTACAAGACTGAATCCGATCTGGCCGGCACCCTGAAAAGCGCCTGCCCCGACGGCATTGATGTCTATTACGACAATGTCGGCGGCGCAACGCTGGACATTGTCATGACCATGCTCAATGTCGGCGCGCGCATTGTCATATGCGGCACCGCCGCAACGGCAAGCTGGAGCCCACCGCCGCAAGGCCCAAGGCTGGAGCGCGCCATTCTTGTCGCCCGGGCAAAAGTCCAGGGTTTGATCATCTTCGATTATGCCGAACGTTTTCCCGACGGGCTGGAGGCGCTGCACAACTGGGCGGCGGCCGGCCAAATTGTCTGGCGCGAAGAGATCATTGACGGTCTGGCGAATGCGCCGAAAGCGCTGGCATCACTCTACCAGGGCGACAATATGGGTCGGCTGCTGTTGGGCTTGATCATTGAATGCAATATTCAATTTATTGAAATAAAACAATAAAACCGCGTTTTGAGACATCTGAATTGCGATGATAATTGCAACTTTGACATGAAGTTCCAGCGGGTAACTCTACGTCAATGTTTACGAAGTCTTATAGGTTCAACGTCTCATTCAAAGCCTGACTTAAACCGCATGAAATACCTGTCGTTTAACGTCATCCGGTCTTTGTACGGAAGTGACTGATGGACCAGTTCGTGAAATTTGCCCGGGCGTTTTGGGACGCTTTTACCCATGTCGGCGATTCCGACACGGTTCTGAACCGGGCGATTCTGGTCAACCAGTTCCAGACGCTGAAGCGGAAAATCCCGATTCTGCACCTGATTCTGCTGGTCAATTCGCTTGGTCTGGCGATCGCCCACAGTTTCAACGCGCCGGTGACGATCTCAGCGGCCCTTCCCGGCGGGATCCTGGCGCTGTGCATTATCAGCTTTATCCGCCGGGTGGACACCTGGGGCGCCATGGAGCCGGAGGACATCCTGCTGGCGCTGAAACGAACGCTGATCAACACCACGTTGCTGGCACTCGGGTTTGGTGCATGGGGGCTGATGCTGTTTGAATACGGCAACCGCGAGCATCAGGCGTTTACCGCCATTTTCGTCTTTATGAGCGCGCTCGGGTGTGCCTATTGCCTTGGCAGTCTCCCGAAGGCCGCCCGTTACATGATTATCTTTGCCGGACTTCCCATGGGAACCCGGCTGTTTGTCACAGGCGATCTGCTTCTGATGGGAATGGGGCTCAACCTTATCTTTGTCGCGATCCTCGTCACCCGCATGCTGGATGCCTATTACGCCAGCATCGAGGACCTGATTGAATCGCGCGAAGCGATTATCGATCAGATCTCCCGATCTGAATTGGCCGAGGCCCGGGCGATCCACTCGGCCATGACCGATGCGTTGACAGGCCTTGCCAATCGCCGCGCCCTGACCCTGAGCCTGAATCAGCTGATCAGCGACGCCTCACAGGGCGACGATACCGCGCCCAAGCGTTTCGGTGTTGCGATGATGGATCTGAACGGCTTCAAGCCGATCAACGATACCTACGGCCACGCTGCCGGTGACGACGTTCTCGTCACCGTAGCATCGCGGCTGGACAAGCTTATTCGTGATGACGGCCTGGTTGCCCGGCTTGGCGGCGATGAATTCGCAGCCCTGATCACCACCGTCCATACCGAAGCGCAGTGCCTGGAATACGGCCGCAGGATCTGCGACCTTATCAACGAACCGATGGAGATCGGAGACACCACCCTGCGGATCTCCGGCTCTTGCGGTTTCTCCATTTTCCCGGTCTCCGGGGCCAACAGCAATCTGCTGATCAATCGCGCTGATACAGCGCTCTATCATTGCAAACGCAACCGCACGACGGACGTGGCTGTCTTCGAGCTGGACCTGGAAGACCATTTGAGACGGCGCATGAACGTCGACCAGGCGCTTCGCGCTGCCATCGAAAATGATGAAATCGGCGTTGCATTTCAGCCGATCTTCGATCTGAAGACGGGCCAACCGGCATCGTTTGAGACGCTCGCCCGCTGGTACCATCCCTCAATCGGGCAGGTCCCGCCCGACGAATTCATCGTTGCAGCAGAACAGACCGGTCTGATCAACGAACTGACCGGTCAGATCCTGGAAAAGGCGCTTGCAGAGGCGATGACCTGGAGCAAACCGGTTTGCCTGTCCCTCAATATCAGCGCCGTCCAGATCGCCGATCCCGCCGCCGGTCTACTTGTTCTGGCCGCCCTGAACAAAGCAGGCATTGCCCCGCAGCGCCTGATCATAGAAATCACCGAAACCGCGATTCTCAGCGATATGGCGCATACCCGCCAAGCGGTCTCCGACCTGAGATCAGCGGGCGTTCAGGTCCATATCGACGATTTCGGCACCGGCCATTCAGCGCTCAGCTACCTTCTCGAACTGGACTTCGACATGGTCAAGATCGACAAATCCTTCGTCCAGTCGGCAGCGGCATCGCCGGATAGCCACCGGCTTCTCAAGGGTATCCACGAGCTTTGCTCGGCAATCGAGATCCCCTGCGTAGCGGAAGGCATCGAAAACGATTCCCAACTGGAAATGGTCACGGCGATCGGATTTGAATATGCCCAGGGCAACGGCCTGTGCGCGGCCGTGTCGCCGGATGAAGCACGCCGGCTTTCTGCTTTGGTTCAGCCCGGCGCCCAGCCGGAAGGCGAACGGCTGATCGTTACGGGCTAAACCTTGTCCGTCCAGGCAATCACCCGGGCCGGCGCGCCGTCGGACGCAGGCAGATTGACCGGTAACGCAGCAAGCTGGACATGGGGGCCGCTGACCGCCCGGACATTGCACAAATATTCAACCAGCGTGACATTGTTGCGCAGCAGCACATCATGGGTGACATGCTCCGCGATCGGCCGCATATCGCCCTGCATGGCCAGCCGGATCGTATAATCCTGCGGAAAATCGAAAGCGACCGAAGACGGCCCTCTTGCCAACAGCCATTCCGCCGCCGGGCGGCTCATATAAGGCGCATCATACCAATAATCGCGGGTTCTCCAGTCGCGCTGCTCATCCCAGCAGCTTCGCATCAGGGCAATCTCGCCGGAGCGCAGATGAGCTGCCGCATTCGACAGGCGTTCCACCGTCACTTCTTCGTTCGGCTGCAGATCGGTAAGATCGATCACCGCCGCCCGCCCGAACACGCGGCCAAGATCAAGATCGTCCAATGTCGGTCCGCCGGGCACCATATGGCACGGCGCGCCCACATGGGTGAAGGCGTGACAGGATGTTTCAAACCAGCTTGCCTGGAAAGGATCTCCGGCGCTGAAACTTCCTTTGACACCCCGTTGCATCGGCCAGCGGAAATGATCGGACAGGATCGGCAAGGACAGGTCGATAATCTCCATGCCGCCGCCTACGGCTCAAGTACGAACGTGCCGCCCTGAAATATCTCCGATGCATCATCCGGGCCAGGCGGCGGATCGGCTGCAAGCACCTGCTCGCGGAAATCAGCCGATCTGTGTTTCGGCCGGTAGCCCAGTTCGCTTGCGCGGCGATTGTCCCACCAGGCGCCTTCGCACTCGGAATGTCCGAAGACGGTCTCAAAATGCACATCGGGGTGTTCAAGCCCGATCGCGCACAGCTGGACCAGGTCTTCCGGGTGCAGCCAGATCGACATGCGGCGCCGGTCGAGCGGTTCAGATGCGACATTGCCGATGCGGATGTTGAAGATCTTCAGGCCATGCTTGTCGGCATAAAGGCCGCCCAGCGCTTCGCCGAATGCCTTGCTGACACCGTAGCGGGTATCCGGCCGTACAGGTTTTTCATGATCGATGACGATATCGCGCGGATAGAAACCGACCGCATGATTGGACGACGCGAAAACGATCCGTTCAACTTTATTGACCCGCGCCGCTTCGTAAATGTTGTAAAGCCCGGCAATATTGGCCTCCAGAATCGGCTGCCACGGCGCCTCGACACTGACGCCACCCAGATGGATGATCGCATCGCACCGTTTCGTCAAAGCATCGACCTGATCCGGCTCCCCAAGGTCGGCGGCGACAAAGGTCTCGCCGTCCTGAAGGCCTTCCGGTTCGCTGCGATCGGAAAGAACAACCGAACCATAACGTTCAAGAAGCATTGGCCGGATCTGTGTCGCAACCCCGCCGGCTGCGCCGGTCAATAACAGTTTCATGAATACACCCCTTATCCGTTTCACAGACAGTCTAACCCGCCGGCAGATCAAACGTAAGACGGGCCTGCCAATTCGTCGACGGCAATTAATCGTTGGCCGTCAATGACGGCCGGGCCGGTAACAACCAGGCGATCCCTGGCTAATAATTCCCTCACGGGTTGCCGACAATTTCCTGAATTGGAAAGTCGGAACATAAAAAATTTCCCGCCTGGATTGCGCTGATCGGGGTGCCGTCAGGTCAAATGGCCGCGGCTGGATATGGACGGGCGACACAATGAGCGAAAACACTGGGTGCTGCGATTTTCAGACCGGAAGCAGTTTGCCGGATCCGTCCTGCATTGAGCCGTTCCAGACTGCACCGACCCTGTTGTCTCCGTCCAGACGCACAAAATCAGCGATGAACCCTGGCGCAATCCGGCCAAGGGTATCATCACGGCGTAAAACCTGCGCCGGATAGAGCGAAGCCATGCGCAACGCTTCCTCCAGCGTCAGATCAAGCCGGTCAACGCCGAAGCGAAGCGCACTCGCCATGTCGAGATCCGATCCGGCAAGTGTGCCGTCATCCAACGTCAGACGGCCGTTTTCGCGCGCAACCGTGCGACCGTTGAGTTCGAATCTGTTACCGGCATCGCCAACTGTCGGCATGGCGTCGGAGACAAAAAACAGATGCCCGGGAGCAGTCTTCGCCCTCAGCGCCGTCTTCAGTGCGGCCGCATGAACATGGTGACCATCGGCGATGATACCGCAGGACAAAGCGCCGAAATCCAACGCCCCGCCAACCATGCCGGGTGCCCGATGATCGAGCGGGCTCATGGCATTGAACAGATGGGTGACACAGGCCGCACCGGCATCGACCGCGGCGGCGACCTGATCATAGGTCGCATCGGAATGACCGAGCGAAACAATGATGCCACCGTCGGCCAGCCGGCGGATCAGACCCGGTTGCACGACATCCGGCGCCAGCGTGACAAGAACCGTATCGATTCCCAGATCAAGCAGAAAATCCACATCCGTATCATCCATCGTCCGGATCAGGTCGGCCCTGTGCGCGCCCTTTCGGGAAGGCGCGAGATACGGCCCTTCCAGATGAATCCCCAGGCAACCCGTCATGTCCGCGGCAATCGCGTCACGCACGGCCTGGGCTGCCTGAACCATCTTTTCCCGGCTATCGGTAATCAGGGTCGGCAAAAACCCGGTAACGCCGAATTGCCTGTGGGCATCGGCGATTGCCGCAATGCCGTCCTCTGTCGGTGTCTCGTTGAAGAGCACGCCACCGCCGCCATTAACCTGCAGATCGACAAATCCGGGAACCAGCAAGCCGCCCTGGAGATCGATCCGCCGGCCGACATCGGCAAGCTCCGTTTCCGGGACAACCGCACGGACAATTCCGTCTTCAACCAGCACGGCAAGACGATCGACAATCATTTCGCCGGTAAAAATCCGCCCGCCGTGAATTAGCGTCTGCGCGTTTTCCGTCTGATCCATCAGATGGTTTCCGTCACTTTTTTCAGATTGGCCGGATTATCCGGATCGATGCCGCGTGCGGCGGAAACAGCTTCGACAAGAGTGTAGAACGAAACCGCAATCGACAGCGGATCCGTCAATGGGTGGCCGGTCGGTGCGTAGGATAGGCTGTCCTGAGCGGCGCCATCATTTTCCACGCATATCAGATCGGCGCCGGCCTGGCGGAGACGTCCGGCGGCCTGGCGCATGGTCTGGCGCGATGCATCGTCCGGCGACAGGACGAGAACCGGGAACCGGTCGCGCACAAGCGACAACGGCCCGTGCATCACCTCTGCGCCGCTATGGGCTTCGGCATGCAGCGACGCCGTTTCCTTGAATTTCAGCGCCGCCTCCTGGGCAATCGGGTATCCGGGTCCGCGGCCGAGCACGTAAAGCGAGGTGGCATTGGCGATCTTCGCAACCGGGGCCGACCAGTCCTGAGCCAGCGCTTTGGCAAGCGTTTCCGGCAGTCTGTCGACCGCCGCTTGCAGCGCTTCGTGCCGCTGCCACGCGGCCAACAGCGCAAGTGCGGCGACGGCCGATGAAATGAATGTCTTCGTGGCGGCGACGCTTTTTTCCGGTCCGGCGGCGATCGGCAGGCAGATATCGGCTGCGGCAGCCAGATCGGATGCCTCGTCATTGGTAATGGCAATGGTTCTGGCGCCGCTGCGGCCGGCCGCCCGGGTCAGGGACACGATGTCAGGGCTCATGCCTGACTGGGAAATCGCCAGCAGAACCGAATGACCCAGCTTCAGGGGCGCGTTGTAGATGGATGCGACCGACGGACCGATCGACGCCACGGGAATACCGGCCAGAATTTCGGTGCAATACTTGAAATAGCCGGCAGCATTGTCGGACGAGCCGCGTGCGCATGTGACGATCACAGGCGGTTCCATCTCACGCATCCGCTCGCCGATCCGGCGGAATTCCGGTTGCGCCTGATCCAGCAGGCGCGCCACCGCATCCGGGATCTCGGCAATCTCGCGAGCCATGTCCGTCTGTTTTGTCATTCACTCCCGACCGGATTCGCCAAAGCCACGAACACCATAAGCTGCGCCGCGCGCCATGAAAATGCCCCAACCGGACCTCATTGCGATATTGCTCAACATCAAACTATGATGTGCCGGACGTTGAATACGCCCGTGACCAAGGGCGCTGTAATAAAAATGAGTTGTATTCAAAACGGGAGTAGAAATATGCGAAATTCATTCCGAACCGGCCTGGTGGCTGCCATATTGGCCATTGCGGGCTCCGGCACCGCCTTTGCACAAACCACTTTGACGATCGAAAGCTGGCGCAACGATGACCTGCAGATCTGGCAGGACAAGATCATTCCGGCGTTTCAAGCCAAACATCCTGACATCAAGGTAACATTTGCGCCGACAGCGCCGACGGAATACAATGCCGCGCTGAACTCCAAACTGCAGGCCGGATCGGCCGGCGACCTGATCACCTGCCGCCCGTTCGATGCCTCGCTCAGCCTCTACAATGACGGCCATCTTGCAGCCCTGCAGGATCTCGACGGCATGAAGAATTTCAGTTCCGTTGCCAAATCCGGCTGGAGCACCGACGACGGATCGGTCACGTTCTGCATGCCGATGGCGTCGGTCATCCATGGCTTTATCTACAACAAGGATGCCTTTGAACAAGTGGGGATTACGGCCCCGGAAACCGAAGCTGATTTTTTTGCCGCTCTCGACAAGATCAAGGCTGACGGCAGTTTTGTCCCGATGGCCATGGGCACCGCCGACCAGTGGGAAGCCGCAACGATGGGTTACCAGAATATCGGCCCCAATTACTGGAAGGGCGAAGAAGGCCGCCTGGCGCTGATTTCAGGCGACCAGAAGCTGACAGACGCCCAGTGGACGGCACCCTATGCCGCGCTGGCGAAATGGAAGGACTATCTCGGCGACGGATTTGAAGCCCAGTCCTATCCCGACAGCCAGAACCTGTTCACCCTTGGCCGGGCCGCGATCTATCCGGCGGGCTCATGGGAAATCACCGGCTTCAACGGCCAGGCGGATTTCGAGATGGGGGCCTTCATTCCGCCCGTCGCAAATGCCGGCGACACCTGCTACATTTCCGATCATGTCGATATCGCCATCGGCATGAACGCCAAGACGGAAAAGGCCGAAGCCGCCAAGACCTTTCTGAACTGGGTCGGTTCGGCCGAATTTGCCTCGCTCTATGCCAACGCCCTGCCCGGCTTCTTCTCGTTGTCCGACCACAAGGTCGAAATGAGCGATCCGCTGGCGCAGGAATTTGTCGGCTGGCGCAGCAAATGCAAATCGACCATCCGTTCAACCTACCAGATCCTGTCGCGCGGCACGCCGAACCTGGAAAACGAAACCTGGGCGGCCTCGGCCAATGTCATCAAGGGCACGGAATCTCCGGAGGCAGCAGGCAAGCGCCTGCAGGACGGGCTTGCCGCCTGGTACAAGCCCGCCATGAAATAGTCCATTGTCTGGCCAAAACCGGCGACCGAAAATCTGCGGACCGCGCCCTGCGCGCGGTTCGCGTCTGGCCATGCGTTCTGCAATGTCCAATCGATGAGCCGTTCAATGGCAACAAGGCGGCCTGTGCGATGGCATATCGCGTTTTTCCTTGCGCCCGCGGTTCTCGTCTACACGGCCATCATGATCATCCCGCTGGCCGGCACGCTGCAATTGTCGCTTTACCGCGACGGTGACAGCGGAACGATGTTCGTCGGCCTGCAGAATTTCGTCGAGCTGTTGTCCGATCCGCGCTGGTCGAAAAGTTTCTGGAACGCATTCTGGAACAATGTCTATTTCTTCATCGTCCACATGCTGGTGCAGAACCCGATCGGCATCCTGCTGGCGGCACTTCTCAGCAACCCTCGGCTCCGGTGGCGCGGTTTCTACCGCACCGCCATTTTCGTGCCGACGGTGCTCTCCTTCGTCATTGTGGGTTTTGTCTGGAAGCTGATCCTGAGTCCGCTTTGGGGCGTTGCGCCGAACCTGCTTGACTTGGTCGGCCTGAAATCGCTTTTCGCGCCATGGCTCGGCAAGGAGCAATATGCGCTGACGACACTGGCATTGATTTCCGTCTGGCAGTTTGTCGGCATCCCGATGATGCTGATCTATGCCGCGCTGCTGTCGATTCCCGACGAAATCCTCGAAGCCGCCGAATGCGACGGCATTACCGGCATGGCCCAGTTCTGGAAGGTCAAGCTGCCGCTGATCCTGCCGACCATCGGCATCATCTCCATCCTGACCTTTGTCGGCAATTTCAACGCCTTCGACCTGATTTATTCCGTTCAGGGTGCGCTGGCAGGCCCAGATTTTGCCACCGACATTCTCGGCACATTTCTCTACCGGACGTTTTTCGGCTTCCAGCTGCAGCTTGGCGACACCCATATGGGCGCCACCATCGCCTCGATGATGTTCTTCATCATCCTGTCCGGCGTCTGCCTTTATCTGTTCGTGATCCAGCGGCGCATGCAGCGCTACCAGTTCTAGGGTGTTTTCCATTGATATTGATCCATTCTGACGGAGGAAATTCATGACAAGATCAAGCGTCGGCGCGAAGGCCATATCGGGGATATGGTCGAGAGACGATGCGCCGAGATTGGCGGGAATTTACTCGCTGCCGCCCATTTCTGCCTGCACAGTTGCCACTGACGGACGCTCGCCTGCGAACCGCCCTCGACCGATGCCCCGCATCGCCCTTCGTGCGTTTCACAACCGGATCGCCTCGCCAGTGGCAATCAGAATGGTTCAATATCAATGGAAAACACCCTAAGGCGATAAAGATGGCAAGCCGCGCAACCCAATCCGTGCCAAGATCAGCCGCCGCCCATCTGATCCTTTCTGCCTATGTGATCCTGGCGCTGTTTCCCGTCGTGCTGATCGTCATCAACTCGTTCAAGAGCCGCAAGGCAATCTTCCGGTCGCCGCTGTCGCTGCCCGATGCGGAAAGCTTCAGCCTGATCGGTTATGAAACGGTGATCCGGCAGGGTGATTTCTTCGGCTATTTCCAGAACAGCCTGATTGTCACGATCGTGTCGCTGTTCTTCGTGCTTCTGTTCGGCGCCATGGCAGCCTTCGCGCTGTCGGAATACCGCTTTCGCGGCAACACATTGATGGGTCTTTACCTGGCGCTTGGCATCATGATCCCGATCCGGCTCGGCACTGTGGCAATCCTGCAGCTGATGGTCGCCGGCGGCCTGGTCAACACGCTGACGGCCTTGATCCTGGTGTATACGGCACAGGGCCTGCCACTCGCCATTTTCATCCTGTCGGAATTCATGCGCCAGGTCTCCGACGATCTGAAAAACGCCGGCCGCATCGACGGACTGAGCGAACTGACGATCTTCTTCCGCCTTGTGCTGCCGCTGGTGCGTCCGGCAATGGCGACCGTCGCCGTCTTCACCATGATCCCGATCTGGAACGATCTGTGGTTCCCGCTGATCCTTGCGCCGGCTGAAGAAACCAAGACAGTGACGCTCGGCGCCCAGGTGTTTATCGGCCAGTTCGTCACCAACTGGAACGCAGTGCTTTCGGCCCTGTCGCTGGCGATCCTGCCGATCCTCGTGCTTTACGTCATATTCTCGCGGCAACTGATCCGCGGCATCACATCGGGAGCCGTCAAATGAGCGATCATCCGCTGCGCGTACTGGTGGCCGGCCTGGGCAATATGGGGCTCAGTCATGCGCTTGCCTATCAGGCCAATCCCGGTTTTGAAATCGCCGGACTGATCAACCGGTCACCGGTTGAGCTTCCAGAATCATTGCAGCACCATCAAATCGAGAGCGATTTTGACGCAGCACTTGCACGGGAAAAACCCGACCTCGTTTCCATCAACACCTATACCGACAGCCATGCGGAACTGGCCGTCCAGGCGATGCAGTCCGGCGCCCATATCTTCCTGGAAAAACCGCTGGCGGCCAATCTCGCCGACGCCGAACGTGTCGTTGAAACGGCAACGCGGCTGAACCGCAAGCTGGTGATCGGTTATATCCTGCGCCATCACCCGTCCTGGATCCGTTTCATCCAGGAAGCGCGCGCGCTGGGCGGCCCCTATGTCATGCGCATGAACCTCAATCAGCAATCCAGCGGCCCGACCTGGCAGACCCACAAACGGCTGATGGAAAGCACGTCGCCGATTGTCGATTGCGGCGTGCATTATGTCGACGTGATGTGCCAGATGACCGACGCCGCGCCTGTCGAAGTGCGCGGCATGGGAGCGCGGCTGAGCAACGAGATTGCCGAGGATATGTATAATTACGGCCACCTTCAGGTGTTGTTCGATGACGGATCGATAGGCTGGTATGAAGCCGCGTGGGGTCCGATGATTTCCGAGACGGCATTTTTCGTCAAGGATGTCATGACACCGCGCGGTTCGGTCTCCATTGTCATGGACGAAGGCGCGAAATCCGACGATATTGATACTCACACGCGCACGGCAACCATCCGGGTACACAAAGCCGGCCTGAACGATGACGGGACATTTGCCGCGGCGGATGCGATCCACTCCATGCAGGATGAACCGGATCACCAGGCCCTGTGCGACCGGGAACAGGCCTTCGTGCTGAAAGCCATCCGCGACGATCTCGATCTTGGCCGCCACATGCGCGATGCCGTGCGGTCGCTTGCCGTGGTACTGGCCGCCGATGAAAGCGTACAAACCGGCAAGGCGGTTCGGCTCGATCAGCAGGACAAGGAATAAGCGATGGGGTCCCTGAGGCTTGACAATGTCAGCAAGAATTTCGGCGAAGTCGAGGTTCTGAAAAACATCGATCTGGATGTCGAGGAAGGCGAATTCATCGTCTTTGTCGGGCCGTCCGGCTGCGGCAAGTCCACGCTGCTGCGCATCATTGCCGGACTTGAGGATCTGACCGGCGGCCATGTCCGGATCGGCGGCGAAGTGGTGGATTTTGTGCCGCCGGCCAAACGCGGCATTGCCATGGTATTCCAGACTTATGCGCTCTATCCGCACCTCAGCGTACACGGCAACATGGCGCTTGGCCTGAAACAGGCCGGCACCGCGCATCCGGAAATCGAAAGGCGCATCGTCCGCGCAGCGGGAATCCTGCACCTTGAAGACCTGCTCGACCGCCGGCCCTCGCAGCTCTCCGGCGGCCAGCGCCAGCGGGTGGCGATCGGCCGTGCGATCGTGCGCGAACCGAAACTGTTCCTGTTCGACGAACCGCTTTCCAATCTCGATGCGGCGCTGAGGGTCAATACACGGCTGGAGATCGCCAACCTGCACCGCATGCTTGGCGCAACGATGATCTACGTCACGCACGATCAGGTCGAAGCGATGACGCTTGCCGACCGGATCGTCGTTCTGAACCAGGGCCGGGTGGAGCAGACCGGCCGGCCGATCGACCTCTACCGCCAGCCGGCCAACCGCTTCGTCGCCGGCTTCATCGGCTCGCCGAAAATGAATTTCATCGAAAATCCCGCCGCCACGGCGCGTTACAAGGCCCATTCCATCGGCATCCGGCCGGAGCATCTGACGATCACTTTCGCCGATCCGCTGTGGACTGGAACGGTCAGCCATACCGAGCAGCTTGGCTCAGACACCTTTGTTTACATCCAGACGGCGGAAACCGGCTTGTTGACGGTGCGCGCGCCCGGCGAGGAATTCGTGACGGTAGGCGATGAGGTCGGGCTGAGCGTCGACGAGCGCATGGTGCATCGTTTCGATCACACAGGCGCGGCGCTGGTCGGGCGCAAGGATGACGGCGCCGCCTGATACCGGTCGCGGAACGACTTGGCAAAATGGGCGGAACTGGCAAATCCCGTCGCAAGGGCGATCTCGGTCAGCGCCAGTGATGTCTGGACAATCAGATTGCGCGCCTTTTCCAGCCGCAGGTTTCGGTAAAACCCCATCGTACTCTGGCCGAGCTTTTCGCTGAACAACCGGTTCAGCTGCCTCGGGCCAAGACCCGCAAGGCCGGCAAGCTGGCCGAGATCGAGCGGATCGGCAATATGGTTCTCCATCACCTCGATGGCCTGAATGACCGCGCCGTTCGTCGTGCCGTATCGCTCCACAAGGCCGGCGCGCTGCGGACCGGCAGAGGGGCGGATTTCGGTGTGCATGAACCAGTCGCTGACCTGGCGGGCGAATGCGGGGCCGTGATGCTCCGTCAGCACTGCGTGCATCATATCAAGGGGTGCCGTGCCTCCGGCGCAGGTCATCCGGTCGCGATCGATGACATAAAGGCTGCGCTGGACCATCAGCGAGGGCGAGATTTCGCCAAGCGCTGCGGCATGTTCCCAATGTACCGTCATCCGCCGCCCGTCCATCAGGCCGGCCGCGGTCAGAATGACCGGGCCGCCGGAGACTCCTCCAAGCGCCACGCCCCGGCGTGCCAGTTGCCGCAGCCACTGAAAGACTTTTGCATCGTGGACCGATGCCGGATCTCCGCCGGCCACCACCAGCAGCAGATCGAAGTCGAAATCCCGGCCACATCTGGCCGTTGTCTCGACAATTGCGCCGCTGGAACTGACGGCGGGCGCGCCCGAGGCTGACATATGCCGGATATCATAGAGCGTCCGGCCGGCCAGTAGATTGGCTGCCCGCAGTGGTTCAAGCGCCGCCGAATAAGACATCAGCGCAAATCCGTCGATCAGCAGGAAACCGATCCGGAACGGAGAAACATGCGATTTGACCATAACAGACAATATTCCGTCGGTTTCATGAAAGTCCAACAAAACCGCAACCACGATGATAAACCTTCGAGGGGAGACCGGCTGATGCGCTATTCCGCACTCACGATTGTCAAAGAGGCCCTGACCGGCCACAAAGGCTGGAAGCCTGTCTGGCGAGAACCTGAACCCAAGCCCGACTATGATGTGATCATTATCGGCGGCGGCGGTCACGGGCTGGCAACAGCCTATTATCTGGCCCGGGAGTTCGGCGTCACCAACGTGGCGGTACTGGAAAAGGGCTGGATCGGCTCAGGCAATATCGGCCGAAACACGACGATCATCCGCTCCAATTACCTGCTGCCGGGCAACGAACCGTTCTACGAATGGTCGATGAAATTGTGGGAAGGCCTTGAGCAGGATTTCAACTACAACGCCATGGTCTCCCAGCGCGGCATCCTGAACCTCTATCACAGTGACGCCCAGCGCGATGCCTATGCGCGGCGCGGCAACGCCATGCACATGGCCGGTGCCGATGCGGAGCTGCTCGACCGGGACGGCGTGCGGAAAATGGCCCCGTTCCTCGATTTCGACAATGCCCGTTTCCCGGTCCAGGGCGCCCTGCTGCAGAAGCGCGGCGGCTCGGTGCGCCATGATGCGGTCGCCTGGGGTTATGCCCGCGGCGCCGACTCAAGGGGCGTCGATATCATCCAGAATTGCGAAGTCACCGGCTTCCAGATCGAGGACGGAGTCTGCAAGGGCGTGGAAACGACGCGCGGGCCGATCCGGGCGAAAAAGGTCGCCGTCTGCGTCGCCGGCTCATCAGGCCGCGTCATGGCCCAGGCCGGCATGCGGCTGCCGATCGAAAGCCATGTGCTGCAGGCGTTTGTCTCTGAAGGCCTGAAACCGGTGATACCGGGTGTCATCACATTCGGCGCCGGGCATTTTTATGTCTCCCAGTCCGACAAGGGCGGCCTGGTCTTCGGCGGCGATATTGACGGCTATAATACCTATGCCCAACGCGGCAATCTGCCCACCGTGGAAGATGTCTGCGAAGGCGGCATGGCGATCATGCCGATGATCGGCCGGGCGCGGCTGCTGCGCATGTGGGGTGGCGTCATGGACATGTCGATGGACGGGTCGCCGTTCATCGACAAGACCCATATTGACGGCCTCTATTTCAATGGCGGCTGGTGTTACGGCGGCTTCAAGGCCACATGATCGACGAAAAGGGCGTCGGCGCCCAGCCGAACCTGCACTGAGAGGGCTCCGACAATGATTATCAACCACCCGCTTCTTGGCCCCCGCGACGCCGCCGAATTCGTCTGTCTGGGTGACGCATCGCTGATCAACCGGCCGGACTGGCAGGCCGACGACGCCGCCGATCAGTTTTACGAATATCTCTATCTGCGTGACAATCCGGCCGGCGAACACCGCGAGCTCTGGTACCATGAGCAGGGCGACCGGTCCTGGCTGGTCCTCACCCGCAATACGCTGACGCACGAAATCACCAAAGTCGAACTTGCCCGCACTGTGGCTCGTTCCGAGGGCCGCGACAGATGAGCCAGACGAACCGCATCGACGGCGGCCTGATCGACCGCAGCAAGAGACTGGCGTTCACCTTCAACGGCAAGCGCTTCCACGGCCATCCCGGCGACACGCTGGCCTCCGCGCTGATCGCCAACGGCCAGAAACTGGTCGGACGCTCGTTCAAATATCATCGTCCGCGCGGCATATTCACCGCTGGTTCGGAGGAACCCAATGCGCTTGTCCAGCTGCGCAAGGGCGCCCATCAGGAACAGAACACACGGGCGACGGTGGCGGAGCTGTTCGACGGGCTGGACGCCACAAGTCAGAACCATCGCGGACCGCTGAAATACGATCTGATGGCGGTCAACGATCTGCTGTCGCCGTTTCTCAGCGCGGGTTTCTACTACAAGACATTCATGTGGCCGAAAGCCTTCTGGGAGAAGGTCTACGAACCGATTATCCGGTCGGCTGCCGGCCTGGGGCGGCTATCCGGTATCGAGGACCCTGACGCCTATGACAAAGGGTTCGTGCATTGCGACCTGCTTGTCATCGGCGCCGGTCCGGCCGGCCTGTCGGCAGCTCTGGCGGCTGCCCGCGCCGGCGCAAGGGTGATCCTCGCCGACGAAGATTTCCACATTGGAGGCCGGCTCAATTCCGAGACCTACCGGATCGACGACAGTCCGGGCGCCGAATGGGCGTCCGGTATACGCGACGAACTGGCAGCCATGGACAATGTCCGGCTGATGCCGCGCACGACGATCTATGGCGCCTACGATCACGGCGTTTACGGCGCACTGGAACGGATGACCGACCATTTGAAGGAAAGCGGCGGCAAGCCGCGGCAGGTGCTGTGGCGGGTCTATTCCCGGCGCGCCGTGCTGTGCGCCGGCGCGACCGAACGGCCGATCGCATTCGGCAACAATGACCGGCCCGGCATCATGCTGGCCGGTGCCGTGCGCGCCTATGTCAACCGCTGGGGTACGACGCCTGGAAAACGGATGGCGATTTTCACCAACAATGACGACGGCTGGCGCACCGCAACCGATCTTGCTACCCGCGGCGTTGAAATTACTGCTATCATCGACAGCCGCGACGGCACACCGCTTGCCGCACCGCACGGTGCGTCACTGGTGATGGGCGGGCGAATCGTCGACACCAAAGGCCGGCACGGCCTTCAATCGCTGACGCTTGCAAACGGCCAGATCATTCCGGCCGATTGCCTGGCCGTCTCCGGTGGCTGGAGCCCGAACGTCCACCTTACCTGCCACCAGCGCGGCCGGCCGGTCTGGCGCGATGAGATCGCAGCCTTCGTGCCCGGCTCCGACCTGCCGGTCGGAATGAAAGTTGCCGGCGCTGCCAACGGCACTCTGACACTGGCGGCAGCTTTGGCAGACGGCAAACGCACGGCAGGAGCCGCGCTCAAGGAGCTCGGCTTTTCGCCGGCAAAACTGGCCGCGCCGAAAGCGAATGACGAAACGCTCGGCATATCGGCGTTCTGGCATGTCCGCCGGAGCCGCGGCCGCGCCTGGCTCGACCTGCAGAATGATGTCACCGTCAAGGACGTGAAACTGTCACACCAGGAAGGCTTCCGCTCGGTTGAACATCTGAAGCGCTACACGACGCTCGGCATGGCCACCGACCAGGGCAAGACGGCCAATATCCCGGCGCTTGCCGTCATGGCGGAATGTACCGGCAAGACGATCCCGGAGACCGGCACGACGATCTTCCGGCCGCCCTACACGCCGGTGCCGATCGGCGCCTTCGCCGGCCGTTCGCGCGGCAAGGACTTCAGGCCCTACCGCCTGACGCCGAGCCATGACTGGGCCAAGGAGCAGGGCGCAATTTTCGTGGAAACCGGCATGTGGCTGCGGGCACAGTGGTTTCCGCGGCCCGGCGAGACCCATTGGCGCGAAAGCGTAGACCGCGAGGTCACGAAGACACGGGCCTCAGTCGGCGTCTGCGACGTGACGACGCTGGGCAAGATCGATGTGCAGGGCGACGACGCGGCAGAGTTCCTGAACAAGGTCTACGCCAACGGCTTTGCGAAACTGGCTGTCGGCAAGGTGCGTTACGGCCTGATGCTGCGCGAAGACGGCATCGTCATGGATGACGGCACGACGGCGCGGCTTGGCGAAAACCATTTCCTGATGACCACCACCACCGCCAACGCGGTCAGCGTGTTCCGCCACATGGAATTCTGCCGCCAGTGCCTCTGGCCCGGCCTGGACGTTCATCTGATCTCGGCAACCGAACAATATGCCCAATATGCCGTTGCCGGGCCGAATTCCCGCAAGCTGCTGCAAAAGGTCGTCGACCCGGACTTCGACATATCCAACGATGCCTTTCCGTTCATGGCCTGTGGAGAAGTGACGGTCTGCGGCGGCACGCCGGCGCGGCTGTTCCGGATCTCCTTTTCCGGCGAACTGGCTTACGAGATCGCCGTTCCGACCCGTTACGGCGATGCGATGATCCGCGCTTTGATGGCAGCGGGCGAGGAATTCGACGCGGTGGCCTATGGCGTGGAGGCGCTCGGCGTCATGCGGATTGAGAAAGGCCACGCCGCAGGCAACGAACTGACCGGCCAGACGAGCGCACAGGACCTTGGCATGGGGCGGATGGTATCGAAGAAAAAAGACTGCATCGGCAATACTTTGTCGGAGCGGCCCGACCTCAACCGCGATGACGGCCTCGCCATGATGGGTTTCCGGCCGGTTGACAGGACAAAGGCTCTGAAAGCCGGAGCCCACTTTGTTGCCAAGGGCCAGGCGGCCAACACGGAAAACGATGAGGGCTGGATGAGCTCGGTTGCCTATTCCCCCAGCCTCGGCCATTCGATCGGTCTTGGTTTCATCAAGCGCGGATCGGAGCGCATCGGCGAAACGGTGATTGCCGCCGATCCGCTGCGCGGCAATGATATGGAGGTCGAAATCGTCTCGGCCCATTTCGTCGATCCGGAAGGAGAACGTCTGCGTGTCTGAACCTGCACTGATGGCCAAGTCACCGCTGGACGGCGTCCGGCTTGAACTGGACGGCGTGACGATTGCCGAAATCACCGGCCGCGCCATCGTCTCCATTGCAACGCCAAACGGTGGCGGTGATGCGCTGTCCAAGGCACTCGCCTCATCTTACAAGGTTGAATATCCCGACACCGGGCATTCGTCGGTCTCCGATGACGGCAAGACACGCTTTCTCGGCCTGCAACAGGATCAGATTTTTGCCCTGTTCGATGATTCAAAATCGAGCCCCATGGATGCGATTGCAGAAAAACTCGGAGACACCGCATACCTGACCGACCAGTCCGACAGCTGGGTGATGATCAGTCTTTCAGGCCCGAAATGCCGGACCGCGCTGGAACGCATCTGCCCGATCGACCTTCACCCGGCAGCCTTCCCGGAAGGCGCGGTCGCACGTACGGCCATGGAGCATCTGGGCACGATCATCGTCCATGAGAGCGCAGATCTTTATCTGCTGATGTCGGCGCGCTCTTCTGCCGGGTCGTTCCTGCATGCGGTTGAAACCTCGGCGCGCAACGTCCGCTGACCGGTTGCGGCATCTCGGGACGACTGTCCTCGCAATACGTATGGGCTTGACTATTGGCACGGGCCCGGCTTCGACTGCGGCAGGCTGGAGACGATCGAATGGCGAGAAAACCCGGGCGCGGCACACTCATTCAGGATCCCCACAGCGGACCGGAGCCGGAGCGCCGGCTGCTTGAAGAGGCCATTGGCCGCGCCGCCCGTCTGTTTCGGGAAAAGGCTGGCCTGACCATTCAGGAACTGTCCAACGCTTCCGGCATCTCGCCCGGCATGCTGTCAAAAATCGAGCACGGTTCCACCTCGCCGTCCCTGTCGACGATACAGGCCCTGTCCCAGGCCCTGAACGTCCCGGTGACGTCGCTGTTTCGCGGTTTTGAGGAAACCCGCGACGCGACGTTCGTCAAATCCGGACAGGGGCTGAAAATCGAACGCCGGGGCACCCGGGCCGGGCACCAGTACGAGCTTCTGGGCCACACGCCGCACGGGCCGGTGATCGTTGAACCCTACATGATTACACTCAGTGAAAAATCCGACGTGTTTCCGATCTTCCAGCATCCCGGGCTGGAGTTCATCTACATGCTGGAAGGAGAACTAGTCTATCGGCACGGCGGCGAAACCTATCTGCTTGAACCCGGCGATACCCTCTTCTTCGATTCCGACGCCCCGCACGGGCCGGAGGAATTGCGCAGATTGCCGATCCGGTTCCTGTCCGTGATCAGTTATGAACGCGGAAACTGATATTTCTTGTGAAGAAATATTATTTCCTAATATTGAATATTCTGCGCGGGAGTGGTATGTTGGAAGCAGCAGCCAGTCTATGGCTTGGAATGAAGGCGGATCCATGTGCGGAATTGTTGGTCTCTATCTGAAAAACCCTGATCTCAGGCAGAATCTCGGCGCCATGTTTCGTCCGATGCTGAGCGAAATGACAAGCCGCGGGCCGGATTCCGCCGGCGTTGCGATCTACCGCGATCGGGTTGCCGCCGGCCTGACGAAATTCTCGCTCGCCCATGACGATCCGGCATTCGACTGGAAACAGGTCGATGCCGGGCTGGAGCAGGCATTAGGTTGCGACGCTTCGGTGCGGCCGGTGGCGACGCACTGCATTCTGGTCACCGACGCGAATGAGGCCAGGGTCAGTTCCTGGCTCGTCGAAGCCTTTCCCGCTGTCCGGCTGGTCGGCTCCGGCGCCAGCGTGGAAATCTTCAAGGAAGTCGGTCTGCCCGATCATGTCTATGACAGGTTCGGCCTGGAGGCTGCCGAAGGCAGCCACATGATCGGCCACACCCGCATGGCGACGGAAAGTGCTGTGACGACTGCCGGATCGCACCCCTTCGCCACCGGGGCCGATCTCTGCCTGGTGCACAATGGCTCGCTGTCCAACCATAACCGGCTGCGTGAAAGCCTGCGCAAGGAAGGCCTCACCTTCCAGACCGAAAATGACAGTGAAGTCGCCGCCGCCTACATGACCTGGAAGCTGCGCCAGGGCGCAACGCTGCATCAGGCGCTTGAGGACGGCATTCGCGATCTTGACGGGTTCTATACCTTCTGCATCGGCACCAGTGACGGTTTTGCCGTGCTGCGCGATCCGATTGCCTGCAAACACGCCGTGCTCGCCGAGACGGACGACTGGGTCGCCATGGCGACGGAATATCGCGCCATCGCCACCCTGCCCGGCTCCGACAGTGCGACGATCTGGGAGCCCAAACCAAAGACGATCTACACTTGGGGCGGTGACGGGGGCGGTGACGGGGGCGGCGATGCAAGGAAACTGCATTGACATGGCTGAACTGGATCTCGAGACACTGGGCCTTCGCGCCATCAACCAAAAACTCAATGCTCTCAACGAGGGCACCAATGAGCGCGACTGGGTGATTACCCATCCAATGGGCCAGCATGCCATTGCCTGCGGCCTGCAGGCGCCGCTCAATGTCGAGATCAAGGGGCATGTCGGCTTCTATTGCGGCGGCATGAACAAACACGCCGACATCATTGTCGATGGCCATGCCGGTGTCGGTGTGGCTGAAAACATGATGTCGGGTACGATCCGTGTCAAAGGCAATGCCAGCCAGGCCGCAGGCGCCACCGGTCACGGCGGATTGCTGGTCATCCACGGTGACGCTTCTTCGCGCTGCGGCATTTCCATGAAGGGGATCGATATCGTCGTCGGCGGTTCGGTCGGCCACATGTCGGCCTTCATGGCGCAGACCGGAAATCTGGTGATCTGCGGCGACGCCGGCGATGCGCTGGGCGATTCGATTTACGAAGCCCGTTTGTTCGTCCGCGGCACCGTGGAAAGCCTCGGCGCCGATTGCATCGAGAAGGACATGCGGCCGGAACATACTGAAAAACTTGCCGAACTGCTGAACCGGGCGGGTATCGACGCCGATCCCAAGGATTTCAAACGATACGGATCGGCGCGCAAACTCTACAATTTCGATGTTGATCATGCCGACGAATATTGACGCCCGCCCGACAGGCCTTTACCTGGACAGAGACCGCCATGGACACTGAAACGCCCCGCACAACGCCGCGTCAATCGGCGACATTCGACGACTATACCTTGTCGGAGATCCGCCGTGCCGCCAGCACCGGCATCTATGATATCCGCGGCGGCGGCGCCAAGCGCAGGCTGCCGCATTTTGACGACCTGCTGTTCCTCGGCGCGTCGATGTCGCGTTATCCGCTGGAGGGTTACCGCGAAAAGTGCGGCACAGATGTGGTGCTCGGGACCCGCTTCGCCAAAAAGCCGATCGAACTGAAGATCCCGATCACCATCGCCGGCATGAGTTTCGGCTCGCTGTCGGGCCAGGCCAAGGAAGCGCTTGGCCGCGGCGCCAACCTTGCCGGCACGTCGACGACAACCGGCGACGGCGGCATGACGGTGGAGGAGCGCGGCCATTCTAAAACCCTTGTCTACCAGTATCTGCCGTCGCGTTACGGCATGAACCCGGATGATCTGCGCAAGGCGGACGCTATCGAAATCGTCGTCGGCCAAGGCGCAAAACCCGGCGGCGGCGGCATGCTGCTTGGCCAGAAGATCTCCGACCGCGTCGCCGAAATGCGCGCGCTGCCGAAAGGCATCGATCAGCGGTCCGCCTGCCGCCATCCCGACTGGACAGGCCCGGACGATCTGGAAATCAAGATCCTCGAACTGCGCGAGATCACCAATTGGGAGAAGCCGATCTACATCAAGGTCGGCGGCGCCCGGCCCTATTACGACACCGCGCTGGCGGTCAAGGCCGGCGCCGATGTCGTCGTCGTCGACGGCATGCAGGGCGGCACTGCAGCAACCCAGGAAGTTTTTATCGAACATGTCGGCCAGCCGACACTGGCCTGCATCCGGCCCGCCGTTCAGGCGCTGCAGGATCTTGGCATGCACCGCAAGGTGCAGTTGATCCTCTCCGGCGGCATCCGCAACGGCGCCGATGTCGGCAAGGCGCTGGCGCTCGGTGCGGACGCGGTGTCGATCGGCACCGCGGCACTGGTCGCCCTTGGCGACAACGACCCGCACTGGGAAGACGAATACCGCAAGCTCGGAACGACAGCCGGAGCCTACGATGACTGGCACGAGGGCCGCGACCCCGCCGGTATCACCACGCAGGACCCGGAACTGGCAAAACGGCTTGACCCGGTACTCGCCGGCCGGCGGCTTGCCAATTATCTGAAAGTGATGACACTGGAAGCCCAGACGATTGCGCGGGCCTGCGGCAAGACGCATCTGCACAATCTTGAACCTGAGGACCTTGTGGCCCTGACCGTCGAAGCCTCGGCCATGGCCAGGGTTCCGCTGGCGGGGACGGACTGGATACCGGGCCAGACACGATATTGAATCCAATTTGGGGGGCAAACGCCAATGGCAAAGGATCTCGCGAAATTCGCCAAGGACAAGGGTGTCCGATTTTTCCTGTTCAACTTCACCGACCTGTTCGGTAACCAGCGCGCCAAGCTGGTGCCGGCTGAAGCCGCCGGCGGCATGCAGAAATCGGGCGCAGGGTTTGCCGGCTTCGCCACATGGCTCGACATGACGCCGGCGCATCCGGACATGTTCGTGATGCCCGACGCCGACAGCGTCATCCAGCTGCCGTGGCGGCCGGAAGTCGCCTGGGTTGCCGGCGATCCCTGGATGGACGGCAAACCGGTCGAGCAGGCACCGCGCAACGTGCTCAGGCGCATCACCGCAGATGCCACGGCCAAGGGGATGAAAATGATGGCCGGTGTGGAACCGGAATTTCATCTGATCATGCCCGACGGCAGCGGCATCTCCGACGAGCGCGATATCCAGGAAAAGCCCTGTTACGACCAGTCGGCGATCATGCGGCGGTTCGACGTCATTTCCGAAATCTGCACGACCATGACGGCCCTCGGATGGGGGCCGTACCAGAACGACCATGAAGACGCCAACGGCCAGTTTGAGATCAACTGGGATTACAATGACGCGCTGACGACCGCCGACCAGCTCTGCTTCTTCAAGTTCATGGTCAAGTCGATTGCTGAAAATCACGGCTTTCGGGCAACCTTCATGCCTAAACCGTTTGCCAATCTGACCGGCAATGGCTGTCACGTGCATATTTCCGGCTGGAACAAGACCGGCAAGAAAAACCTGTTCCACGATGCCAAGGGCGAGCTCGGCCTGTCGTCGACCGGTTATGCCTTCCTCGGCGGCCTGATCCATCATGCCCAGGCATTGGCGGCGATCACCAATCCGACCGTCAATTCCTACAAACGTATCAACGCGCCGGCAACGCTCTCCGGCGCCACCTGGTCACCAAGCTCCGTCACGTTCGGCGGCAACAATCGCACTCATATGGTGCGCATCCCCGATGAAGGTCGGATCGAGTTCAGGCTTGCCGACGGAGCGGCCAACCCGTACCTGCTGATGGCGGCAATCCTGGCCGCCGGGCAGCACGGTGTGGATGGGAAGATGAGCCCCGGCAAAAGGCTGGACATCGACATGTATGCCGAGGGCCACACGGTCAAGGGTGCAAAAAAGCTGCCCCTCAACCTGCTTGATGCGATCCGCAATCTTGCCGGCGACAAATACCTCAATGAAACACTGGGCAAGGAATTCACTGACGCCTATGTCAAACTCAAGACAAATGAGTGGAACAGTTACAGCCGTCACCTGACCCAGTGGGAGCGCGATAACACGCTGGACTGCTGACGCACCCTGGAGCATGACTCCCGATCATGAACAGCATTTCACCGCCCAGCCATGTCCTTTACGAGCCGCTGCAACTTCCTTGCGGCGTTATCCTGAAAAACCGGCTTGTCAAGTCGGCGATGTCGGATTCGCTTGCCGACGGTCAGGGCAATCCGACCGAAGCGCAGATGCGGCTATACGAAAGGTGGGCGGAATTGCCCTGTCGATTATCGGCGAAGTCCAAGCAGACGCAAGATTTCCGGAGAAGCCGGGAAATCTGGTATTGGACGATGCTTCAAACAGGCAAGCGCTGCAATCGCTGGCGCACGGTGCCTCCGTCAATGAAGCGCATCTGTGGGCCCAGCTTGGCCATGCAGGGGCCCTCTCCCATCCGCCGATCAGCAGGCCCAAAGGCCCGTCCGCGCTCAATGTCGGGGATTTGCAATGTGCCGGCATGACAATGGACGAAGTCCGGGACCTGCCCGGGATATTCGCCAGCGCGGCGCGGCGTGCAAAAGCCGCCGGATTTGGCGGCGTTCAGATCCATGCCGGCCATGGGTTCCTGCTCAGCCAGTTCCTGTCGCCGCTATTCAATCATCGTACCGATCGCTACGGCGGGTCGATCGAAGCCCGCTGTCAGATTGTTCTCGACATCCTGGCAGAAGTGCGAAACGCCGTCGGGTCCGGATTTCCCGTCGCCATCAAGATCAATGCGACGGACAATCTCCAGGGCGGGCTTACCCATGACGACGCCTTGAAGGCAGTGGGTCTGCTCGACCGGACGTCTGTCGATCTGATCGACATCAGCGGCGGCACCTATTTCCCGGGCGCGAAAGCAGCCTCCGACGGCGCGGGCAGCGGGCCCTATTTCCTTGATTTTGCACGGCTTGCGCGCTCTGAAACCAGCAAGCCGCTTATGTTGACAGGCGGAATCAAGACCCGCGAACAAGCCGCCGACGTTGTCGCAAGCGGCGCTGCCGATGCTGTGAGCCTCGCCCGGGCCATGGTTCTTGATCCGCAACTGGCTGATACCTGGCAGGCCGATATTGGCGGTGATCCGGAATTTCCGAAGTTCAAGCCCGGGCCTCCCGGCGCCATCACGTCCTGGTACACCATGCGTCTGACAGCCCTGGCCGAAGATCGGGAGGATGATTTTGACCTCGACCTCGCCGGCGCCATGCAGGCCTATGAGGATCGTGACGCTATGCGGTGCAAGGCCTGGCTGGAAAAATTTGCGCCGTAGTGATTGTGCCGGATAGGCTTGCCTTGCCCCGGCGGAAACTTTCGTTTGTGAATTTCCCGCATCTTGGACTAGCCTAGTTCGATATTGGGCTGAATGGGGGCGGAATATGCAGCGCGGACGAACCGGTAGCGGAGAATATGTGGCGCGTATCAGGCGCGCTTTTGATCAGAAACTGTCACTTGACCGTCCGGGCGGAATATCGCCAGCTGCGTGGTTCCTCGGCCCGAAGGGCGAAAACGAAGCTGCCATGGCTGAGCTGGTCACCGAGGCAGTGCGATCACATGTTGAAGCGCGGCGCCTGTACAAGCCCGGCGACCCGGATTTTGCCAGCGAAGAGGAGCTCGCCTCCAAACAGCATCAGGACAGTCTGAAACTGCTCAAGACGCGGATGGACGAACTGCTGCAGTGCCTGTCCGCATCATAATGTTGCCGCCGAAGCCTCGCCGGTAACGACAATGCTTGAGATTCTCGTCGGTGAAGACCTTTGCAGGATGCTCGGGTTTGCGGTTGCTGACGAGGACGCGCAGGCCGGTATCCGGCCATGGGGTCATATCACCTGTGACGGATCGGTAGCCAATGGCGAAGCCATGTGGGCGGCACGGAACCTGAAATATCTTCCGCTGGCGATCGCCGCCGCAATTCGCCAGGAACCGGTAATGAACAGCGCTCGGTCGGTATCTGTGAAAACAATTCGCGGCGACCGTCGCCGCCTCCTCGATCTGGACCCGTGGGATTTGTTGAACCTGCCGGTCGACGAAGCGATCGGACTGGTCGACCGGATCAGTGAAACCACTGATGTCGCTCCGGATGATTTGCGTCATGCCGTTGATGACTATTCCGTTCAGAATATCGGCCTTGCCGAATTCGAACGGCAGCATCTTGATCGTCCGCAACAGGCAAGGCCGGCGGTCTGCGTGCCTGCAACCGCGCACTATTCCTGGCCCAAAACGGCAGCCCTTCTCGGTCTGGGGACCAGGACCGTGCGCATTGTCGACATCGATTTTGACGGGCGAATGGACACGGTTGCGCTGCGGCGGGAGCTCGACGATTGCCTGGAAAATCAGTGCCCTGTGCTTCAGGTCGTCGCCGTTGTCGGCAGCACCGAAGAAGGGGCCGTCGACCCATTGTCTGATATTATCGACATCCGCGACGAAGGCGGTTATTTCGCCGCAATGACCCGTCAACCGGCGCCGCAACGAATTTTACAGGCGCCCGATCCGATGGAAGGCCGGCCCGACCGCCAGATGAGCGATTATGTCGCCCGGCAATACCGCGCCTTTCCAAAAGCCGACAGCATTACGCTTGATCCGCACAAATCCGGGTTCATTCCATATCCGGCCGGCAGCCTTTGTTACCGCAACGGCGGCATGCGAAAACTGATTGCGTTTACTGCACCGGTGATCGTCCATGGCGACGATGATCCAGGTGTTGGAACATTCGGCATCGAGGGGTCGAAACCCGGAGCGGCCGCCGCCGGGATCTATCTGTCCCACAGTCTGATTCCAACCGATCGGTCCGGCTATGGCCGACTGCTGGGGCGATGCATTTTCAACAATAAGAGGTTTTTTGCCGCTCTGGCGTCCATGGCAGAGCCTGAAGACCCGTTTACCATCACCTTGTTCCAGCGCATGCCGGTCGAAAAGGCCGGCGGAACCGCGTACGAAATAGAAGAACAGCTTGAATATATGAAACGCGAAATCGTACCGCTTCCGAACGACGTCCTGACGAAAAAACTGTTTGGTGATGAGCCGGATCTGGATCCGGAGCTTTTGGACCTGTTCAAGCAAATCGGATCGGATCTCAGCATTCTTAATTATGCCTTCAATTTCAGAACCGCAGCGGGCCTCAATCGCGACCTGCATCTGATGAATGAGATGAACGACGAGATTTTTCGGCTGTTGAGCGTCCAGACATTCAATGGCGGGCACGTCCCGGACAATGACATGTTTGTCACGTCATCTGCGTTCGATCCGGCAATCTGCGGGCAGCCATTCGTTGACCATTTTTGCCGCCGTGCCGGGGTTGAGCCGACGGCCGGCAATGCGGTGGCGTTTCTGATTTCGACAACTCAGAACCCGTGGCTGACGGCCACTGCCGAGGGAGACTTCATCCCGACACTCATCGACGTTCTGCGGGAAACCGCCGACCGGGCTGCACAATTCGTCATCAAACGCCATGGTCTCAAGCTGGCAACCAAAACGGCATCGTAAACAACAGGGGGAGAAAGCCGATGGTGCACCTCAATGCGCATCACGAAAAGCCGGCGGTGGAAAACCCGCCTCATCAGCATGCCTTCACCATTGTCGGCGAAGAGCAGCTTTTCGGTGTTCACATGACGCAATATCATTGTGAAATCCATAAGTACCAGATCATTCTGAAGCTGACATTGCCCGACAAGGACCACCGGAAATTCAAGGTGCTGCGCGATGCCTATCCGAGCGATTTTTTTGTTCTGTGCAACGGCAAAGGCGAGGAGGAAACCGGTGAGAACATGGAGTTCTCGGTCCCGGATCTGGCATCGGGGCGCAGGCGGGTGTTCACCGGCAATATCTTTCAGGGCATCCGCCCGTTTGATGGCGACCCGGGCGAGCACTTTTTTCCCTGGGACCTCGATCAAGTCATGCCGGCGATTCCGAATGTCACGGTCACCGTAGAGCGTATTGTTCTGTTCCGGCCATTCGCCCATCATCAGGTCTTGCCGCGCTATGCCACCTACTGGCTTTTCGGCCAGGGAAGCGAGGCACACATGACCAACCTCCAGACTGCTGCTCTGGCGACAAGCCCCTTCGAGCCGGAAGCGTTCGGTCCCGATTACGATCACGTATTGTCGCTCGCAAAGGCGCCCGAATGGCTTCAGGATTCCATGCTGGAGGCCGGCATTGTCGTAACGGTTCCAGCGGTGCCGCTCGTCGATCCGGAGACCGGGGCACCGACGATTCCATGCAAAACACCATTTCTCGCCGATGAAAGCATCGACCTGATGTACCGCGGGGTCGGGCCTGCCAGGCAGGTGATTGCCGGACCCACGTTTCTGCATTGCACCGCGGTCTGCAACAGTCCGTCAATGATTCCGTGCAGCGGCGAAGATGCATGCCATATCAGTGTCATGCCCAAAAAATACTGGCGAAACGGGGGTAACTAATGACGGAAACGTTTGAACAGGAGAACGGTAACGAACCGCTGTGGCGGCAGATCTTTGCCGAAGGACATCCTGAACTCAACAAGCAGCACTGGCTGCACACCAAACTGCCGCACAAACCGCGCTGTAAACTGTGCCTCGTGCCGTTTTCCGGCATCGGCGGCTGGATCATGCGAAAGCGCGGCAAGTCGAAAAGCAGCCGCAATCCGAATTTCTGCAACGCCTGTGATGGATTTCTCGATGCCTTTCCGGGCGGCGCAGATGTAGAATTGTCGATCCTGTTTGTTGATATCCGTCATTCCACGCAATTTGCCGAAGGCGCTCAGCCGGCTGAAGTCAGCAGCCGGGTCAACGCCTTTCTGGATCAGGCAACGAAAATTCTAACCGACGAAGACGGCTTCGTCATGGCCTTCTATGGCGACTGCGTGGTCGGCGTCTGGCCACCCGGTTTCAGCGGCCCCGATCACGCTGCAAAAGCGCAACGCGCGGCGCGCAGAATGACGCAAAGCGCTGCGTTGACGGACGCGCACGGCGCGCCGATTCCGGCTGGTATCGGCGTGCACACCGGCACTGTCTATATCGGCACGGTGTCGGCCGCCAAGGGACTGTTCCGCGACGTGTCGATCTTCGGCAGCAACGTTATTCTGACGGCGCGCCTCGCTGCGGCGGCTTCGGCGTCGGAAGCGCTGGTCAGCGCCGATTCCATCCGCGCATCCGGCGCGGACACGGAAACCCTGGAAAGCCGTACGCTTGAAATGAAAGGCATCACCGAACCCGTGGCGGCGTTCGTCCTGACCTGAACGAAGCCGGTCAATCTTCGGAGATCGCTTCCAGCCGAACCGGGTCCACGAGAGTGATGCAGCCATTGTCGATGCTGACCAATCCATCGTGCATCCAGGTCTGCATGGTGCGATTGACATTCTCGCGCGCGATGCCTGCAAATTCGCCCAGATCCGACTGCGAAACCGGTTGGGTAATCCGGATCGCGCCTTTTGGCCCGGCCTCTCCCCATTTTTCGCCCAGCCGCAACAGGCATCTTGCCAGCCGCGCGCTGGCGGTAATCATCGCGCGTGTCTCGAACATGTCGGATGCGTTGCGCACCTTGGCGCACAGCGCCTCAATCAAGGCAAAACACGCCTCCGGATTGGCTTTGAGAAAATTCCGCACCGTGCCACGGTCGACGATGACGCCGCTGACCGATGATATCGCAATCGCATCTGCACTGCGTTCACCGCCGTCGAGCACGGCTATTTCGCCCAGTATTTCACCAGGCCCCATATGGTTCAGCACCGATTTCCGGCCGTTGATAGAGGTGACGCTGACCTCGACCTGCCCGTCTTCGATGAGAAATATCGACGAGCCTTCGTCGCCGCGCGATACGATCATTTCCCCTTTGGCGTAGGTCCGCTTGCGCCCGCGGCCAAGCAGAGACTGCAGGTCCGGCTCTGCGAACGCCCCGGAAAGCAGGCTTTGCGGGTAAAGATTGTCGTGCACGTCAAGGGTCATCGTCAGACTATCGCGAAATCGCGGTCACGCGTCAATTTGGTCTGTCAGTGACGGGCGTCACACCCCAGTCAAACAACAACCGATCTCAGGTGTGACGGGCATCACAGCGGCAATTCCAATTCCCTCCCATTGTCATTGCATACCCGGTGAGACCGCAAATAAGGGCCTGGAACGGCCCCTGCGACGGGCAGGAAGCAGACGAACGGTTCGCCTGCGAAATTGAAGGAAATGGAGGGTCGAACAATGACCAAAACATATCTGAAATCGATGGCAATTGCCGCACTTGCCTGTGGAACAATGATCGCAGCCCAGCCCGCTTCGGCGATCGTCATCCGCAATTGCACGGATATCGTCATCAAGGTTCAGGTCTTCAACAACAATGACGCCCTGCGGGTGATCGCACTGAGGCAGGCCAATATCGGTACCGGCGATGCCGCCAATATGGAAGTCGGCGGCAACAAGGTACAAATCAAGGTGTTCAAGGCGCAGTTGTTCGACGCGCCGATATTGGTCAAAGGTGGTATGGGCGGCTACGCCACCTGGACCGTCCGCGGTAAAGGCGGCAGCTATTCGGTCAGTTCGCAGAATGATTGCCAGACGGCCAGCACCGGCGGTGGCGGCGGTGGCGGCCCGGTCGTCACAATCCCGGTCGATTCCGGCAAATGGGTCGGTGCCGGCAAACCGCTCACAATCCGCACGGCTTCCAGCACGTCCTTCACGCTGAAGCGGAAGGGCAAGAAGGGCAGGACGACGTACTCTCTGGTTGGCAGGGATACCTACCGCGGCGGCGACGGCAATACCTTTGTAATGCTGGCCCAAGGTCAGGCAAACTGGGGCGGCACCCGCATCCGGCTGAAATAGCAGACATTGCTCTGTGATCACGCGGGCAGCCTGCCGGTCAGGCTGCCCGTCTCTTGTTTTGGAGACGCTCGCTGACCTGTTGCTGCCGCCTCCACCAGATAAGCGGTCTCAGATCGGATCGCGCCAGCCCCACTCTGACGCGATTTCAAGGCAGCGCCGCCAAGATTCGACCGCATCCGTCGTGCCGACACCGCGCAGCGATGCTGCCGCCGCGGCGTGGCCGAGGCTGATCGCCTCTTCAAGGCCCCACCCCTCGTGCAGGCCGTGGAGCGTACCGGCGGCAAACGCATCGCCGGCGCCGTTTGCACCAACGACGGCGTCGGGCGGAACTGCGACGGAGGGTTTGCGCAATTCGTGCCCATCCCGGGTCAGTGCAATCGCCCCGCCGGGAAAATGAACCGCCAGACATTGCATGGTTCCCATGGCAAGCACACTTCGCGCCGCGGCCAGACAATCGTCGATATCGGCACCATCGTCATGCTCCCTCGCCTGGCCGGCGATTGCCGCAATCTCGAAATCATTGACAATCAGCAGGTCGAGATGAGCCAGGCACGGCCGGACGATCTCGGCAATGCGTTCCGCCGGAATGGAGCAGAGTTCCATATTTGTTTCAATCCCCTTCGCTTGCGCCTTTTTCAACACGCTCACCCATCCGTTCGCATCCCTCTGCCACGCCGCATCCAGCCTGGCGTGAATGCCGGGCAGACCAAGATGCAGATAGCGCGCATTGACGTCGGAAAAATCGAAATGGTCCGGCGTCATCAGCGCACTGGCGCCGGCATGGTAGAGATGCGTGCGGCGGCCGGAACTGCTGGACGTGAACGCATCGGTGTAATTTGTCCGCACATCCGCGATGACCTGAAGCCGCCGGCAGTCGATCCCGGCGGTTTTCGCCTCGGCCAGAAGAATTCTGCCGTCCTCATCATCGCCGACAATGCCGATCGTCGAGACGGCGAAATGCGGATCGAGCCGTTTCAGGTCGACGGCCATGTTGCAGGCCGACCCGCCGCCGCGCACTTCTTCGCTGACGATTTCCGCAATCCCGTCTTCGCCCGGCCAGACTTCGACGATCTTGTTGTGGTCGGCGCACCAGGTTCCGCCGGTGACGACGCCGCTGCGCCCGGGCATTATTCCGCCTCAGCCTTCAGCACGGATTCAGTCACCTCGATATCCGCTTCCAAAGTCCGCGAGGCTTTGCAGCCGGTCTTCTGCAGATGATCGTGATATACTTTCACAGCTTCCATCGGCGAAAGCTCGGCTTCGACAACGCGGCGCATGCAGCGGACGATCTCCAGCGAATCGTCGGCGAAATAGATTTTCCGCCCGAACAAAGCGACGCGGGCGCCGAACCGCGCGGCCTGGCCGACAAGTTCGAACGTATCGCGCGTGGTGCCCGCACTGCCGCCGAGGATACCGACCACAAGATTAGCCGGATCGTAGGCGGCAAGTTCCTCCATCGCGCGGGCGCCGTTATATTGCATCTTGAGGAACAGCGGCCGTTCCGGCGTCGCCACACCGGCAAGACAGCGGATAATCGCGTCATTGACATAGGTGCCGAGATCCGTGTCGCCCGTGTCGATGTCAAAGGCGGGATTGAACACTTCCAGGAAATGCCGCATCCCGGCATCGGAAGCCTCCTCGCGAAACGCGGCATAGGCTTCAAGTGCTGCCACATCATGATCGAGGTCGTTGTAAAAGGTCACCGCATAAAGCCCCAGGTCACAGACTGCCCCGGCGCGGTCAAGGCGCGCTGTGCGGAACGGCCGCGCCGCATGGTCTCTGTAGGACGCACCACGAAAACCCCAGATATCCGTTGTATCATTGAGGCGCACGGCGGGCGTTATGTCATGTCCGTCAAAGGCGTTTTCGGCGACCAGCGCCTCGGCTGACGAAAGCGACATCAGCATGATATCGGCGAGCCCGGACACGGTCATCTCCTTCATCGCGTCCCTGTAGGCAGCCGCCGGCTTCATCCGGCCGGACGGCCCGCCGTCTTCGTTCAGGACCGGGCCAGGCGCCGCCGCGCCGCCGCCCATATCGCCATCCTTCGCATCGGCGATAATGAAGTCGGCCGGGCGATAGTCTCCGCTGCGAATGCGGGCCAGCTTCCGATCAAGTTTTTTGTGCGCGTCCGACAATTTCCGCTCCTGGGTTAATTCGGCCGGTGGGTACATTTCACCCGGCCTGGCTCATTTCCAATGACAGTTCTGGCCCGAATTGGGATCCAGTACAATGAAAAGCCCAAAGGATTGCGCCGTCAGCGGCTGTTTGCAATTCCGGCCGTGACTTTTTCAGTCCATCGAACTTTTTCCCGCACAACTTTCCGTTTCAACACAAATGCTTGCCCGATCATCGGCAGATTGCGGCGAACCAAACCCTGTACTGCCGCGTCTCACCATTATCGGAAACGAAGACAAGGACTGCACCATGACACATCGTTCTTTCCTATCGGCGGCATCTGCCCGCACGGCCATCGCGGCAACCCTGACGGCAAGCCTGCTCATCCAGACGGCCGATGCCGGCGGCTGGGTGGCGCGGCACGGCATGACCGGCGCCGGTTACCAGAAAACCTTCAACGCCCAGGTGGACAACGGATTGAGGCTTGCCACCGTCGATGGCGCCGCCACGGCCCAGGGTATGCGTTATGCCGCAATCTGGGAGAAGAAAGTGGGCCGGCGCTGGATCGCGCGCCATGGCATGTCGGCGGCTCAATATCAGGCCGAAGTCACACAAAAACACGCCAACGGCTACCGTCTGATCGACATCAGCGCCAGCGGCCGCGGTAACGATCACGGTACATTCGCGGCCCTCTGGGTCAAGGCTGGCGGCGCATGGGTGGCCCGGCACGGGCTGACCTCGGCGCAATATCAGCAGGCCTTCGACAAATTTACCCAACAGGGTTACCGCCTGCGCGACGTTGAAGGCTACATGACCAAACAGGGCCTGCGCTACGCCGCCCTGTGGGCCAAGGGCGGCAATGGCGGCTTCGTTGCCCGGCACGGCATGAGCGGCCAGTCCTATCAGGCAAAATTCGACCAATATACGGCGCAGGGTTTTCGTCTGACGCATGTCGACGGATATTGGACACCCAATGGCGTGCGCTATGCCGCGATCTGGGAAATGGCCGGAAACGGCGCCTTTGTCGCCCGCCACGGCATGACCGGCTCATCCTACCAGTCGGCATTCGACACCTATGTCGGCCAGGGATATGCGCTGAAACATGTCAGCAGCTATTGGGATGGCAGCCAGGTCCGCTATGCCGCAATCTGGAACCGCTGAGCGCGCCAGCAAACCGCCGCCGGGTGCGTTCGCGCCTGGCGGCTTGCCCCGGACTGCCCGCTTGGACGACCGCATTGCGTGACCTTTGCTGGATCGCGGTTCTTGGTCGGTTTGGGCGGGAGGCAGTCATTCGCTGCTCGTGCGAACACGCCATGCCTCAGAAGACCGGCGTATGGCGTGATGTGACCAAAACACGCTCAGGGGAAAGCCTATATTCTGAAGAGTAGATTGATCCCTTCCTAATTCTAGGCCAGTCGGCTGTCAAAGATGTTTAGGTTGGCCACGACTGACATTGCAATAAAACCGAGGAGAACTTCTATGATAAACCTCACAAGAGACGCGTTTGGATCTTTCGGCTTACGAACCGGACTTCGCCTGATGACTGTGGCTTGCGGAATTGCCTTTGCTTCGGCGGCATTCGCGCAGCAGGAAAAACCCAATATCGTGCTGATCAACATGGACAACTTTGGTTATGGCGAGCTCGGTGTTTACGGCGGGGGTATTGTCCGGGGCGGCGCCACGCCGCGCATTGACGAGCTGGCCAGCGAAGGGATGCGGCTTCTGAATTTCAATGTCGAGGCGCAGTGCACGCCCAGCCGTGCAGCGCTACTGACAGGCCGT
>CAMYKZ010000038.1 GCA_947259045.1 uncultured Afifella sp.
CGTCTCCTCCGGGAGCAGGGTCGACAGGTCGATAACGAGCTTGCCGGCGATGCCGGCGCGGATCAGTTCCGCCGTCGCCGCCTCCACCGCCGGGGCGTCCGTGAGTGAGACAAGGATCGTGTCGGCGGTCGCGACAGTCGCCAGATCGGGTGCGATTACTGCCCCGGCCTCGGCTGCCGCCGCCGTCCGCGACGGAGTCCGATTCCAGACAGTCACGTCGTGATCGACCTCCATGAGGCGCTTGGCGAAGGCGGTTCCCATCCGGCCCGTGCCGATGATTGCGATCTTTGTCATTTTGCTTCTTCCCTGTCCAATCCTGGAATCTGAAATGTTGGCTCCCCTGCACGGAGCCGGTCCGTCATCCGCGCATCGCTCACCGCGCGAGTGCTGCAAGGCGCGCGGCTGGTCACGCGGCGGGACCACCGATGCGGAGCTGCATCGGCGCGAGGCCGTCGACCGAGCACTCGAGTACGTCACCGGTGACGACCGGCCCGACACCCGCTGGCGTCCCCGTCATGATGATGTCGCCCGACGTCAGCGCGTGCTGTTGGGAGAGTTTGGCGATGATTTCGTCGATCGTCCAGATCATGAGCGAGATGTCCGCGTCCTGCCGGGTCTCTCCGTTCACCTGCAGCCGCACGTGGCCGGTGGCCATCACACCGGTTTCTTCGATGCGGGTGATCGAGCCGACCGGCGCAGAATGATCGAATCCCTTGGAGACCTCCCAGGGCAGCCCCTTTGCCAGGGCAGCCGCCTGGTGGTCGCGGCGGGTCATGTCGAGACCGACCGCATAGCCAAAGATATGGCTGGCGGCCTCGGCCTCGGGAATGTTGTAGCCGCCCGATTTGAGGGCGACCACGAGTTCGCACTCGTAGTGGAAGTCGTTCGTGAAGACCGGGTAGGGGATTTCGCCTCCGTTGCGCACGGTCGCATCCGCCGGCTTCATGAAGATCACAGGCGGGTCGCGCTCGTCCTGGTCCATCTCCTGGATGTGGGCGACGTAGTTCTTGCCGATGCAATAGATGCGGCGGACCGGGAACTTGTCATCGGAACCTGTGATGTCGAGATAGGATTGCGGGGGCGGCGAAATGGCATAGGCAACCATGGCGTTTCTTCCTCGGGCGGGTGTGCGGGTTCGTCAGCCTGACGATTCACTCACGATCTCGCGGATTTGCCGCCAAATCAAGATATGAAACCGATATATTTCGTGTTTTATATATTTTTTGGCTTTTCGCATAAAATCATATAACTTTGAAAATGGACATCCGGGGGTCTCGGTACCCCACGGAAACGGTCCAGAAACGACAGGGAGGACTAGAAAATGACCAACCATAACCAAATGTCCCGCCGCGGATTCGGCAAACTGACAATGGGCGGTATCGCCGCTGCAGCCATTGGCGCTCCGTCGATCGTGCGTGCCCAGGCAGCGATCACCTTTGCGGTACCGAACCCTTCGGCGTTGACATGGTTGCCCTATTGGGTGGCCGTCGGCGAAGGCTATTTCGGAGAGGAAGGGCTCACGCCGACGCTCGAAGCGATCGACGGGTCGTCCGCCGTGCTTCAGGCGATGGCGGCCGGACAGGCCCAGATCGGCGCCCCGGGGCCGGGTCCTACCCTTGGCGCCCGCGCGCGTGGCGTGGACGTGAAGTTCCTCTACAACCTCTATCCGAAGTCGGTCTTCGGCCTGCTCGTCAAGGCGGACAGCGCATATCAGACACCCGCCGAACTGAAGGGCACCGTGATCGGTGTCGGCACCGCCGACGGAGCCGAAGTCTCATTCACAAGCGCGATCATGGCCGATCTTGGCATGTCCGCGGGGACCGATTTTACCTATCTGCCGGTCGGTGACGGCGGCACGGCGGCGGTTGCATTCCTTCGCGATGAGGTCAGTTCCTACGCCGGCGCAGTCTCCGATGCCGCGATTTTGGCGGCCCGTGGTCTCAATCTCAGGGAGATTACCCCCGAAGCCTATCTCGGATTCTTCGGCAACGGCATCGCGATGCTCGAAAGCCAGATGCAGGCCATGCCGGATCTCGCGCCGAAGTTCGGTCGCGCGCTCGTTCGGGGCATGCGCTTTGCCTCCGATCCCGCCAACAAGAAGGCCAGCCTGAAACACTGCGCGGACGGCAATCCGCAGGAAGGCGAGCAGGACTACGCGGCTTCGCTCTTCGATGGCGTAGTCGGCCGGATGACCCCGACGGACGCCTTCATGAACAAGGGATACGGATATCAGCCGCCGGAGCATTGGCAGGCGATCCACGATTCCGCAGTTGCCTCGGGGGCGCTCTCGGAAGCCCTGCCTGATCTTTCGGCGGCCTACACGAACGAGTTCGTGGAGGGCTGGAACGCCTGAGGATCATGGCAGAGCCCCGTCCATTGAGACCCGTACCGGTCGCGCCCGAGGCGCGGCCGGTCTATGAAATCGAGCGGGTGTCCAAGACCTATGCCCGTAACAATCTCATCGCGCTCTTCGATGTGCATCTGAAGATCCACAAGGGCGAATTCGTCTCGGTGATCGGCTCTTCGGGCTGCGGAAAGTCGACACTTTTGAAGATCATGGCGGGTCTCCTTCCGCCCACCACCGGACGCGTGGTGCTGGAGGGACGGCCCGTGGTCGGTCCGAGACCGGATATCGGGATGATGTTCCAGCAAGCAACGCTCCTGCCGTGGAAGACCACGATCGAGAACATTATCATGCCCATCGAGATCCGGGAAGGGCGCACCGCCGCGCGTGCCGCGCACGACAGGGCGACGAAACTTCTGGAACTGGTTGGCCTCGGCGATTTCGCCAACGTCTATCCGGGCGAACTGTCCGGAGGGATGGCGCAGCGCGCGTCCATCTGCCGGATGCTGGTGAGCGACCCGGCGATGCTGCTGCTCGACGAGCCCTTTTCGGCGCTGGACGAACTGACCCGCGACTTCATGAACATGGAATTTCATCGTCGAGGATGTCCGAATCGACCTTCCGCGGCCCCGCACGCTGGAAATGATCAACACGCCACGTTTCGGAGAAATTGTGGCGCATATCCGCGACCTGTTGGGAAGAGAGGCCTTCGTATGACTGATTTGGCGCAGAAGTCCGGCGACGACACCGTATGGGTCGAGCACGAGGCCTTCATTGACCGCATTCCGCGTTGGGCGGCGATGGCATTCCTCTTTGTCGCCGTCATCGGGATCTGGGATCTGGTCACGCGTATGGGATGGGTGTCGGCCATCATTCTGCCCACACCCGCGGAGACGCTGGACGACGTGATCTTTGTCGGCCACAACCTGATTTCCGGCAAGTACATGCTCGATGCGTTGTGGACCACGACGCTCACCGTTTTCTACGGTTTCCTCATTGCCGTCGGGATCGGGTTCTCGCTCGGGGTGCTGGTGGGCGAAACGAAATTCGGCGAGCGCGCAGTGATGCCGTATCTCGTTGCGATCGACACGATGCCGAAAGTCGCGTTTGCGCCGCTCTTCATCGCCTGGCTTGGGTTTGACATTGGCTCGAAGGTCGCGCTCGCCGCGTTCATCGCCACGTTTCCCATCGTCGTTGCCACGGCTGCGGGTCTTTATGCGGCCTCCGAAAACGAGCGGATGCTGTTCAAGTCGATCGGCGCGACGCGGATGCAAACCCTTCTGCGGCTCAAACTGCCGACCGGGCTGCCGTACATCTTCACCGGCCTGAAGATCGCCTCGGTCGGTGTCATGGCCGGAGCGATTACCGGCGAGTTTCTCGGTGGCGGCAGGGGCTTCGGCGCGCTGATCCGGCAGTCGGCGAGCCAACTCGACACGCCGCGCGTCTTCGCGTTGATCCTCTACCTCAGCATTCTCGGCCTCGTTCTCTACTTCACCGTCGTCTGGACGCAGCGCCGGTTTGTGTTCTGGAACCGGTCCGACCGGCCGGGCGGGGTTGCCTGACATGAGCGCCACCCAGACCGGAGTGCCAGAGAGCAGGAACCTGTCCGAACAGGCCTACCACAAAATTCGCCGTGATATCCTCCTGGGCGAGCTGTTTCCCGACGACAAACTCCACATCGAGGCGATCTCGGAGCGCTACGGTATCGGTGCCGTACCGGTGCGCGAGGCATTGAACCGCCTCTCTTCGGAAGGCCTCGTCAACCGCAAGAGCCATCGTGGCTTCTGCGTCGCATCGATTTCGATGCCTGATCTCGAAGAACTCGTGAAGACCCGCATCTGGCTCGAAACGCTGGCACTGAGTGAGTCGATCAGGCATGGTGACGAATCCTGGGAGGACGAACTCGTGGTGAGCGCTCACCGGCTCGCGCGCACACAAAGACGTCTGCCGGAAGATGCCGGGCGCGCAATATCGGAGGAGTGGGAAAAGCGGCACAAGGAATTCCACATGCTGCTCCTCGACCGCTGCGGCTCGGCGTGGCTGCTCGGATTCTGTTCGACGCTCATGGATCAGGCCGTGAGATACCGAAACCTGTCCATGAACACCAATCCGAGCAAGCTGCGACGCGAAGGAGCGGCTGCCGAACACCAAGCAATTCTCGATGCCGTCCTCGACTATGACGCCGGGCGCGCATGCGCCCGCCTGGCAGAGCACTATCGCATCACGCTCGATAGCCTCAGAAATTTGATCTTGCCCGAACACGATGCGAAAGATGCCAGCATCAGGCGAGCCTAGGGCGGGTAGAATCGGGATCGTCGCCGGCCAAGGCGTAAGAGGACGAAAAAGAGAAGACGACTCCGCTGTTGGAAGACGCGCGTCGCGTTTGGGATGACCGTCCGAAATTGAGCGCGATAGCACGCCGGCTCAACGAACGGCCACGCAAGACCTTGCAATATCAAACCCCAACGGAGAGATTCGCTGAGTGTGTTGCGGCGATCAGTTGAATCCCCCGCACATAGCGGACATAGTCGGTTCCAAGGTGGTACGTCCACACATTGACGCCGCAGCCGAACCCAGTGCCAATCGCCTCAAAAGACGGCGCCGATTTCCAGTTCGCGACCGTTGAACTCGCAGATTTCGCCCTTCGTTTTTCCTTCGATGGCCGGGTAGATCGGCGCACTCGGCGAAATGCCTATGAAGTTTTTGCCCTGGCATTCGAACTCGGCGGTCGACACGGCGACCACCAGATAGCGATTGCCGAGTTCGATCACGGCCCCCGGGCCGACTTCAGACTTCGGGCTGAAATCGATCTTGCGGAGACGGGCAAGCTTTACGGCATGTTCGTGGGCTTTGTCGTCAAAGGCTTCAGCCAGGTCGGCAGCGGTTTCTGCCTGGGCCTGTTCGTCGTTCTCGATCGGTTCCGACCGGTCCAGACGGGCGTCCATCAGGAAAGATTCATACTTGGCATTGGCCTGGGCCATTTCAGCTTCCGTCAATTCCAGCATTTTGTCCCGCAGGGCGAGTTTGTCCATCAAGTCATTCCTTCTTCAGTCGTTCCAGACGCGGATTTGATTGTTTGTCGACCGTCAGCGAACCACGTCCGATGCGCTTGGCCAATGGCGCCGAGGAGATACCGTGCAGGATCACGGACCACAGGACCGTCAGCGAAACGCAGGCCAGCAGTTCCTCTTCGTCTGGAAAGTCGAACTCGTCCATCATGATCAACGTGAACAGGATCGAGGCCAGTCCGCGCGGACCGAACCATCCCACAAAGAGCTTCTCTTTCAAATTCAATTCGGTTCCGGCCAGCGACAGCCAGATCGGCAGCATTCGGATCAGTGTCAGAAAACCCAGAGCGATCATCACGGTGACCACGGAGGCATGCCGCAAACCCTCGGGCAGCATCAATGCGCCAAAAACCAGAAATGCCGTCATGGTCAGCAATTGACCGGCCCCTTCCATGAACTCGCTGATGAAGTGGATGTCATGGCGGTATGTATTGCCGAACACGGCCCCGGCAACAAATGCGGAAATAAAGCCGTTTCCGCCGATCAGTTCCGACGCCAGGAAACTAGCGAAAGCGGCTGCGAGGAATACCACGCCCTGGGCGCTTTCGATGATCCAGTCGCGATCGTTCGCAAGGTCAAGCGCGCGCGCCACAGTCCAGCCGATGACGATGCCGACAATAGGCGCCAGCAGAACCTGGGTAATGGCCATCGTTGCAAGCCCGTCGGTATTCGCATCTGACATGCCGGCAGACGCCAGAATCGCCCCAAACAGCACAAACGGAAGGGCCAGACCGTCATTCAGCCCGCTTTCCACATTGATTGTCTGGCGCAGTTTCTGCGGAACGTCAGGGCTGGATACGACCGATTGAGCCAAAGCCGCATCGGTCGGTGTCAGCACGGCCGCGGTCAGCAGGGATACGGCCAGGCCGCTTGCCGGCGAGATCCAGAACACAAACAGCGTACCCAGGCCGATCGTCAGCGGCATGCCGACGATCAGCATGCGCAACGGGATCATGTATGCCTGCTTCAGGCGCGCGAAGCGCACATGGCTGGCGTCGGCAAAGAGAACCAGCACAAGGGTAATTTCAGCCAGGAAACGTGCCACGCCGCGCAGTTCCTGGGACGAACCCAGCGCCGGAATCGATCCGGAGGCAGCATAACCGATCGCCACGAAGACGATCGGCAGTGTCAGCACCGTCCGTGCCAGGGATTTGGTCAGCAGTGAATAGACAATCACGCAACCGAGGATGCCGAGCAGGACCAGTTCAACGTTTGTGCCCGTGTCCTCCATCTTCAAGCTTCGCTGGCAACGGTGACGCTCTGCGCCGGTTTGAGAGAGGTTGACAAATTCATGTTTGTGACGAGCGCTGCGATTTCGGCAGTCTGTTTTTCGTCAAAAAGGGCTGTATGCACTTTGTGCAGGTCTGCAAAGCCGTTCAGATCGTCATTCGTCAGCCCTTCGCGATCGGCCGGAGCGGCCTGTCCCGAACCGATGAGAACCGCATCGCAGTTTTTTAGCACATCGTGTTCCATCAGGTTCCACAATATGTCTTGTATCTGCCAAATTCGGCGGGTGCCGCTTCTTCGAAATCCCGCAAGCCATCACGCCGTTCGAACGGCTTCTTCAAAACAACAAGCAGTTTTTCGAATGGGCCGAAGTCGGCCTGGACAGTCGCTGCCTGCAGCGCTTCTTCCACCTTGTGATTTCGTGCAATGTAAACCGGATTGACCTTGTCCATCGCTTCAGCGCGGTCTTCCAGGACCTGTCCGTCGCGTTTCAGGCGGGCCAGCCAATTGCTCAGCCAGGCTTCAATGGCCGAACTTTCGTTAAACAGGGCAAACAGACCGTCGTCATGGCCGCGGGCGGCATCCGCCAACCGCCGGAACAATTGGGTGAAGTCCACATTCTGGCCTTCCATCGCGCTGTATAACGCGTTGACCAGTTCAATATCCGCCCCTGCATCCCCGACCAGTCCAAGTTTGGCTTTCATCCCGTTCAGCCAATATTGCTGGTAGGCCGCTGGAAATGCGTTGATTTCATCGGTCGCCAGACGAATTGAATTGTCGCTGTCATCCGGGTCGATGAGGGGCAACAGCGTTTCTGCGAACCGGGAGAGGTTCCACTGCGCGATAGCCGGCTGGTTGCCGTAGGAATAGCGCCCCTGTTCATCGATAGAACTGAACACGGCACCCGGGTCGTAATTGTCGATGAAAGCGCAGGGGCCGTAATCAATGGTTTCACCGGAAATTGTCATATTGTCGGTGTTCATGACCCCGTGAACAAATCCCACGCCCATCCACTTCGCCACGAGCGCAGCCTGACGGTCGATGATTTTTTTCAACAGGCCGAGAAATCGATTTTCGTCATTTTCAAGATCTTTGTAGTGACGCCTGATCGCGTAATCCGCGAGTTTGCGCAGCTTTTCGATTTCTCCACGGGCCGCGAAGAACTGAAACGTACCGACCCGCAAATGACTTGATGCCACGCGCGCCAGGACGGCACCTGGCTGCAGTCCGTCGCGCATTATCTGTTCGCCTGTGGTCACCGCCGCCAATGCCCGCGTGGTGGGAATGCCCAGGGCATGCATCGCCTCGCCCATCAGATATTCACGAAGCACCGGCCCCAGCACGGCCTTGCCATCGCCGCCGCGTGAAAACGGGGTTCGGCCTGAACCCTTCAGATGGATGTCGCGGCGGTCGCCGTTCTGATCGACCAACTCGCCGACAAGCAATGCGCGACCATCCCCCAATTGTTGCGAAAACCCGCCAAACTGATGTCCTGCATAAACCTGAGCCAGCGGTTCCGCACCATTCGGCAATTCGCTGCCGGCAAAGAATGCCGCGCCACCTGCGCTGTCGAGATCAACAGGATCAAGCCCCAATTCGATTGCCAGCGGTGTGTTGAGGTGAACGATGACAGGATCGGGGGCTTTGTCGCCCTGCCAGGGAACATAAAACCCCTCCAGTTCAGCTGCGTAGCTGTTGTTGAAGCCAATCGTTTGTCGAATCGTCATTCAGGTATTCCCATTGGAAACAGCGTTTGAGCCTGCTGCATCGCAGACCGCTGAACCATCGCGCGGCCCGTCACGCGGTTCTGACATCTTCATCGCCGGTCGCCCGCGGCTGCCCGCACGGGAAAACCGCATTTGTTTCTCCGACCGGCTATTCTGCCGCCTGCCGGACGGGCAAAACCCAGTCCGGGCGGATAAAATGACAGGTATAGCCTGCCGGATTCCGTTCCAGATAGTCCTGGTGCTCAGGCTCCGCTTCCCAGAAATCACCGACAGGCTCCACCTCAGTGACGACCTTCCCCGGCCATAGCCCTGAAGCCTCGACGTCGGCGATGGTATCCAGAGCGATCCGTTTCTGCTCGTCATCGACATAATAGATAGCAGAGCGATATGACGTTCCGCGATCATTTCCCTGGCGCAGAGGCGTGGTCGGGTCGTGGATCTGAAAGAAATATTCCAGAATCCTGCGATAGGTGACCTGGTCGTTGTCAAACCATATTTCGATTCCCTCAGCATGGGTGCCGTGATTGCGGTATGTTGCGTTTTGAACATCTCCGCCTGTGTATCCGACGCGCGTGTCCAGAACGCCTGGCAGATTGCGGATCAGATCCTGCATTCCCCAAAAGCATCCTCCAGCGAGAACTGTGCGTTCTTTGGTCATGATCAGATTTCCTCTACCTGGTTCAGATATTGGCCATATCCCTCCGCTTCCATGTCGTCGCGATGGATAAATCGCAGGGAAGCGGAATTGATGCAGTACCGCAAGCCGCCGGCTTCCGGCGGTCCGTCCGTAAAGACGTGCCCAAGGTGACTGTCACCGTGGACGCTGCGGACTTCGGTGCGGATCATGCCATGTGACGCATCTTTCACATCGCTGATATTGTCCGCCACGACCGGCTTGGTGAAACTCGGCCACCCGCAGCCGGATTCATACTTGTCAGAGGAGGCAAACAGAGGTTCTCCGGAAACGATGTCGACATAGATTCCAGGCTCCTTGTTTTCCAGATGCTCACCTGTACCCGGCGGCTCTGTCCCACTTTCCTGGGTGACGCGAAACTGCTCGGACGTCAGCTTGGCGATGGCGTCTTTCGATTTTGTATACATTGTAATACTCCCGGCACATTTTACGCGTTTCCGGATACTAAGATGGTACAGCCTCAACCGGATTACCAATAGCCGGGCACGATCAATTCTGTGGCATGTTGAACACTGGTTTCATTGCGGCACAAGACCGCTGATCCGGACCGAATCGGGACTTGCGGAAAAGGAACAGTCCAATTGTTCGTACCAGGCATAAATCGCGTCCGGCGCAATGTTCGCGCGACCCGATCTCTCATTTTGCATGCCTGCAGTGATAATTGCCTGTGGATCAGCCGATCCTGCATGGCAGCCGCCCGCTGCGGCCTGTTGATGTGAGCGCCGGCGCGGACTATCTGGTGGGCTTCGGACAATCAGGACATGACTGACAGAAAGCCCACAAACTCCGGGTCTGGCAAGGGAGCCGGTCGCATGAACATTCAACAGCCGGCTCGGCATGCCTCGAGCGGTGCGCATCCGGCCGTCGCCGGACTGATGAGCGGCGGGACGCCGTCGAAGGCGGAGGTCGCGGAGTTCGCCGCAGCGCACGCGTTTCCTTTGATCGAGGCCGGCTGGGCGACATTCGCCTGGGTCGGCGATGCCGAAAGCGTCGACATTGTCCGCTGGATCCATGGCGGCGAAGACCGCCGGCCGCTTCATCGTCTGCCGGCGACGAATCTGTGGCTCTTGCGGCTTGCGGTCGAAGATGGGGGGCGGTTCGAGTACAAGCTGGTCATCCATCAAGACGGCGGCGAGCATTGGACCGTCGACCCGCTCAATCGCGCGCGCGCGGCCGATCCCTTCGGCGAAAATTCCGTTTGCCTGACATTCGGCTATACCCGGCCTGACTGGAGCCTGCCGCAGGGCGCCGCAGCCGGCCGTGTCGAAACCCTCATCGTCGACAGCCCGGTTTTTGCTGAAACCCGCGAGGAACGGATTTACCTGCCGGCCGGCTACACCGACGGGCAGACCTGTCCGCTGGTCATCATTCACGACGGCGACGATTTTGTCACATTCGCCGATCTTGTCGTGTCGCTCGATAATCTGATCGAAGCCGGTGACATCCCGCCGATCGTCGCGGCGCTGATCCAGACGCGCGACCGTACCGGCGAATATGCCCGCGGCAGGCGCCATGCGCGATATCTGGTGGAGGATCTTCTGCCCGCCCTGGCGGCAAGGCACCTGGTTCCGGAGCGGCCGGAGGACCGCGTCTTGCTGGGCGCCAGCCTGGGCGCGGTCGCATCGCTGGCCACCGCGTTCCGCTATCCCGGCGTCTTCGGCGGACTGGTGCTGAAGTCGGGATCGTTCATTCTCGACGAGCGAAAACTCGACAATCGGCCCCATCCGGTCTTCCATCAGGTGGCGCGCCTGGTGCGGGCCCTGAAACGGGCACCGCAACTGCCCAAGACCCGCGCGTTCGTCTCCACCGGCGAGCTGGAAGGACTGGCGGACGAAAACCGGGCGCTTGCTACCTTCTTGCACGAACGCGGCGTAGATGTTCTGTTCAAGAGCGCATGGGACGGACATCACTGGCACAATTGGCGTGACCAGTTGCGCGACGGGTTGCGCTGGGTGCTGAAACCCGGCGAAGATCAGATAAAGGGCTGACAGGACCGGGCAGGTTTCCCTCTCAGCCGAAGCGGGGAAACAAAGTCATGAACGAGCGCACAGCCAGAATCGGACTATCGCTTGGCGCCGATATCTGCTGGCCGATCTGCTACGAGACGTTGCTGGAAGAACTCAAGCTCGACCTCGATATCGACGGCACCCGAACCCGCTTCGAATGCGAACGCATTACCATCGAGCCGTTCAGTCTGCGCCAGCCGGTCAAATATGACGTAGTGATCGACCGGCTCACCCATTGGTATTCAACCAGCCGCGAGTGGATCAAGAAGGCCATTCTCCTCAACGATCTCTATGTCTACAACAATCCCTGGTCGCTGCAGTCGAACGAAAAGCAAACATCCTATGCCGCGATGATGCGGCTCGGCCTGCCGGTGCCGGAAACATGGATGCTGCCGCCAAAGTCCTACGAGGCGTCCGACGACCTGGAGGCGACGCTACGGCAATATGCCCGCATGTTTTCGCTGGAGGATATCGGCAACAGGATCGGCTATCCGTTTTTCATGAAGCCTTATCACGGCGGCGGCTGGAAGGGCGTGACGAAGATCGACGATCTTGCCGGCTTTCAAAATGCCTACGACGCCAGCGGCACGGAAATCATGAACCTGCAGGAGGCAATATTGCCGCACGACTGGTTCGTGCGCTGCGTCGGGCTCGGGCCGCAGATGCGCAAGGTCAATTACGATCCGTCCGCGCCGCTGCACGACCGCTACCGGATGGATGTGGATTTCCTCGGCGAGGACGATCAATCGGTGCTTGAGGACATGACGCTGACGATCAATTCGTTCTTCGGCTGGGACTTCAATTCCTGTGAATCGTTGAAACGCGACGGCATATGGCATCCGATCGACTTCGCCAATGCCTGTCCCGACAGTCAGGTCACCTCGCTGCACTACCACTTCCCATGGCTTATCAAGTCCAATCTGCGCTGGTCGATCTTCTGCGCCGCGACCGACCGGCCAATGCGGCGCAACATGGACTGGGCGCCATTCTACGACATCGCCGACCGCGACATCGGCCCGCGCGAACGGCTGCGGGAATATGCCGCCATTGCCCATCAGCGCTTCGAGACGGAGAAGTTCCGGGATTTCTGCCGCAGCCATCTCGGCCATCTTGACGAACTGGCCTACGCGTTCTTCGGCTCCGGCGCGATGCGCGATGCGATCTACCGGAAGGTAGCGTCGCTTTTCCCGGAGCACGAGATCGACGAATTTACCGAGCTGTTCTGGAATCGCGTCCAGCTTTGGCGCGCGCAGGAGGGAGCGCAAGGTGACCCGGACGGTTTCTAGGTGGCATTCGCCACGCCTTGAACAGGATATCAGCCTGGTGCGATGGGGCCATTGGGGCCAGCCGGTGCTGCTGTTCCCGACAGCCGGAGGCGACGCGGAAGAGGTGGAGCGCATGCATTTGATTTCCGCGCTCGGGGATCTGCTGGAAGCCGGGCGCATCAAGGTCTATTCCTGCGACAGCCTGGCCGGCCGGGCGCTGGCGGAAAAATCCGGCTCTGTCGAACATCGCTGCTGGCTGCTGAAACAGTTCGGCGAATATGTCGCCAACGAGGCCGTACCGGCGATCCACGCCGATTGCGGCGGTGAACCCGTCGAGGTGATATCGGCCGGCGCATCGATCGGGGCGTTCAACGCCGTGGCGGCGCTCTGCCGCTATCCGGGCCTGTTCAAAGCGGCAATCGGGATGAGCGGCACATACGATCTGGAGCGCCTGATGGGTTTTGCCGGCAACGAGGATTATTACCTATCCGCGCCGCTTTGTTTCCTGCCGAATCTCGGCCCGGGGCCGATGTTGGACCGGCTCAGGGGCAGGTTCGTGCTGCTGGCTCACGGCCGGGGCCGGTGGGAGAATCCGGATGAATCCTGGCGCATGGCGGATGCGCTGGGCGCTTGCGGCATCCCAAACCGGGTCGACCCCTGGAGCGAAGGACACGATCACGACTGGGCCACCTGGCGCGAAATGCTGCCGTGTTACGTCGATGAACTTGTCGAATAAGGGGAACGCCGATGAACGTCATTTTCATGGAGCCCGGCTTTCCGGCAAACCAGCGCCAGTTCGTGCGCGCGCTTGCATCGGTCGGCGCCAACGTCATCGGCATCGGCGACCGGCCCTATGACAGCTTCGACGATGAACTCAAGAGCTGGCTCGGCTCTTATCAGAAGATCGGCTCGATCACCGACGAAGGCGCGCTGGAATGGGCCGTGCGGCAGGCGCAGGAAAAGATCTGGGTCGACCGGCTCGAAGCGGTTGTGGAAGCCCATGTGATGCCGGCGGCGCATGTCAGGGAGCGCTGCGGTATTCCGGGCACGTCGGCGCGCACCGCCTATCTGTGCCGCGACAAGGTGGCGATGAAGGAGGTGCTGCGCAAGGCCGGCGTGCCGACCGCGGCGTCCGCCGGGGTCGCCGGTGCGGCGGAAGCGCGGGAGTTCGCCCAGGCCGTCGGTTATCCGGTGATCATAAAGCCGCGCGACGGCGCCGGGGCGTCGGGCACCTACCGGGCGAATGACGCGCGCGAACTGGACGCGGCTATCCGCGCAAGCGGACTGGACGATGGCGCGCCGGCGGCGATCGAGGAATTCGTCGAAGGCCACGAGGGCTTCTACGACACGCTGACAATCAACGGCGAAGTTGAGCACGATTTCATCAGTCACTATTACCCCAACGTTCTGGAGGCGATGCGGGCACGCTGGATTTCGCCCCAGATCGTCTCCACCAACCGGATGGATTCGCCCGGATACGACGAGCTCAAGGCGCTCGGGCGACAGGTGACCGAGCTGCTCGGCATCGGCAACAGCGCAACCCACATGGAATGGTTCTTCGGTCCCAGGGGGCTCAGGTTTTCCGAAATCGGCTGCCGTCCGCCGGGCGTCGGCCAGTGGGACAGCTATTGCGCCGGCAACGAATTCGACCTTTACCGTGAATGGGCAATGGCCGTCTGCCACGCCCGCTCCGAACAGCCGCCGTCACGCCGCTACGCCTGCGGCATCATCGCCCTGCGCCCCGACCGGGACGGGCGGATTTCCGGTTATGACGGTGTGGAAGAATATCTCCGAAAACACGAGGATTGCGTGGTCGGCCATCACTTCCCGGATCCCGGCACACCGACGCAGGGTGTCGAGGCAGGCTACATGGCCAACGCCTGGGTACGGGTCCGCCACCCGGATTTCGATGCGCTCCGCGCCATCCTCAACGAGATCGGCGAGCACGTCCATGTGCGGGCGCATTAGTGGAAGCATTGTGCCCGGCAACCGTCGTCACCCGCTCAAAATCCGCGGCAGCCAGAGCGTCAGGGCCGGGAACGCCAGCAGCACGACAACCCGGACAAGCTCTGCACCGAAGAACGGCATGACGCCCTTGAATGTCTCGATCATCGGCGTATCCCTTGCCATGGCGGAAATGACGAAGACATTCATCCCGACCGGCGGCGTAATCAGGCCCAGTTCGACAACGATCAGCGCCAGAATGCCGAACCAGATCTTCAGATCCTCCGTGCTCATGGCGAAGCCCGCGCCGTCTGCTTCCTGGTAGATGCCGCCGTTCAGATCGACCAGAACCGGCCAGAAAAACGGGATCACCAAAAGGATCATCGACAGGCTGTCCATGAAACAGCCAAGGATGATCAGGGCGAACAGCAGACAGACCATGACAGTCATCGGCTCAAAACCCGCACCGGCGATCCAGCTTGCTGTTTCCTGCGGCAGGCCGATGCGCGACATGAAAATCTTCATCAGCTCCGCACCGAGAAGAATGAGATAGATCATCCCGCTGGTGCCGGCGGTTTCCTTCAGCACGTCCTTGATATCTTTTAACCCGAGGCGGCGCTGGATGATCCCGAACATGAAAACCAGGAAAACGCCGATCGCGGCGGCCGGCGTCGGATTGTAGAATCCGGCATAGATGCCGCCAAGCACCAGACCGAATATGACGAGGACGGGGATCACCCCGATACTGGCTTCGATGAATTCGCGCCGGTCCTTTGAACCGCCGGCCGGCCCCGCTTCCGGTCTGACCGCCACGTAAACGGCAATCGTCAGCATGAAAAGCACAACCGCCATCAGGCCGGGAATGAGCGCCGCCATGAACATGGTGACGATATTCGCCTCAACGATGATTGCATAGATGACTAGGACGATGGAGGGCGGAATGAGGATGCCGAGCACGCCGCCGGCGGCAAGCGAGCCGGTGGCAAGCGCGCCGGAATAATTGTAGCGGCGCAGTTCCGGCAGGGCGACCTTGCCCATGGTCGATGCGGTGGCCAGCGACGATCCGCAGACCGAACCGAAACCGGCGCAGGCGGCAATCGCCGCCATCGCCGTGCCGCCGCGCATCCAGCCGAGCCAGGCATTTGCCGCCCGGAACAGCGACTGGCTGAGCCCGGTTTTGGAGGCGATGGCGCCCATCAGGATGAACATGGGAACGACCGACAGATCGTAAATGGCAAACTGGCCGTACGCCAGCGTCTTCAACTGGCTGAGCAGCAGCGCCGGGCCGTTCAGGATCGAAATGCCGACACCGCCGATCAGGATCATCGCATAGGCAATCGGCATTCTGAGCGCAATCAGCGCGACGAGAACGACAAGTGCGGTGATGCCAAGCGTGATCGGCTCGGTCACAATATCGTCCTGCCAAGACTTTTCCGGCCGCCGTCGAGCAGGCTGATCAGAGCGGCGACAAAAAGCAGGAAAAGCGACACCAGGATTGGAACGAAACCCAGCCAGATCGGAACCTGCAGGATGGCCGTGGTATATCCGTATTCGCGCTGATCGACCATGCCGGCAGACATCCGCCAGAGCAGAATGATACTGAATCCGGCGGCGACAAAGGCGGCCATGGTCTTGAAAACGGCAATCGCGCGCGGCGATGCGCGGGCGGTGAAAATATCGGCCGTGACGTTTGAACCGGTCAGCTGGCAATAGGGCAGGAAGGCAAAGGCGGCGACGGCCACGCCGATTTTGGTCAGTTCGAAATCACCGGGAAAGGGTTTGCCGAAAATTCCGCCAATGACCGACAGGACATTGATCAGGACGACGATCAACAGAACCACGCCGCCGAAAATCGCCCAGCCGTGAACAAGCCTTTCGGCCGCGCCCAAAAATCCGGCGCGGCCGTGACGTGTGTCGCCGGCCACTATTGTCCGCTATGCTTGGCGATCAGATCCCGTGCCTGCTTGACGAGCGCGGCGCCGTCGATACCTTTGCTGCCGACTTCATCGATCCAGCGCTGAACTACCGGCTCCAGTTTGGCCTGGAATGCCGCCGTTTCGTCTGCGTTGAGCACGATATGCTTGTTGCCGGCCTTGACCGCCAGGTCGATGCCGAAATCGTCCGATGCGCGCCAGATGTCGCCGACCTGGCCCCACCAGTCCGGCCCGGACGCATCCTTGAAGGCTTTCTTGATGTCATCGGGAAGGCCGTCCCAGCGCGCCTTGTTCATCGAAACCTGGAATGTCGTGGTGCCGAACCGCAGCCGATCGTCGCCTTCGATCTGGTATTCCGTCTGGTCCTGAATCTTCAGCGGCGGAATGATCTCCCAGGGAATGAATGCGCCGTCGACGACGCCTTTCTGCAAGGCTTGCGGCAATTCAGGAACCGGCATGGCGACCGGCGCTGCACCCAGCGCTTCGATGATCCAGGCGCCGGTGCGGGTCGGAATGCGCATTTTCAGGCCTTCAAGATCGGCCGGCGAGCGGACTTCCTTGTTGCGCATATGAATGCCCTGACCGGCATGGACGTGCAGGAACATCACCTCGACACCCTTGTATTCCTGCCTCAGATCGGTCTCGAACATATCGTAGAGCGCCAGATTGGCCGCCTTCGGATCGTTCCTGTAGACCAGCGGCAATTCCATCACTTCGGTGCTCGGAAACAGGCCCGGCGTATAACCGTTGACGGTCCAGACGATATCGACGACCCCGTCGCGGACCTGGTTGATCAATTCCGGCGGCCGGCCGCCAAGCGTCATCGCCGGATAGATCTCGATCTTGACCCGGCCGCCGGAATTTTCTTCAACGGCATTCGCCCAAGGTTCCAGCATTTTTGTTTGCGCCGGCGCTTTTGGCGGCAGCAGATGGTGAAGCTTGAAGGTGAATTCCTGCGCCAGGACACCGCCGGCAAAGGACAGCGACAGCGCCGCGGCGGCTGCCAGTGATTTCAGATTGATCGGATTTTTCACGTATCTGCTCCCATATTTCATCGGTTTTCTGCATATTCATGCAATCAGTGCCGTTTGTCCAACACTGAGATCGGCCGAAAATCCGAAGCCCCGGCACGACGTCCAACCCCTCCATTTATCACCGGAAGTAGCGAGCGGGCGTCAGGTATGGTACCAACCGGAGACAATAAGGACCGGGAGAAAATCATGGCAATTTCACCACCGTTTCGTGCCGACCATGTCGGCAGTTTGCTCCGGCCCGACAGCGTCAAGGCTGCCCGGAAGAATTTCCACGAAGACAAATCAATATCCGCGCAAGACCTTGCAGCCGCTGAGGATACGGCTATTCGCGATGTCATCAATATGCAGCAAGACGTCGGCCTGAAGGCGGTCACCGACGGCGAATTCCGCCGCTCCTGGTGGCACTATGATTTCATCGGCGCTCTGAGCGGATACGATCTGGAAGAGCGCGATGACGGCGTGCAGTTTTCCGGCGTCAAATTGCGGCCGATCTTTCCGGTGATCCGGGGAAAGCTGGATTTTCCCGAAGATCATCCGATGCTCGATCATTACCGCTTTGTCGCCGCAAACACGGATGTGTTTCCCAAGATCTCTATCCCCGGGCCAAGCTGCTGCCATTTCCGCACTGCCGCTGCCGATATCGCGCCTTCAGAATATGCCGACCGGGACGTTCTGTTCGCCGATATTGCGGCGACCTACAAAAAGGCCGTGCAGGCGTTTTACGATGCCGGCTGCCGTTACCTGCAGATGGACGACATTTTCTTCGCCTATCTTTGCGATCCCAAACAGCGGGCGCTGAAGGCGGAAGAAGGTTATGACCCCGACATGCTGATCGACAAATATGCCTGGATGATGCACGAGGCGATCAAGGATCGCCCCGCAGACATGACGATCGGCATGCATATGTGCCGCGGCAATTTCCGCTCCACCCATGCTGCCGAAGGCGGTTACGATCCGGCCGCCGATGCGATCTTCAACAAGACCGGCGTCGATATCTATTTCATGGAATATGATACCGAGCGGGCAGGCGGCCTGGAGCCGCTCCGGCTTTTGCCGAAGGGTAAAAAACGCGTCCTTCCGGGTTTCATCACGACGAAGACCGGTGATCTGGAAAGCGTTGACGATCTGAAGGCCAAGTTCGACGAAGCGTCAAAATTTGCTGACATCGACCAGCTTGGCATTGCACCCCAGTGCGGTTTTGCTTCAACCGAAGAAGGCAACAATATCACCTATGACGATCAGCGCCGCAAACTGGAGCTTGTCGTCAGCACGGCCGAGCAGATCTGGGGCGGCGTCGCCAGCTGAGGCCTAACCGGGCAGCGTCTTGACGTCCAGCAGCGCCAGACGGCCTCTGGCCACGGCTGCCAGCGCTTCATCGATGGCCGCCGGCAATTCACCCGGCTTTTCGACCCGGCGCGTCCAGGCGCGGCTGGCTCCGGCCGTCATGCAGAAATCGGGCGATGGTTTGAGCGCCGTCAAAGGCATTTCGTTGGCTTTTGCCGCAAAACCGTCCGGGTAAAGCCCGGCTACCGACTGGCGCACCGCGCCCCATTCCTCGTTGTTGAGAATGATGACGAGGATCGGCAGTTGCAGCGCCTCGGCGATCTGGTGGCAGGCGGTCGGGTTGGCAAACATGTAGGAGCCGTCGCCCATTGTGGCCACGCAGATCCGGTCCGGCCTAGCCAGTTTTGCGCCCAGCGCCGCCGGGAAGGACCAGCCCAGACCGCCCGAATGCGGCTCCTGAAACCACGAGCCATGATCGCGCCGATGCAGGGTTCCCAGAATGCTGCCGAGTTCGGAAAACACAGCGGAATCCTTGCCTTCAAGAGCATCGCTGAGACATTGGCTGATCCACGCTTTGGTGATGCCCTTTGCATTATCAGCCGCCGCCGCGTTTCGCAGTTGTCGCTGGTGTTCGCCAGAGGCATCGGCCAGTTTCTTCCGTCGTGGTTTCAATGCCTCCGGATCGCGCGGCAGGTCCTGCATGGCGTCAATCAGGGCAGGGATCGTCAGCGCATTCTCGCCGGCAATGGAAATGTCGGAGCGGAATGTGCGTGTCGGAAAGCGGCTGAACAGCGGATCCGGGCCGATATTGATGACCCTGGCGTTCGGGTTGAGCCTGTGCTGGTCCGGCCACCAGGGCGCAAGACTGTCGAGAATGACAACCAGGTCGGCCTGCGCCAGCCAGGGGCCGGGATCGGCGCCGACATGACACGGATGATCGGTTGCAATTGCCAGATGGGTGGCCCACCAGGAGGAAACGGCAATGCCCCATTCCTGCGCCCAGCCGGCAAACGCTGCGAAGCTTTTTTCGTCTCCGGCGCCGCGTTGCGCAATGATCAGCGGGTGCCTGGCCTCTGCGATCCAGGCCGCGGCCCGTGCGATCGCTTTCGGATCCGGAGCCGCGACCGCCGGCTGCATGGATGAAGGCGCGTCCAGGTGGTCCGCGTCGACCTTCTCGCAAAGCACCTCGCGCGGCAGCGACAGATAGACCGGGCCTTTGGGCGTGGAATGCGCAATCGCATGGGCGCGGTCGAGCAGCGGGCCGACCTGCTCGGGAAATCTGAGTTCGTTCTCCCATTTGCAGGATTCGCGCACCAGAGCGGCCTGATCGCGCATTTCCTGGCCCCAGCCGATCGGCACCGTGCGCGCTCCGAACCGGCCGCCCTCCGTTACCGGCGTGCGGCCCGACATCAACAGGACAGGGACATGTTCGCAGGCCGCGTTGATCGCTCCGATGGCGCCGTTGGCCAGCCCGACATTAGTGTGCAGCATCACCGCCTGGGCCCGTCCGCTCATCAGGTAAAACCCGTGCGCCATGCCCATCGCGGCATGTTCGTGCGGGATCACCAGCGCCTGGGGCAACTCCTGGCCACTTGCTGCAGCTTCTGCAAGCCCCTCGATGATCGGCGGGAAATCGGTTCCGGAATTGGCGAAGACATAGTCGACGCCAAGCGCCTTGAGGCGCGGGAAGATCGCGCCGCCCGCTGTGATTTTTTGTCCGGCATTCGCCATGATAAAATCCTTTGCATGCCGCAGCTGGGCATTATCTGAATTAATTGGTCAACCCGCCGAATGGACATTACGTCCAGATGCAAATGGTTCGCTCCAAATCGGTTAGCAATTTCGACGGCGTTCGTCATGCCCGGCATCGGTTATGCAATGCCTGTAGCGTGATCGGAAAATATCGCCTGTTGGCAATTCGTCATTTGCTTGCAAAAAGAGGAGTGCGGATTTTTTGCGATGCAATAGCGTCAGGAGGGAGACCCCGATGAGCGAAGTCAAGGAACTCTACGATCTCGGAGAGATGCCGCCGCTTGGCACCGTGCCGGCGAAGATGCATGCCTTCACGGTCCGGCAGGACCGGTTCGGCGAACCCAGTGACGCCTGGCAGCGCGAGGTGATCGATACGCCGGAGATCGGCCCAAAGGATGTGCTCGTCTATGTCATGGCGTCGGGCATCAACTACAACAATGTCTGGGCAGCGCTCGGCTATCCGGTCGATGTCATTGCCGACCGCCAGAAAAAGGGCGAGCCGGAGGATTTTCACGCCGGCGGCTCTGACGCATCGGGAATTGTCTGGGCTGTTGGTTCAGACGTGAGCGACGTTAAGATCGGCGACGAAATTGTCGTTCATTCAGGCTGGTGGGAGCCGGATGATCCCTGGGTGCTCTCAGGCAGGGATCCGATGCTGGCGCCGAGCGTGCGCATCTGGGGATACCAGACCAATTACGGGTCGTATTGCCAGTTCGCACGGGCCCAGTCGCATCAGATCAAGACCAAGCCGAAGCACCTGACCTGGGAACAGGCCGGCTGTTACATGCTGTGTGCGTCCACCGCCTATCGCCAGCTGATGGGCTGGGCGCCGAACGTCGTGCAGGAGGGCGATGCCGTTCTTGTCTGGGGTGCGGCCGGCGGCCTTGGCGCCATGGCATTGCAGATTGTCTCTGCACTCGGTGGCAAACCGGTTGCGGTGATTTCAGACGAAGACAAGCGCCAGTTCTGTCTCGACAAGGGCGCCGTCGGCGTCATCAACCGCAAGCAATTCAGCCATTGGGGCCGGATGCCCGACACGGCCAGCCCGGAATGGAAAGACTGGATGGGCGGCGCCCGCGCCTTCGGCAAGGCGATCTGGGATGCGCTGGGTGAACGCAGGAATCCGCGGATCGTCTTTGAACATCCCGGTGAAGCAACCCTGCCAACCTCCGGTTTTGTCTGCGATACCGGCGGCATGGTGGTGATCTGCGCCGGCACGAGCGGCTACAACATCACGATGGATCTGCGCTATCACTGGATGATGCAAAAACGCCTGCAGGGATCCCATCTGGCCAATGACGATCAGGCGGAGGCCGTCAACGAACTGGTCATCGCAGGCAAGGTCGATCCGTGCCTTTCGGGCACCTATTCCTTCGACGAGATAGGCCACGCTCACCAGTTGATGCATGAAAACAGGCATCCCTACGGCAATATGGCCTGCCTGGTGAATGCGACGGAGACCGGTCAGGGCGCATCATAGTTGGCACCATGTTCCGGCTTCGGGCCAGATCATGAATTAAGCGATGCAAGCACCCGGTCGCGGACGGTTCGCAGATGCTGCCGCATGCAATTTGCGGCAAGATCCGGATCCCGGCGTTCGACCGCGCTCATGATGGCGTCATGCTCGCGAAAACTGGCATGATCCATGGGTGGCAGTTTCGTTGATCGAAGCTGCCCCCATGTGGTCGAGCGGCGCACTGCATTCAATGTGTCGAACAGACTGACCAGCAGCTGGTTGCGGGTCGCTGAGGCAATCGCCCGGTGGAACTTGTTGTCCCATGCTTCATAGGTTCGCCATTCTTTGGCCGCCCGGCAATTGCGGCCGCAATTTCGCATCTCGCCGAAGTCGGTTTTTGTCGCATGGATCGCCGCCAGCCTGGCAAGCTGCGGCTCGATGGCGAGCCGGGCTTCCATCACTTCGGCCGGCCTGGTCTGGCCGCTGAGATATTCAACATCATCAAGATTGAGAACCGGTCGTGAGCCGATAAAGGTTCCGCGCCCGACATGGCGCCATATCTGCCCTTCCGCTTCAAGCACGGCCAGCGCCTTGCGCAGTTCCGCCCGGGTCATCTTCAGTTGCCGGCAAAGCTGGCGCTCCGGCGGCAGCCGCAGATTGAGCGACAGTTTTTGGCTGGCGAGAAACTCGCGCAGAACTCCAAGCGCAGAGTCCAAGACTTCATTTTGTGCAACCATTATAAAACCAATTTTATCATTGGGTCGAGAAGGTGGGTTTTTCGACACTGAAATCCCTAGTATCTTGACTGAAACAAGGCGGTGTGTGCAAGGCTGATTTGGTAATGTAATAAACCAATATCTGAATTGGTTGAGAGTTGGTTTGAAGCAGGCCGCAATATGGGAGCGTATGCGAAAGCAGCGGGAATACCGCGCTGCGAAGCAGACCTGATCATCGCAGAAATGACACATGTCCGGATTTCGAGATCCGGCAGATAACAAGGAATTGAGCCGTCATGCGGTTTATGACTGTCCGCTCCGACAAGACGGAAAAGCCGGCTCTGCGGCTTGATGACAGCCGGGTTCTGAGCCTGCCGGAAGCCTTTGCGCTGGCGGGGCGGCTCGGCATGATTGAACCAGGCCCGGCGCCCGAGAGCATGCTGGATGTGATTTCCGGCGGCGAACCGATGCTGGCAAATTGTCTTGTGTTGCATAAAGCGGCAGCAGGCGGGGATTTGCGGCCTGCGTGTCTCCCGGACGGCAGTTTTTCCATCCTGGCGCCAATCCCGCGTCCGGCCAAAAACGTCTTCTGCGTCGGCAAGAATTACGCTGACCATGTGTCGGAAGGTGCGCGGGCCCAGAAGATCGATGCCGGACTGCCGGAGTTTCCGGTCTATTTCACCAAGCCGCCGACATCCGTTATCGGTCCGGACGGCCAGGTTCGGCTGGACCGGCAGGTCTCACCAAATATGGATTATGAAGTCGAGCTGGCCGTCATCATCGGCCGGGCCGGCCGCGATATTCCGGCCAGCCGCGCGATAGAGCATATTTTCGGTTTCACAATTCTCAACGACATTTCAGCCCGCGACGTTCAGCGCCGCCATGGCGGCCAGTTCTTCAAGGGCAAGGGGCTGGATACGTCATGCCCGATGGGCCCGGTAATCGTCACGCTGGACGAGTTGCCGAATTTTGAATCGCTTTCCATTCGTTTGCTGGTGAACGGCGAATTGCGCCAGGACGGCAATACGGCAGACATGATTTTCCCGATCGCCGAACAGATTGAATCGCTTTCAGCCGGAATGACCCTGGAACCTGGTGATATACTGGCGACCGGCACGCCGTCCGGTGTCGGTTACGCCATGGACCCGCCGCGCTTTCTGGCTCACGGCGACCGTGTGACCTGCGAAATCGAAGGCATCGGCTCACTGACCAACATCATGGCCGATGTCGAAATGGCCGATATCGAAATGGACGGTTCTAAGGAGGGTCGGACGGTCGCGTCAACGCCGGTTTAGCAGTGCTGGCTGACCGGCCAGCGCTGCAAGAAGATCAAGTTTCGCACACCCCCGGCAGGCATGGGTTGTGCGATCAGACTGGTCGGTTTGATCAGTGAATGAATGCCTGTTTGGGAGGACACAATGAACATTCTATCGAAATTCACGTTAACCGGTGCGGCCGCTGTCGCTGCGCTGGTTGTGGGTCTGTCGGCGGCACCCGTCGCGGCCCAGGAAAAAGGCTCCATGCACGTTGCATTCGGCGATGTGCCCGGCGGTGAAATGGTCAACTTCATGATCGCCGTGGCGCGCGCGGAAGAACGCGGCGTCAAGGTCAAGACCAGTTTCCTGCAATCGGAAGAAATCGCCGCCCAGGCAATTGTCAGCGGTCAGGCCGATATCGGTGTCGGCACACCCTATGCGCTGATCCAGAAGGTCAACGCGCCGATCCGCATGTTCTACCAACTCGCGCAATTGCGTTTTTATCCTGTCGTCAACAACGAGTTCTACAAGGAATGGAAAGACCTTGATGGCGCCGACATTGCGGTGCACGGCCGCGGCTCGGGAACCGAGGCGATCATGTATCTGATGGCCAAGGAAAACGGCATCAAGTTCAATTCGGTCTCTTATGTGCCCGGCTCCGGCGTTCGCGCAGGCGCGCTTCTGCAGGGCCGTATCAAGGCATCGATTGTCGATTATGAGCGCAAGCGCCTGCTGGAACGGGAAGCACCGGGGAAATTCACCTTCCTGCCGCTGCCCGATATCCAGGCAACGGATGAAGCGCTCTATGCCAACGCCAACTGGCTCAAGGAAGAAAAGGTGGCGGTGAACATTCTGCTTGAGGAACTGGTCAATACCTGGCGGGAAATCAACAAGGATCCGAACGCCGTGGTCGCGTTGCGCAAGAAGTACAATGTGCTGCCCGATCTGGAGCAGGAAGAGGTTGACGAATTGCTGCCGGCCTTCACCCAGGGCGTGGAGATCGATCTGTTTCCTGACAATGGCGGCGGCGCCGATTCGGTCAAGGAAGATTTCACCTTCTACACGACAGCCGGTTCGCTTGAGGGCGACCCGAACACCTTGAAGGTTGAGGATTACTGGTATCTCGATCCGCTGAACACCGCTCTCGACAAACTCGGCCGGATGTAATCTGACGGCTCCCGATAGCCGGAAAAGATTGAGACTGGCGGTGCCCGCCCCAATGCAGGACGGGCGCCGCCAACCTGAAAACGACGCATTCAAGGGAAAGCCGATGACGTCGACGACCACATCCGAACCGATTGCACATGACAAAAAGCGACTGCTTCTCGGCATGAACGCCGTATTCTTCTATCGGCTATTGTCGGTGATTGCTCTGTTCGCAATCTGGCAGATTGCCGGTCTCATCCCGATCAGCCCGGCCTTCCCGACATTCACATCGACCATGGCCGCGTTTTTCGAAATGGTTATCGACGGGCGAATGACCGCCGCTTATGTCGAAACGCTGAAACCGTTGCTTATCGGCGTCGGGATTTCGGCAACGTTCGGCATCGTGCTTGGTGTCGGCATGGGCCTGAACCGCATGTTCCAATGGTTCTGGGAACCGATCTTCGTCGTGCTTCAGGCCGCACCCGTTGCAGCGCTCATTCCGCTGATCACCTATGTTTACGGACTTGGACTCGCCGCCAAGGTTGTTGCAGTGATTATCCTGGCGCTGCCGATTATCGTGCTGAATTCCTACAAAGCGGTGCGCAACGCCAGCCCGACCCTTGTTCAAATGTGTGTTTCTTTTCAGGGGACACGGTTGCAGCAGGTCTGGAAAGTGATCATCCCCAATGCCAGCCCGGTGATCTTTGCCGGTCTCCGCTTGGGAGTCGCCGCAGGATTTATTGGCGTCATTCTGGCCGAACTGCTGATCACGCCGACCGGCGTAGGAGACCTGATCACATTTAACCGCTCGCGCGCCCAATATTCAGAAATGTATGCCGCCGTATTTTCCGTCATCGCGTTTTCCGCAATATCGGTCGGAATGCTGCAAAAGGCGGAAGTCCGGTTTTTCCGGCCAGAGAAAAAGAAGGGAATATGATGATGTCGCTTGCGATGGCAGAGACGGATCATGCTGATACCATTGACAATATTGTCGAGGTTCGCGGGATTACCAAATATTACGGCAGCGATATTCATGCGCTCGACGCGGTTGACCTGGGCTTTCCGACCGGCCAGATGACCACGCTGCTGGGGCCAAGCGGCTGCGGCAAGACGACCTTGCTGAAGATCATCGCAGGTCTGCTCGAACCGTCTGCCGGCGACGTGCTCGTCAAGGGCAAAAAGGTCACCGGGCCGGGGCCGGAGCGCGCATTCGTTTTCCAGGATTTCGCCTTGCTGCCCTGGGCCACAGTGCTGCGCAATGTCGCTTTCGGGCTGGAACTGCGCGGCGATGCCCGCGACGGGCGCGAGGACAAGGCGCGGCATTATATTGCCGAGGTTGGGCTGACCGGTTTCGAAGACAAATATCCGCACGAGCTGTCCGGCGGCATGCGCCAGCGGGTCGGGCTCGCCCGCGCGCTTGCCGTAGACGCCGATGTGCTTTTGATGGATGAGCCGTTTTCCGCCGTCGACGAACAGACGCGGCGAAAATTCCAGGAAGATCTTCTTCATCTGCTTGGCGCGGAAAAGAAGACGGTGATTTTTGTTACGCACTCCATTGAGGAGGCGGTCTATGTCTCCGACCAGATCGTGTTGCTGTCGCCGCGTCCGGGCCGTATCCATTCCACCATCCGCCCGGAGGTGGACCGCAACGTCAGCCCCGACGATATCAGGCGAGAAAAGAATTATCTCGATACGGTGGAAGAGATCTGGGTCACTCTTCGGAAATATCTGGATTAAAGCGGGGAGCGAACGGTGAATATTTACGGATACAGGATACCGGCGGTCTTCTCGCTGCTGATCTGGGCGGCCTTGTGGGAAATTGTCGGCCAGCTTGAACTGGCCTTCATTTTTCCGCCTCTGTCGGATGTGCTGGCGTCCTTGTCGGGTCTTCTCGCGCGCAAGAGCTTTCATACTGCCGCCCTGCAATCGCTGGAATCGTTTTCCATCGGCATGGTGATTGCCATTATCGGCGGTGTGGCCATCGGCTTTTTGATGGGCCGCAACAAGATGGCGGATGATGTTCTCGGCATGTGGGTCAATATCATGGCCAGCGCGCCGCTTTCGTCTCTGGTTCCTGTGCTGATGCTGCTGTTCGGCCTCGGTCAGATGACGATCATCGTCACGGTCGTATTGTTTGCCATCTGGATCATCGCGCTCGATACCTATGCCGGCGTGCGCCATATCAGCCCGTCTCTGTCGGAAATGGGGCAATCATTCGGCGCCAGCCGCTGGCAGTTGCTGACCAAGGTTCTGTTCTGGGCAGCATTGCCTGAAATCCTCGCCGGCATCCGCATGGGCCTGATCCGTGCGGTCAAGGGCATCGTCATCGGCCAACTGCTCGTCTCCGTTGTCGCTCTGGGCCGCTTGTTCCGGACATTCTCCGACAATTTCCAGTTTGAGGAATTCTGGGCGCTGACCCTGATCCTGTTTGTCTTCGCGCTCAGCTTTTCCGCTTTTGTCGGCTGGCTGGAGCACAAGGTGGAATATTATGCCGGCACGCGGTGATTATGGCGTTGGCGGGATTTCAGGTTCTGCGCCATGACGGAAAAGGCTGAGCCCGCCGGCATCCGCTGCCCCTCGGCGGAACTGGAGCGTTTCCTGACCGACGCCTTTGTCGCGCTCGCCGTACCGCAGGCAGACGCGGAAACGGTCGCCGGGCTTATGGTGGAAGCGGACCAGACCGGGCTCGATACCCACGGCTCGTTCCGGCTGCCGCAATATATGCGCCGACTGCGCGACGGCGGCACCAACCCGAACCCGGATATCAGAACCGTCCGCGATATCGGCGCGATCGCCGTCATTGACGGCGACAACGGCCTTGGTCACCTCGCAATGCTGAAGGCTGCCGAGCTCGCCATGGACAAGGCGGATCAGTTCGGCATTGGCTGGGTCGGCGTGCGCGGCGGCAATCATGCCGGCCCGGCAACACTCTATGTCAAGAAGCCGTTGCAGCGCGATCAGATTGGCCTGTGTGCCGCTGTCGGCAATGCCAATCATGTTGCGCCCTGGGGCGGCATGGATCTGCTGCTTGGCACCAATCCGATTGCCGTCGCCGTTCCGGCGGGCGATGTGCCGCCGTTCATTCTGGACATGGCGACGACAGTGGCCGCCGCCGGCAAGATCAAGACGCTGGCCCAGCGCGGCGAAGAGATGCCGGAAGGCTGGATGGTCGGGCGCGACGGCAAGCCGCTGACGGACCCGAGCCGCCAGAAGGAAGGCCTGCTGCTGCCGATCGGCGGTCCGAAAGGGTATGGCCTGGCGATGGCCGTCGGCCTGCTGGCCGGCACGCTCAACAGCGCGGCGTTCGGCAGCGACGTTGTCGACTTCACTGCAGATACGACCAGCCCGACCAATACCGGCCAGTTTGTTGCGGCCATTTCCGTCAAGGCGTTCGGCGACCCGGCTCTGTTCAAATCGACGGTCGATACGATCTTCCGGGAGATCAGATCGTCGACGCCTTTGCCCGGCAGCGACCCGATCCGCATTCCCGGGGAAAATCGCGAGAGCATCGCCCGTGACCGGAGCGAAAATGGTATCCCGCTGCACGCCAATCTTCTCAAGGCCCTGAACTCAGCTGCAGACGAATTGCAGATCGAACGGATATCCCAATGACCCACTGCATTGACGTGCGCATCTGCATGGCGGCGGAAACAACAATCAACGCTTAAAAAAGGACTGGACCATTCATGACTTATGTTTTTCAACCGCCCGCGATCGTCAGCCTGCCGGTGCGCGGCATGGATGCGGTCTTTCCCGTTCACCGGATCTATTGCGTCGGTCGCAATTATGCCGCCCACGCCATCGAGATGGGCCATGACCCCGATCGTGAGCCGCCGTTCTTTTTCCAGAAGAACCCGGACAATCTGCTGCTCGACGCCGATTTTCCCTATCCCGACAAATCCTCCGACGTGCATCACGAGATCGAAATGATCGTTGCGCTGAAAAGCGGCGGCCGGAACATCCCGGTTGAAAATGCGCTCGATTGTGTCTTCGGTTATGGCGTCGGCCTCGACATGACGCGGCGCGATTTGCAGGGCGAATGCAAGAAGATGGGCCGGCCGTGGGAGATCGGCAAGGCGTTCGAACATTCAGCTCCCTGCACCGGCCTTGTTTCCGCCGAAGAGATCGGCCACCCGGATGAGGGCGCCGTCTGGCTGAAGATCAACGACGAGATCCGCCAGGAGGGCGATCTCAACCAGCTGATCTGGAAAGTGGCGGAAACGATTTCCTATCTCTCCGGCCTGTTCGAACTGGCGCCGGGTGATCTCATCATGTCGGGCACGCCCTCCGGCGTCGGCCCGGTCCAGCGCGGCGATGTGCTGCATGGATATGTGGAGGGTGTCGGTGAGCTGCGGACCAAAGTGGTTTGAGGGTTATGCCTCAATAGATCCACTGTCGAAAAGCGCGCTCGCTTTCGTCCCGATCCGGTCGGTTCACCTGATCACTCTGACGAAGAGGACTTTCTGCGCGCGCCAGCAGATAATGGTGCAGACCGGTTTGATCACTGAGTTTCAACAGGACATCCCAGATCCCGTCGACAAAGAGCATGTCATAGCGCAGGGACACTGATGAAAAGACCTGGAGCAGCGTTTCCACATCGCTCGCCCCGGATTGTTCAAGATCTGCCGGGCGCAATCATCCCAGTTGGACATCGGCAGCAATCCGATCAGGTTGTTGTCATCTTCACGAAAATAAACCTCGCGCAACGTTCCAACCTCAAAATGCCTCTCAATTTCACAACGGCCCCGCACAAAACTGACAATTCAGTTTCAATAGGTTAAAATCGCCTCTGTGTCCCGATCGACGTCCCGGCTGGAGCCCATGACGGTTTGCAGGCGATTCAGGGTTCGTTGAACAATTTGTCTCTAAATCCGGGTTTTCCGGGCATGCGCCCTGAATGCCGAGCCACTGATAAAGGACGAGTATGATGATCCGCCACACCCTTTCTGCCGGCCTGTTTGCCGCAACAGGTTTCCTTGCTGCGCCGACGGCTCATGCCGATGCCGCCGGCGAAGCGCTCGTGCGCGAGGCTTTGAACGCCATCTCGTCCCAGGCCGGATGGACTGCGACAAGCGACAGGATCCGCTCTGACGGAGACCTGGTGATCGTCGAAGGTCTTTCGATCGGCAATGGGGAAAAGAGCATTCAACTGACTGTGGACACGGTTTCACTGGCCGATTTCGCCAAACACGGCGATGGATATTTCGCCAGCGGCACGGCCGTACGGAACCTGTCGGTCAGCTATGATCTTTCCTCGCTGATGCCGATCGACACGGCCGACAATGTTTCCACGTCCATGGCCTCCACGGTCCGGATCGAAACAATGGAGATTGCCGATCTTTTTCTGCCGGCCGCCGGCCCGTCAGACGCGGGTCAGACAGGCTTGCTGTCCGGAATCGTCGGCCTTTATTCCTATCTCGCCAAAGTCGAAATGGCGTCGATGAGTGCTCCCAGGATGGAGCTGGAACAGTCGATAGCGCTGCCCGACCTTGATAAAAACCAGACAAGCCGGACGATCTATCACGATGTCAGAGTCACCGACTGGTCCGGCGGAATCATTGCCCGTTACGATCTCGGCCGGCTGGAAATAAAGATGTCAGGCGGGCCGGAAGGCGATTATGACATGGGCGCGGAAAGCGCATTTGCCGAACATATCGATATCGATCACGCGGCTCATGTGCTTGACCCGGCGCGATATGCCAACGGCCGCGGCGACGGTGTCTGGAAACCGCTGATGAAGCGGGCGGAATATCTCGGCTTCCGGGTCAATACCCGCGATGTCAATGTCAATGTCAGACGGATCGGCCTGAACGGCTTCGATGCCCGGCAATCCGAGACCCCGCTGCTGTCTCAGATCGAGGCGCTGATTGCCTCAGGTCTTTCCGGTAAAGAGCCCAGCGAAGAGGAAGCGCTGGAAATGGTCAGCGAGATGTTTCCGAATATCTTCGGTTTTTTCCGACTGGGTGAATTCACTCTGGAAGGCCTGAAAGTCGTGCCGGTTGTATCGTCAAAAAAAGGCACGGCGTCGATCGATCGGATCAGGGTTGCCGGCTTCTCCGGCGACGGCATCAATCATTTTTCATTTGACGGCGTGTCGGTGTCAGGCCCCGACGAAACGAACGTCAGCCTTGGAACATTCGGTTTCGACGGGTTGCGTTTTCCCGATTGGGAAATCCTCATGGATTTTGCAAAAGCTGCAGAGCAAGGTAAGGATCTGGAGAAAAACCCGGAATTGCTGGCAAAAATGCTCGATCTCTATCCCTCCATCGACACATTCATCATGCGCGATCTGGTTGGCAACGCGCCGGGCAAGGAACCGTTCGGGATCGAAGAAATCAGTTTTGAAGTCACCGGACGCATGGGGACCTTCATGGCCAGCGGCAAAGGCGCGGTTCGCGGCTTTGTCTTTCCGGCAAGTTATTTCGACCAAGGTGGCGGCCCAAACCCGCTCACGATGCTGAATTATGACCGGCTTGCTGCAGATTTCGTTTTTGAATCCGTCTGGGACGAGGCGACGTCGGAGCTGGATTACACCGCAAACATGATGTTCGAAGACGCCGGTGACCTGGCGCTGGGATATGGACTGAGCGGAATCACGGAAGCGACGATCCGCAGGATCTTCGCCGATATCATCGCGCTGGAAGCATCCGGCGGTGGTGACGATCCGGCTCGGGTGATTGCAGTTTTCCAGAACTTTGGTTTCAAGGGGTTCAGTTTCAGTTTTACCGACCGTTCGATCGTCGATCGGGCACTGACGTTCGCGGCATCGATGCAAGGCTCCGACGCCCAGACCTATCGTGGCCAGTTGAAGGGGGCATTGCCGTTTTTCATGGGTTCCATGCCGCCGGGAAATTTTCGCCAGCAGGCCACTGACGCGGCGTTGGCCGCCCTTGACGGGGGGCAGAAGACAACGTTCAGCCTGACCCCGCAGCGTACCCTCATGGTGCCGGAAATAGCCGCGGCAGCGATGCAGGATCCGCTGTCGCTGATCGAACTGCTCGGTGCGGGCATGTCTTCCGAGCCGGCCAATTGAGGCCGGCCTGATCAAACCGGCCTGATCAAACCGGCCTGCCGGAAAACTGCAAATTCGCAGTTTGACGCGGCCGGTGTTCAGGTTTCGGTATCGTCGTCCCTGCCTGCTTTGTGTTCCCGCCAGGCGATGTAGAAACTGCTGCCGAAGACGATGACGGCGCCGACCCAGGTCAGTGCATCGGGCACCTCGGCAAAGATCCATATGCCGAGCATCGAGACCCAGACGAGTTTGAGGAAATCGAACGGCATGACGGCCGTCGTATCGGCATCTTTCAGCGCCTGTGCGAAGGCGATCTGGGCGCTCGTACCGACGAGTCCGATCAGCAACAGCCATGCCAATTGTTCAAAGGTCGGTTGGGTCCAGACATAAAGCGCCGGACCGAGGGACAGAAGGCTCAGCAGGATGGACATGTAGCCGGTGATCGCCAGGCTGGAATCCGTGCGCGACAGAAGTTTGATCACGATCATGGTCATGCCCCAGAAACCCGCAGCGATGAGGACCAGAGCTGATCCGAGATCGCCCGGGATGAGGCCGGGACGCAGGATCACCAGCGTGCCGGTGAAACCGATAAGGACCGCAGCCCAACGGCGCAGCCGGAACCGCTCGCCAAGAAAGACAACGCCGAGAACCGCGGCGAACAAGGGTGCGGTGAAGGATAGCGCGGTGACCCTGGCAAGCGGTGCGATGGTCAGGGCGTAGAAGAAGCACAGCATGGCAACAACGTTCAGCGATGCCCGCAATGCATGCATCGGCAATTGCCGCGTCTTCATAAACCCGAAACCGTTGCGCCAGATCATCGGCAGGAAGACCAGCGAGCCCAGAACATTGCGGCAAAAGGCTGTTTGAAACGGGTGCAGATCGTCGGAGACATAGCGGACCATGACATGCATGAGTGCAAATCCGATTGTCGAAGCCGTCATCAGGGCGATGCCGCGCATGGTTGCTGTATGTCGCGGCAACGCGCCGAAGAGGGCGGTTGCCGGTTTCAGGTCAGACATCCGGTTCCCCGCTCGCAGAACTTATCGGGATTGCAAGGCGATTGCAGAAGGCAATTGACCGTTCGCCGATGCAAGCCGCGTTTCATGGGCTGAGAACCGCATAAATCAATGTCAGCACGAATATCGCGGAGAGCGTGAACATGCCGTTCCAGCGCCAGGTCAGCGTCACGGTGTCATGGCCGGAGACCCGCGCCAGCATGGCTGCGGCGGAGGCAAAGGGCGCACCGGTCGACGCGATCGCCGTGCCGGCGGCAATGGCCAGCGCCGCATGTGTCGGATCGATCGGGCTGACCGGGAATTCCGCATAGACGCTGCCCAGAAACACTGCCATGGTAATCGGGCTGAGACCGATCTGGCCGGCAAGAAGCACGGCGACAGACAGTGCGAACATGACCTGCCATCCCGGAACCTGGCCAAGCTGCAGCATCGCCGCGAGCCGGTCTGCCGGAACCAATGCGGCAGCCAGTGTACCGATGAAACCGGCGCAGCCGATGAAAACGGCCTCGCGGATGAAGCCTGGAAGATTGACAAAGGCGGAATGGCCCAGCCGGTCACCGAACCCGCCTTCGCCAAGCCCCTTCTCGCTGCGGCCGGTCCGCATCTGCTGGCGGTAGATCCAGCTGATGGTGACAATCGGCGCGGCAAGCATGGCGCCGCTGACGATCGTGACATCGGCCGATTGCAGGAAGATCAGCGTCAGACCGAAAAGGACCGTGGAGACGATCGCCAGATTGCCGATGGCCGGCCATGGCGCCGGCATATGTTCGATCGCCGGCAAACTACCGGCAGCGGTTAGCCGGCGGCGCAGCGGCAGCCAGGTCAATGTATCGTCGAGCCACCCGACCAGCAACATCACGCATGTGATCATCAACCCGAGCCCGATCAACCGCAGCGGATCGATGCCGGGGATCAATGTCGGCAGGATCGCCTGGGTGACTGCGGTCGGCGCCCAGACGAGGAACCAGGAAAACCCGCGCAAGGCCGCCGACAATTGCCGCCGCTCCCGGACCTGGCTGATCGGGTCGAGATCCGCATAAGCCTGATTGTCGCCGCGCACGCCGCGCTGGATAATCGGCCCCAGCAGGCTCATGGAGCCGAGGTTGATCATCACCGAAAAGAAATGGCTGCCGCTGAACACGGCGACGAACCGCCGCTGTGGCGGTTGCCGGGTGATGAACCGCCCGCAGGCCAGGATCGACGGTGACGTCACCGCAGCATCGCGAAGAAACCCCATCAACAGGATAAAGCTCGCCAGGTAGGCCGCCCGGTTGAGTCCGGTGGTCATTACAGTCGCCGCATCTGAACGGTAAGTTGCGACCAGACCCAGCAAAGCGAAACTGACGGCAAGCAGATAGACTTCGCGCAATTTCATCGCCCGCCAGCCCGCGACAGGCAAAACCAGCATCAGCGCAACCGATACCCATCCGGCCAGCCCGACGCCGGCGTAGAGATAAATCAACTGCGTCGCCATCTGTGCCGTCATGACGATACCGATCGCACGATTGGATGGGGCAGTTGGAATGCTCATGGGGCCTGTGCTTGTTCGGCTGCCGGTCGACAGGTCCCCGCCGGAGGTTGAAGACGATGACTGATCATTCTCTACAATATTTCCGGCGGGCCGCACAATTTTGTGAGCGTGCGTGAATCGACGTGGCGGCAGCAAATTGCCAAACCGGTGTGAACGTCTGTGGAGGCGGCTTTGCGTTTCAGTAAAAATGGATGGCTGACAATAATCCTGGTTGTCGCGGTTGCCGGACTTGCGACGGCATTCGTGCTGTTTGGCCGCAACCAGGGTCAGAAGCTTGCCGGCCGGCACTCTGAATATCACAAGGTCTATGACGGCTGGTGGGATGTTGCCTGCGACACTGCCATGGATGGCGGCGACCGCCGCTGCTACGTGCAGTTCGTCGATATCTACAGTCCGCGGCCGAACTTCCGTGCCGCCATGGTGGAGGTGGTCTACCGCAGGTCAGGCGATGGCGCCGGCGAACCGGTGATCACATTTGACATTGAACCCGATCTTTCGTTCACCGGCGCTGAGATAGCAATTATCCGTCCGGACGGATCGCAGCACCTTCTGCCGATTGGCGCTTGCTCCGGCCCGGACTCTGGCCCGAAATGCCCTGTTTCAGGTGATCCGGCGGCAGGGATGCTGAAGCAATGGAGGCAGGGCGAAAGCCTGTCTCTGACTATACGTGAAAAGGACGGCAGTAAGCTGGAGCGTCGTTGGCCGTTGGGCAAGATCAACGCTATCCTGGACGACTTTGACGCTCAGCGGCGGGCTCGCAACCTGCCCTGACATGACGCAGCTTCGCAATCTTGTTCTGCCGGCTGGTTCCGGTCTAACGTGCGGCGAGAATTTTGCATCAGGGGCGGAACATGAAAAAAGTCGGCGTCATCGGTTTGGGCGATATGGGCGGCGGCATCGCCGCCAACTGCATCAAGGCCGGGTTCGAAACCTACGGGTTCGATCTGTCGGCTGACCGGCTTGCAAAGTTTGAAAGCGTTGGCGGCCATCCGGCCGGATCCGCCCGACAGGTCGGCGAGCATGCCGACGCCGTCTTTGTGATGGTTTTGAACGGCAACCAGGCAAAGTCCGCGATCCTTGGTGAAGACGGCCTGATAAGGGGCATGAAACCGGGCGCGACGATCATATTGTCGGCGACCATCAAACCGGCCGAAGCGGGCCGGCCCGGTGCGGAAGGCGGTACACTGACCATGATGGCCGCCGCACCGAAGCCGGTCTTTGAAGACAATCGCGATGTGCTGGAAGCCGTCGGCAAGAACATTTTTCACATCGGCGAAAAGATCGGCATGGGCCAGACGCTGAAGGCCTGTCTGCAGGGCTGGATGGGGTCGATCTTCGCGGCGACATTCGAGGCCGCTGTGCTGGCAGAAAAATCGGGCCTCAACATGGAGGCTTTCGCCGAGGTTGCCGCGGCATCGGCCGGCTCAAACGCGCTGACCAACAATTCCCTGCAATTCATCATGGACCGCGAATTCGTCGACACAGGCAGCCATATCGGCACCATGTTCAAGGATCTGACGGTGACCATGGATCACGCCCGCGACATGGGTGTGCCGATGTTCATGGCCAGCGCGGCGACGCAGATGTTCCAGGCCGGCATCACCCGGCATCCCGGCGAAGACAATTGGACAGTGACCAAAGTGCTTGAAGAAATCGTCGGCGTTGAGGTCAAACGTTGAGGCGACGGGAACCCGTGCGTTGGCCGTTTGAGCAGCGGCGTCACTGCTTTTGAATCGGGCCGTAAATTGCGATTAAGGATTTAATAAGATTTTCAGTTGTCAGGCCGGATCATGCACCCTATCGTTTTGGCTGAACATGTGAATCTGAGACATTCTGTCCGGTTTCGTGCTGCAATCGCAGCATGTTCGTGACATCAAGGCCGGCCTGAAGCCGGCATTTCCACGGGAGGGAAAATATCCATGAATCTAGTCAAGACAACAGCACGCCTGTCTGTCGCAGCCCTGATGGCCGGCGGTATGGCGTTTGCTGCGCAGGCGGAGACAGTCCTGCGCATCCAGACGCATTATGCGCCTGAAACGGTATCCGGCAAACTGGCGGCGCAGTACGTCGACGACATTCAGACGATGTCGGGCGGCGATATCAAGGTGGAGATGTTCTATTCGTCTTCGGTCGTCAAATCGGTGGAGACATTCGATGCTGCCGGGACCGGCATTCTCGACTGCGACATGACCGGTGGCGCCTATCAGACCGGCAAGAACCCGGCCTTCCAGTTTGTCGGCGATATCATGGGCGGCTACGACACGCCCTACCAGCAGCTGTCATGGCTCTACTACGGCGGCGGCCTTGAAGCGGCCCAGGAGCTTTACAACAAATATGACATGCAGCTTGTCGGCTGGTGGATCTATGGCCAGGAATCGCTGGCATCCTCACGGCCGATCCGCAATGCGGACGATTTCAAGGACTGGAAGTTCCGTTCGCCTCCGGGCATGGAAACGAAGATCTTCGAAAAGCTCGGCGCCAAACCGATCGTGATGGATTTCACCGAAATCTTCACAGCGCTTGAATCCGGCATCATTGACGGCGCCGATGCGTCCGGCCTTGCCAACAATGTCGGCCTTGGCCTGTATGATATCGTCAAGCACGCCAATTTCCCGGGTTTCCATTCCATGCCTTCCGATCACCTGGCCTGCAACAAGGCCGTCTGGGACGGCATGTCGGACGCAAACCGCCGCATCATGTCGACGGCAATGATGGCGCTTGCCATGCGTACGGCGCTGACATTCGAAAAGAAGAATGCAGAAGCCGCAGCCAAGCTGCGTGCCGATGGCGTCAATCTCTACGCATGGGCTCCGGAAGATCTGCAGAAATTCCGCGATGCGGCCCAGGCGTCCTGGCCTGAATTTGCCACAACGCCGGAAGCCGAGGCGCTGGTTGAAAGCCATATGACCTATCTGCGCCAACTCGGTCTTGCGAAATAAAATGAAAACAGAGGGCGGCTTGGCATCCAGGCCGCCCTTTTTCTCTACTGAATTGCGGTCAATAATCATCTGAGCGGCACCTTTGGGGAGGGGTGAATGGTCGAACATGAACGCACGGGTCCTGTCGACCTGATCACCTGGAGCTTCAGCCGCATTGCCATGTGGGCGCCGGCTTTCATAGTCGCGATCATCTTCTACGAAGTGGTTTTGCGGTACATTTTTGCTGCCCCGACGCTGTGGGTGAACGAAATGTCGCTGTGGGTTGCCGGCGGCATCTATCTGACGGCCGGCCTCTACTCGATGCAGCAGCGCAGTCATATCCGCATATTTATCATCTATGACCTGGCCCCGCGCTGGCTGCGGCGTGTGTTCGACATATTCTCCGTCTTTTGTGTCTGCGTATTCACTTTCGCGGTCATCTGGGGCGGCTACGGTGAGGCCAAGGCCAAATTCCTGCGCTGGGAAAAATTCGGCACCGCTTTCGACCCGCCGATTCCCGCGACCATCAAGCCGCTGGTGCTGATCACGCTGGTTTTCCTCGCCCTGCAGGCCATTTCCAATCTGATCTATGACTGGAACAAGGAGCCGGAATCCCATAATCCGGCCGACGAACTGGACATACCTGATGAAATCCTGACCGGTGATCCGCCGAAGCCCGGCGAATAGGAAAAACAGTCATGGATATTGCGACAATCTCCCTCATCCTGCTGTTCGGCATGCTGTTTCTGCTGGCGATCGGCATGCCGCTGGGTTTTGCATCCGGATTCCTCGCCGTCCTCGTTATGGTGCTGAGGTTCGAACCGACCCTGATTACCGATCCGTTTGTGCACGGTTTCAATTTTGCCGAATGGAAGGCCGGCTCCGGCACATTGTCGCGCAAGTTCGGCAGCGGCCCGCTGAATATTCTGGCGCAGCGACTGTATGGCATCACGACGAACTACGTGCTTGTCTCAGTGCCGTTGTTCATTTTCATGGCGACATTGCTGGAGCGGTCAGGCATCGCCCGCGACATGTACTCATCGCTCAACGCCTGGATGTCGCGCACCCGCGGCGGCATTGCGGTGGTGACGGCGCTGATGGCGATTGTCATGGCGGCCATGTCCGGCATTATCGGCGGCGAGGTCGTGCTGCTTGGTCTCATCGCATTGCCGCAGATGCTGCGTCTTGGTTACAACCAGAATCTGGCGATCGGCACCATTTGCGCCTCCGGTTCGCTGGGCACGATGATCCCGCCGTCGATCGTCCTGATCTTCTATGGCCTGATCACCGAAACGTCGATCCATGCCTTGTTTCAGGCAGCCTTCCTGCCGGGCTTCATGCTGGCCGGGTGTTATATTATCTATATCCTGGTTCGCACGCGCATGAACCCTGAACTGGCGCCGTTGCCGGAGCCATCCGCCGACGATATGACAGGGCGGGAAAAAGCAGTTTACGGCGCCTCGCTGATCGCCCTGGTTCTAGGAGCAGCCTCTGCCATCCTCTTGCTGCGTTGGAGTTACCTTCATGGGCTCAACCGCATCGATGAATATTCCGTTCTGATTGACGATGAAACGCTTTGGACCTGTGTCGCAATTGCCGCAGCCTGCGCAATCCAGTTGTTTTATGTCGGTTGGAATACTGCCATGACCGCGTGGGAAAAGGGCAAGGGCATGGTCGCCCCGCTGCTCGTCGTTTTTGTCGTTCTCGGTTCGATCTATGGCGGTGTTACCGGTATCACCGAGGCAGCTGCGATGGGTTCAATCGCCGTCCTGCTTCTGATCGTCATCCGCGGTGAGTTTTCCTTCAACCTGTTGCGCGAAGCGTCCATGCGCACATTCAAGTCCACAGGTACCATCATCTGGGTGACGTTTGGCGCGACTGCGCTGGCCGGCGCCTATACGATCAGCGGCGGACCGACCTATGTCGCCAATCTGATCGTCGGCTACGATCTGCCGACCATGGGCGTGCTGCTGGTGATGATGGTGATCTTCCTGTTCCTCGGCGCTTTCATGGACTGGACCGGCATTGTGCTTCTGGTGATGCCGGTCTTCCTGCCGATCGTGCTCCAACTGCCGATCGAGGAAATCGGGTTGTTTGGCTCGCTGTCGGCATCGCAGGTGTCGGTCTGGTTCGGGATCCTGTTCTGCGTCAACATGCAGGTCAGTTTCCTGTCGCCGCCGTTCGGCCCGGCCGCATTCTACCTGAAATCGGTGGCGCCGCCGCACATCACCTTACCGGATATTTTCCGCGGCTTCCTGCCGTTTATCGCCATTCAGCTGTTCATTCTGATGGTGATCCTGCTGTTCCCGCCGATCACCACGGTCTTCCTGCCGGGCTGACCGACGAACCGTGCAACCGGACGACAGGGACGTCAGAGCGTATCGCATGAACACGCTTGGGCGCCGTAGGCCGGAGCCTGGTTCGCGCCAGGGTGTCGTTGATGTTCAGCCGTTCTGATTGCCAACGGCGAATGGAAAACGCTAGATCAGCCGCTCGCCGCTATCCTCGCGGAACACCATGGCGCGGTCGGTATCGAACCACAGTTGCACCTTGTCGTCGATCCGGTGCTTGACGGCTTCTTCGACGCGCACGCAGATCTCCTTCGGTTCCGCGCCGTTCAGGTTCTGCAGAGAACCGTAAACCAGGCTGTCTGCGCCGAGCTGTTCCACAAGGTCGACGGAGATTTCGATCGGCCCGTCGTCGCGGGCACTCAGATGTTCAGGCCTGATCCCGAGCACCAGCGGCACATTTTGGGGCAGATCGTCAAAGCCGGGCAGGGTTGCGCCGGCCGATTCCAGACCCTTGTCCGTTGCCCGCGCATCGATCAGGTTGATTTGCGGCGAACCGATAAACGAGGCGACAAACAGGGTTTTGGGATCGTTATAGAGATCCATCGGCGAGCCCATCTGTTCCACCAGCCCGTCATTGATCACCGCCAGGCGGTCGGCCAGCGTCATCGCCTCGACCTGGTCGTGAGTAACATATACCGCGGTCACATCCAGTTCGCGCTGCAAACGCTTGATTTCAATGCGCATCTGCACCCGGAGCTTGGCATCGAGATTGGACAGCGGTTCGTCGAACAGGAAAATCTTCGGGTTGCGCACGATCGCCCGGCCCATGGCAACGCGCTGGCGCTGGCCGCCGGAAAGCTGCGATGGTTTGCGTTCCAGAAATTCTTCAATGCGCAGCAGCCTGGAGGTCTTCTCCACCTGCTTGCGGATTTCATCCTTCGGCATGCCCCGGTTGGACAGCCCGTAGGCCATGTTGCGGTAGACCGACATGTGCGGATAAAGCGCATAATTCTGGAACACCATGGCCACGTCGCGGTCGGACGGTGAGGTGTCATTGATGCGCTCGCTGTCGATTTCGATATCGCCGTCGGTGACGCTTTCAAGACCGGCGATCATTCTGAGCAATGTCGACTTGCCGCAGCCGCTCGGGCCGACAAAAACAACCAGTTCGCCGTCGGCGATTTCCATGTCGACGCCGCGCACTGCATGCGCGCCGTTGGGATAGCGCTTGTTGACGCCGGAAAGCTTCAGGGTAGCCATGTCTATTTCTCGCTTTCCACAAGGCCCTTGACGAACCAGTTCTGAAACACCAGCACGACCAGAACCGGAGGCAATGTCGCCAGAACGGTCAGTGCGAAGGCCTTTTGATATTGCGGCAGCTCGCCACCTTCGGCGAGCACCTGATAGATCTGCTTGATGCCGATGACGATGGTGAAATGATCTTCCTGGGTCGTCATCAGCAGCGGCCAAAGATACTGGTTCCAGCCGACCACGAACATGATGATTAAAATGGCCGCAACCATGGTTTTCGACAGTGGCACCAGAATGTCGATCAGAAAACGGACCGGGCCGGCATTGTCCAGTTGCGCTGCTTCCAGCAGTTCTTCAGGGATTGAACGGAAAAACTGCCGGAAGAAGAAGGTGCCGGTTGCCGAGGCGATCAGCGGCAGGATCAGACCGGTGTAGGTGTTCAGTAATCCAAGTCCCGAGACAACTTCGTAGGAAGGCACGATGCGAACTTCCAGCGGCAGCAGCAATGTCATGAAGATGATCCAGAACAGGGGCACCGCCAGGCGAAAACGGAAATAGACGATCGCATAGGCCGCCATGATCGAAATCACCACTTTTCCAACGGCAAATCCGACGCCGAGCGCCAGTGAGTTCACCAGCATCCGCGTGCCGGTCACGCTTTTCATCACGCCGCCGGGTTTGTACAGCACTTCACTGTAGGTTTCGAAAAAGTGCCCGCCCGGCCAGAATTGCAGGCCTTCCCTGAACAATGTTTCCGCCGTGTGGGTAGACGACATGAAGGCGATCCAGACCGGCAGACCCATGAACAGAACGCCTGCGATCAGGATCAGATGGGTGGAGACGGTTCGCCAGGATATCGAAGTCATGTTCATGTCCCCCTCAATAATGAATCTTGCGTTCAATCAGGCGGAACTGCACCACGGTCAGCGCCAGGACCATCAGCATCAGAATCACCGACTGCGCCGAACTGCCGCCCAGATCGGCGCCGATGAATCCATCGGTAAAGACCTTGTAGACCAGCGTCTGCGTGGAGCCTGCCGGCGCGCCGCGGGTCGTGGTATCGATAATGCCGAAGGTCTCGAAAAACGCATAAGTGATGTTGATGATAATCAGAAAGAATGTGGTCGGCGCCAGCAGCGGGAACGTGATCGTCCAGAACCGTTTGATCGCCGAGCGGCAATCCAGTGTCGCCGCTTCAAGCACCGATTTCGGAATGCCCTGCAGGCCGGAGAGAAAGAAAATGAAATTGACGCTGACCTGTTTCCACACCGAAATCAGGATGACGACGAAGGCCGCGTCAAACGGATCGAGATTGTGGTTGAAGTCCCAGCCGAGCTCGTTCAGCCCGCCATAGAGGCCGCCAAGCAGCGGGCTGAACATCATGTTGCCCATCAGGCCGGCAACCGGAGGGGCAACCGCATAGGCCCACATCAGCAGCGTCTTGTACGAGCCCGGCGCCCGCAGCACTTCGTTGGCCTTGACCGCCAGAAGCAGGGCGATTGCCAAGGACAGAAAGGTCACCAGGACACTGAAGATCAGCGTGAAGTATGCCGAATCCAGCCATTGCTGGTTAAACACGGTGTCTTCGTAGTTTCTGAACCAGACAAACTGCGACGACAGGCCGAAGGCGTCCTCAAGCAGAAACGATTGTCGGATGGCCTGGGCTGCCGGCCACAGGAAAAAAACTGCGATGATCAAGATCTGCGGTGCGATAAAGAAATAGGGGACAGAGCTGTGCTGAAATTGCACCCGTTTCATCGATTACGCCCCATTTTGGTTTCCCTGACCGGTTATCGGTGTCGATTGCCGTCCGTTCGGTTCGCAATCCGTTGACTTGTGGAATACCGGCGGCGCGCTAAACGCGCCGCCGGCTGGAATTGTCAGTTGTAGGTATCGCGGAAGCGGACCAACAGGGCGTTGGCTTCCGTTTCCATATCTTTGAAAGCCTCATCAACGGATGCGTCACCAGCAAAAATCCGGTCGAAATGTTTGTACATCACTTCACGGATCTGCACGTAATATCCGAGCCGGTAACCCTTCGTCCATTCGCCGGCAGGCTGGTTGAGCTGCTGGATACCAACCTCGGCGTCCGGCGATTCATTATAGTAGCCGGTCGATTTGGCAAGCTCATAGGCCTTGTTGGTGATCGCAACGTAGCCGGTTTCCTTGTGCCAGTAGAGTTGAGTCTCAGGCTCGATCATGAATTCGAAGAACTTGGCGACGCCCTTGTATTCTTCGTCGGAATGACCGGCAAAGGCAAACAGCGCCGCGCCACCGATAAAGGTGCCCTTCGGTTCATCGATAATGCTCTTCCAGTAGGGCAGGAAGGTGGTTCCGAATTCAAACTCGGCGCTTTTCTTCAGGCCGCCGAACGAACCGGATGATCCGAGCCACATGGCCACTTCCTGCTTCAGGAATGCGTCCTGGTTGTCGCCCCAGGCCCGGCCGTAAAAACCGTACCAGCCCTTGTCGAGCCATTCCTTCACCTTGGTCCAGTGAAATTTCATATCGTCGTTATTGTAGAGCAGTTTCACGTCCGTCGTGTCGTAACCGTTATTGCCTGTCGCCAGCTGGATATTGTGCCGGGAGTGGAAATTTTCGGAGAAAATCCACGGGCTGTGGCTCTGGGCCAGCGCCTTGTATCCCGCCTCTTTCAGCTTCGGAGCCATGGCCTCGAATTCTTCCCAGGTCGCCGGCGGGTCGGTGATGCCGGCTTTCTCGAATGCCGCCTTGTTGTAATAGAGCAGCGGCGTGGAGCTGTTGAACGGCAGGCCCATCATATTGCCGTCGGAATCGGCATAAAAATACCGCACACCGGTAATGTAATCCTCGATATTGAAACCGACGCCGTATTTGTTCAGAAGATCGGCCACCGGAAAGGTTGCGCCCTTTGCGTTTATGATCGTCGCAGCGCCGGCATCGAAAATCTGAATGACATGCGGTTGATTCTTGGCGCGGAACGCCGAGATGCCGGCGGTCATCGTGTCCTCATAGCCGCCCTTGTATGTGGCGATCAGCTCATATTCGTCCTGGCTGGCGTTGAATTTTTCGGTAATCTCGTTGACCACTTCACCGAGCCGGCCGCCCATGGCATGCCACCACTGGATCTGCGTTTTGGCAGAGGCTGCGCTGATCGCACCCGGCACAATAAGCGCCAGTGCGGTTGCAGCAGCGAATAGTTTCGTCCTGATCATATGAATCTACCTGTGATCTCCATTGCCGCTTCAAATGAAGGGCGCTGGTCGTTATTGGTCTTATGCGGAGCAGATGATGTTTTCTTGACAGTGACAACGTCCTGCCCGCATGGGACTTGTGCATCTGACCATGCCGGAGCGGTCATTGTCGAGTCGTCGCTGGAAGGTTTGCCGGGATGAATATCTGCTGCAAATCAGCAGCACGTTCCGGCAAGTCTCGCAAAAAAGCCCCGCCAGGGCAGGCGGGGCTTTATCTCATGGGCTGCCGGATGGCCCGTCAGCTCTTTTCGCGAGCTAAACCGGATTATCAAGCAGGCCGCGGTTGCAAACTGTCTTCACCTGTCCTTCATTTGCACCCATTAGCCATGCATTGTGGCGCGGACCCGATTCGACGGGTCGACTGATTGACGGGGAATTCAATGAATATAAACGTAAAATATTTTGTCGCCGGCTTGCTCGCGCTAGGCGCTCTTCCGGCCCAGGCAGCATCCTGTGAGACCGGCAATTTCGCCGGCTGGCTCGACGGCGTGCGCCAGGAAGCCGCCAGCGCCGGCGTCTCGCGCGGCGCCATCAGTTCCGGCCTGAAGGGCATAACCTACGACAAACGGGTCATCAGCCGCGACCGTGCGCAGGGCGTCTTCTCGCAGTCTTTTCTGACATTTTCCGACAAGCTGGTTTCCAAGAACCGTCGCCAGCATGGCGCCAACCGGCTGAAGAAACATGCCAGCACCTTCAAACAGATTGAAAAGCAATATGGCGTTCCGGGCCCGGTGCTCGTTGCTTTCTGGGGGCTGGAAACGGATTTCGGCGCGTTTCAGGGTGATTTTCAGACGATCCGATCGCTTGCGACCTTGGCCTATGACTGCCGCCGCCCGGAGCTTTTCCGGCCGCAACTGATCGCCGCCTTGCAGATCATCGATCGCGGTGATCTCTCGGCATCGGAGATGGTTGGCGCCTGGGCCGGCGAAATCGGCCAGTTGCAGTTCCTGCCCGGCGATTATATTGAAAGCGCTGTCGATTTTGACGGCGACGGTCGGCGGGATCTGAGAACCAGTGCGCCGGACGCGCTGGCGTCTGCCGCCAATGTCATTGCCAAACATGGCTGGCAGCGCGGCGGACTCTGGCTTGAAGAGGTCAGGGTGCCGGGGGAAATGGACTGGGCGCAGGCCGATCTGGCGATCCAGCACAGCCGGTCGCAATGGGCGCAATGGGGCGTACGCACGGCCGATGGCGGCAAGCTGAAAGCCGATAACACGCCGACATCCCTGCTTCTGCCGATGGGCCGCAAGGGCCCGGCCTTCCTGGCGCATCCGAATTTCCGCATCTATCTGGAATGGAATGAATCGCTGGTCTACACGATCACGGCCGGTTATTTCGCCACCCGCCTCGCCGGAGCGCCGCCTGTCAGACGCGGCAATGCGCCAGACACGTTGAGCGGCGGCCAGACCAAGGAACTGCAGAATCTCCTGAAACGCCAGGGCTTCGATGTCGGCAAGGTCGATGGCATTGTCGGCGCCAAGACCCGTGCTGCCGTCAAGGAAATGCAGATCAAATACGGATTGCCCGCCGATTCCTATCCGACCGCGGATCTTCTGAGCCGGCTGCGGCGCGGTTAAACAGGGATCGTTAAAATCCGAACGGATTTTCTAACGCCGATTTAGCCCTGATCTGCCATCACTTCTCCACTCGATTTGGGGGTTGAAGATGGCAGCTCGGGGATACCGCACGGTTGGAAACGGCGACATTGCGCAAGCACCGGCAAGTGAGGCGGAACTGACCGGCGACATGTTTGTCCGCGGCGTCGCATTGGCGCTCAGGGCGCAATGGGAGGGCGAGGATCATTTTGCCGTCGCCGCATCGCATGTCGCCAATCCGGTCGCCAATCCTGTCGATGATCCCACAGGCGACTGGAGCGACTATCGCGCCGAAAGCGAGGCCGTGATTCTCACCTATCTGGACATGCTGAAAAATCAGGGATTCCGGATCGTTCGCGATCTTTCCTGAACGTATCCGTTCAGTTTCCCAACCGCCATCGCGTCAAATTCCGCAGCGCGTCGCCCACTGTTCCCTCCACAAGATACATCAGGCCGAGCCAGGCGCCGGCAAAGATCGACGCCAGCACGACCGGCGCCGACAAAGCCAGCACGGAGACTGCCGACAGGCCCTGGCCGACGGTGCAGCCGAGCGCCAGCAATCCGCCGGTCCCCATCAGAAATCCGCCGAAGATCTGCCGCTTCAGTTCCCGCGCATCGTCACAGGCCTCCCAGCGGAATTCGCCCTTCGCCAGTGAGCCGATGGCCGAGCCGGCGATCACGCCAAGCGTTGCGCCGATGCCGAAATTGATCGACGCACCTGTAAAGGTCATCAGATAGACCAACGTGTCGCCGAGCGGGCGCACAAAGGTGTAGGAGACCAGTCGCTGCTGATCGAACGGATCATTGCCGACAGTGCCGGTTGCAAACCAGCCGAGCACGATCATCAGCCCGACGCCTGCGCCGGCGATGACCGGCCGCGGGGCGTTGCGAAAATCAGGATCCTTGAAACACCAGATCGCCAGCATTGCAGCGACGGCAAGCGGTGCAATACGGGCAAATGACAGTCCGGTGAGATCTTGCGCAAGGGCCGGCAGGCTTTGCTGCGCGGGAAGCGAAAAGGCCAGCGGCTCCAGCCAGCTTACGCGCGCAAAAGCGGTCAGGCCGCCCGACGCCATATAGGCGGAAACGCCGATGACCAGAACAATTACCAGAGATTTCAGGTCGCCACCGCCAACCCGGGCAAGCGCGCCATAACCGCATGTGCCGACAAGCGCCATGCCGACGCCGAACATCAGCCCGCCGGCAACCAGTGACGGCAGGTTGATCGTGCTGGCGAGATAAAACGAGTTTTCGATCTGGATGAAGCCGCCGGCATCCAGCGCCCATGTCCCGGTTATCGCTACCGCCATGGCCAGCGCCCAGCTGCGCAACCGTTTCAGATCGCCGGAAAAGATGGCATCCTCAATCGCTCCAAGCGTACAGAAGCGGCCGATGCGGGCGGCAAGGCCCAGGCCGATGCCGCCGGAAAATCCGATCATGGCGACGAGCAGACCCGTCGAGACGTTCATCCGGTTATTCTCCCTGATACCAGATCATGATATCGCGCGCCGGCCCGTTCCGGGTCTTCCACGCGCCAAGTCAGTTCGCCTGATCGTCCTTGGGACAGAACAGGTCGTAGATCACCTCGATGACCCGCCGCGCTTTGTCGCTGTTCAGACTGTAATAGATCGCCTTGCCGTCGCGCCGTGTATCGACGAGCCCTTCCAGCCGCAGCCGGGCGAGTTGTTGCGAGACGGTCGGCTGGCGCAGGCTGAGCAGGTCCTCCAGCTGTTTGACGGATTTTTCACCGTCAACCAGATAACACAGGATCATCAGCCGCGCTTCGTGCGCCAGCACCTTCAGGAAAACACTCGCTTCGCGCGCGGCTTCGCCCATCTGGTCGAGTTTTTCTTCGGTCAGTTCGATATCGGAAAGGGCCATGTCAGCTTTCTTGTTGCGGCATTGAAGACGGATTTCCCCCGCCGTCAGGTTGCAATTGTTCAATCATCCGGGCCAGCAGGCCCCAGAAAAAGTCTTCGCCGGGATATCCGCGGATCCGGCCGATTTCCCGGCCCTCTTCAATCAGCACGAATGTCGGCGTGAACCGCCCCGGCGCAATATGTTTCAGGTCGTCGGGCAGCGGGTCGAAAATATCCACCCGCCGCAACGGCGCGCGCTTGCCCTCTGCGGTTTTCGGGTAGATCGGGCCGATGTCCCGGTGCCAGATTTCGCACCATTCGCACGCTTGCTGCTCGAACATGACAAGCTCCGCCGCCCGCCCGGGCAGCGTTACAATCGTCAGCCAGATCGCGCAGGCGCAAAGGCTGGAAAGGGCAAATCGGTACAGGCGCACAGGCTGCTCCGTCAGACAGCAAAATCATCATTCATGTTCTGATATACAGATGTGTGAATATAAATTCCAGTCGTGAGACAGTCAGGAGCTTTGGGGGGAGGCAGAGTGATGCGGCAATTAGGGGAGGGAGCAAGCATGAAAAATACCGATAAAGTGATCCTGCCGGTATGGGCAGTCACTATTTGTTCCAGCCTGGTTCTCAAATATTGCTGGCAGCGCCGCCGAAACATCCAAGCCATCGGTTCGAGATTGCCTGGCCCACCCGAAACAACCAAATTATTCGGGGTAAACGTTGCCGGAAGACGGTGACAGCCAACAGGAATGAACATCAACCGACAACAGACGGACGCCCCGAAATCCGGGGCGGCCCTGTGGTTAATTCGTCCTGGCTCAGCGTCCGGCCAGCCGTGCTCTTGCCTTCTTGCAGTTCGCCTTGAACTGTTTCACCTTGGCCTTACGGAATTCAAGGTCGCGCTTGGAGAACTTGGTGTCTCTTCCCAATTTCCTGTCGCGCGCCAGGTTGGCTTTGGCGGCTTTTACCAAGGCCTTCCATTCTGCGACGCGCTTGCATTGGCTGCGCGCCCAGTTGTTGTCGGTCCAGCCGTCAATCGCAACGTCGGTGCGGATGTCGGCGCGGGTATCGTTCTTGGGTCCCTTGTGCCGCGGGGCGCTCTGGGCCGGCGTGGCGTTGGCCATTACACCGAGCAGCAAAAGGCCAAGTCCGACTGCGACCTCAGCGTCCGCATTGCCATGGCCGCGACGATGGCGTTTGTGGATACCCTGCCGCCGCTCCTGATTGCCAAGCGTGCGCTCATTGGCCTGGACCGTGCCGGTATTGGCAAATGAGGCTGACATCAAAATGGCTACAGCCATGGTGGCAGAAATCGTTCGACGGATAGTGTTTGTCATCGGTTCTCTCCGTTGCTGAAATGCCGCATCATGATTTGGGTTGACAAAGTACGTCTACGACCAGTGCCCTGAACTCAGGCTGAGCGATGCGTTCATCCGCCGTTCATTTTGCCCACCGGAGTAAATTCACTGGGTGTTTGAATGCATGTCCGGCGAAAACAGAAACATATTCACAAAATTGCATTTATCTATTGATTGTTCGCCGCTGGCCGGATACCGTTTTGCAAAAGAACGGCTCGGCAGACAAGAACGGGCCAACAGGTGAAGAGGGAAACGCTGGATGAAAACTGCTTTCAGGATCATGACAATCGTCGCAATCGCCGGTTTTGCGGGCCTTGCGGGCGCTGAAACCGTTGCGCCCGACAATGTCATGTTCGACGGTGACAATGCGGTCGCTAAGTCGCTGACCGGCGGCGCCGGCGATGCGGCGACAGGCCGCAAGCTGTTTGCCGACCGCAAGCTCGGCAATTGCCTGGCCTGCCACGCCAATGCCGATCAGAACGACCAGCCTTTCCATGGCGAGGTCGGGCCGCCGCTCGATGGTGCCGCCGACCGCTGGTCGCCTGAGGAATTGCGCGCCATTCTGGTCAATTCGAAAAAGGTGTTCGGCGAACAGACGATCATGCCGTCGTTTTACCGCAAGACAAACGGCGCGCGGACCATGGAAAAATTCCAGGACAAGACGATATTGTCGGCAGAACAGGTTGAAGACGTGCTCGCCTATCTGTTGACGCTGAAAGAATAGCAGTCACCGGAAACGGATGGTCTGGAAAACCCAGCGGTCTTGGAAAACACGGCGGACCGGCAAAGTGCAGCGGGCTGAGAACGTGAATACCCCCGCTTTGAGACATCAGCCCCAATGAGAATACAGGAGATATGATGATGAAACTGACACGGCGCGACACGTTCAAACTGGGCGCGGGAGCTGTTGCTCTTGCAGTCGGTGCGACGTACGGCCAGTTCGCACAGACAGCGATGGCCGCGGCCAATGATGAAGTCGACAAGCTGATCATGGAATTTTCCGGCGGCAAGACGCCGGAGACCGGCAAGGTCAGCCTCGAAGCCCCGGAAATCGCCGAAAACGGCAATACGGTTCCGGTCGGCGTTTCGGTGGAAAGCGAAATGACGGCAGACAATTACGTCCAGTCGGTGATGATTCTGGCGACCGGCAATCCAAGGCCGGGCGTCGCGACATTCCATTTCTCGCCGCTCAGCGGTGAGGCCGTGGCATCGACACGCATGCGCCTTGCCAAGACCCAGAACGTCATTGCGGTCGCCAGGATGAGTGACGGCTCGGTGTTTATGGATACGAAGGAAGTCAAGGTCACCATCGGCGGCTGTGGCGGCTGAACGGCAGACAACAGGAGACGGACAGATGGCAAACGCCAAACCCCGGGTCAAAGTACCCAAGACGGCATCCAAGGATGAAGTCATTACCATCAAGACTCTGATCAGCCACACAATGGAATCCGGTCAGCGCAAGGACAAGGACGGAAATGTGATTCCCCGTTCCATCATCAACAAGTTCACCTGTGAATTTAACGGCCAAATGGTCTTTGCGACCGATATCGAGCCGGCCGTATCGGCCAATCCGTATTTTCAATTCAACGTGAAAGTTCCGGAATCCGGCACCTTCAAATTTACCTGGCTGGATGATGACGGCTCGGTCTACGAGGCGGAAAAAACCATTACGGTTCAATAAGATAATGGCCCTTCCAAAATGAAAACGGGCCGGGAGGATGCACGGATGAAGGCAACAATACGCAGTGGCGCTTATATCGTTGCGCTGGTGGCGGCCGGGCTGACGGCCCAGGCGGCAATCGCCCAGGACGGTTCGTTCCTGATCAATGAAGAGACGAAGATCGTCACAAAGGTGAAGGCGCCGGACGGCTTCCCGGTCGATGAGATCATCTCCGGCTGGGAATTCCGCGATCCGGCGACCCAGGGACTGGAAAAGGACGATTTCGAAAACCCCGGCTTCATTTTTGTCGAACAGGGCGAGGAATTGTGGAGCACGGTGGAGGGATCGGAAGGCAAATCCTGCCAGACCTGCCACAATGATGCCGCCGACAGCATGAAGGGCGTACGTGCCGCGATGCCGAAATGGAGCGATGCCAAGGGCAAACCGCAGGCGCTGGAGCACACCATCAACACCTGCCGCACGGAACGCATGGGCGCGGAAGAGTGGAAATGGGAATCCAGCCAGATGCTGTCGATGACCGCCTATGTCGGTCTGCAGTCGCGCGGCATGCCGGTCAACGTCCAGACCGACGGGCCGATGCAGCAATCGTGGGAACGCGGCAAGGAACTCTATTATACCCGCGTCGGCCAGCTCGACATGGCCTGTTCCAATTGCCACGAGGACAATTACGGCAATATGATTCGCGCCGACCATTTGAGCCAGGGCCAGATCAACGGTTTCCCTGTCTACCGGCTGAAGTGGCAGAAGGTCGGTTCCATCCACCGCCGTTTCAAGGGCTGCATGGAAAATATCCGGGCGACACCCTACAAGCGCGGCTCCGACGAGTTCACCGCTCTTGAGCTTTATGTCGCATCGCGCGGCCAGGGCCTGTCGGTGGAGACGCCGGCCGTCCGCAACTGATCTGTCGCGGATCGATTGACAAAGCGGGCCGCTTGATGCGGCCCGGTTAAATGCCCGCTCGACGCGGCAACGCCGTCGTTCGAAGAGCGACACGAACTGAGCGGCGCCGGCGGATTCCAGATTGTCACCGGTGCATGACCTGCAGTTTTTGCAACCGATGATCCGAACAGGACTTCTCCAATGATTTCACGTCGTGAATTTTTGCAGGCATCCGTCGCCACGTCGGCTATCCTCGGGGCAGGCGGAATGGCCGGCATCGGCCGCGCGTTCGGTCAGCAGGCGATCAGCGAGGAGGATCTGCTCGGCTTTGACGGTTACGGCAATGTCACGTTGATCCACATCACCGATCTGCATGCCCAGATCAAACCGGTCTATTTCCGCGAACCGTCGATCAATCTGGGTGTTGGCGATGCGGCCGGCCTGCCGCCGCACGTCACCGGCGCGGATTTCCTAAACCTGTTCAACCTAGAACCCGGCTCGCCGAAGGCCTATGCGCTGTCGTCCGATGATTTCATCACGCTGGCGCGCGATTATGGCCGCATGGGCGGGCTCGACCGGAGTGCCGCGATCATCAGGCGGATCCGAGCCGAACGCCCGGGCCGCAGCCTGCTGCTCGACGGCGGCGATACCTGGCAGGGCAGTTATACGGCGCTCAAGACCGATGCCCGGGACATGGTGACGGTAATGAACGCCCTGCAGCCCGACGCCATGACCAGCCATTGGGAGTTCACCCTCGGCGAAGAGCGTGTGAAAGAGATCGTCGAGGATCTGCCGTTTGCCTTTCTGGGTTCGAATATTTTCGACAAGGAATGGGACGAGCCGGCTTTTGAATCCACCGCAACGTTTGAGCGCGGCGGCGTGAAGATCGCCGTCATCGGCCAAGCGTTTCCTTATCTGCCGATCGCCAATCCGGGCTGGTTGTTCCCGAGCTATTCGTTCGGCATCCGCGAGGCGGAAATCCAGAAAAACGTCGACGCTGCCCGCGCCGATGGCGCCGAACTGGTGGTACTTCTGTCCCACAACGGATTTGACGTCGACCGCAAGCTGGCGGGCCGCGTCAGCGGTATCGACGTTATCCTGACCGGCCATACCCACGATGCTCTGCCGGAACCGGTTCAGGTCGGCAAGACGATGCTGATCGCCTCCGGCTCCAACGGCAAATTCGTCTCCAGGCTCGACCTTGATGTTCAGGACGGGGCCGTCAAGGGATTCAAATACCGGCTGATCCCGGTTTTCTCCGACGTCATCGCGCCCGACCCCGAGATGAGCGCACTGATCGACGAAGTGCGGGCGCCCTATGAGGCCGATTTGCAGCGCGTGATCGGCCGGACGGAATCGCTGCTCTACCGGCGCGGCAATTTCAACGGCACGTTTGACGATCTGATCTGCGAGGCGCTGGTGTCTGAACGGGATGCCCAGATTGCCCTGTCGCCGGGCTTCCGATGGGGCACAAGCCTGTTGCCGGGCCAGGATATCCGCGTCGAGGATATTTTTAACGCGACCGCCATGTCCTATCCCGCCGCCTACCGCACGCCGATGTCGGGCAAGCTGCTAAAGGACATCCTGGAGGATGTCGCCGACAATCTGTTCAACCCCGATCCGTATTACCAGCAGGGCGGCGACATGGTGCGTGTCGGCGGCATGGGCTATCGCATCGATCCGCTTGAGACAATGGGATCGCGGGTCTCCGACATGACGCTGCTGGCCAGCGGCGAGGCGATCGATCCTGGCAGGGAATATGTCGTTGCCGGCTGGGCCAGCGTCAACGAGGCCACCGAAGGGCCGCCGATCTGGGATGTGGTGTCGGACCATGTGGAAAGCCGGAAGGTCATCGAGCTTGAGCCGAACCGTGCCGTCAAGGTTGCCGGCCTTTAAGCCTCGACAATCCGTATCGCCACATATATATTCATAAAATCGAATATGTAAAATCCGAGGACGCCAATGACACAGGATCGAGACAGAACCGGCGGTTCACCGTCCATCGACCGCCGCCGTTTCCTTCGCGCCGGGCTTGCCGCCGGCGGAGCAGCGATCGCAGGCGGTTCGGTTGCCGGCGCATCAGAATCCAACCCGGACAATCTGCCGCCCAATGTCGCCGACTGGTCGCGTTATCTCGGCGACGGTGTCGATGCCCGGCCGTACGGCGCTCCCTCGGAATTTGAAAGCGAAACGGTTCGCCGCAGCGTCGCCTGGCTGACAGCGTCGACGGAAAGCTCGGTCAATTTCACGCCGTTGCACGCGCTGGACGGCATCATCACCCCGAACGGCCTGTGTTTCGAACGCCATCATGGCGGCATCGCCGAAATTGATCCGGCCGATCATCGCCTGATGATCAACGGGCTTGTCGACAGGCCATTGATCTTCACAATGGACGATATCCGGCGTTTCCCGCGCGAAAACAGGATTTACTTCCTGGAATGCGCCGCCAATTCCGGCATGGAATGGCGCGGCGCCCAGCTCAATGGCTGCCAGTTCACCCACGGCATGGTTCATTGCGTGATGTATACCGGCGTGCCGCTGCGCCACATTCTCAATGAAGCGGGTCTCAAGCCGAATGGCAAATGGCTGTTGGCGGAAGGCGCTGACGCGTCGGCGATGACACGTTCAATCCCGCTGGAAAAAGCGCTTGACGATTGCCTTGTCGCTTTTGCCATGAACGGCGAGGCGTTGCGCCCGGAACAGGGTTATCCGCTGCGCCTGGTCGTGCCCGGCTGGGAGGGCAATATGTGGATCAAATGGCTGCGCCGCATCGAGGTTGGCGACCAGCCCTGGCATCAGCGCGAAGAGACCTCGAAATATACCGATCTGCTGCCCGGCGGCAAAGCGCGACGTTTTACCTGGGAGATGGACGTCAAATCCGTCATCACAAATCCAAGCCCGCAGGCGCCGATCAATCACGGCAAGGGTTTTACGGTCCTGACCGGGCTGGCCTGGTCGGGCAGGGGGACAATCGAGCGCGTCGATGTCACGCTCGATGGCGGACGGAACTGGCATCCGGCCCGCATTGACGGTCCGAGTCTGAACAAGGCCGTGCACCGGTTCTATTACGAATTCGAGTGGGACGGTTCGCCGTTGCTGCTGCAATCGCGCGCGGTCGATTCGCAAGGCCATATCCAGCCGACCAAGGATCAGCTGCGCGCCGTCCGCGGCACCAATTCCATCTATCACAATAACGGTATCCAGACCTGGCACGTCCAGTCCGGCGGAGAGGTTGAAAATGTCGAAGTCTCGTAATCTTGGCCTCGCCGCTCTTGTGCTTGCGCTCACCGCTACGCCGGTGCTTGCCGGCAAGTTCAACCTCGGCCACGAGGCGACGACCGAACAGATTACGGGCTGGGACATCGATGTCAGGCCCGACGGGACCGGTCTCCCCGAGGGTAGCGGCAGTGTCGCCCAGGGCGAGGAGATATTCCTTGAAAAATGCGCCGCCTGCCATGGTGATTTTGCCGAGGGCGTCGACCGCTGGCCGGTTCTGGCCGGCGGCATCGGCAGCCTGAAAAGCGACGACCCGGTGAAGACGATCGGCTCCTACTGGCCTTATCTGTCCACCGGGTTCGATTATATCTACCGGGCCATGCCCTATGGCGACGCCCAGTCGCTGGAGGCGGACGAGGTTTATGCGCTGCTCGCCTACATCATGTTCATGAACGATGTGATCAAGGATGAGGATTTCGAACTGTCCAGATCGAATTTCCTCGACGTCAAAATGCCGAATCGTGCATGGAAAACTGCAGGCAGGCTGTGGAAATCACCGGCCGGGCCCGGGTCATCGACGTCACGCCAAACGATGAAGACAATCCGTCCGGCAGCATCGACTGACGGTCTTTTGCGAACTATTAACCCGGCCTGTACCATTCTGTCGGCTTGCTCACGGCTTCTCACTTCTGCGCGAAGGCGCCTTTGCCTCATGCGCAAAGCCGATTATGTAGAGTTGACGCATGCCGCTCATCCCGGCTTCAGGTTCCGATTGTCGATGATGTTCTGAGGTAACATATTGCTCGAAGTCACTTTTGGCGCTGCATTCCTTGCCGGGTTGATATCATTCGTATCGCCATGCGTTCTGCCGATTGTCCCGCCCTATCTGTGTTATCTGGCGGGCGTCTCGCTGGAGGAGCTGACCGGCGAAGACGAGTCTTCGGTCTCGCCGGTCAAAGTGTTTTTTGCCGCTTTGGCATTTGTGCTCGGATTCACCACTGTCTTTGTCATGCTCGGCGCATCGGCCAGCCTGATCGGTCAGGTGGTTACCCGCAACCTGGATTTCCTGTCGATCGTCGCAGGCATCATCATCATCGCCATGGGCCTGCATTTCCTGGGCGTATTCAGGATCGGGCTGCTTTACCGTGAAGCCCGCGTCCAGGTCGCCCGCAAGCCGGCCGGCCTGATCGGCTCCTATCTGATCGGCCTTGCCTTTGCGTTCGGCTGGACGCCATGCGTCGGCCCGATCCTTGGCACGATCCTGTTTGTTGCCGGCGCTGAGGGAACCGCTGCCAAGGGCGCGGTCCTGCTGGCGACCTATTCGCTGGGTCTGGGCGTGCCGTTCCTGCTGGCCGCCGCATTCGCCGGTCCGTTCATGGCCTGGGCGAAAAACTTCCGCCGACATATGGCGACCGTTGAAAAGGTCATGGGCGGCATGCTGGTTCTGACCGGAGTTCTGTTCATGACCGGCTACATGTCGACGATGGCTTTCTGGCTGCTGGAAACCTTTCCGGCGTTTGCGGAAATCGGTTAGTGTTGGCCATCCAGCAGGGGTGGCCCGACCATGAAATTCATACATCTGACAGATCCGCATGTGATTTCCGGCGGTTTGCCGCTTTATGGCCGTGACCCGGCTGCAAGCCTGGCGGCGGCCGTCGCCGATATCAATGAAAACCATTCCGATGCGGAAATGGTCGTCATCACCGGCGATCTGACTAACTGGGCTGAACCGGAATCCTATGAGACTGTCGCCGGGCTGATTGAACCGCTCTCCATGCCGCCGGTGCTGCTGCTCGGCAACCACGATGACCGGCCGAATTTCCGCGGCGTCTTCAAGGACGGAATGGATGACGGCTCGGGGTTCGTCCAGGGTTCGCTGAAAACCACTGCCGGCACGTTTGTCTTTCTCGATACCCATGAACCGGGTTCCGCCGCCGGAACCTATTGCGAAACCCGCAGCGCCTGGCTCGAAAAGACTCTGGCTGAGACCGAGGGTCCGCTTTTTTTGTTCATGCACCACCCTCCGTTTGCCGTCGGCATTGCCTATATGGATGCCATCGCGCTGAGAGAACCGGAAAGGTTTGCCGAGATCATCCGGCCCCATGCCGTGCGCATCCGGCATCTGTTTTTCGGCCATCTTCACCGGGCGATCGCCGGCAGCTGGCTCGGCATTCCGCTCTCCAACATGCGTGGCACCAATCATCAGGTCTGGCTGGAACTGACCGGGCGGCTGGACACGATCCGCACCGGTCCCGAACAGCCGGCCTACGGCATCGTCTTTGTCGACGACGACCGGGTGCTCGTGCATATGCACGAATATCAAAATGACGGGCCGGATCATGCCTTTGCGCCGCCTGCGGGCGTCAGCGACCGCGATTATGCGACCAAACTCAAGGATTGAGCCGGCGAAACGTCGCTGCAATTGACGCCGGTGACGGTATTGGAAAAGCGCCTGCGGCGAGACATTCTAGGCTGATTAGAATTGTTCCGCCCGAAAAGCGTGATGGATAAGGTGACCGCCAATGACTGTTGTTGATCTCAATCTGCTCAGGCCGGTGTTGCAGCCGGTTGCCGGCGCCCGCGGCCTTCCAAACCAGTTTTATGTCGATCAGGACACGTTTGAGCAGGAAAAGCAGCAGGTATTCTTCGCCAATTGGGCGGCGATCGGTTTCGCCAAGGACATTCCCGAACCTGCCGACGCCAGACCGGTCGACTTTCTCGGCCAGCCGCTTCTGGCGGTGCGCGACAAGGAAGGCCAGGTCCGCGTTTTCCAGAACACCTGCCGCCACAGGGGCATGATCCTCGTCGACGAGGCGATCCGGTTGCGCGGCATGATCCGCTGCAAATATCATTCCTGGTGTTATGCGCTGAACGGCGAATTGCGCTCCACGCCCCATGTCGGCGGCCCGGGCAACAATCTGCACGACGATATCGACCGTGCCACGCTCGGCCTGATCGAGGTTCGCTCGCATGTCTGGCGCGATATCATTTTCGTCAATATGTCAGGCGCGGCGCCGGATTTTGAAAACTACGCTGCCGATCTGATCGAACGCTGGAAAGAGTTCGACAGGCCGATCTTTCACGGCGGGGCGGATTCGTCCTTCAAGCTGGAAGTGGCGACCAACTGGAAACTGGCGGTGGAAAATTATTGCGAAAGTTATCATCTGCCGTGGATTCATCCGGGCCTCAACGCCTATTCGAAGCTTGAAGATCATTACCATATTATCGAGCCGGGCCGGTTTTCCGGCCAGGGCACCAATGTCTACAATCCCTCGCTTGGCGACGGTTCCAGATCGTTCAGAAATTTCAACGGCCTGTCGGATAAGTGGAACGAGGCCGCCGAATATATCTCGTTCTTTCCAAACGTGCTGTTCGGCGTCCACCGCGACCATGTCTACGCCATCCTGCTGGAGCCGACAGGGCTTGGAACGACGGTGGAGCATATCGAGATCTATTATGCCGATGAAGACATGACCGGGCCGGATTATGCCGATCTCAGGGCGGAGAATGCAAAACTCTGGAAAGGCATTTTCATCGAAGATATCGGCGTTGTGGAGGGCATGCAGAAAGGCCGGCACGGCATGCGTTTTGATGGCGGCAAGTTTTCGCCGGTGATGGATGAGCCGACGCATACGTTCCACCATTGGGTCGCCAGTCAGTTTGCCGAAGACAGCTGAGCGTGGCCGGGCATTTGTCTGATGCTCGTGATCTGGATCGGAGGCTGATCGCAGCCCACGAGACCGGCGATGGCGACGCGCTGGTGGGGCTGTACCGCGAAGCGGGCGAGGTAGCGGAGGCCGCCGGCGAAACCGACCGCGCCTGCTTCTTTTACGTTCACGCCTATGTCTTTGCGCTGGAGAGCGGGCACCGGGACGCGGACCTGATCCGCGGCCGCCTGAAGGCCCATGGCCGGGAAGCGTGAAAGCGCAATCGTCAGGTTCATCGCGTCTCCGCGCGTGACGCGGCGCGGTGATCGGGCTATGAAACCGTCTCCCAACCTATGCGACAACCTGATCTGAGCCTGTCATGACCTTCCGCGCCACCGTTCTGACGCTTTATCCGGAGATGTTTCCCGGACCGCTTGGCGTCAGCCTGTCCGGCAAGGCGCTGGAGGCGGGCACCTGGGCGCTTGACGTGCATAATATTCGCGACCACGGATCTGGCGCGCATCGGGCGGTCGACGACACACCGGCCGGCGGCGGGCCTGGCATGGTGCTGAAGGCCGATGTGCTTGCGGCGGCGGTCGATGCGGCTTTGCCGCCAGGTGACCGGCGCCCGCGGTTGTTGATGAGCCCGCGCGGCAGGCCGCTGACCCAGGCGGCCGTGCGCGATCTGGCTGGCGGCGACGGCGCGCTGATCGTCTGCGGCCGGTTCGAAGGCGTCGACGAGCGGGTGATTGAGGCGAGGGGCCTGGAGGAGGTCTCCATCGGCGATTATGTTCTCTCAGGCGGGGAATTGGCGGCGATGGTGCTGCTCGACGCCTGTGTGCGGCTTTTGCCCGGTGTCATGGGGCATGCCCAGTCGGGTGCGGAGGAGAGTTTTGAGGGCGGATTGCTGGAATATCCGCACTATACAAGGCCGCAGATTTTCGAGGATCGGAGCATACCCGACGTGCTGATGTCGGGCCATCACGGCCGAATTGCCCAATGGCGGCGCGACCAGGCGGAAACGCTGACCCGCGAGAGACGGCCGGATCTGATTGACAAGGCGGACAAAACAGTGATGAAAGAGCGCAAAGATTAGGGCTCTGCCTATCGACATTGGCCGCTGTTGCGTGTATATCGCCGCAACTTCCAAATGATGGATGATCAGATGTGGCCGCACCCCGGCGGTTTTGTGATGCCGGAATGTCGGGTGAGCGCGAATTGTGACAAGGTATAAGACGATGAATGTGATTCAGGAAATCGAGCAGGCGGAAGCCGCAGCCGTTGCAGACAAACGCAAGGTTCCCGATTTTAGCGCCGGCGACACGATGCGCGTGCATGTGCGGGTTACCGAAGGCACCCGGACCCGCGTCCAGATCTATGAGGGCGTCTGCATCGCCCGCAAGGGTGGCGGCATCAATGAGAGTTTTACCGTCCGCAAGATCTCCTACGGCGAAGGTGTCGAGCGTGTTTTCCCGGTCTATTCGCCGATGGTGGAGAAGATCGAAGTGGTTCGCCGCGGCGATGTCCGCCGCGCCAAACTTTATTATCTGCGTGACCGGCGCGGCAAGTCGGCCCGGATCGCCGAAGCGACAAATGTTCGCGCCAAGTCGCTGAACGACGCCGACCGCAAGGAAGTGGCCGACGCAAAGGCTGCTGCGGAAGCTGAAAAGCTTGCGGCGCGTCAGGCTGCTGCGGACGCGAAGGCTGCCGAGGAAGCAGAAGCTGCCAAAGCTGCAGAAGAGGCTGCTGCAGCTCAGGCTGCTGAAGCGGCAGCGGCTGCTGAAGCGCCGGCGGCGGACGCTGAAGAGACAAAATCCGAGTAACAGGGCATCACCTGCGGTTTTCATGCGGCGCCCTCGGGCGCCGCTTCTGTTTCCGGCTCTCGTGCAAACGCCAAGGGGCCGGCACAGGTGATGACAGGACAATGAGTAAACACGACAATCAGATGCGCCCGATCGATGATGACTGGGCCGAGCAGGTGTCGAACAATCCTGGCTGGGATCAGGATATGGCCGACGAACTGGTCGGCGCAATCGTGCTTGTCGACATCACGGAAGTCGATGGCAACAATGAAGCCGTCGAAGAATATCAGATGTGGGGCATGGTCGAAAACGTCGATGCCGATGCCGGTATCGAGATCGAACTGCATGGCGAACTGGCCGGCGAAAGCTGGATCTGCCCGCCGGATCTCGATGCATTCGAGATCGCCAGGCCGGGCGTCTATACGCTTGAACAGACAGGTGAAACGGTTACCGATCCGGATTTTACGACGAGCTGGACGTTCAGCCGCAATGAGGATGATGTCGGCGATGCGGATGACGAAGTGGCCTGACCGGCCCGGATTTGCCGTGATCGCGCTTTGAATTCATGCCACATTGCCGGCGATGGCAAAACATCCGGCGATGATTGACAGGCTTGCGATTTCTGAAATCGATGCCAACGGGTTGACCTTCCGCGTCGCCCATGGCGGCAGCGGTCCGCCGCTGCTGCTGTTGCACGGCCATCCGCAGACCCTGATGATGTGGGGCAGGGTGGCGCCGATTCTGGCAGACCATTTCACCATCATCGCGCCGGATCTGCGCGGTTACGGCAAAAGCGGCAAGCCCGCATCAAGCCCCGATCACATGCCGCATTCCAAACGGACCATGGCAAAAGACCAGATCGCCATCATGCAGGCGTTTGGCCATCGCCGGTTTTCCGTCGCCGGGCACGATCGCGGCGGTCGGGTGGCCTACCGGCTGGCGCTCGATCATCCGGATGCGGTGGAGCGGCTGGCGGTGCTTGATATTCTGCCGACCTATGAACATTTTGCCCGCACCGACATGGCCTTTGCGCTCGGATATTATCACTGGTTCTTCCTAGCCCAGCCGTTTGACCGGCCGGAGCGGGCAATCATGGCCGATCCGGATTTCTGGTTCCTGTTCCGTTACGGCGGCAAACGGCCGGATTTTTTCACCGAGGCAGCGCTAGAGGATTATCTGACCTGCTACCGCAACCCGGAAACCGTTCACGCAACCTGCGAGGATTACCGGGCTGCCGCGACGATCGATTTCGAAATCGACAAGGCCGATTACGGCGTCAGGCGCATTGGCTGCCCGCTGCTTGCGCTGTGGGGGGCAAACGGCAAGGTCGGCGAGCTGTATGACGTCCTGTCCGTCTGGCGCGACTGGGCGGACTATGTCTCCGGCAGGGCGCTGCCCTGCGGCCATTACCTGGCTGAGGAAAAGCCGGATGAGACGGCGGCGGCATTGCTGGCGTTTCTGCAGCGGCCTGATTGAACGCGCTATTGCTCCGCTTGGGCAAACAGATGCCGGGCATTTTCGGCGACAGCCCTGAGATTGGCCGCCGATGCTCCGGTCTTTGCCAACAGCCCCATGCCAAGATGAAGCGCCATGATCGTGGCCGTCAGGCTTTCGGCGTCTTTATCCGACGGTAATTCGCCGGTTTCACCGGCTGATTTGATCCTTGCCAGCACAGCCGCTTCGATTTCGGCAATGCACTCGTGCGCAACCTTGCTGGGGCGGTTCTGCCCGTTGCCCTCAGAAAGCGTTCTGTTGACCAGGCAGCCCGGCGGGTGGTCTTTGCGCGCAAGGCCGTCTGCTGTCGCCGACAGCCAGGCCGTCATATCCTGTTTGAGCGTGCCGCCACCTTGCAACGCCGCGATTGCAGTCCTGCCATAGTTTGCGAAATAGCGGTTCACGGCGGCTTCGAACAGAGCCGCCTTGTCGCCGAAAGCAGAGTAAAGCGATGGCCTGTTGACGCCGGTAGCGGCGACCAGATCGTCATAGGTGGTGGCCTCGAAGCCGTTGGTCCAGAACGCCTTCATTGCGG